>NZ_JBJMAU010000011.1:0-92661 GCF_052119505.1 Anaerobacillus sp. MEB173
ACTTGCATCGTTGTTAGCGACAAGATTTATTGTATCACATTAATAAATTCTACGCAACAACTTTTTTCAATAAATATTTTGTACGCTCAGCTCACCATCTAACTGTTAGTGAAGCTTTGTGACATCGCCTTGTTTTAGCGACAAGAAATAATATATCACATTACAAATTCTTGCGCAACACTTTTTCCAAAACTTTTTTATCACTGTATAAAGAATCTGCTCAGATATAATAATTTACCATAATAAGGACATTTCAGCAACTACCCATTCATCAATGTCATCATAAACTTTACAAAAGAGTTCCGGGGTGAAGTTTCACGTTTCCACCCCTATTACTTTAGGTACAGCACCAACCTTCTATATTATAACGTTGCTGGTTTTCCTAATAAATAACCTTGTCCATATGAGACTCCTATTGCTTTTGCAATAGCAAGTTCACTTTCTGTTTCAATACCTTCTAATATCAATTGACTGTTATATTTAGATGCGTAGTCATTAAAGAATTCAATTAGGGATTGTTTTTTGGGTGAATGGGGGAGATTGATTGAAAGATAACGGTCAAGCTTTAAATAATCAGGCTCAATTTCAATGATTGTTTTAAAATTAGAATAGCCGGAACCTATATCATCAATAGCAATTAATACTCCTTGTTTTCTAAAATGAAAGATTCGCTTTTTTAATTCTTCAAAATTAGAAGTGAGCTCTAACTCAGAAAGTTCAAAGACGAGTTGATGACTGTCTAAATTACTATCGTCAATGATTTCTCTTAAAAAGATTGGAAACATTGAGTTTAAAATTGTTGAAGGAAAAATATTCAAAAATAACTTTCCATGCTTTTCAGAATGGTTTACAGATTCATATGTTAAAATTGCTTTCTTAATTGAACCTGTATCAAACTCGTATAATTTATTAGCTTTACGCGCATAAGAAAATGCTTCGACTGGATTAGAATATTGACTTGAGCGCAATAACCCCTCCATCCCCAAAGGTTGCCAATCAGTTAAATCATAGATAGGTTGATAGGCGTGATAAATCTTTTGCTCTTCTGCAATGATTGTTTGCGTTAACATCGAATCCCATTAATCCTCCTCCTAATTATTATAATAAAAAAAAGATGGATACCGAAAAACAGTATCCACCCCTGCTTGTTTTTTCGGCAACCCGGCTGCCATAGTTATTCAACTTTAGGCCCGTGGCTTTGCGTCCTTATCTTTCAATAAGTTTGCTATTATCGTGAAACTATTTTTAAATTCAATTAATAAACTAGATTTAATTATATACATAAAATAGTACTAATTATATAGGTTCGACAAAAATAGACATCACGACAATTGAAATACCTTATGTATTTTTTACCAATATATTGTCCATTTTTTGGCGTATCTAATGAAAAAGTAGTGAGTTTCACTTAATACCGAGTAATGAACCGACGTTTATATGATAATATAGTACCAATATCTTAAAATCATAGGAGGTTAATTTTCGTGCGGTTAATTACCATCGATCAGTATGATCCAAAAACAATGCAATTAGCCAAGCCTATTTTTGATAATAAACGAAGAGTTTTACTTGCTGCAGGCAATAATATTCATCCCAAATATATGGCGAAGCTAATTCAACTTGGGTTATCACATTTAATTATTGAAGATAAAAAGTCTGAAGGTATTACATTGGAAGAAATGATTGACATGCCGACTTGGATGGATTTAATTGGGATTATGAACAAAACCTATCAGGAAGCTGCCTCAAGACGTCCATTACCTCTACGCGACATACAACAGACAGCCGGGAAACTGATTACTGAAGTTCAAAAAAGAAAAGCGATTATGTTAGTGCCATCCTCCTCTATTGCAAATGAATTAACCCATTTTGCTCATGTTGTCAATGTCACATTGCTCGCATTACAAATCGGAAAGCAATTAAAATATAACAATATACAGTTACGCGACTTAGCCATCGGCTGTCTGCTTCACGATATTGGAAAAGCAGTCACCAACAAAGAAGAGGAACATCCAAAAGCCGGCTTTGATCTTATTCGAAATAATAGAGAAATAAACCTGCTTTCTGCTCATATCGCCTATCAGCACCACGAAACATTGGACGGCCGAGGCTTTCCACGATCACTTAATGGCAATGATATTTTACAATTTGCGCAAATATGTAATATTGCAAATAGCTATGAAAACTTAATCTCCACTAATAAATTATCTCCTGATATCGCTGCTGAACAGATTATGTCGCAAAGTGAGACTAAATTTCTCCACACAATTGTCCTCTCCTTTATGAAGGGAGTTGCGTTGTACCCTCCAGGAACGAATGTCCTTTTGAATACCGGACATGAAGCCATTGTGACTCGAATTGAAGGACATTTACAACGCCCTGTTGTTCGACTCCATTCATTAAAAAAGGAAATTGATCTGGCAGAAAATCCAACGATTATTATTTCAAGGACAAAATCTTCAGATAGCTCTTAAGGACAACGAACAAACCCACCGTTTTATTATCCGGTGGGTTTTCCATTCTATCATTTATTAGCAAATGTACTCGGCATGACAACTGCAACCACTTCTCCACGGGCACAGAGTGTGTCATTTGCATAGACTTCAGTAGTTACTTTCCACTTTTTCGGGTGAATTTCTTCCACATTCCCTATCGCTTTTAACGGTACACCATGTGGAGTAGGCTTCAAAAATTCAACATTTAGTGAAGCCGTTACAAAACGAGGCGGTTCAGCTCCCTCTCCTACTTCATGTCCATTTTTTCGATGTAAGCTAATGGCAGCTGACCCTGTACCGTGACAGTCAATTAATGATGCAATTAGTCCACCATAGACAAAACCCGGAAGTGCCAAGTGTTCAGGTGATGGATTATAAATCGTTATCGTCTGTTCCCCTTGCCAGCCCGTGCGAAAATGATGTCCGCCTTCATTTAAACGTCCACATCCGTAACACCAGGCGAAATCATCTGGATATTCGTCTTGAATCGCTTTTACTACCTCATCCATTGTATACACCATCCTTTTTTCAGAAGATTATAACATAAATAGAATACGGTCAGTGGTATTTCCTCTGCAAAAAGTGACAACATTGGTAAAACTGACATGTTAGACTGTTCGCTATTCATAGGATAATAACTTCTCACATGATTAAGGCGTTGATTATGTATTGGCTATTCTCAAAGAAATTTCCCAACTTTATAGCACTATCATTACTTTCGCTTCCAGCAATAGACGAAAATCGCAAACGTTACCCCAGACACATTAATGATCACATCTAAAAACCGTGCGTCTCTTGTAAAAAATCCCTGGCTAATTTCAACTAGTGTAACGAGCACCAGAATAAAGACTAGCGTTAACTTTTTTAATCCTAGCCAGTTAAAAAGCAGCAAACCTAATATAAAACAGCCGACGAAATGACCAATTTTTGAAATGACAAAATAGGTTTCACTGTTGGCCAAATAACGACCTCCCAAAACCGCTCCCAGCTCCGTTCTGATTCGGAAAATTGAAACGAAACATCCTGATGATTAATAAAATCAGCAGAACTACTCGTCCACATTCCGCTTAGCAGAAGAATTAACCATGAAAAAAACAAAATCCCCTTAATAATTGCACCCACTTTACGTTTACCTCGACTTTTTACTAGAATCATACTATTAATAGTACTCTAAATAAATGGTAGACAACAAATACATTCATCGTGTTGGAGTTTATCAGCGAATGACAACAAAAGTCGCGGTACCATACAAAAAGGCACTTCCCTCTCGTTAAGGAATGTGCCTTTAAAACGGTGTCTGTCACCACCAAAGGACAAATACTATTAAACTGTCCGCGAGCGGTGACAGACACCTACTTAAAATTTATTACTTACTAATTGACATATAATAGAAGTAATCTGAGTACTCTAAACTTGAAGCGGTCATAACTAGGTTATAGTTTCCAAGATAATAAGTATAATATGCGTGCATGCCATAGTCAGCATCATCAGGATCTCCAAGTGCATTAACAATGGCACGGTTTGTAACATTCTCATCAAAGAACAAGTTCAAACCGTATGCATACGGCCTTTTCAAATGATGCTGTCTAGTATCATTACCTAAAAACGTAATAAAGTAATTTCCATAACGAATTGATGGGACATCATCAGATGCAGGTGTCCCGTTATGTCTCGCATCTGGAAAACCGTAACGATTGACCACTTCGCCAAGCGGTAAACCAACAACCTTCGAATATTCAAACGCTCCTAGCCGGCCATTCGCTACACCTTGAAGGAAGCTGTCATTTAATTCACCTACTGTAAAAGCAGTATTGATCTTCTCATACTTTCCATCATTAATCAGGATCATGCGGACATTGCCATTCCACTGAACCTTCTTCCCGCTTGCTTCGCCAACAAATCGTAACGGCACCAACGTTCTACCATCCACTACCTTTGGCGCTACTTGAAGCTGAACCTTGTTCCCGTTCACAGTAGCTGTTTTATTCCCAAGTGTCATTTCAATTTTAAGTCCTGATTTTTCCCCTGTTATTTTCTTCGATTTTTGATTCCAGCCTACTTTAAGGCCCAGTTCTTCGAAAACAGGGCGGAACTCGATTAATGTCGTCCCCTTTTCTATAATAGGATCATTCGTAAATTTCGGCTCCTTCCCATCAATAAAAACGTAAATTGGATCATAATCAAAATCGAGCGGATCAACCGCATATGTACTTGGTGTTAATGCTAGAAAAAATAATAAGAAAAACGCTATTACTCTAGTTTTTCCATTCATTAGAAAACTCTCCCTTCTTTTTTGATAGGATATAATCCCTATTGTAACAGATTTTGGATATTTATCGAGAGTGAGTACAGAATTTTCTATATTTTAAGAGAGAAGACTACTAAGCGAAGAATAGTAATTGAACATTGTTACTCTATTTTTCTTTATTTATCAGCCAAATTTAGTCATTAATCAGCCAACTTCCATTATCAGGAATATCATCATGCGCCTTACTTTGTTTCCAAAATAAAAAAGAGTAGGTGACCTCTTCTCTCCCTACTCTTGTGCATACAACTGACATTGATATTAGTTCTGCCAGCTCGTTAGTATTCCATTATCAAAGTATAAATAAAGGTTATTATATCCTGTACCTTGTTCATATACCCATTGTTCGGAAACACCCCAGGATCCGACACTTCGATTTTTACGATCAGCAAGACCTAACGATAACCAAACCGCCCCCTCTGACATACCGATTCTTACTCTTTCATGTCTTATATCGTTCCATGTTGATTCCGGGAAATAGTACAGATTGTAAGGATTCGTCGTAAAAAAATATCTCCCTGAGCCGAAAGTGTGCTTCAACCTTCCGTTTACATGGTACTGCGATAAATAACTTCTTGTATATTCTTTCCCATTTACTTCTACCGTTAAATTGACAGAACCTGTGATATTTTCTGTAACCTTTACAATTTTTGCTTGTGTTAAATTAAGAAAGTTTGCCCAATTACCAGCTTCGTCTCTAAATGTTACTGGATTTCTTAGCCATACAATCTGTTCAATTGTTACTTCAATTTTCTTATTTCCAGATAAAATCGTTGCTATACCTAAATCACTATTCCAGTCAACACTTCCACCCATGGCCTCACTCACAAATCGCAGAGGGACTAACGTTCTATCATTCTTAATTTGTGCAGGCACATCAATAATAACATGATTTCCATTGACACTTGTGTGTCTCGAATCTATCGTTAATCTTACTGTCTTTCCGGCCTTATAAGCCGTTACCGTTCTCGTAGTTTGATCCCATACGACTGTAGCGCCTAATTCTTCAAAGATCGACCGCAACGGAACTAATGTCCTATCATCGATTAGATGTCCCCCTTTTAAATAAACCGTATTATCACTGCTCGCTAAAGAAGGGTTGGGCTGATTCACAAAGAACAACATAGTTACCGTCATCAAAATAACGATGAAGAATTTATGATTAGTTTTCATAACACCCTCCTTTCCATTTCCTTATTTACCATTTAATAAGTGAGATCCTTATGGGTACTATTGTTCCAGTTCTAGTAAAAAATATTTTGCATATTCCCCAAATTCTTTTCGGTATACAATCCTACAGCGTTTCAAAAGTAGATAAAACTCATTTCTACTCCGACAAATGGAATGAATATTCTTTGTTACAGAAATCTTACGTTACATTAAATAAAATCCACATCTATGCGCCAGCGAATACAATTTTCCAATCAGTTAACCCCTCTTTGTACGAAATACCGACACAATCTCCTATATTTCGTGTGGTGACAGGTAAGGATTGTACTAATATAATAGATAAATAACATACATAATATTTATGAAGTATGTACATATTAAAACTTAGGAGGGATAGTTCATGTTTGAGCGCCTATTTTCATCTATAGGAATTGGATCTACAAAAGTAAATACTGTACTATCTCAAAATGTAATCGAACGTGGAAAAGAAGTGAAAGGTGAGGTTCATCTTTTTGGAGGAAATGCTGAGCAGAAAATCTCTGAAATTTATATTCATATCGATTCGGAATTTCATAAATTTGATGATGAAATGACTGATTTTACCGATATAACTGAACCAATCCTTGAAATTAAAATTACCGATCCGATGGTTATCAAACCACACGAAAATAGAGTAGTACCTTTTTCCGTTACTTTACCGTATTACACACCAATCACATTTCGACAACAAAAAGTACAGATTCAAACGGAGTTAAAGATTAATTTCTTTAATCACCCTGTATCAACTCATGATTTCTTACTAAAGGATCAATTTGTTGATGACATTTTACATGTTCTTGAAGGGGCGGGCTTTAAGCATAGCAATGAGAGCGGGCTTTGCAGACATACACTTCCACATGACCAAAACCCAACTCACTGCCTGCAAAATTTTCATTTACTAAACGAGCAAGGAACACACATCTACTTCGCCGGAAACCAGAAGGATATTGATGTTTTTGTTTGCGAGCAAAATGATGTCCAACACTATCTTATCGTGCGTGACGAAGATGCAGAGCAACAGCTGCGCAATATCCCGCTTACAACTACAAAATAAGTGACCTCAAACGAAAAGGTAGAGACCAGTAATATATGGTCTCTACCTTTTTTACGGTGTCTGTCACCGCAAAAAGACAAAAATGATGAAAATGTCCACGGGCGGTGTCTGTCACTTTTTAATTGTCACTTTTTAATTTTAATATCCTTATCTCCTTTCCCCTCACTCGCCTATATATACAGTATGAAAGGAGGGATAACAATGGATGGAGTATTAGTCAATTCACGATTAACTGTCGTACTTGAAGTTGGCATTAACGGAAACGGTGAGCCGATCTTCCGCAACAAAAGCTTTTCAAACATCAAGACCCTTGCCACTGATGATCAAATCCGCAACACTGCATTAGCCCTGATGCCACTACAAATTCACCCAATCGAAAAAATGGACCGCAGCAACGTATATTCACTATAGGTGAACATCACTATATGTGACAGACACCACTCAAAGACAAACTAAGTCAAACTGTCCACGAGCGGTGTCTGTCACCAAAAAGAGGAGGAACTATACAATGAACAAGCGTATTGAATTGATCTTTGAAAATCAGCAAGGAAAAAACGTGACGATCGCCCTCGACGATCCAATCGAACCTGTTAATCCGGCTGCTGTGAAGTTAGCCATGGACACGGTTATCGCCCAAAATGCATTCACTTCAAGCGGTGGCGAGCTTATAGCGAAGAAACAAGCTCGAATCGTCGGTCGATCAGTTGAAGAAATTGACATCTCATAATCAAAAGAGGGACTAGCTCCCTCTTTTTCTAATTCCACTACTAAAGGAGGCAGGCAAAATGGAAGTCTGGATCCCGCTCATTAGCGAATACGGCTTTCCTATCGTTGTGACACTCTACCTGTTGCACCGAGTTGAGAAGAAGCTGGACATGGTCAACCAATCACTCCAAGAGTTGCCAGGAAAACTCTATAATTCTGGTTCGGAACCTCAAAAAAAGTCCGTAATGTGATGAATAAGGCCCTGCTATCAGGTTAGCAGGGCCTTATTGGACGCTTTTAGTTACTCCAAATAGACTTCCAGTTCATTTTATAAGCCAATTCTCACCGTTTATCAGCCAGCTACCATATTCAGGAAAAAACACACAATTACTACTACCTCTATACTCTGCTCAGCTTGATTTTTTCCTGAATATCCTGCCAAGCAACCACATCACGCCGATCCCTACCCCCGCCCCTGCACTATCAATGAGGACATCTCTTATCTCCCCTGACCGACCAGGAATAAAAATTTGATGCACTTCATCTGAGACCGCATACCCAACACAAATCAAAAAGGCTAGTCCCATTCTGCGATACACTTGAAGCCCGTTTGACCTCAGTGCATTCAACACTAATACTCCCAGCAAAAAATACGCAAGGAAGTGGGCGCTTTTTCTAACGATAAAATTAAAATTCTCAGTATTAACACTACTAGACGTCACTGTTCCAATTGTAGTAACAATAACTTCAACAACTCCTCCACTCAGCTCATTTGATGATGCAGCTGGTTGATGAGAGAGATAGAAAATGACGGACATCCACATAACAACAGCTGCCCAGGAAAGGTATTTATACATGAAAAATGACTCCTTATTCTAGCGATCTCTAGTTACCATCGTAATATTGCGCTTTTTTCTAAATTCATTATAACGACGCAATGTATGATAAGTGAATAAACCTTTTAAAAATCCTTTAAAAATAACAGAAAAATGCCCTATAGCACATACATAGAGCACTCTCCCATATCTAATTATCCTTCATCCACCCCTAAAAGACAAACAGCATATATTTGTCCATCAGATATACATAATCTATTCTGAGTATAACAACACTATTAATTTATCAGCCAACTACCATTTAACTCCTTCTCACCAAGGGATCGGCTTATAATTTTTCGGCAAAAATAACGGGTGCCTCGGATAGAGTCCATCCTCTGTTTTCTTAATACAGAACTGTTTTTCAGCAGGAACGAGCTTGGTAACCTCCTCCACCATATCCTGATGATCTTTCACAAGCTTACCCCAGCTAAAAATGACGCACTCCGAATCTGAGACTGCCTTCATAATATATCTTTCATTCCGCACTTTTTCACTTAATGAAGGGATGGCTACATCTTTAGGATTCTTCGATATTTGCGAAAAAAGATTCACAACATTCATTGAACCGTAGCCCCAGCGCTTCGCAAAGTTTGCACTTCTTCTGAGCGTTGCATCTGCCACCAGTTCATTACCTTCGGACGGATTAAACATGATATACGTGACACTCGGTTTCCCAGCATCCCAGGAACAATTTAGCAAATACCGATTTTTTCTTTCTGAATCTAAGATGCACGTTACCTTCTCGTCGTCATTCCAGAAGTAAATGGTCATTGCTAAATCCCTCCACTTATTTACTTTTTGCTACACCATATATATTGCGAAAAAGTCCACAATATGACCGCAGATATGCACTGCGCAGGTTAAGAGCAACAATTGGTGATTCGTTCACTTGCGTCTAAGCCATCCCAAAAGAGGGGAGCACCCCTCTTTTTTATCCCTTTGGTGCTATCGCTCTTCTCACAAGCTTTCCACCATCGTAAAATTTCGCATACTTCCTCAAAATTTCAGCGACTTCGATTGTGGTAGGGATTGACCCGTTTGTCTTGTACCATTAATTATTCAATTACTTTTTATATATTCAAATTATTTCTTCTATTCCTGACAGAAGTTTTATGATAAATTAAGAGTACTTTTATATGAGAGGAAGATTAGTAAGCAATGGAAAAATTTAATAATGTTTCAATCATCAAGAAAGCCAATACATATTTTGATGGGAAGGTCACAAGTCGAACAGTTATCTTTGAAGATGGGACGAAAAAAACTCTGGGAATTATGTTACCTGGTGAGTACGAATTCTCCACTGACCTTAAAGAAGAAATGGAGATTCTAGCCGGGAATTTAGAATATAAATTACAAGATGAAGACTGGCATATTATTGAGGGAAGCGGCGTTTTCTATGTACCTGCTAATCAAACATTTCAGTTAAAAATCCAATCTGTCGTAGATTATTGCTGTTCATACATTGCTGAGTAATGTCATTTTAATAACAGGCTCCATAATCACACCCTTTTGTGAGTATGGAGTCTTTTTTTATTTTTTTAGAACTAACTGACTTGGAATCGTACATATTGTGTATCTATCAAAGACAAATACAACTAACTGTCCACATAAAAAAACATCAATAGAAGCTGCAATTTTTATCAGCCAAATTCGGAGGTGTATCAGCGAATTTTGATCATTTATCAGCGAATTTAACAAGTTTATCAGCCAATTCCCATTTTCAGTAAAAAATACTTCTCGATTTGTGACCAATGTCACGACATGTCTACTTTATATTTATTATAATTTTAAAAAAAGAGGTGAGAACAATGGAATCTAACTTTAAAACACTTTATTCAGAAATTGGAGGACAAGAAACGATCGACAAGCTTGTTGATGCTTTTTATCCGCGTGTATATGACGATGAGGAACTTAGACCGTTGTTTGAGGGAGACATTGAAGAAATCAAACGAAAGCAGCGTATGTTTCTGCCGCAATTTTTAGGTGGACCTGCCCTTTACAGTCAGGAATTTGGACCGCCAGCCATGAGAGAGCGACACCTTCCCTTTGAAGTTACACCGAAACGTGCCCAGTGCTGGCTTCGATGCATGAAAGAAGCTTTTCAAGAAATTGGTCTGTATGATACACCAGCTGGTTTGGCTTTCTATGATCGATTAACACAAGTTGCAGGGATTATGGTTAATAGTCCTGATAAAGATGAATAAAAAACAAAGAAGATACTCTCCTTACCGAGGGTATCTTCTCCTTTTTAAAGCGCACCGAATCCAACTCGATTATTCTCCGGTATCAAACTCCCACATCACGCTTACCTCTTGTTGATCTCAACACTTTTTTTCCAATCATCAAACTAAGAAATGTGACTCCGGCTGCAACAACAAACCCGCCAAGAACATCAAGAGGGTAATGATGACCAACATAAACCCTTGAAAAACCTAGAAGGATTGCAAGAAAAAGGATCACACTGCCCATTTTCCTATTTACCGTTAACAGAACAAATGCACAGATAAAGCCAATGGTAGCCTGATCACTTGGAAATGACGCCGAGATCCCTTTTTCAATCAATAGATTTACATCGGACTCAACAAATGGACGATCACGGTAATAGAATTGCGCGATGACCAAATTCAAAGCTAAGCCAAATAGTATGCTGATGCCCCCAATGGCTCCAGCCTTCCTCGTCGATTTCCAAAATAATAATGATAAAACGAGAAAAATAAGGACGTATAAAAAATAAGATGAAATAAACATCATCAATTGATCAATGGTTGAATTTTTGCCCGCTAACCCATTAATCGTATGAAACAAATTCTGATCCAACTCTATTCACTCCTTTTTGAAACTACACTTTGTTCGATGCTTCTTGCCTCATCATGAAACGGACATCAGATCCGTTATTTTCAAAAAAATGCCCTCTATGTAACTTTTCGCGGACATATGATCCGCTATTTTCCGATTTCACAGCAAAATAGTAGTGAGATTGATAGAATAAGGTACTATATGTCCGCTTAACTTCTAAAACTATTCATTTTGTCACAAATAACGTACCATATGTCCGCGAACTCAACTACCACTACGAATCTATTCTAGCACAATGCTCCCCTGCTTCAATGAATCATGCATTTTGACATTATTAGTTGGTCTCCTCAAACTTTAACAGTGTTATCACTTTATTTAGAGGATAAATCGCCCGAATGAAGAATATACATAATTGATTTAATGATGAGAGGAGATTTGGAATGAGAACTAGTAGTAAAAAAAGGACACTATCTTTTTTTCTTGCCGTACTGCTTTTAGTTTCTTCACTTAGTTTTGCTCCGTGGAATAACGCACATGCAAATTCAAATCAGGATGTTATTGATTATCTCGCATTAGGTGATTCACTTGCAGCTGGGGTCACACCTTATCGCGAATTCGATAAAGGGTATCCTGACTTCCTGGCTGAAAAACTTGAGCTCCACCATGATTTAAACACCTTTAATAAAGGATACGCCACTTCCGGGTATACAAGCGCTAATATTGTTGATGATATCCAAACGAACAAAGAAAACATTCAAAAAGCGATTAGAAAAGCAAATCTGATTACTTTAACAGTCGGAGCCAATGATCTATTAAAAGCAATTGGCCCGATCGATCAAAATCTCTCAGTAGATCCGGCAGTCATTTCCGGCATCCTGACCGACATCGGAACAAACATAACGAAAATCGTAACAGCGATTCAAACAATCAATCCTGAAGCTGATATCTATATCATGGGGTATTATAATCCGTTTCCTTATCACCCTGTAGAGCTTCAGCCGACCCTGAATAGTTTACTGGAAAACTTAAATAATACGATTCTAGCTGTCAGCAATAAATTCGGCGTGACCTATGTGCCGACTGCCAAACCTTTTGCAGCAAATTATGAACGCTACCTCCCTAACCCACAAGACATTCATCCAAGCTTAGAAGGCTATGAAGCCATTGCTGAGGAATTTTACAAAGCAATTACTGCAAAAAATAAAACAGCAAAACCAATTTTTAAAGATGTCCCATTAGATCATCCAGCTTATGCTGACATTGCTTTCCTTTACGAAAATCACATTATCAGCGGATTTTCCAATGGTCTCTTCCAGCCGAATAAACCGATCACCCGCGCTCATGTTGCAGCAATCTTATTGAGTGCAGTACCGTTTGACCAGGCTGTACCACCAAATCCAAATTACAAAGACGTCAGCGAAAATCATCCACAGTATTATGCCATTGCTAAATTGACGCAGGCTGGTATTTTCGAAGGGACAAATGGCAGATTTCACCCTGAACAGCCAATTTCAAGAGCCGAAATGGCAAAAATACTCGTAAAGACTTTCTCACTTACCGGTGAAACGGCGATCGATTTCAAAGACCTTCCTGAGAAGCATTGGGCACACGAGTATATCCAAATCTTAGCAGTAAATAACATCACAACCGGTTACACGGATAAAACATTCCGACCAAACCAGCCCGTTACAAGAGCAGAAACAGCAATCTTCATTTCTAGAACTATAAAAATCAAGCACTAAACTATCAAAAAGGCGAATCTACGAGGTAAAGTAGATCCGCCTTTATTTTGTTGTCATCATGAAACGGACATCAGATCCGCTATTTTCAAAAAAATGCCCTCTATGTAACCGTTCACGGACATATGATCCGCTATTTTCCGATTTCACAACAAAAAAGTAGCCAGAATTGCATAATAAGGTACCATATGTCCGCTTAACTCCTAAAACCATTGATTCTGTCACAAATAACGTACCATATGTCCGCGAACATAATCCCCACTTCAATTCCTCACCTTGTTCACTATTAATCTAGCATTCAATGAAACTATATCCCTCCACAGCAAAATCCTTCCACTAAATCTCCTTCTACACACGTAAATGGAAAGAAAACTACGAACAATATAGAGAAGGTTTTGGACTCTCTTGAATAGCTGAGAGTCAATTGGAATTAGGATAATTGAGGAGGAATGATAGTTTTGGATTATTTTGATCCATATATAGACCAGTTCGCCACAGTGAAAGTCATTGGAGTTGGCGGCGGTGGTAACAACGCAGTCAACCGGATGATCGAGGATGGAGTTGAAGGGGTAGAATTTATTGCCGTTAATACAGATGCGCAAGCTCTTTACCAATCAAAAGCAGAAATCAAGATCCAACTTGGTGCAACATTAACAAGAGGATTAGGCGCAGGTGCCAATCCGGAAATCGGTAAAAATGCTGTAGAAGAAAGCAAACAACAGATTCAAGAAGTATTACAAGGCGCGGACATGGTGTTTGTAACAGCAGGAATGGGCGGCGGCACAGGGACCGGGGCAGCACCGGCCATTGCTGAAATTTCTCGTAGTCTTGGTGCTCTGACCATCGGTGTTGTCACGCGCCCGTTTAAATTTGAAGGGAGAAAGCGTGCACTAAATGCTGAACGTGGAATTAACGAAATGAAGGAATCAGTGGACACGTTAATTGTGATTCCTAATGACCGCTTATTGCAAATTGTCGATAAAAACACGCACATGCTGGATGCGTTCCGTGAAGCAGACAGTGTTCTCCGCCAGGGTGTTCAAGGGATTTCCGATTTGATTGCCGTGCCCGGTTTAATCAACCTCGATTTTGCTGACGTGAAAACAGTCATGTCCCACAAAGGAACGGCCTTAATGGGCATTGGAATCGCTTCAGGTGAAAACCGTGCTACTGCTGCTGCGCAAAAGGCGATAAACAGTCCATTACTGGAAACTTCGATCAGTGGAGCCAAAGGTGTGATCATGAATATTACCGGCGGTCGCAATTTAAGTCTTTTTGAAGTCCAGGAGGCAGCTGATATGGTAGCATCTGCTTCACATGAGGAATTAAATATGATTTTTGGATCGGTCATTAACGATAATTTAAAGGAAGAAATTATCGTCACTGTCATTGCGACTGGATTTACACAAGAATCTCCAGTTGAACAGGAACCTCCAAAGCCGTCGCCGAAAGAAGTGTCTCATCCGTACGAATACGAAAGAAATCAACAGATCCAACATGATCCAGTATATCACGGGCATGATCATGGACGTGGCTTACATTATTCAGAACAGTCCATTCACGGACATGGCCGCGGATTGCATTATTCTGAACAGCCCAATTATAATCGTAGCCAAGACATGCATTATACAGAAGACTACATTCAAGATAACTACCGAGATCATTCAGAAGAATCTATTCATGGTATCAGACGTGCTTATGATCATTCAGAAGAATCCATTCATAATAACAGACGTACCTATGATCATCCAGAAGAATCATTTCAAGATAACAGACGTGCCTATGATCATTCTGAAGAATCTTTGGAAGTCCCAACGTTCATTCGTAACCGAAACAAGCGTAGGCGGTGAAACACGCCTGCCACCTCAAAATGACACGCCTTTACACTTGAACCCCACGACCAATTGATGGATTCCCCTCTCATTTGGTCGTGGGGTCCATTTATCCCTGAACTTGAAATCACGTGCTGTACAATCATTTCCGCAAAAAAGCGATGCTCAAAAGCACCGCTAATTGTCTCCTCATTTAAATGATTAACGATAAAAGCCTCCATGCCCATGATGAAACCCATGTCCTGGATGATACCCGCCGTGGCCGTGATGGAAACCGAAACCAGGATAATACCCACTATGGCCATGATGGTAGCCATGCCCCGGATAATAACCGCCGTGTCCATGATGATAACCATGCCCGTGATGATAGCCTCCATGCCCATGATGATAGCCGTGTCCAGGATAGTAGCCTCCATGTCCATGATGAAACCCGCCAAATAATCTTTCCATTATCTATACCTCCTCCTCTAACTACACTCAATTTATGTTTGCATAAGTAGGATTGTATAGGCATATGCCCAATTTCCAATGAGGTCTTTTTTGGAAAATAAAAGGACATACTTTAGGGAAAACAGAATAATATTGAACATAAGCTTGAGATAAAAGCAGAAAGAGAGGTGTATACATGGAACAAAAATGTGACTGTTGCAATCAATATATTACTCCACTACAAGGATCACTGATCAATGATGATGACTTTGTCTGCTATGACTGTTACGAAGAAAGCGGTGTTGCGATCCTTCCGGCAGGAAACGATCAATGAGGACTCTCTTTTGAGTCCTCTTTCTCTTTTGACGCAATCCCGCCCCACTACCTCAGTGCTATCCCTCCACCTAAAAACAAAAAAGTGCGCCCACCTCCCCTAAAGAGAGATGAGCGCAACTCTATCTACATCACTATCCTACGAAGCCACTTCCTCCAGCTTCATTTGCTCTTCACTTTTTGCCTTTCTCCATTGTAAAAATACCACAAGTCCAACGATGATAAGACCGACCACATCATGCAGCCCATTCGGATTCATGATCAGGATCGCACCCGCAAAGAGAACGATACGGAAAACAACATTCATGCGTGTCATAAAGTAGCCTTCTGCCGCCGCCCCTAACATCATCACACCTGCCACAGATGTAATTAAAACAAGTGCACCTTCTGTGAATGTCGTGTTAATGAGCAGAAGTGAGTCATTGTAAACGAACAGGAACGGAACGATAAAACCAGCAATCGCTAATTTCATCGAAACGAATCCCGTCCTCATTTCATTACCACCTGAAATCCCTGCAGCTGCAAAGGATGCCAGTGCTACTGGTGGTGTAATGTTAGCAAAGATTCCAAAATAGAAAACAAATAAGTGAGCGACAAGCGGCTCAATTCCCAGCTGAACTAGAGCAGGAGCTGCCATTGTTGCTGTAATAATATAGGTCGGAATACTTGGTAAGCCCATTCCGAGTACGATACAAGCAATCATTGTAAACAGTAATGTTAAGAATAGGCTTTCTCCACCTAACATGACGATACCGTTTGCAAGTTTCAGACCAAAACCAGTTAATGTTGCGACACCGACAATCACTCCTACTGCCGCACAGGCAATCGCAACCCCAACTGAAGTTCTAGCCCCTTGCTCAAGAGCATCAAGAATATCCTGCAGCGACATTCTTGTTGTCTTTTTCAGCATCGCTACAGCAACCGTTACAATAATCGTTAAAAATGCAGAGAAAATAATCGTTTTTCCACTAAAGAATAACATGTACATTAAGAACAATAACGGAATTAATAAGTGACCGCGCTCTTTCATTACCTCTTTAATCCGTGGTAAATTGTCACGCGAAATGCCTTTTAACCCTTCTTTTGATGCACGAAGGTGGATTTGGGTAATGATCCCAACGTAAAACAGTAATGCTGGTAATAGTGCTGCTAACGCAATTGTACTGTAAGGAATTCCTAGAACCTCGGCCATAATGAAGGCTGCGGCCCCCATGATCGGCGGTAAAATTTGTCCGCCAACAGATGCTGAAGCTTCAACGGCACCTGCAAAATCCTTTTTGTAGCCAATCTTTTTCATTAATGGAATCGTAAATGTTCCTGTTGTAACAACGTTGGCTACCGCTGCACCGTTAATACTTCCTAAGAAACCACTCGCAATCACGGAAACTTTTGCAGGACCCCCTTTTGTTTGCCCTGCAATCGCCAGCGCTAAATCGTTAAAGAATTGTCCCATTCCTGATTTTCCAAGAAACGCACCAAACAGGATAAATAGGAAAATGTATGTTGCCGATACACCGATGGCTGTCCCATAGATCCCTTCCGTTGTGACGTAGATGAAGTTGACTAAATCCTGCCACTCATAGCCGCGGTGCTTAAAAATACCTGAAAGCTCCCGCCCGAAAAGGCCGTATAAAAAGAATAAGATCGCTAATATTGGCAGTGCCCAGCCAGTAACACGTCGAGCCGCTTCCAAAACAAGCACAACTAAAATTGCACCGAAAACAAGATCAAGCTGATTTGGCAGTCCTCCGCGTTGAATAATGCCTGAGTAATCAACGAAAATGTAGACAGACGTACTTGCCGCAAGCATTGCCAAGATCACATCATACCACGGGAGTTTTGTCCGATTTGCCTTTTTATATGCCGGGTATAAAAGAAAAATTAATCCGACAACTGCTGCTACGTGAAGCGAACGGTGCTTAAGTGTAACAGGCATTCCAAAATAAGACGTATATAAATGATATAATGACAGGCCAATCGCAATGATCGAAACAATTAAAGCAACCGATTTTTTATCAAAAACACGAAATCTTGATTCACTATCATATTTTTCTAACAATTTTTGCTGCTGTTCATCTAGTTGTGGTTCACGTGTACTCGATACCTTTTCCATACTGTTCACTCCTTTTCAATTCTAATTTCCATCGGGATATGATGAGGCAAATCAATCCCCTCAAAAATAAGTTCATCATTCAAATAGAACGTAAAATTTGCTTTTTGTGAATGAAGCCACTGCAAATTTGGAAAATCCGTGTCTATACCAGTTATCACCGTATAACCATCGACTACTTTTAGATCACCGTCGATATGTTCCGGCACCCCTGCACCATACGATTGAAAGCGCGTTTCCTTCAATCGCAACTTGTTATCACTTGTAACCTCGTACACTTCAAGCCAAGGCGTTTTTTCAACCGAATGAATCCAGGACATCGTTAATTCATCGCCTTCGCTCACAGCCATTCGAAAGTATTCCTTATGGTTATGCTGTTCTCTTATCACAAGTTCCTGCGTAGAATGAGTCATTGTCCAATAACCTGCATACAAAACGATCATAACTGCAATAGAAAGTAAGACGATCTTTTTTACGTTCATAAAAGTATTGGTGAGAAAGCGCACCGGAATGCGCCTTCTCTCCTCCTTACTTCAATTATTCGATTGCGCCAACTTCTTTGAAGTATTTCTCAGCACCAGGATGGAATGGAACCGGCATCCCTTCCGCTACTGTATCAAGCGTAATGTTTTTTGCTGCATTGTGTGAAGCTTGTACTGCTTCAATGTTTTCAAAGATTTCTTTTGTCATTTCATAGACAACGTCTTCTGATAAGCTTTCATTGACTAATAATAAGTTCATGATTGCCACAGTTGGAATGTCGTTTTCGTTATCATAAGCGCCTGCTGGAATCGTTCCTTTTGAGAAGAAAGGATAGTTTTCAACTAAATAGTCAGCTGCATCTTCTTCGATTGGAACAATCACTGCTTCTGCTGTTGTTGATAAGTCAATCACTGTTGCATTTGGAATTCCACTTGTTACAAACGCTGCATCAATCATGTTATTTTTGATTTGATCAATCGCTTCACTATATGATAAATAGTCTTCTTCGATATCGTCATAAGACATGCCATGTGCTTCAAATACTAAACGGGCATTTAATTCAACACCAGAGTTTGGTGCTCCAACACCAACACGTTTTCCACGTAAATCTTCAACACTTTCAATTCCTCTGTCCGCTGTTGTTACGATTTGTACATAGTTCGGATATAAAGCCGTTAAGCCGCGTAAATTATCTTTTGGCTCTTCCCCTTCAAATGCACCATTTCCTTCGTATGCTTGAAGAACGGTATCAGCCATCGTAATCGCCATTTCCGCACGATTTGTATCTAATAAGTTCACGTTTTCAACAGATGCACCAGTTGCTTGTACAGATGTGTCATGTCCTAAATTTGTTTCTAGTAAGTTTGAAATCGCTCCACCAATTGGATAGTAAACACCAGATGTTCCTCCAGTGGCAATTGTAATAAATAAATCATCGCTTCCCGCATCACCTGATGGTTCACTACCACTATCTCCACCACATGCTGCAAGAATTAGAATACATGCTGTAAACAATAAGAAAAGTTTCTTCATGTCTATTTCCCCCTTTATTTATCTTTCACCTATTCATTATGCAAAAACCGTGCCAACTTTTAAAACACCCACAAACCGCCGTGTTGAAACCGCATTCATTTTTCAGAAGAAAATAAAAACGGCAAAAAGTGCCGCATGGGGACTTTTTTGCCGTTTTTCATTCCTTTTGATATGTCTTTAGTTTTTCCCTTAATCCTCGTTCACTAATCCCTAACATTTTTGCCGTGTTTTTTCGATGGCCGTCATTATACTCCAGTGTTGCTAGAATAAATTGCTTTTCGATTTCTTTTAATGGCAAGCCAAGGTAAGCGTTAAGAGATGACTTGCCTTTTTCAATTTGCCGATCGACATCTCGCAATTGCGGCGGTAGATCTGCCACATCAATATATGGCCCATCTGACATGACCATCGTTGCTTCAATTAAGTTCTCCAATTCGCGAATATTGCCGGGATAGCTGTACTGATAAAAAAGTTCCTTTGCCTCTGATGTAATGCCCTTCACTTGTTTCCCCATCGCCTTATTAAATTGATCGATAAAATGGTGAATAAGCAGCTGCAAATCATCTTTTCGCTCCCGGAGTGGCGGCAGGTGAATAGAAATGACATTTAATCGGTAATAAAGGTCTTCACGAAACTCGCCATTACCAACTGCCTCCAACAAGTCTTTGTTTGTAGCGGCCAGCACCCTGACATTTAACTTTACCGTTTTATTGGAACCGAGCGGGGTCACTTCTTTTCGTTGCAGAACCCGTAATAGCTTCGCTTGCAGTGCTGAGGGCATGTCACCTATTTCGTCCAGAAAAATAGTTCCATTTTGTGCGAGTTGAAATTTTCCTTCCTTATTTGTATCCGCTCCAGTAAAGGCGCCTTTCTCATAACCAAACAATTCACTTTCAAGTAACTGTTCTGGAATTGCGGCACAGTTCACGACTTCAAGGTGTTCTTTTTTTCGCTTTCCTGAAAAGTGAATCGCTCTCGCTACGATTTCCTTTCCAGTCCCACTTTCGCCGGTAATTAAAACACTTGTATCTACATCCTTCACTTTATCAACGAGCTGCAACACATTGTCCATTTTTTCACTTTTCGTGATCATGCCTTCAAAGGTGGATTTGCGTTCTAACTCCTTCGATAAATAGTCAACCCGATCATTTAACTCTAAAAATTGAAGTGATTTTTCGATCGTTGTGAAAAGCTCGTCCATATTGATCGGCTTTGTCAGGTACGAAAAAGCTCCCTTTTGCAGCGCTTCAACCGATGTCGTAATGTCGCCATAAGCCGTAATCATAATCACAATCAGGTTCTCTTGGATCTCTTTTAATTGAACGAGAACATCGATTCCACTCACACTGCCAATTTTTAAATCTAATAAGCAAATATGAAACGGATCCTCCTGAATCAACGCTATTCCTTCCTCTGGATTTGTTGTCGTTGTCACTTCATAATCGTCCTCTAACGCAAATGAAAGGGAAGAGCATATCGCTGGTTCATCATCAATGATTAAGATTTTTTTCATTTATACGTTCCCCCTGCCTTTTCAAAAATTAACGTAACGATGGTCCCCGCTCCCTGTTCACTCTCGATCGTGAACCGTCCGCCATTTTCTTGCACAAATTGCTTGGCAATCGATAGTCCAAGCCCTGTCCCTTTTGCTTTTGTCGTATAAAAAGGTTCAAACACATTATGCAGCACTTCACTGGTCATCCCAACTCCTTCATCAATTACCTCAATATAGACATTCTCTGCTTTTTGATAGGCGTTTATCGTAATTTGTAAAAGTTCTTGGGACTGTTTTTCATCCATGGCATCTACTGCGTTAATGATTAAATTAATAATAACTTGTTTTAATTGATTGCGATCAACCTCAATACTACAATTGGGGTCAATCTTTGATTTTATTTCATAGCCTTTATTATTAATAGCTGTTGTAAAAAGAAGGAGGATTTCTTGTAGTAACGTATCAAGATTGACTGGCTCCCTGTTTATCTTTTGCGGTTTTGCATAATTAATAAGTCCTTCGATTAATTGATTTAACCGGTCAATTTCCTTAGGGACAAGCGTATTCATCTCTTTTTGAAATCGTTCATTATTATATTTTCTCGGAAGTAACTCAACGAACGTTTTGATCGATGTCAGAGGATTTCGGATTTCATGAGCAATTCCTGCCACTATACGACTGAGCGCTCTGCTTTTTTCTTGTTCAATGATTTGTTCCCGTAATCGCCGCTCTTCAACCATTTGCTTTTTCAACGACCGGTTTAACGCAGCTAAATCTTTTGTTTTCTTCTCTACTTCCCTCTTTAATTTTCGGTTCCACCTTATCGCAAGCCCGAATAACACCAAGCCGATCACTAACAGGACGGCGATCACTTCAATTACTAGGATTAACAGATTGGTGAAGTCATTGTCTTTGAACCATTGATTATATAGTTCAGTATACGTGCCATCGCTCCTCATCCCTCTTAACCCTTGATTCATCATACGAACCAATGAGTAATTGCCAAGATTTACGGCCATTGAATATTCAATCGGTAATAGATGAGTACCAATAAACGTATACTCATCACTCAACCCGTAATTTTCAAGCAGTGTTTCAGTCACTAGCGCATCGCCTACAAACGCATCGGTACGTTTTTGAAAAAGAAGCTTCAAGCCGTTTTCCTGATTTGTTACTGTATTATATCTCACACCTCGAATATTTCTAAGAAATTCATACTCAAGCGTCCCGCGCTGGATCGCAATCATTTTTCTATGTAAGTCATTCATCCCGCGAATTTCCTCATCATCCGCTTTAACGAGCAATCCAATTGAAGAGGTGAAATAAGGATCGGTGTAATCAACAGCAACCGTTTGGCGATCTAAAAAATGTAGCCCTAAAATAATATCAACCTCATGATCCTTAAGCGCCTGTAAACTCTCTTGTATCGTCATAGGAAGATAAATAACCGTTATATCATTTCTTTGGGCAATCGTATTCATCAGATCAATCGCAAACCCTTTCACCTCGCCGTCTTCGAGGTATTGGATTGGGGCTAAATAAGGATCGAAGGCAACACGGAGTTCAGACGTTGCCTGATCTTCTGCCACCGCGACTGTTGAGCAAACGAGCAGCAATACCAATTGTAATAGAAACACTCTGTATCTCATTAAAGTTAGCCTTCCTTGTTCGTTTAATAGGTTAATCTTAGCATATCTCAAAAAATTCTGTGTAAACAAATAGAAAAGCACCCTTATGTGTGAATAAGAGCGCCTTTCCTATTTTATTCATAATCAATAAGCCTTCGTCATTCCGCCATCAACAACAATCGCTTGACCTGTTGCATACATATTCCCTTCTGAACATAAGAAGACAACACACTTCGCCAGCTCTTCCGGATCACCATAACGGCCAAGTGGAATCGATTGTTTTGCCTGTTCTTTTACTTCTTCAACAGTCATTTGCAGTTTTGCCGCCCTTGCCTGATCGAGTTCATCCACTCTTGATGTTGCAAACCGGCCAGGTCCAACTGTATTGATTAAGATGCCGTATTGAGCTAATTCCTGTGACAAACTTTTCGCAAGTCCCACAATACCCATTCGGAACGTATTCGATAACAACAAATTGTCAATTGGCTGCTTGATCGAAGAAGAGGTAATGTTCACAATTCTTCCACCCTGCTTTTTCATATGCGGCAGCACTTCACGAATTGTTCTCACTACGCTTAACAAATTTAACTCGAATGCGTGGTACCATTCATCATCTGTGCACTGCTCAAACCCGCCCGGGGGAGGCCCGCCTGCATTATTGACTAACACATCAATCGTACCAAATGCTTCTGCCGTTTTATTAACCAATTCTTTTATTTGTTCGGGATTTTTAATGTCGCATACCTGGTAGTGGACTTCACTTCCAGTTGCACTTCGAATCGCTTCCGCTGTCTCCTGCAATTGCTGTTCATTTCGGCTTGAGATCATCACCTTTGCACCTTCTTCAGCAAACTTAGTCGCGATCGCTTTTCCTAATCCTTGACTAGATGCCAGTACTAATACCGATTTGTTCGTTAAACCTAAATCCAATGTTGATCATCCTTTCACCATTTTTTATGTAGTTATCTATGCTTAAGCTTATTATACATTAAACTTGCCGCCAAACCCGCGCATATAAAAAGCCATGCAAGAGATTTCTCTCCGCAGGGCCGATGATGGCTGACACAAACAGCTATCCATATATTACTAACTACCGTACACTCAAAAAATTAGAAATTTAATCGTAGTTATATAATAGGTTGGTAAGACTAAGTTATTTCCTTCCTTCTTTAAGGAAGGTCTTTTTTTTTGAAAAAAACTTCTACACTTGTCTATTTGTGGTAACTGCTACCCGTCATCTCTACCACTCCCGTATAACACCATTATTACTTTCTCACATCACCTTACTGGGGCACCCATATCTATCATATCCCAAACATATTATAATACCTCAAAATAAACAAAACATTGACCGCCAAAAACAAAACACCCGTATAATACAGTCGTTTAAATATTGACCCTGATTTAGACAACCAAGAAAGTAGCAACACACCCCCTTGTATGATGACAAACAAGATCGTCAGTAATGGCAAATAAAACGCGAATTGCACCGCTATAGGAAGTTCTAAAAACACAGCAGAAGCACCAGTCATTTGCGTGAGCCCGATAACCAAAACGACGAAAAAGAGTAAAAAACTCAAACAAATCATGATGTTCAGCTTTCCGGCATCTTTATACCAGCTTTGATTCTTTTCAATCGCTGGGCTTAGGCTTTCTTTATTCCTTCTAACAAATTTCTTTATCAATGTAAAAATCAAGATTAGCCCCGTTATTACTGATAGCAACACAAACAGCCCGATCAATATTCCATGCAGCAAAACATTCTGATACCAACTACCTTTTTCATAGACAAAGCTATCGGAAAAAAATAAGTGAGTAATCTTCCCTTTGTCATCCTCTTCAAAAGCAATATACTGTCCAGTCCCGGCTTCCATAAAGACTAGCGGTTCAACTTGGATAAATGTATGCTCTTGACCAAAATACTTTACAAGCAATGACTGATCCGTCTCTGTACTGATTTTGATCGGAGGAGATAATGCCAGCACTACTTTCGATACATCTTCACGGCTGTAACGATTCGTAGTATAGCTGCCCTCGTAGCGTTTCAGATTATTTTCTTGTGCCGAAGAATCCGTATTTTCGACCGCCATCGCAGATTCACTCATCGGGTAAAAATGATTAATGAATGCTGACGGAAATTCATAGCTCACCAATGCCCCTGTATAGCTATTATTAGAGATGAAAACCCCAATATTCCGTTCCTTATCAATCGTCAGCATACTATTCGTTCCACCTGTATTTCCGCCATGTTCGAGAAATCGATGGCCGTTCTGTAATCGCTCAAAAAAGCCATAACCAAATCCCTGGACGTTCAGGTGCTGAGAGAATTGACGTTCATGCATCAGTCTCGCTGTTTCTTCGTTTAATACCGTCGTATTATTCCAAGTTCCTTCATTCAAATGAACCAGCATAAACTTTGCCATATCTTCAGCTGTAGCAATCATCGAGCCAGCAGGATAAACGTGAAAATCATATAAAGGTTCTTCCTGATAAGTGTCCCCCATTGGAAAATATTCGCGAGCCATCTTCTCCTCAACAGCTGGATTCATCATCACATGTGTATTATTCATATCGAGCGGTTTTAAAATATGATCTTCAATATATTGTTCATAAGTTAGCCCCGAAACTTCCTCAATAATCAGGCCCAATAACGCCATACCATAATTGCTGTATTGAACATACTGACCGGGTTCACGAATCATCTCGGGCTGATGTTCTCTTACATACTCCCTTAACGGCATGCGGTCACGATAATCACGAGCTGCCATTCCAATGATCTTTTCATCAAAACCAGGTGTATGTGTCAAAAGATGCTTCACTCTGATCGGTTGAAAAGCTTTTGTATCAATTTGAAAATCGGTTAAGTATTCATTGATGTCCGCTTCGACATCGATCAAACCTTGTTCAACCAATTGCATAATCGCTGTGGCGGTAAACAGCTTCGTCACCGAGCCGATTCGAAATAACGACTGACTTGGATCAACCTGAAGACCTTTCTCCAAATTGGCATAACCAAATCCTTGTTGGTAAAGAATTTCGTTATCTTTCACCACAATAATGACCGCACCCGGAATCTGAAACTCTTCCATTCTTTCAGTAAAATAGTCCTCCGCAAAAGCTTGCACATTGTCTTTCGTCATCGGGATACTTTCTTCTGTCATGGCATAACTTTGCAGCGGCAGTAATAGCAGCAAAAAGCTTAACAGTAATACGATCCGCTTCTTCAAATTAGCCCTCCCCCTTTCCAACTACCTTTATCATATATACTTTTAGGAGATTCAGGTATGCCGGTTTTCTGACATTTGTCTCTCTACACAAAAAAGTAACCCATTCTACCTTTTGATCGCGCAAAGGTTAAGATGGGTTACTTTTTCCCGTTTCTGAAATATAAAAATTTATATTTTTTCTGTTTTAGGTGATATTAAACAAAGATATCAATTACGAACTAATAAAGGAGACTAGACATGGATTGGATGAATCACGTAAAACCATTTTTGATTAAATTACTGATTATTACAGCCATTAATGTCACTGTACTTCCAATTGCTGTAGGGGCCACTTTGGTGGACATCATTATTATTAGCCTGATTGTAACCCCGATCGCTTACTTTGTCGGTGATTTATTCATCATGCCAAGAGTAGGAAATGCCATTGCATCGATTTTGGATTTTGGTCTTACCTTTTTAATGCTCTGGATATTAGGCCTGATCTTTTTCGCAGACCGAAATAGCTCGATACTTTTGGCTACCTTGTTTACAACTTTCTTCATTACCTTAAGTGAGCCTCTATTTCATGCTTATCTTAAAAATAAACTTTTTAATGAAAAAGAAGACAAGCGATCAACCATTATTCCTAATTACTCAACTGAATTTGCTGAAGACGATGTAATTGAACTCGATAAACACCGTTCAAAAAAAGATGAAAGAACAAAATAGTTTCAAAGATGGTATACCCAATTTTCACTAATGTCCTTTGGTATGAAGCATTAACCACTTGAAGGAGTAAGTCTTTTTTGTCTGCGTTGTTCTTGAAGAATTCCTGTTAAAAGTTTTTGAATCACTTTTGATTCAGGTGTTTCATGTACAGGGTTTGCAAGGTTTACTTCTTCTAGTGGATCTTTCGTTAGGTTATATAACTCGAATTGATCCGGGACTGGCTGAATTTTGGTGGTTGTGATACAAATAGCAGCCTGAAGATCCTCTGAAACATCTGTCGCTTTTTTCTGGATCGTTTCAACATCTTCAACGCCTGGATCACTCCAAAATTGCGGATTATCGAAATAACGAGTAAACTTCCAAATTTCCTTTGAGTTCGCATCGCCTGTTGGCAGTTTGACGATGACACTTTCCAAATGATTAGGCTGTTTAACCGCTTCATATGACTGGCCAGTTAGAGTGTATTGATTTAAGCCTTTTGAAAATTCATCATCAGTCATAAAGTAAAGAGCCTCATCACAGCGAGTAAATTCAGAATTCCCATTAATTAATGAAGTTAGGTCACGACCTGACAGGGGATGGACCTCTGTGTGGTCTTTTTTCAGTTTCTCTTGGACTTCTTGTACATCAATGTCTGCAAGTCCTAATAAAGTCGGAACAATGTCCACATGACTTGTCAGCATATCCGTTTCTTTACTATGAGCGAAGTATTTCGGACTGTGTATAATGAGTGGAACATGAAGTGCTTCCTCATAGGCATTATGCCATTTTTGAAACAATCCTCCATGGGCTCCAACTAGACTGCCATGGTCCGCAGTAAATACCACAATTGTATTTTCATAGAAAATAGACTGCTTAAGAGCGGTAAATACTTTATACATTTCATCATCAACCTGCTTATGAAGTGAATAGTATAGTTTCCTGTAAAAAGGTGTATCTAATGTAGGTTGTAATGCCTGTTGATATACGTCTCGGTAATTACTTTGGGCTGAGGGCTTAGTAAGCAGGTTTTCATTTGCTGTCGGAGCTGGCGGTATAAAGGGAACAGAAGGATCTATAGAAAAATTAAATGTTGGCAGTAATTGTGTGAATAGCCCAAATAGGGTAATGTCATGCGGATTTACAAATGATGAAACAATTAACCAAGGCTTGTGATTATTTGCTTGAACTTCACCTTCCAGGGAGTGAATTAATCGAACGACCTCTTCAGAATATACAACATCACGGCCACTTAACCCAATCGCAGCAGATGAAGCGGAATTTCGCGGGTTTGATCCATGTGGTTCAGGACCGACCCACCCATCAAAGCCATAGGAATCTAGCCGATTTGCATTTACATAAAGCTGTTGTTTCTCGGGATCAGGGACACCAGTTGTTGGGTTAAAGCTCAACATTGCATTATGACTTGCCGGAACGATAATATCCTCATCAGAAGCATGCCATTTCCCTTTCCAAAACGTTCGATAACCTGCAGAACGAAAATAGTCACCTAGAGTAGGGACTGTATTGTGATCAAGCCAGAATACATCCGGATCAAAAGCGCCTTTCGCTGCACCGGTCGTTTGAGTGACCCCGTGCAGGGAAGGGTACTGACCTGTGTAAAGCGTTGTTCTACTAGGTGAACAAGCTGTACTTCCAATATAATGATTTAGAAATGACATCCCGTTTTCCCGTAGAAGCTCCTGTGTCTTCAAATATTTTTTTCGCCATTCTTTTAGCTCTTCGTTTTCATAAACTGTTGGAAATCGTTGCTCATCAACAAGAATAACAAGGAAATTCGGTCTTTTATTTTTTCCCTTGGAATGATCTGGCGAGTGTTTATGTTTGGCCAATGTGACGCCCTCCTATAGTACGAAAGTTATACTTCTGTATCGTATGTAAGATAGCGACAATATGATTGCATATCCCAATAAAATTGTGACACCTTTTTCCGGCACCAAAAAAAGAGGCGTTTTAGGAGGATTTTTTTCCAGAGGATGGAAATTAGCTAATAAACTGTTCGATATGGCTTATAAACAGCTGAAATTCGCTTATAAATAGGAAAATTCGCTTATAAACAGTTGGAATCGGCTTATAAATGACTAAGACTTAGTTAGTAACCCGCAGCATTTTACTAAAATATGTAGTTTTTCATTAAATAACGTATCCTAATTACGAAATAATGAGAGTCAGTACCTTACTATTTTATTCATTCAGAGGAATTTCAGCAAAAAAAATAGAGAATAATAGATTCCCTTATCAGAACATAACAAAGGAGGACTTCCACAAGTCCTCCTTCACAATGTTTTATAAAATTCTCCCTACCATCACTCAAATAAGTTAGGCAGCCATAATGCAATATCAGGTACGAAAGCGATAATTAATAGCGCAATCATTAGGACCACGATAAAAGGCATGACGGCAATACTGATCTTCTCCATCTTCGTACCCATGATTGGTACCATGACGAAGAGGTTAACCCCGACTGGCGGAGTTGCCATACCGATTGCGATTGCCATGATCATAACAATACCAAAGTGAACCGGATCCATTCCAAGAGCCACTGCCACTGGTGCAAATACTGGACCAAGTAACATAACGATTGCCGCGCCCTCCAGGAACATCCCTACAAACATCAAAATCGCTATAATAATCATGAGGATGATCGTAGGATTTTCAGTCACCGTTAATAAAGAATCTGCGAACGCCTGCGGGATTGAGAAATAAGCCATTACCCAGCCAAATGGTGCAGACATCGATACGACAAGCATAATAACTGCTGAAATAATACCCGTTTGAATTAAACTATCAATAATGTCCTTCCATTTTAACGTACGGTATACGAGACCACCGATAATGTACGCATAAGCAGCTGCAACAGCTCCACCCTCAGTTGGCGTAAAGATACCACCACGAATACCGACAATAATGATGACCGGCATGACAAATGCTAACGCTGCTGCAAGAGTAACTTCCATAAATCCTTTCCATGTTAATGGAATCGTTGATTTTGGATAGCCTTTTTTCACCGAGATAATATACGCCAGAACCATTAATAGGATTGCCATCACTAGACCAGGAATAATCCCTGCCATAAATAGCTTACCAATTGAAACGTTCATTTGCGCTCCGTAAAGAATCATAATGACACTCGGAGGAATAACCGGTGCCATAACACCAGCACTTGCGATTAATGCTGCAACAAAGTCTTTCTTATAGCCTTCCTTTTCCATCGTCGGACCTAATGTTTTCCCAAGTGCCGCTGTTTCAGCAACAGAAGAACCTGACAATCCGGCAAAGGCGGCACCAGAGGTAATCGTTACTTGCGCTAATCCCCCGCGGACTCTACCCATGAAAAACTTTGCAAAATTAATAAGTCTGGAAGTAATACCAGATCTATTCATTAATTCCCCGGCAAGAACAAAGAATGGAATTGCCATTAACGGGAAAGATTCTGCAGATTTATATACTGTTTGAATGACAACATCCAAAGGAACGGTTGCTGTAACAAATACAAAAAGTATTGTTGCAATTCCGAGGCTAAAGGAGATAGGAATTCCAATAATTAGTGATACAAAAAATGGAATGATTAACCACCATATCATCTCCCTTTCACCTCCTTAATATCTTTTAAAAGAGAGTGTACCATATGAATTACCATCATTACTCCCGCTACAGTAATACAAAACCTTGGCCAAAATAACGGAATTCTAAGCACATTTGAATTAAAATTAAAACTTCCTACAGCGAATAAATAACCATAATAAGTAAAAATAAGAATAAACGCTAAAATGAGTAACTTACTAACAAAAACAACGATCCATCTTAGTTTTAACGATAATCGATCAATAAAGATATCAATATTAATATGTCCAGCCTGCTTAACAGCGATTGCTGATCCGATAAATGTCATCCATGCCATTAGGAATACAGTAACCTCTTCTGCCCAAGAAAAACCGCTGCCAAAGACATAGCGAAGGACTACTTGTGACAAGATGATTAAAAACATACTTCCAACGATAATACCTAGTAATACTTTTGATACTTTATTTAAGCCATCACTTATTTTTCCCAGTTGTTGTTCTAATTTATCTACCAAGGTTTCCACCCCCTCGTCTAATGAAAAGTAAGAAGAGGGTTCTTCGTTCATCTCATGAATGATTGAACCCTCTTATCTTACATACAAACTCGCTTGAAATTACTCTTGAGCTGCCTGGATACGATCAATTAATCCCTCAGGGAAGTTACCTTCAAATTGCGGCCAAATTGAACGACCAGCTTCTACCCAAAGTTCCATTTCCTCAGGTGTTGGTGTGTAGAATTCTACTCCCTCTTCAGCCATCTTTTCTTTCATTTTTTCAACTTGTAATGGAGCATTTTCAAAGTTGAACGCTTGTGCTTTTTGTGCTGCTTCTAAAACCATGTTTTGTTGTTCCTCAGATAAGCTATCAAATGATTTTTTACTCATGAATGCGATGTGCATTGCATGGATTCCACCAGTTTCCGTTACATATTTCGTTACTTCATGTAAGTTCGCTGTTACTGCCCAGTGATGTTGTTGTAACAATCCATCTACTACACCTTGCTCAAGTGCTGAGTATACTTCAACCCATGTAATTGGTGTTGGTGTTACGCCTAGTGCCTCGTTTGCCGCTAATTCGATTGGGCTTTCTGCTGCTCTGAATTTCATTCCTTTAAGGTCAGCAGGTACTTTTGCGAGAACTTTAGAGTTCATTACATCACGCTGTGAACCTGGATCTAAATAAAATAGTAGTTCAAGATCAACATCTTCTTTCATCATCGCTTCAAATTCACTGGCAAGCTCTTCGTTTTCTAACACTTTATGTGTCGCATCTACATCTTTAAACATGTAAGGAAGATCAAACGCTTGGAACGCATCTGTAAATGGTGACATATTATTTGTAGCTGCTGTTGCAATATCTAATGTTCCATTAAGTAACATTTCAACCCCTTGTGTATCTCCAGCTAGTGTTCCACTATGGTGAATTTTTACTGTGATCTCACCTTCTGAAATGGCCTCTAATTCTTCTTTAAACTTTTCATACGTATCATATACTGGTGTATCAGGAGCCCCTGTATGAGAAAGAACTAAGTTTACCGGCTCTCCCCCACCATCAGTTGTTCCACCTGTATTTTCTTGTGTCGCAGAACCACCGCAACCTACAAGTAAGGATAAACCTAGAATTGAAGTCATAATTGATAACCCTAAACGTTTTTTCATTTTTATACCCCCATCTTGATTTTTTACTTTATTTTATAAAGGATAACCTTTAATAAAAGTGTTTTTTATGAAAATTGAATACGCATACATATTTTTGGAAAAAATATATTTCCTTTTTGTATACGTATTCAATTTTCATTAAAAATGAACGACTGAGTTTGGCAGAGTACACTTGTTAACTACAGTCATAATGTTTGATTCTTGTATTATTCTTTGGTCTTATGAGTTACGTCTATCTTTAACGGAGTTCCTTACAATAAGTTCTCCTTGTATCGACTTCACTGATTTAATTTCATTGTCACCGTCGATTTCATTAAGGAGTATACTAATTGTATTTTGCACCATTTCCTCAACAGGTTGCTTCCACGTCGTAAGAGAATAGTTTGTCCAGCTTGACATGGTAATATCATCAAAACCCACAATTGAAATATCGTCAGGGACTTTATATCCTAAGAAACGAACGGCATCCATGACTCCTAAAGCAGATATATCATTCCCGCAAAAAATACCCTCAACATTCTTATGATTGTTTAATAACCGTATTGCAGCATCATAACCACCTTTGTACGTGTAATGCCCATTTTCGATATACAAACGAACATTCTCTTCATGTAAGACGGCTTCTTCAAATCCCTTTTTACGTTCATACGAGGTTGACGTATTAGCCGGACCTGAAATAAACGCTAGTTCCCGATGTCCCAATTCAATTAGATATTGACCAATTTCATAACCAGCTGAATAGTTATCACAATACACGGCACTGTAATAATTATCCTGAATATACCGGTTAAATAACACAACGACAATGTCATTTCGAATGAATCTAGCAGCAGCAGATGAAGAAAGCAGGGCGTCTGTAATGATCACACCTTCAACATTATATTCTATCAACTTACTAATTTCATTTTCTTCTACTTGATCATTATCAGAATTAATAAAGAGTAAATGATAGCCTCTCTTAGCTAATTCTTTATAAAATCGTTCAAGAACTTCTGGATAGAATGGATTTTGAATGTCCTTCATGACGATACCGACCATTTGCGTCTTATTCGTCGTTAAACCTCTAGCAATTGCATTTGGTTGATAGCCTAACTTTTCAGCTGCTTCTAAAATTCGTTGCCTTTTACCTTCAGATACATTCGCACCCGACCCAAAGACTCTTGATACTGTCGGCTGTGATACTCCCGCCAGTTTTGCTACATCCATTGCAGTAACCTTTTTTTTGACCACGATACACTCCTCCTGCCCTACTTAGCAGAGAAATTATATCATATAATTTCAAATCGCCATAATTACTAAATAAGTTGAATATTTTTGAATGCGTATTCAAGGGTATTATACCAACTCATTTTTATTTTGTAAACGCAAAAGATTTACAAAAGTCTAATAATTATTTCGAAACTAAGAAAAAAATTATTCTGTAATAGTAACAGTAGCCAAGACCCAATCACAAGTACTTGGCTACTTTTACTGTTATTTTTAAATACTATTATTTCTTTCCATAACGGCGAACACGCAGTAACGCTTGCTCAGCATGGCCGGCAAAGTTCTCAAGCTGACAAAGTCTTGCAGCATATTCACCAACATATGCACTCGCTTCTGGAGTAACCTTTTGGTATGTGCAAGTTTTCAAGAACTTACCAACCCAAAGTCCGCCCGTGTAACGTGCTGCACCTTTTGTAGGAAGTGTATGGTTTGTACCGATTACTTTATCACCATACGCTACATTTGTTTCTGGCCCTAAGAACAAGCAACCATAATTTGCCATGTTATTTAAGAAATAATCAGGGTCTTCTGTTAAAATTTCCACGTGCTCATAAGCTAATTTATCCGCTTCAACTAACGCTTCTTCAATCGAATCAACTAGAATAATCTGGCCGTAATCTTCCCAAGATACACGAGCAATATCAGCTGTTGGAAGAATTTGAAGTTGACGCTCAATCTCTTCCACTGTTTCGTTAGCTAGCTTCTCAGATGTTGTAATTAAAGCTCCTGGTGATGTTGGACCATGCTCTCCTTGACCTAATAAGTCAGTCGCGATCATTTCAGCATCTGCTGTTTCATCAGCAACAACTAATGTTTCAGTTGGACCCGCAAATAAATCGATCCCTACACGTCCAAATAATTGACGCTTCGCTTCAGCAACAAAAGCATTACCCGGTCCTACCAGCATATCTACAGGCGCGATCGTTTCCGTACCGACTGCCATTCCAACCATTGCCTGAACTCCACCAAGAATATAAATTTCATCCGCTCCTGCTAAGTGCATTGCCGCAACAGTTGCTGCTGGAATTTCACCTTGAATTGGAGGAGTGCAAGCGATTACACGTTTTACACCAGCTACTTTCGCTGTAAGTACACTCATATGTGCAGAAGCGACCATTGGATAACGTCCGCCTGGAATATAACAACCAACACTGCTCACTGGAATATTTTTATGTCCAAGAATAACTCCCGGTAGAGTTTCAACTTCAACATCTTTCATTGATTCTCTTTGAGCTTGTGCAAATGTACGCACTTGTGTTTGCGCAAATTTAATATCCTCAATAGTTTGCTCGTCAATTCCGCTCATAATTTCTTCAATTTGTTCATTTGTTAAACGAAAACTTTCAGGAGACCATTTATCGAACTTCTCAGATAGTTCTCTTACTGCAGCATCCCCTTCGTTTTCAATACGCTTTATAATTCCACTTACTACCTCAGATACTTGTGCATCATTTTGAGCAATCTCTTCTTGACTCTTCCCTACTTTCAAAAACTTTGCCATCCAAACTCTCTCCCTTCAAAGTTTGAATACGTATTCAAATTCATTCAAAAAAAATTTATCACTGTTTCTGAATACGTATTCAAAAACGAATATTAAGTATTTTATGTATATTAGAATAACTGATGTTCACCTCGTTGTCAAACAACTTTAAAAAAAAATGATATTGCACGAGATAGTGAAGCTGATTCTGATTCCTATTTCTCTACCATCCTTCTATTGCAGAGAATAGTAGAATCCAAAAACAATATGATTTGTTTCTCTTCAAATCCCTACTGGCTATTTACTCTATGTCTAACCATTAAAGAAACATGGCTATTATACTGATCATGCATCATAATCCAAAGCAATTTCCGAAACTACTGCTTGTATTGGATTATTAATGAACACGAGCACCTATCCCACCCCCCGCACAATTCAGCGGACATATAGTACCTTATTTTTAAAAAAACCCCCTATATTATGCTGTTCGCGGACATATAGTACCCTATTTACTCAATTTTCCGCAAACAATCAATCTATTATACAAAATAACGTATCATATGTCCGCCAAACCTCTCAAAACAGCATTTTTGTCACAAATAACGTACTATATGTCCAGCAAAACACCACCGCCGCAGAAACTCACAAATAAAGAAGAGCAGCCCATCCCTGACTACTCTCCTACCAAACGATAACACCCTCCTTAAACATGCACTTCCCCTACTCTTGTCTTTTCAAAATACCTGGTACTTTGCTCAAAACTCCGTGATGCACGCAGCACTACCTCATCAGCTAAATGTCTTCCAATAATTTGTAACCCTATCGGCAGCCCATCACCTGAAAATCCACATGGCACAGATGACACCGGATTCCCAGTCAGATTAAACGGATAAGTCAAAAACCAGCCAATTAAAGGGTTAATGCTTCTCCCGTTAATAACAGATGGAGCCCCATGTTCAACAGGAAAAGCAGTGACAGCGGTTGTTGGACAGAGCAGTAAATCATACTTATTATGAATTTCCAATAACTTACCCCAAACCTTCTCCCGGGCAAGGTTCGCCCGTACATATTCAACCGCACTCATTTTTTTCCCTTCATGGATTAATTCCTGAACTTTCGGCTCAAGCAGCGCAAACTCCTCATCAGAAAGATCGCCATACATACTTGCCAGCTTCCCGTACCACAATATCATAAAGTCCCTCTCAAGCTCTTCATCAAAACCGGGATCGACTTCCTCAACAACACAATCCAAACTCGCAAATGTTTCAGCAGCTTTTTGACACGCTTTCTCTACCTCAGGATCGACCTGAAAATAACCTAGATTTGAACTGTAGGCGACTTTCAACCCGCGAATTCCGCCATCAATGCTATTGAGAACATCGTCGCTGCTTGGAATTGAAAATGGATCAGAATAGTGCGAACCGGCCATGACATCATACAGTAACGCCGCATCAGTCACATTTCTAGCAATCGGTCCATTATGGAAAAATGGGGAATGACTGGAGAACGCCCCTTGGACATCAGGAACCCGGCCATAGGTTGGCTTAAACCCGAATACACCACACATACTGGCTGGAATCCGAATTGATCCTGCACCATCACTCCCTTCAGCAATGGGCACTAATCCTGCTGCAACAGCAGCACTCGACCCGCCGCTGGAACCACCTGCAACCCGGTCCAAATTCCATGGATTACGTGTCGGACCAAAGAGAAGATTATCTGTCACTCCTTTATGGCCAAACTCCGGGGTGTTTGTTTTTCCGATAATAATTCCACCGGCACGTTTGATCCGCTGAACAATAAGTGCGTCTTCACTCGGGATATTGTTTGTAAAAAGCTTTGATCCGCGAGTCGTGCGAACTCCTTCAGTAGGTGTTAAATCTTTTAACGCAACAGGTATGCCATGAAGAGGTCCTAACTCCTCATTATTCCTAACCGCAGCATCTGCTTCTCTTGCTGCCAGCAGTGCCTGATCATGTAAAACTGTACATAGCGCATTAATCTTTGGATTCACCTCTTCAATTCGTGTGAGATGAACCTCGACAACTTCAACAGCTGAAACCTTTTTTGTCTTTATTAACTTCGAAAGTTCGACTGCTGATAAACCAGTTAATGCCATATTGATTCCTCCCCACTCTCTTTATAAAAGTAATAACCCTAAACTGAGTACCACACCACTGACAAGTAAAATCACAGCAGTATAACCCATAATATGTCGAATACCAAGACCTGCAATCGCTAATAACGGCAATGTCCAGAACGGCTGAATCATATTTGTCCACGCATCTCCCCATGACACGGCAATCGCCACTTTCGCCATATCTGCTCCTAATTGGTTGGCCGCTTCGACCATGATTGGTCCTTGAACCGCCCATTGTCCGCCGCCGGAAGGAACAAACATATTCACAATCCCTGCACTAATAAAGCCGAAGAACGGTAATGTTTTTTCAGTCGCAATCGACACAAAGGCATTGGCGATATCGGCAGCCATTCCCGTTTGAACCATCATTGCCATAATCGCCGCATAAAATGGGAACTGCATAATAATCCCATAAGAAGATTTCGCTCCACCTGTAAACGATTTAATGTAACTTCTTACATTCGGAGTCAGAAGTAAACCTGCAGCAAAGAAACTTAGAATAACGATATTAATCGTAATCGCTCCACCGCCAGCAAAATGACTAAGTAAGTACAGAATCCCCATCGCTCCCAGAATAAGAGGGACAAAACGGCTTTCCTCTAATTTTGTTGCTGGTGTCATCATTTCCTTCGATACATCAGGTTCAATCGCACTCGCTGTTTCTTCCTTTATAAGCTCTGACTCTGGAAGGCTTGTCCGTATTTCATGTTGTTTCGGTCTCATGAATACAAGACTAAGTGGAATGACCACCGCTAACACACCTACCATAATTAATGTTGATGGTGCAAAAATCGTTTCCGATACAGAAATGACACCCATTTGTTCTTCAAGGAAATGACCAGGGGTCGCGATTAACGTCGGTATCGCTCCTCCATAGCCGGCATGCCAGACAATAAAGCCTGCATAAGACGAAGCGACAACTAACGGATAATGAATTTTACCGTGGTGGACAATCCCCATTTCGCGTGCAACAATCGCACCGGCAATTAATCCAAATCCCCATGAAAACCAACTGCATGCCATCATCACTAATGTTGTTGCAATAATGACTTGTACTTCGTTTTTCGGAATTCGAGCAAATGCTTTTAGCCCTTTATTAATGATTGGTGTATGTGCTAATGCAAAACCAGTCACTAGAATTAAAGTCGCTTGGGCAGTAAACTCAAAAATATTAAAAAACCCGCTTCCCCAGAAATCCAGCACCTCTTTCGGACTGAATCCTTTAAACACCCCTAAGATAAAAACAAATAATGTCAGTGCAAAAACGAAAATGAATGCATCTGGTAAATACCTCTCTGCGATACGTGAAAACACATTCGAAATATACCTCATACCCGCTTCCTCCTTATCTCTACAAATATTTTAACTATTTTAAATATTCAGTAATTTTAATCGAAAAAAAAGACCACTTTTCAATTTTTACTATACGCACTATCGATAAAAAGGAATGGCTACTTATTATTTCTGCTAAATTGAACTTACGAGTAAATGGACACCTGTTACAGCAAGGATAACGTACGTAATAATTTGGAACACCCTTTGATTAATGTAACGAAACAGCCGCTGACCGAGAAACATGCCCAAAACCGTCACAGGCAGTAAGATCAGTGATGTGATCCAAATATCGATATTTGTTGATCCAAACGTAATTTGCATCACAAGAGCAACAACATAGATAAACAGGTAAAACGTTAGCGTTGTACTTCTCAAAACTGACTTTTCGATTCTAGCCCCTGAAAAGTAGAGTAATAATGGAGGTCCTGGCATTCCAATACTTGTTGTTAATAAACCGGACAAACCACCTGAAGTAAGATCCTTACCTGTTGTTTGTTTCACCGTAAATTTTAAAATTAATAATAGCGTTAAAGCGAGAATAAGTAGACTGATAATAATTTTTAACACTTGAACATCTAAAAATAAATAGATCCCAATTCCAATCGGTGCACCAATAATACTTCCCTTTACGAGTAAAAGCAGAAGCCTGCGATCAACCTCTTTATAGATTTTCGGTACAATGAAAATGGAAATCAAAATAGACAAAATAATATTAATTTGAATCGCAACCTGCGGGGCATAGATGAACAATAAAAATGGTGTCGCCATAATTGAAAATCCAAATCCTGTACATGCTTGGAGCATTGAAGCGAATAAAACAATCATTGATGCAATCAATATACTCTCCATTCATATCACTACCTCTTATTATGATTTACCTCTAGATATAGAACTACTCTTACAATGACACACCTCCCTCTCTAGTTCAAATTGTTACAATTTTTCGAACTTTATTTTTGATATCTTTTATACTAAGTGAAAAATGAATTAGTTACCATGTCCGTAAATAGACCTTTTTATTTTGAAAATTCAGAATATGCAAGTATAATAAAATCAATCATTCACTCGTTCAGTTATTAGGGGGGGGATCTTGTGAAAAAAATAAACGTTGCGGCGATTGTTACACCAGATATGATAGAGACGACACGGGAGATTGCTGCGACCATTGAAGACCTTTGTTTAACTATCGATGTCTTTTGTGACCCGAAAGAAGCAAAAGATCTAGCCATGAAGCACCTTGAGGAAAATGATATTTTACTATTCGGGGGACCCATTCCGTATCTCGTTGCTCATGATTTTTTTAAGCGAAATGAAATCAGCATGAACAAACCGATGATCTATGTCCCATATAATGAAATCTCCATCTATCGCGGACTTTTCAAGATGTTAAAAACAGCAGAAACAAACCATGATCAGCCTTTCCAATTCAGTATCGATTATCCCGCGGAATCAGAGATTCGAGAATGTCTAGAAGAATTAGAAATTAGTATCGAACAAACATTTACGAAGGAATGCGGTTTTAATGAAGATTTGGATGACCTGGCCCAGTTTCATTATCGCCTATGGGAGAAAAAACAAGTACAAGCAGTCATTACGAGTGTATATTCTGTGTATCATCAATTAAAAGGCTTAGGGCTGCCAACTTACCGGATTTCCCCTGCTAAATCATCGATCCGCAACACGATCAAACAAGCACTATTGGAGGGAAAAAATTTACACCAGGTGGAAAGTCAAATTGCCATTGGTCTCATCGGCATCCATGAAAGTCATTCGGGCAAGAGATGGGGCGATTCCGACTACAAAATCAAACGAAAAAAACTAGAGCTGCAACAATTGCTTATCGATTTTGGCGAGGACATTCAAGCGATTATTGATTGGTCAGATCACGGTGAAATTCGTTTTATTACAACACGCGGGCAAATTGAAAGCATCACCAATCACTTTCAATCGATTGATATTTTACAACGGATAGAGGAGGAATTACATCTTACTGCGTTCATCGGAATCGGCTTTGGAAGTACCGCACATGAGGCGGAGTTTAAAGCTTATGAAGGCTTTTCAAAAGCCAAGTCTCATGACAACAGCAGCTGCTTCATTGTTGAATTAGATGGTCATGTTCATGGACCGATTGGCGAAAGTGCCCAGCTGACTTACTCTGTTCGAAGCAATCATCCAGAACTCCTCACCATTGCCAAGACCGCCGGCTTAAGTATCGGAACCATTAATAAATTACTGGCATTTAACGAAAACCTTTCAACAAAAACGTTCACTGCCCATGATTTAGCGAATGGTTTCGGGATTACCATCCGAAGTGCCAGAAGAATTTTGAGTAAGCTGGAAGAACATCACTATGTCAACATCATTGGCGAAGAGCAACCAATCAGCAGAGGCAGACCACGACAAATCTACAAGCTGGCTTTTATCGTGTAAGCAGGCGGCGGACATCACGCACCGAGGGACTAGGCACTCAAAACATTACGCTCATCTCTTATCTCTGTTTTTCACGGACACCAGGTACCTTATTCCCTCTTTTTTCCCTAGTTTTTCGATCTCTGCGGACACCACAGTCCTTATTTGTCTATTTTGTCTCTAAAACTCTCTCAAAATCACTTAATAAGTGCTGTGGTGTCCGCCAAGCCTCTCAATCTATCCTTTTTTATGAAAATAAGGTATCTGACGGCCGCGAAACCCCTTCCCTCTTGTCTATAAAGTGACAGCCCCATTTCCAAGTAAAAAAATAAGCCCTCCACCAAGTAAGGTGATGAGCGCACGTGAGGTACCACCTGGTACCAAGATTGAGTGTCATTTCAACTATATATATTTCAAAAGGTATCACTGTTCCTTATTTTACTTCAGATCTTCACTAAATAATAACTTTACATAATCTCTTCTTGAATACAAAATTCTATAAATTGATACATAAACATCGTCAACTTTGTAAAGAACAATGTAGTTTCCACTGACTAAAAATCTATAATCTGTTTCAATATCAATCTTTGATGATAACTCTAGACCTAACATCGGAAATTCTTTTAGCTTTTTGTAACTTTCAATAATATTTGAAACTACATTTACAGCAGCAGTTGGATTATCGAGCTCTTTAGTAATATACTCTTTAATTTCAATCAGGTCTTGTCTCGCAACAGGGTTAATTCTCAATTTATGCATAAAATTTAAACTCACAGGTCATCATCAACCTGTTCTTCGGTTAGCCACTCATCTCCTGTTTTTACTGCCTTTTCCGCTTCCATAAGTTTTGAGAGGAGTTTAATGGTAGCTTGATTTTTTTCATATTCTTCAATATCAACAATTGCATACCTACCTCGACCATTTTTTGTTAAAAAAACTGGATCACCAACAGAAATATCTTTTAAAACTTCATTGTAATTTCTTAAATCTGAAACAGGTTTAATATTTGGCATAATACCAACTCCTTTTGCTGTTACTATTATACCATTATTTAACTTAAAATAATACGTCACTTTTTACAGCAAAAAAAGAGAATGAACTTTTCAACCACTTTAGCCCGAAGGCAATGCGGTGCTTCAATGGATCGAATTACAGGACATGTTCACCCTCTGACGGCCGCGAAACCCCTTCCCTCTTGTCCATAAAGTGACAGCCACCATTTCCAAGTAAAAAAATAAGCCCACCACCTAGTAAGGTGATGAGCGCAAGTGTGATACTTTACCTGCCAATAAGGAATTGCTCAAGGTCGCTTCCGCACAGCGGTTTACTAAACAAATACCCTTGCATGTGGCAGCAATCATTTTTTAATAAAAATTCTTTTTGATACTCTTCCTCTACCCCTTCAGCGATGACCTGTAATCTAAGGCCCCGTGCAAGATTAATGATCGTTTCTGGAATTTCGGATTGACTCTCATCTTCACGAATATCTTGGATAAATGAACGATCGATCTTCAGGCAATTAATCGGTAATTTCTTCAAGTAACTTAACGAAGAATAGCCCGTTCCAAAATCATCAATGGAAATCGAAATTCCGTACTCTTGTAAATCTTTTAACGCTCTGATCGTTTCTTTCGAATTGAATAGTAGCGTACTCTCAGTAATTTCAACTTCAAAATACGCCGGAGCTAAGCTAAAGTCAGAAAGGATCTCTTTCACACGGTTCACTAAGGAACACGGGTCTTGAAATTGCTTCGCTGAAAAATTAACAGCCAGGCTTAACGGTTCATCTCTATTTTCATTCCATTTCGTAACCTGAGTGCAGGCTTGTTTCATAGCCGTCTCCCATAAAGGATGGATAAGGCCGGTTTCCTCTGCAACAGAAATAAACTTCTCTGGTGATACAAAACCAAGTTCCTCATCTGTCCATCTCAGCAACGCTTCGACTCCCATTACTTTATCAGCACGTGCATCGATTTTAGGCTGATAATAGACTTCAATTTTTTTATTTTTAATCGCTTTTCGTAAACGTGCTTCGATACGAAGTCTCTCATTCTTTTCTTTGTTAATTTCTTCATTATAAAGAACTACTTTATTGCCTTCTTGTCTCTTCGCAGCATACATCGCCCCATCAGCATAAACCATTAAACTATCTGTATCTTCAGCATGTTCCGGATACAAGCTTATCCCGCAACTAGCACTGATATATACTTCATTTCCGTCGAGTAAAAAAGGTTGATTAATGGCTGTTACAATTTTTTCAGCCATTGCCATAATCTCTTCTTTCTCAAGTTCGCTGCATAATAGAACGAATTCGTCCCCGCCCTGTCGAGTAAAAACACAATTTCCTTTCGTCAGACCGCCCTCGATCCGCTCAGAAATCAGCTTTAATAACTGATCCCCTTTTGCATGTCCCAACGTATCATTAATATCTTTAAATCGGTCGATATCAATAAATAAAACAGCAAAAATCGCTCCTGTTTCTTTCGCCCTTTCGATTCTCCGATTTAACTCTTCTTGAAAATATCGTCTATTCCATACACCTGTAAGCGGATCATGATAAGCTTGATACTGAATAACTTCCTTGCTCTTTTTTAAATCAGTAACATAGCACTGCAGGGAGTCTGATAGTGCATTTACATTTTGCGCAAGGTGCCCGAGTTCATCTTTTCGATTTAAAATAAGATTTTCACTAAATTTTCCTTGAGCAATTTCGTTGACCTTTTCTACAATAGTTCCAATTGGCCTTGTAATTGAACGTGAGAAAACAAGACTTGTCAGAAAAACAACCAATATGAACGGAATTGAAAAAAGAACGTGCTGCAGCAGTTCTGCTTTAAGCTCTTTTTGAATTAAACTATAATCATAGGCTAAACCAATTACATAGGGATCATCCGTATCGGCATCTATTGGAACGAATGTTTTTTTCACCATTGTCCCATTGATTTCTTCCATATAGTACTCTGACTCACCTGTTTTTAAAACATTTTGTACAAGTTCGGCATCTACTGGTTGGTTTCCATATTCATAGGTTCCATACCAAATCGGCTGATCAGCAATCCGGACAAAACTATTTCCGTTTTTATGAACGATTTCCGTCTCTTGACCAAAGTTTTTCGGATTGAACACTGTCAGCTCAAGGACACCTTCAAGCTTTTTTTTGAATCGATCCATCACAATTGCCGGCCCAAAACGCTTCTCATAATCAAGTACCTGATTATCACGCAAATAGGGATTGATAATATAATTCGTCGATCCATCATGATAATAACCCCATTTGTCCGTATGGTCAGGATTACTCGCGGCAACCTCAATTGGACCAGTCCAATAGTTTGGCAGTGCTTGTCCTTCATCAACATCCACCGGTGTTAGAGCGAAAAGCTGTTGAAATGCGTGATACCAAAATTCCCATTCTTTCGTTGACATATCAATCTCATGAGGATCAGAGGATTTCACCCCGATGATATCATCATCTGTTTCGGCCAATAATGTAATATGTGATATCATCAGTTCTTCAGCCAGCTGAACTAATTGTTCATTTGTCACATCTTCATGATTTGCAGGCAAGGAGTTTTGGATCGCAATTGCAGCCGTTCTTAACTCTCTCCCCAAAATATTTTCTACGTATTGTGCACCATTTTTCGAATTTTCTACTTGGTATGATACTTCCTGGATAATCAATTCTATTTCTTTTTCACTAAAATTTATCAGTTGCTCCTTAGATCGTACATAGTGCAAAGTACTATAAGCGATCAAAATACATAGTACTAGCGAAGTAAAAATTAAAGACAGTTTCTTTTTTATCGACAAAGGTGATACCTCCTACTACTTAAAAACTATTCTAAAAAAATTATAGCATAACAGACATAATATTTAGCTAGAATACTAAGAGTATATTAGCTGTAAAAAAATCCTCTACTATGGACACGACTCCAACGCAAAGGATTGACTTTTCAAATAAAACCTTAAACATAGGTTACTCTTTTCACTATTAACAGTCTTCTTGATGCTGTAGTTCTAAGAAAAGATCGAAACATCGACATAAACTGTTGATGCTTGTGAATATGTGCTACATGACCAGCATTTTTGATCTCTTTATAGACTACATGCGGAATGCAGTCCTTCAAATTGACAAGAGTGCCTTTATACAAATGATCCTCTTTCCCCATTACCCATAAAATAGGGATGTTGATTCCCGCTAACACGGCTTTTGAATCGTAGCCAAGATGTAATCGAAGAGCTTGAACAAATAAATCAGGGTCCATTTGCAGAGAATAATTTAGAAAAATTGCTTCAGAGTCCTCAGTGACACAGGCGATATTTGGGTTTAGCAATCTCGCACATTGTCTTAACCACGTTGGATGATCAAATTTGTGTTTCTCTTCCAGCAACTTAGTCACAGTGTCAATAAATTTCGATGGCCCATTACAAAGGTATCCCCCGACAAACGTCAAACTCGTTACCTTCTCAGGAAACTTTCTCGCAAAAGCAGCAGCAATGATACACCCGAAACTTAAAGCACATAAATGGGCCTTTTTTATTCCCGCTTTACGATATTTCGAATCCAGCTGCTTCAGGAATAACTCTATAGACAGTGGATCGCTGCCACCTGATGACACTTCAGAATCATAAAAGTCGTAGGATATACAATGATAGTGAGTTTCTAACTTCTCTATTTCCTTTTTAAATGCGTTCTTATTTCCTACCATTCCATGCAAAAAAATGATCGTTTCTTTTTCCATCATGATACCTCTTCTTCGTTTTTACTTTAATCAAAGCAAAAGCATCTAAGGTGTACACTCTAGTAAGTAGTACTCAATATTATCGTAAGGAAACAGATAGTAAACACTGCCATTTGACAGACTATAATATATTAACCTAATTATAATACCTTTCGACTATAAAATGATAGATTACTTTTCATGGAACTTTTCCCATCTGGATTTTGCCAACAAAAATGGGCGCTTTCTCTAGTATGAAGTTCAATGTTAACTGCACCGTGCAGCGTGCTAAACGAGAGGTAATGCTATAGTTCTTTTCCTGCAATTGGTAAATGGCTGATAAACAGCTGAAATTGGCTGATAAATAGGTAAATTTCGCTGATAAGCAGTAAAAATCGGCTGATAAATGACTAAACACAGAATTAACCAATATATTTTAATGAGCTTTGGCACCTAATCTCACTCCCCCGCACAATTAAGCGGACATCAGATCCCTTATTTTAAAAAAACTCCCCTTTATTATGTTGTTCGCGGACATATGGTACCTTATTTGTTGAATTCTCCGCAAACAATCAGTCTATTAAGCAAAATAACGTACCATATGTCCGCCAAACCTCTCAAAACAGCATTTTTGTCACAAATAACGTACCATATGTCCTTAAAAATACCCGTACCACAAAAACAGTCCGCCCATTATTGTTTACAAAATAAAGAAGAAGCCGTTATCCCAGACCACTTTTCTAACAAACTATATCGGAACCATTAATAAATTACTGGCTTTTATCATGTAAGCAACGTCCACCTTACCACATTACCCCATCGAGGAACAGGTACCCGTAACAAGACACTGTATATTGTTTGCAATCTGAAAATCCTGTATAATATACATATAATCAACGTATAATAAAAAAAGACTGAGCACCACAAATGCTCAGTCGATGCAACTACATGCCGCATGAAGAGCGGCTGACCTATAATTAAGTAGATTTCATAGAGAAAAGTAACCTATCCTAACTTTTGGCCAAGCGTGGAACGGTTACTTTTTTCTTGTTTCTTTGACGATTATCAAGATGTAATAGGCAATTTAAACACCGTTTTTCCAGTCATGATAGATCGTTTTTGCAAAAAGCACGTGAGGATACTGTACATAGAATTAACCAATATATTTTAATGAACAACTGGCACCCGATTAAGGAACCCTTATTCAATTTAGAAAGTGGATATTTTTTATAGGACAAGGGACCTCTCCCCTTGTCCCTTTATTTATTGACCTTGACCTAGAGAGTACCCTAGTACACCATTAAATGTATATAAATGTTCCGTTTTAATAAAATCTAAGCCTGCTTGTTGAATTTGGTCAAGCAGCTGAATGATATCTTCGTTTGTTATATTGTCCTGTGATTCATTGATCTGGAAGCGGCAGCGCCAGTGATCAGTAGTAAACGTCTCTGGAAATCCATGTGGATACACTTTTACCCCTCGGTTTGTAATCACAGCCAATGAAAATTTTGGTCCGGCAAGTGTTTCCAGCTTTTTCCCCAATTCATCAGGACTAAGCTCAGTATTATATAAAAACACATCGACCCCATCAAGTTTTCGAACGACATCTGCTTTTGGGCGTTCATTTGCTTTTAAAGGAAGTGTGATGTCATTCGTCTCTGCCTGTTCCTCATTTTTGTATTCTACAGGTTCATATACGGTTGGCTTTTGACCAAGTCTTGCAATGACAGCCTCAGCAAATTCCATTGTCCCGACTGAAGCTCCACCTTTTGCAATATCACCTGTATAAATACCATCTTCTAATGTTTTTAACCAAGCATTGTGAATGCGTGACGCAATTTCAACTTGGCCCAAATGAACTAACATCATAATGGCACCGTGAATTAGGCCTGAAGGATTTGCAATTCCTTTTCCGGCAATATCTGGAGCACTTCCGTGTATCGCTTCAAACATCGCTACATGATCGCCAATGTTCGCTGAGCCGGCAAGTCCAACACTTCCGGTAATTTGAGCGGCAACGTCAGAGGCAATATCCCCATAAAGATTTGGCATGACGATGACATCAAAATCCTGAGGTGAATCGGCTATTTTCGCCATCCCGATGTCAATAATCCAATGTTCCGTTTCAATCTCTGGATATTCCTCGGCAATTTCATTAAAAACTTTATGGAACATACCATCGGTTAATTTCATGATATTATCTTTTGTGAAACAGGTAATTTTTTTCCGGTTATTTTGTCTCGCATATTTAAAGGCATACCGGATAATTTTTTCACAACCCGGACGTGTAATTAATTTTAAACATTGAACCACTTCAGGCGTTTGCTGATGTTCGATGCCTGCATATAAGTCTTCTTCATTTTCACGAATAATCACAAGATCCATGTTTGGGTGCTTCGTTTTAATGAATGGGGCATACGATATGTTTGGTCTTACGTTCGCATAGAGACCTAACGTTTTACGAATCGTCACATTTAAACTTTTATATCCTCCCCCTTGAGGTGTAGTAATTGGCCCTTTAAAAAAGACTTTGTTACGTCTTAGTGAGTCCCAGGCTTCATCAGGAATTCCAGATGTGTTTCCTGCTAAATACACCTTTTCACCTATGTCGATAAATTCAGGCTTAATGTTTGCCCCGGCGTGTTCCAAAACCTTGAGGGTTGCATCCATAATTTCCGGACCGATCCCATCGCCTCTGGCAACTGTAATGGTTTGTGTTTTTGTCGTAACATCTTCTCTGGACAAAGTCATTGTTTGTGTTTGTGTCATAAACAATCTTCCTTTCCAATTTAATGAATAAGGATTTAAAAATAATATGGTAAAAACAACATTTTGTCGGACATTTACTCTGTTTCTTAATTCATTTACTTGCTTTTAAAAACAATGCTGGTGTATTCACAGCTATTGCTGAAGTAACCTTCAATTTAGTATTCGCCTTATTCAGCCGCTGATTCGTGACTAGATCAAATACCAATTTTTAAAAAAGAGACAAGGGGGACTATGAGGCACCCATAAAAAGATAACTGTATATAGCTACCTTACTTTCCCAGGGCAAGGCGGCTATTTTTTTTTGTATTAAACAAGTGACGATTAGGGACTCAATAGCGGCTAATTTTTATTAATACGGAGCATAATAAAACAAACCCACCAACCTTCAAATAAGCCATGATTTAACGGGCAAAATAAACTGTAAAATCTGGAGGTTTTCTTGAATGCTCGGTTTGATTGTAAAGATTTTCGTTTGTCCAATAACCGTAATGATAGCTTGGCTAATATTTCCGAATGTTGAATATTCCGCGTTATATCAACCAATTATTGTAGGTCTAATTTTAGCAATCGCTGCTCATATGATGGAAGTTGTCATTCTTAGAAAAGGTACTTTTTGGATTAGTACAATTGTCGACTTTATAGCAGCAACACTCATTGTTTACTTCGTTTCTTTATTTCAAGTTGCACAAGTTACATTTTTCGGTGCAATATTAGCCGCAGTTTTGCTTTCTGTGACTGAACTTGCTCAACACAATTGGTTAATTAAATCTGTAAGGACACAAAAGGATCCAAACCCTGCATAATGAAAACTGTCCGCTTAGGGCGGTTTTTCTTTGTTTTATCTTGGATATCTCCTTACATGCTCATCCCTTTTGGGAAAGGGACCTGTATTTCCTGCGTTTCCCTCCCATAATTAATGGGAACGCTAATAACTGCTGCAAAGATTGCTTGGATTATGGTTTCTTATCAAAGTAAGAGGTGCTAATTATGGAACAAATCATTGAGATTGCCTATGTAAACTTACTATCGCCCGTTATTTTATTTTTCCTTATTGGTATTGTTGCTGTACTTGTTAACTCTGACCTGGAAGTTCCGCCAGCGTTTTATACGGGCTATACGATGATTATTTTATTTACGATCGGGATAAAAGGTGGAATTGAGCTGCGTGATGTCGCTTTTTTAGAAATGCTTCCAACAATTCTTGCCGCCATTTTTTTAAGCTTTTTGATGCTTTTTATTGCATACATCGTTATTAACAAGCTCTTTAACTATTCGGTCGTTGATTCAATTGCAATATCTGCTCATTACGGTTCGGTAAGCGCCGTAACATTTATAGCTGGGTTAGCTTTTTTGGACAAAATCGGTGTAACCTATGAAGCCTATATGTCAGCCATCCTCGTTATTATGGAAGGACCTGCAATCATACTCGCCATAATTCTCTACAACATGTATACACAAAAACAAGGAGAAGTCACCGACGATGCAAAATCCGGCTTAAAGACAGTCGTCAAGGAAGCTTTTTTTGGCAAGAGTATCTTTCTGTTATTAGGTGGAATTTTCATTGGACTTGTCGCCCATATGGATGGCCTTCTTAAAATTCAGCCTTTATTCGGTGATTTATTTTATGGATTATTATGTATTTTCTTATTGCATATGGGGATGGTCGCTACACAGAGCTTATTAAAAATCGATCACTTTAATCCGCTCTCATTTCTGTTTGCCTTTCTATTGCCGGTGATTGGAGGGACAATTGGAGTACTCGTCGGACACTTTATCGGATTATCACTAGGCGGAGCGGTGATCCTTGCTGTCTTAACTGGAAGTGCTTCATACATTGCTGCGCCTGCAGCGATTGCCCACGCAATCCCGAAAGCGAACTCCGGACTTTATTTAGGCTCAGCACTTGGGTTAACACTCCCATTTAATTTAGTTGTCGGTATTCCTTATTTCTATTGGCTGGCTACTTTTCTTCACTAATATGATGATGATACCATATAAGACTCGTTTGACTGGTTCGAATACGATTTCTAATACCTGTTTGCTTGTTGATGTCCAGATTGCCTTTTTGCTCGAAAAAGATGTATAATAAAATTATAAACAACGTAGAATTAAAAAAGACTGAGCAGTGCGAATGCCCAGTCAATGCAACTACATGCCGCATGAAAGCGGCTAACCAATTTAGGTATTTCTAAGAGAAATAGCTCACCTTACTTGGCGGCAGGGTGGCTATTTCTTTTTGTTTAGATTGACGACAATAGTAACAAGAAGTGTAAGTATCGCTATTAGTACTAAACTAAATTGTGCGATCAAACTAAATGCTTGATATGCCGTCATAAGCTTCACCCCCTTTCTAAAGGGAGTTCAGCCGCCACCTTGCTTTATGTAGTTGCACTTTTATTCTGGCACATATGTTCGTATCCTTCTATAGAAATCATTTAATAGAATATACAATTTACACATCTATTTCAGCATTACTACACGTTTAAATCAGGTACCGCTATCAGTTATTTTTTTACTCGTGAAAACTTCCTGTAAAACAAGATTTTTCAGGTAATGACAGGTACATATGTTCCGGACCATATGTTCAGTACCAGGTACCGCAAAAAGACAAACCACAGTAAAGTGTCCACGTACGGTACCAGTATTGGAAAAAATCGTTAGAGATAGTGGGCTCATCGTTGTCGACATTGGGGATGCTACAGTTGCATTCACCAAAAAAAAGAAGTAACCGCCTCCCGCTTTGGATCAGTAGATAAGGCAATTACTTCTCTTCAGGTAAAAAAACATACATTCCATTTGGCTAGCCTGCCAACTACTTACGTTGCGTCTTTGCAGGCATGCGACAAGTAACCGCAGAAGCAGTTTTCTCTTAATTCGGAATGTAGTTGCATCGACCAAGTGTTAGCAGCACTTGGTCTTTTTTCATTTGCGTTGGTTATCACTAAATCATGCCGGATTTAAGATTCTCTGCAAAAATTGCTTCGTCCGTTCTTGTTTTGGCGCTTTCAACACGTCTTGAGGATGACCTTGTTCAACGATATAGCCGCCATCCATGAACAGAATTTTGTCAGAGATTTCCCCTGCAAACTGGATTTCATGGGTCACCATGATCATTGTCCAGTTCTCTCTCGCCAAGTCTTTCATCACCGTCAACACTTCGCCAATCAATTCAGGGTCAAGCGCGGATGTTGGTTCATCAAACAGCATTAACTCCGGTTTCAAGGCCAGAGCTCGGGCGATTCCAACTCGTTGCTGCTGCCCACCTGACAACTGATGCGGATAAAAATCCATCTTCTCTTTTAAACCTACTTTTGAAAGCAGGATCTCGGCACGTTCAATCGCGCTTGCTTTCTTTTCTCTTTGAACAATTATCGGTCCTTCGATAACATTTTCCAGCACCGTTTTATGCGGAAACAGATTATAGGATTGAAACACCATTCCAGACTTTTTTCTTAAACGGTCGACAGCTTGCTTTTTGATTTTTTCTTCATAATTTAGCTCCAAGCCATCCTCGAATCTAATGATGCCTTTATCTGGCGTTTCGAGTCCGTTAAAACAGCGCAGCAACGTCGTTTTCCCAGATCCGGAAGGGCCAATGATCGATAACACTTCGCCTTTATCGAGTTCAACATTGATATCTTTTAACACTTCATTCTCTCCAAACGACTTTGCCAAGCCACTGATGGTTAAAAACACAAATTCTCCCCCTCCCTACTTCGCCACATACCGATCCAAGCGCTTTTCAATGGCGACTTGCACTAACGATAATAGAAAACATATTACCCAATAGATAAGCGCCGCTTCGATATACAACAATAAAAAGTCATAGGTTCGTGCGGCAATTTCCTGGGCCTTGCGGAATAACTCCGCTACGAGCACCAATGAAGCAAGCGATGTATCTTTTACCAAACTAATGAAAGTATTCGATAAGGGTGGTACCGAAACCCGTGCCGATTGTGGCAGAATAATCCTTCTGAGCGCCATCCTCCTTGTCATGCCAATTGTATAGGCAGCTTCCCACTGTCCTTTTGGGATCGAGAGGATTGAAGCCCGGATAATTTCTGAAGCGTAAGCCCCAACATTTAAAATAAAGGCAATCGCAGCACTTGGAAACGGGTCAATATTCAGGCCAATATTTGGCAGACCATAAAAAATAATAAATAATTGCACAAGCAATGGTGTTCCACGAATTGCCGATACATAAATAACCGCTGGCATTCGAATGAAGCGCGATTTTGATAAGCGCATCATCGCAGTAAGTAAGGCAAGAATTAATCCCCCTGCGAACGATATTAATGTTAATGGAATCGTATATTGAATCGCCCCTAATAGCATAGGAAGAAGGGAATTAATAAATAATTCCCATCCCTCCATTCCTGCCGTGATCGTATAAATGATATTACTTTTTAGAAACATCTTCACCAAACCATTCTTCAGAAATCCGTGTTAATGTGCCATCTTCTTTCATCGCGTTTAATTGTTCGTTGATTGCATCGATCAGCTCTTGATTTCCTTTGTTAAAAGTAAACGCCATTTCCGTCATCTCGTCGGACTCAGCGACAATGTGAATTTCTTGATCGTCACGTCGTTTGATATAATCTAACACAGCTAATTTATCATTAACCGTTGCTTCAGCACGGCCTTGTTTGATCAGCTCGATCGATTGCGCAAGTCCCTCAACCCCAACAAGTTCAGCGCCATTATCTTCAGCAATCTTCCCATAATTACTTGTTAAGGATTGCGCCGATTTTCTCCCTGATAAATCTTCAAAAGACGTAATCCCCTCGCTGTCTTTTGGTACAACAAGCACTGCCGTTGAGTATGTATACGGTTCAGAGAAATCATAGTTTTCCTTACGATCTTCATTAATTCCTACTTGATTAGCGATCAAATGAAATCGTTCCGCATTCAAGCCAGCAAACATCGAATCCCATTGGGTTTCCTTAAACTCGACCTCTAAATCCATCCGCTTCGCCACTTCTTTGATCACTTCAACATCATAACCAGTCAAGACATCCTCTTCATTGTGAAAAGTAAATGGCGCATATGTCCCCTCTGTTCCCACATAGAGAACGCCATTTTCTTTGATTTCATCATACAAAGTCGTTTCCTTCGTCTCTTCCTTCTCCTGCTCTTTCTCTTTATTCTCTTCTTCCTCTGGTGTCGCACAAGCTGCTAATGAAAATAATAAGACCAACGTAATTAAACCTAAAAATAATTTCTTCAATTTCTTACCCTCCAAATCTTTTCTTGTATTATTCGCACGATTTTCCATTCCCATTCACTTTGGTTTGTGTTCAGAAATGAACATAGAACAAACCTGTGATAAACTTTATGAATTGCTCGAGAATTAATAATGATACCTTTTCCTTCAAATAGTAGACAGAGGAATATAGCTTAGAGACGACTAGAACATTGTAGCAAGTTAGCAACAGAAAATCTATGAAAATACAAAAGAAGAGCTAAATCATTCAACTCTCCTTTTCTTTATAATATAATTTTATGACCCTTGGCATCTAATCCTACTCCCCACACAATTAAACGGACATCAGAGCCCCTATTTTTAATAAAATACTAGATTTTCACCTGTTCGCGGACATATGGTACGCTATTTGCTGAATTCCCAACAAATAATCAGTCTTTTAAACAAAATAACGTACCATATGTCCGCCAAACCTCTCAAAACAGCATTTTTGTCACAAATAACGTACCATATGTCCGCCAAACACGAATCAGCTTTTCCTGTTCAATAGGTGGCCATATGTTCAGTACAGGTACCGTAAAAAGACAAATCCCAGTGGTATCCATACCATACCGTGATTACTTAACTCAACAAGATCGCCCCATAACCGAGACCACCGACAATGACAAACGCCGGGTGAACCTTCCACTTTTCTAGCATGAGGTAAGCAACGACAACGAGAAATAACGTATGCCAGACGCCGGAACCGTTATAAGAACTTTCAAAAAAGCGAAATGCCAATACGCCGAGCAGGATAGCAATCGTCGGGCGGATGATAGCCGTCAAACTTTTTACTTTCGGTGAATCTTTAAATTTATAAAGGATACCAAGTAAAACGATCATTAATAATAGCGATGGCACAACCGTTGCAAAAACAGCAACAAAGGCGCCAATTCCACCTGCAACATCATAGCCGATATAACCAGCCATCTTTGTCGCAATTGGACCAGGTAACGCATTACCTAGTGCTAACACTTCACTAAACTCCTCGACTGTCATCCAACCGTAACGGTGAACAACTTCATATTCAATCAGTGGAATTGAAGCCGGCCCACCGCCGTAACCGACAATTCCCGGGATAAAAAAGGCAATAAAAAGCTGAATGTACTCACTCAAACCGTCTCCCTCCCTTTTTCCTCTTTATTACGGTCAACTTTTTTCACCGGCTTACACAGTACAAATAGAAGCAAAGCAGCAATGACAAGTCCCGGGTGAACGCCGAGTCCTTCAATCAGTAAAAAGCTAGTGACTAAAAAGAATACACTTTTGCCGATTCCAAGTCCTTCCGTTGATTTCTGAAAAAACTGCCATGTTAAAATCGCCATCATTACGCCGACAATCGGAACGACGCCTTTTGTCATTCCAGCGACCCACGGTTGATCCTTATACGTGGAAAGCGATGTGAGTAAGACGATCATTAAGAGGATCGTCGGAGCAATCGAGGCGATGACCGCATTGATCATACCAAGCCAACCTCCAACACGGTAGCCGATGTAGCCTGCCATTTTTGTCGCAATTGGCCCTGGTAATGTATTCCCCAATGCTAAAATATCGCTAAACTCATCATCATCCATCCATTTAAATATTTGCACAACCTCTTTATGTACAAGAGGAATCGCCGAAGGCCCACCGCCAAAGCCGAGCATTCCCGATCTAAAAAAAGCGATAAAAAGCTCCATCTGAACCTTCACTTTCGTCCCCTCCTTTCTTAAAACCCGAGCGCTGCTCCATCACCACGCGGATCAGCACCACTATATTTCACCTTACTGTTTGAATCAATTTTAATCGCTCCAGCATGACCCATCACATCAGTAAAATCAGCAACAACCTCGACCGGGTGCCCTTTTTTCTGAAGCTCAGCAATGACGCCTGCTGGAATTCGCCCTTCAAGCTTTAAGTTGTTTGAGCTCGCACCCCACGTGCGTCCGTATAACCAGCGTGGTGCTTCTATCGCTGCTTGGACGTCGTACTGATAATCAATGATTCTCGTTACAAGTGCCGCTTGTGTTTGCGGCTGTCCTTCCCCGCCCATCGTTCCATAAACGAGATATGGCTCTCCACCATTGCATAGCAGTGCCGGGTTTAACGTGTGGAATGTTCGCTTATTCGGTGCTAAACAATTGATATTCGTTGGATCGAGCGAAAAGAAGCTACCGCGGTTTTGTAACAGAACCCCAGTGTCTTTGGCAACAATGCCCGAACCGAAATCATGATAAATGCTTTGAATAAAGGAAACGGCATTTCCATCCTTATCAACGACACCAAACCAAACGGTATCACCTTTTGGATCGAGCTGTTTCTCCATGCTCGTTGTCACATCAAATTTAATCCGCTTTGCATGCTCCTGACCACGTACTTTCGACAGCAACTCATCCATGGGAATAGTAACAAAATCAGGGTCTGTCAGCCACTCGTCACGGTCAGCAAAGGCCAGTTTCGTCGCCTCAATTAGAAGGTGATAGTAATCCGCCGACCCTTCCTCAATCGCACTGACATCAAAATTGTCGAGAATGTTTAAGATCGACAGCGACGCCATTCCTTGTGTATTTGGAGGTAGATTATAGACTTGATAGCCGCGATAGTTGACAGAAAGCGGCTCAACCCAGTCCGAGCGATGACCCGCGAAATCCTCCCTCGTTAACAGGCCGCCGTTTGCTTGCAGCTCAGCCGTTATCTTTTCAGCAAGCGCACCTTCATAAAAGAAGCTCGCCCCTTCCTTAGCAATCCCCTCAAGTGTTACCGCTAAATCCGGCTGCTTCATCAGCTCCCCCGCCCGATAAGCGGTGCCATTCGCTTTTAAAAACACTTTGCGAAACTCATCAAACCGTTGCAAATAGCGGAAATCCTGATCCTGCTCATTCAAATTGACATTCGTCCAATGCTCTTGACTCGGTGTAACCGGATAACCATCTTTCGCATAACCGATCGCCGCCTGCAGCAGCTCGCTCCACTGATAGCGATTGCCTAAGTTCTGCTCACTGTACTGATACGCCTCCTCCCAGCCACGAACCGCACCAGGAACAGTATTTGCCGCTAAATACCCACGAGCCGGAATCTTCTGAAAACCCTTCTCCTTATAGTAATCAATCGTCGCCTTTTCTCCGGCACGACCACTACTATTTAACGCCTTCACCTCTTTCTCTTTCGCATTGTAAATGAGCCAAAAGTTATCACCACCAATCCCATTCATATGTGGATAAACAACAGCAATCGTTGAAGCTGCGGCAATCGCCGCCTCAATTGCATTTCCGCCATTTTGCAACACATTCATCCCCGCTTGCGACGCCAAATAATGCGGCGTTGTGATCGCTCCATTTGGCCCCATCGTCGTCGGGCGGTACGCTTGATTTTTATTCATCTAAACCCTCTCCTCACTTCGATTTGTACAGGTAGTAAACGGCATAAACCATTCTTTTTTTTATAAAAAAAACCTGTCGCATTCCATTTACTAGAGCTTCATCCCCATTCGACTTTTATACCGTTTAATGAGCATTTGACAATCAACACTTTCGATTCCTTCCAGGGCGTAAAGATTTTCAATCAGAAAACGCTCCATCTCTTGATCGTTTTTGAAGATGCCGTGCATGTGGAGTTTGCTCGGGCCAGTCATATGGTACAAGCTCGTGACCGCCGGTTCATGAACTAAATGGTTGGCGACCGCCTCCAAATATTTCGGCTTCACATCAACGTTGAAAAAGGCGGAGACGTAAAGCCCGATTTTTCCCGGGTTAATGACGGTCGTAAATTTTTCAATCACGCCGAGCTCGATTAAGTTATGAATCCTCATTTGTACGGCGACCCGTGACAATTCAACTTTTTTTCCTAACTCTGTGTAAGAAATTCGACTATTCTCATGTAAATTAGAGAGAATCTCTCGGTCAATCTCATCAATCGTAATGTTCGGAATTTGATAATCGGTAGGCATGACTGGACCTCCTCTACATAATCATTCGCGGAACGTTCGTGAAATCCTCTCTCGTCACGACGCCTGCTTGATCTCTGGTGCTACGGTTCCTTTTTTCTTTTGGCGCATTGTGAAAATAATTGAGCTGACAGCTAGCAATAAGAATAATAATGAAATTGGACGGGTAAGGAATGTGCTAACCGACGGACTTAATTGAAACGCTCGGATCATTTCCGCTTCAAGCGTCGGGCCGAGGATCAGCCCTAAGATGACTGGTCCGAGCGGCACATCGGCTTTGACGAGCAAAAAGCCAATTAAACCGAAGACAAAGACAATCCAAATATCAAATGGGCGGTTATTTAACGCGAACGCCCCGACGGTACTAAAGACGAGAATGCTTGGGATGAGCAGTGATTTCGGAATTAATGTCATTCGGATTAACACTGGCAGCAGTAACGTTTGTACAAGCAGGATAAACACTGCACTGACAATAATCGCAATATAAATCGAGTTAACAAGCACTGGTTGTTGTGCAAATAGCCCTGGTCCTGGCGTGATCCCGTGTAAAATAAGGGCGCCAATCATCACCGCTTGGGCAACATCACCCGGGATTCCAAGTGTAATCGTCGGGATAAAGGCACCGCCGGCAACCGAGTTATTTGAGCTTTCAGCAGCGACGATCCCCCCAGGATGACCGTTGCCGTACTGCTCCTTTTTCTTCGCTGCTTTTTTGGCACGGTCATAACTTATGAAGTTCGCTGATTCAGCACCAGCAGCTGGCAGCGAACCAACAAAACAACCAATCATTGAGGAGCGCAGCACATTCCATCTTTCCTTAAAGACATCACGAAATACTTGGGCAAACGGGATGCGTACTTTCTTTTTTAACATTGACTTCTCTTCTGCCGAGTAAGCGATTTTGATTTCCTCGATATTTTTAAACAGCTGCGAAAAAGCAAACAAACCGATGAGTACTGGGATCGCTGATAACCCTGCGGTTAAACTGGCAAAACCAAAGTCAAAGCGGACAGCACCAGTCGGCGAGATACCGACTGTCCCAATGAGTAAGCCGACACAACCAGCGATGAGCCCTTTCATTAAGTTGCCGCCACTTAAGCCGGCAATGAGTGTTAGAGCAAAGACAACAAGAGCAAAAATTTCCCACGGTCCAAATTGCAGTGCCACTTTCGAAATAACCGGACCCAGAACAAAAAGGAGAATCGCCCCAATGACCGTACCCAACACTGAAGCAATAATCCCAATCCCAAGTGCCCGTGCTGGCTCTCCTCTTTTGGTCATTGGATAGCCATCAAATGTTGTCACGACCGATGAAGGCGTGCCCGGAATTCCAAGTAACACCCCGGAGATTAACCCGCCTGATAGACCGCCAATATAAATCCCGATCATTAAGGCCAACCCTTGAATCGGCTCCATCCCAAATGTAAAAGGAAAGGCCAATATGATCGCCATCGTAAATGTAAAACCTGGGATCGCTCCAGCAATAATGCCAAAAAATACACCCATCAAAATTAAAAATAACGTAAACGGCTGAACTACTTCTTGTGCCGCTAACAGTATCGCTGAAAGATCCATCTCACTTCATTCTCCTTTCTTAAGGCAAATAAATATTTAACACATTTTGAAAGACCCACTGGACTGAAAACGGAATAAGTAGTGCCAAGGCGACGTTTGCAACGAGCAGCTTTTTCGTTACCTGCCCTAAAATCGAAAAGGCAATGAGTAAAAAGGCAATTGTACTAATGAAGAAGCCGACAACGGTTAGTAAATAAATATAAATGAAGAGCAATCCGATCATTGAAAGGACACGCCAATGCTCGGCCATATACACTCGTACTCTCGTGAACAGGGCGATGCTATCTTTTTCTTCAAAAAAACTGCGGATGAAAACAGTGATGGCGAGCACCGACATAAGCGCCAGTATAATAGTGGGAAAAAGCGAGGGAGCAAAGGTTTGCATCCCTGTTTTTTCAGAAAAGCCTCTTGATTCAATAAAGAAGATTCCGGCGACAATTAAAACGACACCTGCGAATATACGATTGACCACAATCATCACCTCTGATTTTATTAAACATTTAATTAAAATTGCATTTTATCTGCTAATTGTTCCATTTGATCATCCAATTGTTTTAAATGTTGTTCATATTCCTCGGTCGACTTAAAATTCGGGAAGCTGCCAAGCTCTTCAATTCGTTTTTGCAGCTCCGGATCGGCAAGTGCTTTTTCAAAGGCATCATTAAGCACTTTGATTACTTCTGCCGGTGTTCCTTTTGGCGCTAATATCCCGCGGTCAACCGTTACAGCAAAATCAATTCCTTGTTCAATTAATGTCGGTACTTCTGGTAAAAACGGGTTTCTTTCATCAAAGACCATCCCTAACGGAACCATCGAGCCATCTTCAATATAGCCTTTTCCAGAAGCAAAATCACCGGTCATCCCTTCGACCTGTTTTGCAACGAGGGCGGCGTATTGTGGACCCGTTCCGTCATAATTGACATAATTTAATGAGCGTGGATCAACACCAGCGGCATCTAATAAGGCGGCAATCGTATAATGATCTTCAGAACCAGTTGTGAACGCCCACGTCATTTCGTTTCCACTTTTTACATAATCAACCAAGTCATTCATCGTCGTTATATTATGTGTTTCACTAAAATTCTTACTAACGGCTGGAATATGTGGTGTTGATGTCATCATCATCACCGGATCAAACGCATCAAACCCATAATCGACAATTCCAGTGTGATAAGCGGTTGCTGCCACCTGGTGAATCCCAAGGATCGTGTAACCATCAGGTTTAGCATCTTTTACATGTCGCGAACCGACCGTCGCCGTAGCTCCGGCCATATTCGTCGGCACAATGGTCTGTCCCAAATGCTCTTCTGCATAACTTGCCACAAGTCGGAATAAGACGTCGGTTCCTCCACCTGGCGGATACGGGATTACGAGTCGAACCGGTTGATTTGGAAAGTTCTCTCCTTCTGCACTCTCTTTCGTTGAAGCCGTTTCTGATGCGGCACCCCCACAAGCTGTCAGAAAACCTAACAATCCCATCAGCATACCGAAGATCAATAATTTGCGAATCTTTTTCATATTTCTCCACTCCTATTTCGTTATTAATTACTAAATCGTTAGAAAACAAGTGATAGCAGTAACGAATGTTAAGTAAATTCCTAATATTGCTTTCTTTTTGATAAATTCATTTAACCAGAATATGGTACCGATCAACTACAATTATGTGAGATATGTTGACGTGTTTTTTGCGGGACCTGGTACCGATATTCACGCTCAATTCCCGCCGCACCCGGTGCAGTCCTAACTCCAAGCCATTGCAATGACAGCAGTTCCAGACCAACCATAAATCGCTTGAACGGTGGTAATAGGACCACTACTGGAACTTCCAATTTTAACGATCATTACTCAGCAATTTTTACTCAATGCTAAACATACAAATGAATTAAAATGTAGAAAGAGCACATCTCAAAATGAATGTGCTCTTCTCCGGTCTTTTCGCGGTACCTGGTTACCGATTTCTTAAAAGTACCACTGTTGTTTAGTTTTTTGGTGTTGAGCTTGCTGTATTTGCTGATTGTCTGGCATTGTTTAAACTCCTTACAACCGCACTGGAGTATGTGCCCATACTTAAACGATTTACTCAACTTTTTCAACGACAATTCTTTTTGCTGTTTGCAGATGACGTTGGACGGCATTCAAGACATTTTGTTCTTCTTGGTATGCTCCTACTTGAACCCCATCTACAATGACGCGATGGAGAGCAGCCTGTGGTTTTCTTTTTAAATTAAATGCCCTTACTAGACCATTTACATGACCTTGAGCAACTCGTTGCCGCCAATTTGGATCTTTTAGCTTTGCGGCATCATTACCGTTATCAATAAATCCATTCTCTGTTAATAGTGCTGGCATGCTTGTCTCACGTAATACATGAAAATTAGCTTTCTTCTTTCCACGGTTAAATAGCCCGTTTACTTTTATAATCTCTTCATGCATGATGTTACGATATTGCGCTGTCTGAGAAGAATCTGATAAACTACTATGAATAAAATCTTCATATCCATTGGCAGTTCCATCAAATGAATTTATATGAATCGATAAATAATAATTAGCACCCCAGCTATTTGCTGCATCTGTACGTTCTTTTAAAGTAATTGTTGTATCGGTTGTCCTACTCATCTTTACATCTATATCTTGATATTCTTTTTGAAGGATATCTCGGATTCGAAGGGCAATATCCAAAGTGAGGTTCTTTTCCTGCAAACCATTTCCGATTGCACCAGGATCCGATCCGCCATGGCCCGGATCTAAAAATAGCTTAAACATCAATTTCACCCCTTTCTACTATAAAGATATTCATTTCAGTATAGTTGGTATAGACAAGTCTCTATACTTAATAGAACTTGGGATTAAAAATATCTTCTTCTAGTTTTCAAGACTCCTTGTACTCCGTCTATTAACCCATTGCTCGTGAAAACTTCCTGTAAAACAAGATTTTTCAGGTAATGACAGGTACAGAAATAAGACGTATGTAGGATATATATTTTACCAGTAAATGGTAATCGGCTTATAAACTGTTCGATTTGGCTTATAAACATCTGAAATTCGCTTATAAATCGTTAAAATTCGCTTATAAATCGTTGGTATCGGCCGATAAATGACTAGGACTTAGTTAATGATCCACTTAATTTTAGTAAAATGTGTTGGTTTTACATTAAATATTGGTGGTTACGCATCCTAATTACTGAAATACTCTCATACTGCTTAATAAATTGTGTTCATTCAGAAGAATTCAGCCAAAAAAAAGAGAATAATAGAGTTCATCTATTATTCTCACGTTTCCTTGCATTAATATATCTCAACAATCTTTGGCGCAGCGCCTCTTAACAATTGTGCACGGTATAGCAATGTTGCTGCTTCACCGTGTGTAACGACTGCATTTGGAGCAAACGTTGTCGGTGTTTTTCCTGTTGTAATTTTTGCGTTCACAAGTCCGGCAACGTAGCCTTCATACCACGAATTTATGTTCAGTACCAGGTACCGTAAAAAGACAAATCCCAGTAAAGTGTCCACGTACGGTACCGGTACTTGGAAAAAATAGTCCAAATTATTTAAAGCTAAAAGTCGTCACCTTATCTTGACCTTTGTTTTGCCCCGGACACTTACCATTCCCTAGACCTTTACTAATCCCCAGTCCTTTACCATGCTCTATGCCTTTACCATTCCTCGGATCGTTACCATTCGCCAAACCTAGACCCTTACCATTCCCTTGGCCAATTTTAAAACATTCATCAATAGGTTCCTTCGTGTCAGGAAGAGGATTTGCATTACTTAATTCAAAGCTAGCATTATAGAAATCCTTACCGTTTACAAATGTCTGTGTTCCTTTATTAGAACTAATTTCAATTCTATCTATTTGCCATATGCCATTATATGCTTGCTCTGGTAACTTAAAGCTTCCAATCCAACCGCCTTCATTAATATTAATAAGGTCAAATTTATTAAATTTCGGATCATAGATAAAGTTATCAATTACATACTCTTGCCCAGCTGGACTAAGTATGTAAGCAGTAACCGTGTTGTTTACGTCATGCATAACATGTAGATTATGGAGTATTTCCGTCACATACCATTCTACTTCTTTACCAGCTTCATACACCACTTCACTTCTGAAGTTATATACCTGTATTGGGATCAACGGCTCTTCTTCTGAATCAATGAACCCATCCTTATATAACGAATACAAAAAAATTTCATCACCATAAGGGTCTCCTGTTTTATTAGCAAACTCTAATAACTTTTCATGGGTAACTACATCAACATAAGGAGGGAGCCCATACCTGTATTTTTCTATAAAGTCATTAATCAGCAGATACCCCTCACCAGGTAGTGTAATATAATGATCTTTAAATATCAGCGTTGATAACGTCGACCTTACCCATTCATCAGCTTCAAGCGATGGCATATAAAATTGATGTGAAAAATCTTTATTTTCAAGGAATTTATTAAAAGTAAACTTATTCTTACCATTAGAAAAAACAACCTCTTTAAACAACCAATACCCCTCATCAATATCATCTGGCAAATCAAATTCCACAACGTAAAAGTGATCCCATTGATTCGAAATATCCCCATCTAGTATGAGCTTCTGACTATTTTCTCCTTCCAGTTCAATCGTAACTTCTAGTTGATCTTTTTTCTGACTTAATAAATTTATATCCATAACTCCTATATTTATTTTAAAGTTTGTTCGATTCCCTAACGCATTAAAATATGAAAGGGCAGCCCAAGTAATTAGATCCTTTTGTTCATTATTAATAAACAGACTCTTATCGATTGAATGCGGTAAATGCTCACCGGAAATCGCATCTTGAAAACCATCTATATCTTCAAAATATATATATTCAACTTCCCAAATTCCATGTTCATGATTTTCATCCACGGTAAAAGAACCGATCCATAGCCCCTGTTCTTCATCATAAGCTAAAGGAACATGTTGCCTATGCCAAGAAATGTTAGATGTAGGTGATTTTAATAAAAGCTCAGCGTAACGAGGATTTGAAATCATGTCAGTGAACTCCACCTTTATTGTGACATTATCCCCTACACTTGCTTCTCTTACACTCATTTCTAGGCTATCTATTAAAATTGGTATCTCTTCATTCTGAGAGTGATAAATGACTCTAACTCCTAGACTCTGTAAGTGCTCAATAATACTGGCTGTGGTTTTATCTAACAAATTAAGGTTGTTATAAAGAATATTAAACTGTAACGTATCTCCCTTTCCTCTAACACTAAGATCTATCCCCTTCTCAACATTCACCAATAATGGATCAATATTATCAATCAAATTATTACTGGCATCTAGCCAGACAAGATTTTCAAGTTGACCAATTGCCGTAATATCCTTAATACGATTATTCGATATATTTAGTTGAGTTAATCTAGTTAATCCAGCTAAATCTGAGATCGTATTAATACTGTTATTTTCCAGTAGAAGTGAATCCAGCTCATTTAAATTACTTAGTGGTGCTAGATTGTTTACCTTATTATTACCGAGTGCAAGATATCTAAGATTCGTAAGTTGAGTTAACGGGGTTATGTCTTCTATTTTGTTGTTTGGTATAATCAATTGTGTTAGGTTTTTTACATTTTCCAGTGGACTAAGATCACTAATTTGATTATGGGCTAGACCCAAGTGGTATAGGTTCGTCATTTTACCTATTGGTGTAATATCTGAGATTTGATTCTCGGCTAATTCCAGATATGTTAGTTTAGGAATAGCACTTATAGGTGTAATATCAGTAATTAAATTATTCATCAAATATAATGTACTTAGATTTGTCATTCTTTCTAAAGGTCTAAGATCACTAATCTTATTATGAGCAAGATTAATCTCAAATAGATTTACTAGATTACTAAGAGGCGATAGATCAGAAATATGATTATTAACGAGGAATAGCGAATTCAAATTTGTAGCATGTTCTATGCCACTTAAATCAGAAATCTCTTTATTATTTGCACTTAACGTGGATAAAAACTTCATGTCGTTAACCGTAATCTTCCTATCCGTTATACCAAGTTGATCCTTTATCGCTTGCTCTAAGTTTTTATCACCAAAAACCACTACATCTTTAAGATTCTCTTCATCGTCATTGTCATTAGGCGTTTTATCGTAATAAATCTGTATCCCTTCATTTTTCTTATATAAATTTTCTATAGGGCTGATATCAGCTATTTGGTTATCACCAATATCTGTTTCCCCTACCGCCTGCATGCTTGTTAATGGATATAAAAGTGTAAAAATTAAAGCAAATACTACTATTTTTGAAATAGTCTTTTCCCTCAAATCACTCTTCCTTTCTATACCTTTATTTCTTATTTTTACCATATCATATAGTAGATTCGAAAAATACTTCCAATATATGTAATAGTTAGTCTGTAATAAAATAAAAATAGTAGACTCGTAGTTATCGAAACTGAGGACGTTACAGCTGCTTTTCAAAAAATGAATTTCAACCATTTACCATTCCCAGTCGGTTTGTACATCAGACTTTATTTCCTGATCTTTCTCGTAAATTGTTTTTGTAAGCTGCGGCTTGAACCGCAATTCAATCATTCATGCAAATTATCAGAGGAGTCAAGCAGAATACCGTTTGTAAGCCTATTGCTTATTTTTATGGGATAACAAATTTGGAGAGGTTTATGTCAGGGAGTTAGCTGAGATGTGATATGGCGATGGAGTCGTATCTGATACTTGGGTTGAGTAGGTCCCGAAATCAATGAGACACATTTAAATTAATTTCTATAACAATGTACCAGAAACACACAAAGAGATATAAAAGAGAACAGGAGTCTGATGGACCCCCTCCTTCAAGAAAATAATTTAAAAATTCATGTTCCCTATGGTGCAATTGCGTGTGCCACCCTGTATAAGCTCGATTAAATATTTGTTTTGTAATGCTATGGATTCACCGGGGGCACGTTGAATAAAATTTGCAGTGTTAAGTTCGTTCACGTTGACACTAGATTAGACTGAATAACAATATCTGAAATGTGAGCATTTTCAACTTTTTATATCGTCCCATGGTGTGAAATAACTTAGCTCCTCAAATGTGTACTTCTGTTTTTCCAGCAATCTCCCTCTCATAACGCTTCCCGAATTCCTAAATTACAAAAAAGTGATCAACCAAAAATTCACCCTGCAATTAGACGGACACCAGATCCCCTATTTTCAGTAAAATACTAGATTTTCAACCCTTCGCGGACATATGGTACGCTATTTGCTGAATTCCCAACAAATAATCAGTCTTTTAAACAAAATAACGTACCATATGTCCGCCAACCCACTCAAAACTGCCTTTTTGTCACAAATAACGTACCTCATGTCCGCGAACCCAAATTCTCCTGCCCATCGACTATCTCTCAAGATAACAAAATACCCCATACCTGCCCTATCATTAGTCACTCACAATCTAGTAATCCCCCTGTTTTCCCGAACCGCCTATAGCATGATCCGCTTTTGGAAAACCACGCAACCTTCTTTTCTTTGAAAAAAACATTCTGCTTCCCGTTTACTCCTGCCACCACATCTGTTTCACCCTTAAGCACCAATCCGGATCACCACAAAAAAATCTCAAAAACTAAGCACCTTTTCCACATTGATTCGCTATATACACAGTAAAGGAGTGGTTCATTATGATCAAAAACGGTTCAATCGAAAATTTCGCTGCGTACTCACAGTTTCACAGTGTCAACGAATTCAATGCTCATATCGAATTATGGCTTAACCAGCATGGAAATCAATTCTCAAAAGGAGAGCACATCGGTCTTCAACGACTGCTGCGTTACTCCGTCAAAATCATTGGTGTCGCCAATGTCAAAATCGCCACCGCGCTAAAGGTCATTCACGAAGAATACTACGGCAACGGTATTTCCCGCTCAACCTTCAAACGAATGATCGCCAAAGCAAAGTACCTTGGCATACTTGAAGTCATTGAGCTCAAACGTGAAAGCGGCGGCCAATCAAGTAACCTCTACGTCTTTCAACGCTTTCCAAAATCAATGACCCAGAATGAACTGCCGCACAACAATGACTTTGCAGACAAAAACGCTAACCTTGAACCACCGACTGATAAAGCACTTCCACCAGTACATAATCCAGACATTCAGGAACATCATGAAACACTGCCAAACGCTCAACTCGAACCACCCAACGACGAACAATTGAACCACCATAAAACTACTTTATCTTTGAAAACTACTAATAATAAAAAGATAACTAAACGTAACCAAACGCCATGTCATAACAATCACACGATTGACCTACACATCAATGAACATCCTCTTGATCATTCATACACAAGCGAGCGAGTACCACATTCATTCAAAAACCTAATGAAATCCTTCTGTGACCATTATGACAAAATCGAGGAATATTGGAGCATGGTCCAAGTAGCCGCCTACAAAAACAATTACGACAATGACGGAGAACTAATGACCGATATTGCCATCCAATCATTCAAGCAAATGATTCGTGGCGTAAAGAAGAAAACGATCCGCAGGCCTATTGCCTATTTTTACGGGATACTGATGAAGAAGTTTGAGGAGGTTTATGTTAAGGAGTTGAGTGATAGTGACTTTGGAGAAGGGTGTGCAGCTGGTACGTGGCTCGAGCGATGAATTTACCTTTTTCAGGTTTGAAGAGTAAATCCTGTTAAAGCAGATAACAGGCATCGGTTCACTCCACTTTTGCAATTATTTTTGTATATTAACCCAATGCTCTTACACATTTGCTTTAAATACTTAGTTACAAAAATAGAGGTATGCACCACAAACATCTTTTTTATTAACTAACTTTTTCACGGTATATATATTTTTAATATTGTTCGTTATAAAATATTATGATAAACTTTATAACGAACAATATTTATTAATTAGAATAGGAGATGGTTTGTTTGAAAAAGAGAAGACTAGTCATGTTTTTAGTAATTACGTTTGCTTTGACTTTTGCTTTAGCTACTGTAGTTGCAGCAAAATCACATGGACCTGATGTATCGAAAGAGCTTGCCGATGTACGAAAAGCAACAGTAAAATATCAGGATATTCAAGTTGCCTTTGATGATGGGTATGCAACAGATTACCACGTAGTCCCTAATATGGGCATTCACCTGGTAAGAGAAGATTTGCTATTTGATGATGGTAAGCTTGACCTACTAACCCCCGAAGTTCTTGTTTATGAACCTAAGAAAAATGGTGGTTATAAACTAGTAGCTGTTGAATACATGACTGTTGGTGGAGAGCGTCCATCATTATTTGGTCAACAATTCGATGACGGCCCTTTCGGTGGCTCCTTTGCTTTACATGCTTGGGTATGGCAAGCAAATCATGATGGAATGTTTGAAGCATTTAATCCCAATGTAGCAAATGCAGAATAATAATTCGTATCATTTATAAGATAAAAGTAACGCACTACCGCACCGGGGGACTTGAACCCATATTGTATTGTAATGGTAAAAGAAAGTGATGTATAATATAGTTATAAACAACGTAAAATGAAAAAAGACCAAGTGCTGCTAACACTTGGTCGACGCAACTACATGCCGCATGAAGAGCGGCTGACCGTTAGAAAAACTAAATCAATTACTAAAAAGAAGTAACTTATCCTATTCCATTGGTCGTGGGCAGGCGGTTACTTCTTTTTATTTAGATAGACGACAATAGTTACAATACTTTACCGCACTGGGAGTCAGGAACCCATATCTATAATTTTGTTTAAACGTGTACGTTCAAATAAAACCATTAATTGTGATGTTAGGTTTTTAACGGTAACATTTCCACCAGTAGACATTACTCGTTTTCTTATCGTAACAATTACTCCTAGGAACGTACTATCAAGTTCTCTTACCTGATTAAAGTCAAAAACAAAACTCGTGTATCCCTTAATAATATATTCAATCAAATTTTCTCTTAATGCTGCAGCTTCTTTAGAGTAGATAGATCCATTTAAAGTTACAATCACTCTATTTTCTCGTATTTCTATATCTTGAGACACTCTTCATCTCCCCTTTATATTTTAAATTTATCCACCGTTTGTCTTAAGTGTTGAGCTAATTCGTTTGTCTCACTTGCTGTTGCTGCTACGGTTTCCATGGATGCTTTTGTTTCCTCAGATGATGTCGATGTTTCTTGAGCATTAACAGAGGTATTTTCTATACCTGTTGCAAGAGTATCAATCAGCTCTACAATTTTATCTGATGATGCAACTTCTTCACTTGTAACATTTGAAATACTCTTAATATCGCCAACAGTTTTGTCTACAGCTTGGAGTATTTCCTCTAATGAAACTCCACACTCACTAACGATTGATGAGCCTTTATCGACTTGTGATTTGCTATCTTTAATTGCCTGAACAGCATCACCTGTACTATTGGAAATTTGTAAAATTAATTCAGCAACCTTTGTTGCACCTTGACTAGACTGTTCAGCTAATTTCTTAACCTCATTTGCTACAACGGCAAAGCCTTTACCTGCTTCTCCAGCCCGAGCTGCCTCAATCGCAGCATTAAGTGCTAATAAATTAGTCTGCTCAGATATATTTGTAATCATTTCAGTAATTGTTTTTATCTCTTCTGTATACTCATCCAAAGTTTGAATAAAACGCTCTGTTTCATCGGTTGAAGATTTTATTCGTTCCATACACTTAATTGCTTCTTCAACTGTTTTCTTACCGTTATTGGCTGTTTCGTATGTAATTTTCGAATTGTCAGCAGATGAGAATGACTTTTCTTTAGCAATTTGAATCAATGATGAAAGCTCTAGTAATGTTGCAGAGACTTCTAACATTGTTTGATTGCCTTTTTCAGCGTCATTTGATGTTATCTGTCCATTTTTTGAAATAATGTTAATTGCATTTGTTATTTCCTCACTCGATGCAGCCATATAATCTGAAGATGAAGCAAGTGTTCTTGATGAACCTTCAACCTCACCTACAAGGCCTCTTAAGTTTTCAACCATTTGATTTAAACTCTCTGTTAGTTTTCCTACTTCATCTTTCGTTTTAACTGCAAGTGGTTTCCCAGTAAGATCACCGTTGGCAACATCCTCTAAACGTTTCGCAGCAGTAGAAATAGGTTTAACAATCATATTAGCAATAATGATTGCCGCTGTAATTGCAATAACAATTGCTGAAATTGAGATAATGATAAATATCCATTGTAATAATTGACCACTTTTGATTAACTCTTTTTCAAGTTCTACAATCTTTGCATCTTGCAAATCAAAGATATCCTGCCAGGCTTCAATGGCTTCAATCGCATAGACTGTACAAAATTCCTCCATTATATTAATCGTTTCTTCAAAGGAAGGCCTTTTAAATGTATGAGAATACTGGTTGGAATCACCATTGCCATATATACCATTATGATCATCTAAAACTGGAACAATATCATCAGTAATTAATGTTCTCCACCTTCTAGTATTTTCATCGGCCACTTCTATGGCATTGGAGTACTCAGGATCCTTACTGAACTCATCTAAAAGTTTTTCTTGTATGGCTATCGCATCTTCGGTCATATCTATAAATTCATTTAGATACTTTTCATCCCCGTATAAAACATAACCACGAGCTGTTACAACCCGATAAGTGACATTATGTTTCATTTCCTCTGCTTCTTTTAATAATGTATATTCTTCTTCTACCATATCCCTTACGTCTTTTGTATAATTTGAAATGCCAACATATCCAAATATACCCATAATCAATACAGTTACTACAACTAACCCAAACCCACTTAATATCTTCAATCTTAGACTTTTCATCCTTACAACTCCTATCCAAAAAATTATCTTAAAATGCTCGTGCGGCCTAAATTTAACCTCCCTTTTTTAGCTTCACATAAAAAAGCCCACCAAAAAGAATAGTGGACTTGTAAAGGTTAATATAGGTAGTATCCATTTTTAGCAAGAATGTCTAGTAGTTGCTTCAGGAATAAACCATAACTATATAGTAAATAAACAAAACTCTCACTTTACATACTAATCCTTTTCGGTAACCCGGCTACCATAGTAAACATTACTTACTTTAGGCCCGTGGCTTTGCGTCCCTAGCTTTTACTAGGTTTGCCATTTATCGTAGGAATCTCAATTTTCCATATATATCATCTCATAAAGATATATAAAAATAAAGTCAATCTTTTATCGTTTTTCGGTGAAACGTGGGGACAGGAACACTGGCCATATCAACAAAACAATTTAAAAAATTCATGTTCCCTATGGTGCAGTTGAGTATGCCATCCCGTATAAAGCTCGATTAAATATTTGTTCTCTAATGCAATGGTCTCACCAGGTGCGTGTTGAATATGATTTGCAGTGTTAAGCTCGATCACGTTTATAACTAGATTAGATTGAATAATAATATCAGCAATATGAGCATTTTCAATACTTTTTGAACTCGTATCGTCCATTGAAAAATTATATAGATTTTCACGAAGAACACGATCATACACATCCACAACACCGTGAATAAACTCTATATCATCGTATTTAATTAGGGCAAGCCCTTCCACATCTTTCACAATAAGAGTGTGGTTAACAAACAAAGTACATAAATGCCCATCTATATCTGTTTCAACCAAATCTTTTAAATTAATCGACCCTTTTTGAGAAATAAATGTATTTAGGTCCTCAAAGTTATACTTCTGCTTCTCCAGCAATCGCCCTCTCATTTCGCCTTCCCCACTCTCCTATGTACTGAAAACCTCTTACTTTCACGAAGTAACCTCTCTCATTAGTTTGAACGATAAACTAAAATGGTCATTAAAGGAGAAAAGTGCAATTGCATTCAAACCTGGTGCAATTCCATTGCATACTCGTGCAACCCCACACTCAACCGATGCAATTCCACCAAATTCCCGCGTAAATCACCTACCAACAACCATTCCCCCGGTTCTTTCATTACAGCATCGCTCTTCTAATCTGCGTGAAATGGTTTCTTTCAAGTATGCAGCTCGATAGCGTTTCGATTCAACAATCCCTTTTTGTAAATTAACGACAACGTTTTGACCGTTTTTTAGATTTACAAGCGATTTCATTTTATCGGTGCTAGATTCTACATGTACCATATGATTTAGTGCAAACCAAATACAATCGTGACTTTTTGCTGAAGTCATCGGAATAAAATAAATGTCTAACGGTGCAGCAATACAAATCGGCAGCATCTTTTTATTACCTAAAATTTTTTTAGCAGCTTCAATTGTACCTTCGTATCCTCCACCATAAAAATTGAGACTTTCACGAACAATCGAATAGGGACTTTTTAATACCAGTATCTTTTGATAAAGTTCATCAACTATCGTACATAATTTTCCGCTTTCATTATAAACCGGCCTCAATACCATCGATTCAGAGTGAATTTTATAGCTTTTTACTGATTCCATATGAATTCCTCCTATCACTATTTGATTGTACTTAAACCTTTAAAAATAGTGGAAATGAGGTTATACTTAACTATGAAAGTTGGTATAACCAATTTTCACACACGTCCTTAGGTATGTAGTTTAGCTGGCCACTACCTAAGGGCTTTTTTATTCATTACCCCATTTCATCACCTCCTTTATACTCAATACTCAAGTCTCATTTTCAATCTTCTTAATTATAATGAAAATTCAAACTTATTGGAATATATTTATTGCAAATATTTGCATCATTCGCTATTTATTTCTATATTTCTACTTTATCTACTTAACCATGCAGCAATCCCTAACACATTTGTTTTGTCATTCGTTAAGAAACGCCCCTCATCAAATACCAGTGAAGTTTTCCCTCTGAAACTTTATCATTATCCAACAAAAGCAAGCCCTGCAAGCTTCTAAACATCACATTTCACCTAACCATTTGTTACATATCGCACTGCAAAAATGATCGAAACAATGTAAATGCCGATATGACACTTTACTATCTACTAAGCTATTTTTTAATTACCGGCGGAATAACACGTGAGCGCGTTTCACAAAAGGATAAAAGAAATGCAGATTACGGAAATGACATTTGATGAGGTAGCTAAAAAGTATCAGCCTATCATTTTAAAACAGCTCAAAGTTTTAAAAGTTTATAAAAATTATGATGAATTCTATCAGATCGGCTTAATCGCCTTATGGGAAGCCTATGAACGCTTTGATCCTGCTAAAGGGAAGTTTTCAACACTGGCGATACTCTATGTAAGGGGAAAAATGCTAACCATGCTGCAAAAAGAAGGGAGATACCAAGAGACGCATTGTTATGCAAATGAGGACATGGAACAACAGCTAGTTGATCACTGTATACCGACATTACTTGAAAGAGAGATTATTGAAAGTTACATCGCCCCACTTTCGGTCAAAGAAAAAATCTGGGTTACTGAAGCAATTATAAACGATAAATCTACTTTAGATATCGCAACTGAATACAATGTTCCGCTTAGTACAGTAAAGTCTTGGAGGAAGTATGCATTAAAGAAGCTTAGAAAGTTAAATGGGATTTAGATACAGGTAAGGGTAGCCGACAAACTACTCTTCTCCCCTGGATTAACGATTGTACAATAGCCATAACGCACCGGGGAACAGGAAACTATATCTGGAAAGACGTGAATCTCATGCATTTTGAGAACATAGCAATGAACATTGTTTGCGATTTGAATATCATGTATAAAAACATATAATCAACGTAGAATGTAAAAGAGATCGAGTGCTACCAACACCCGATCAATGCAACTACACGCCACTGAAGAGCGGCGACCAATATTAAGTTATTACTCGCAAAAAAGTAACCAATCCTAACCTTGGTCGGGCGCAGGACGGTTACTTTTTTCTTGTTTCTTTGACGATTATCAAGATTAATGTGTAAATACCTATCAAAACTAAATTTGATTGTAGTGCCATCATTATTGCTTCGTAGCTCGTCATTTTCCCATCTCCCTTCTATACGGGAGATGGTCAACCGCCCATCCGCTTTATGAAGTGACACTATTATTCTAGCACATCAGTTCCCCTGCATCTGTATTAATAACTCGTGAAATTTTATATGAAACAAGATTTTTCGGGTAGTGACTGGTACCGTACCACCCGTATCCTTTGTTTCCTATTCTAACCCAAACCCTGCTAGACCTATTTCAGCAAGTTTCACATGTCCTTCAACTGATGGATGTATATCGTTTTCTAATACATTATTATCTAATCCTGTTTCAAAGGCAGTATAAGCATCTGCTATACTTGCATTATTATTCATTGCACTTAAAAAAATTAATCCATTTACTCCAGGCAGGATGTTGTGGCCTAGTTGATTTAGATGACCCCACGTTTTATCACCTTCTCTAAAAGGATTATAAATATTATAAACAACGACCGGTGCTTCTGAAATTGAACGTATTTCTGCCAAAATTTCGTTGAGGTTATCTAGTAAATCACTATTGGTAAGTCCCTCCGTAATTCTAACCATTAAACACTGTTCAAATACAGGGGCATTACCACATTCAGCACCAGCATTCTGTAATATTTCAAGTAAGTCATTACTCCCAATATTCAACGTAATATAATCCGCATGACCAACAGCTTGTCGGTATTTTTGATCGTTTTTTAATGCGTTTAACATATCTTCCGTTTTCCAACCAGATACCGCTAAATTCCGCACCCTCAGATTAGCATCTTCACCAATTATAGACGGAAATGCTAATTTTGAAGATGTACTATTCGTTACTCCAAGATTTAACCCATACGGGATAGAGTCACCTAATGCCACAAGTGATTTCTTCGCATTATCATTTTGGGCGAAAGCACCGCCCGAAAATAATAATGAGAAAATAAGTAATAAAATTACCAGTTTAAAGGTTTTCTTCACTAAACATCTCTCCTATGCAATTGTTTGTACTACTTCATCATTATATTTATGTTAAATAAGGAGTATGTCTTAGTTTTATAGTTTTCTATAATCACTCGATTGAAACAATACACTTGAGCGGTGAATCAGGTAAGTAAATATTACTATTAATAAAGCATTTTAAAAGCACTAAAAGAACGATTCATTTAGTGCTTTTTTCATCTATATAATAATTAATTTTGTAAAAAAACAAGGAAAATTGTCTTATAAAAAACATGGATATCTGATTAACACTGTGTTAATATAACTATTGTTAAAAATTCTAAATATTTCAATAAAATGGGAGGGAAGTTTTATGCGTAATAAGTTTATTGTAACAACATTTTTTGCTTTACTAGTTTCACTGATTGTGGGAAGTTCATTTGTTGGTGCTGCTAGTAAGGAAGTCACGGTTTTAATTAATGGAGTAAAGGTTTACGGAGACGGTACTTATATTCAATCAGGAAAAACATATACTGATGCAATTGGGTATGCTGATTTATTAGGAATGGAGTATTCGTTTAGCAAGGATACTAAAAAATTCAGCGTTAATGGTCAAACTTTAAATGCGAAAATACATAATAATAGACCTGCTGTACACATTCGGGAGATAGCTGCTGCAACTGGAGGCGATAATATTACATGGGATCAAGCAACGTTAGAGGCTTATGTATTAGATCTACCTGAAGGCGCAATCGATTTGGAAGGAACCGGTAACTTTATGGCACCAGGGGTACCAGGAATGGGACAGCATTGGGGATTGCCAAACGAATTACCACTTGGACCAATCTACGGTGTTGAGAAAGGCAAACTAGTATTTATCGAGCAGATGGTAAGTCAAGAAGACTTTATTAATGGTGTAAATCATATCAATATCCCAGGTATGAAAGGGTTACCTTCACCGCCAATCGTGCACACTGATATCGAATTTTTAGAAGCTGGCCACCCAGGCTTTGAAGTACCACACTTTGATATTCATCATTATTTTGTTACACATGATGAGCATTTAAAATTTAGTATGCCTCCTGAAGGAGCAACCCCAGGACATCAGCATTAATAAATAGGAAACAACGCTCGGTACCAGGTACCGCCAAAAGACAAAAGCAAGCAAAATGTCCACATGCGGTACCTGGTACCAAAATAATAATGTTATAAACAGCGTAAAGTAAAAAAATACTGAGTACGCTAACACCCAGTCAGTAGCAACTACAGGCCGCATGAATGGCGGCTAACCATTTTATTAGATAACGAATGAAATAGTTACCTTACTTTGACGAGCAGAGGTGGCTATTTCTTTTTGTTTAAATAGACGACAATAGTAATGATTAGAGTAAGTACCGCTAGTAGCACTAGGCTAAATTGCGCCAGTAAACTAAATGCTTCATATGTCGTCACATGCCACCCCCACTCTACAGGGAGTTCAGACGCACCTTGCTTTATGTAGTTGACTTTGATTCTAGCACATCAGTTCCCCTTCTTCATAAAAATTAGTTAATGTACTAAGCATTTTACCAGTCATTATAGATAATTTTGCAAAAAACACGTGAGGATAATTGCCAACAAAGAGTTAACTAATATAATTAACTCTTTCTCAATAAAATAAGGTTTTTAATGGCCTATAGCATTTAATCCTACTCCAGACAATTAAGCGGACACCAGAGCCCTTATTTTCAATAAAATTCTCGATATTCATCTATTTGCGGACATCAGATACCTTATTTACCGAATCCTCCTCAAAAATTCAGTCATTTCAACACAATAAGGTACCATATGTCCGCCAACCCTCTCAAAACTGCCTTTTTGTCACAGATAACGTACCTCATGTCCGCGAAACCCAGTGCTATCGCGACTATCTTCCAAAATAACAAAAAGACCCCATACCTGTCCCATTATCAGGTATCATGTGATTCTTTAACTACCTTCGCCATCAAAGCTCTCTTCACCTTCTCTAGCTTCTCCCTATTCTCCAATAACGACGTACCCTTCACACCAAAGTAAAACTTAATCTTCGGCTCTGTTCCCGATGGAAGTAGCAGAACCATGAACCTCTATCGTAAGCTCATCTTCCACTTCATTAACCTTCCCAATCAGCTCATCAGCCACCCCTGCTTTTGTCTACTCATGGTACTTAGGATCAATATCTGTTACTTACTAAATCGAGCGTCAAACAATCCTACTTCTACTTTTTGGTCGGATGTTACCTTTAATCTTATCTTGTTTGCTTTCGTTACATCCACGTCAAGCTTCTCAGGGAAATCACCCGCTTTAACCGATTTTGTTAGAACCTTTTTATCATCAAGGAAAAGTTCAAACGTCATGTTAGCCTTTGGCTTATAAACATCTGAAATTCGCTTATAAATAGTTGGTATCGGCCGATAAATGACTAGGACTTAGTTAATGGTCCTCTCAATTTTAGTAAAATGTGTTGGTTTTACATTAAATTTTGATGGTAACGTAGTCTAATTACTGAAATACTCTCATACATCTCACTAAATTGTGTTCATTCAGAAGAATTTCAGCAAAAAAAAATAGAGAATAATAGAATGCATCTATTATTCTCACGTTTCCTCGTATTAAAAAATCTCAACAATCTCTGGGGCAGGGCCTCTTAACAATTGTGCACGGTATAGAAATGTTGCTGCTTCACCACGGGTAACGACTGCATTTGGAGCAAATGTTGTCGGTGTTTTTCCTGTAGTAATTTTTGCGTTCACTAATCCAGTAACATAGCCTTCATACCACGAATTTGGTACAACGTCTTTGAAAGCAGTGCGTTGGTTTTTCACTTCATCTAGCTGTGCATAGGCTTCGACAAGCATTTTTGCTAATGCTGCTCGAGTGATTGTTTGCTCGGGTAAAAATGTACCGTCTGGATATCCGTCAACAATCCCCGCCTTCACTAAGCTGGAAATTGAGCCTGAATACCATGCACCTTTTTTTACATCGGTAAAATTTGGTGCTGGAGCATTTTTTGTATCTAATCCGATTGCTTTGGCAATCATCGTTGCTGCCTCTGCACGGTTCACTTCTTTATTTGGCTTGAATGTTCCATCTTCATAGCCGGATATTACCCCTTGGCGTGCTAGTTCTTTTACCGGCTCAGCATAAAACGCCTTGTCCGGAACATCAGAGAATTTCCCTTGTGCTTGTACATTATGTAATGGTATAAAAACAACCATCATGACAAATGCAATCGCAAGAAATAGTACTCTACTTTTCATATTCATCTAGTAATCATCCTTCTTCATTTAATAGCATACAAGGGGAATAACATGACTGTTAAACCCCTTGCACTTACATCAATTCTCTACTGTAAATGTAACTTTTGCTTCTTTAGCGATGGAAGAATACCCGGAATACTGTTGATCAGGAATCGTAAGCGTATAGGTTCCGACAGGATAAGTGCCAGCAGCTGGCACCATCTCTACCGTTACATAATGTGGTGTAGCGACGACAATCTTTTCAATCTTAAAGTCGTGCGACACGTCATTTCCGCTAGCATTTGTTACCTTCACATGCTCTCTAATATTCATCATCATTTCATCAAACTCACGAGTCGTTATGATCTCTTGACCAGCTTTAGGATTGAGGGAAATTTCCCATTTATCCGTGGTTTTCAGAGTAACTGTACTATTAGGAGAAACGAGTGTTTTATTCGATCCACTAACTTTATTAATCGTTAGATCCAATAATCCGACTGTGAATTTCAACTGTAAGCCCTTATCAATCAGAATATCAGACTCTTCCTCTCTGAATCGTATGAGATCACCAGCTTTATCCTCGAGACCATATGCCCATAGGTAGTAGTCTTGACCCGGAACATAGCCGCCAGTCGGTGGTTGAACCGTAATGGTCTTCTTCTCAGCATTATAGATCGCTTTCGCATTGATTGAACCGGCATCATAGAATGGCACCGCTGTAACATAGACATACTTACTATCAACGACATTTGTTAAGCTGTTGTACATTTTGCTGTTCAATTCGTTTGTCAAATAGATAGTAAAGTCTTTGTGTTTATGAACATTACTAAACCAAACACGCTCATCAAACTCAATCTTAGTCGGATCTTCAATTTCTGCCGATGCACCTACAGTAAATTCAAGGCGAATTGCACTTTGCAGCTTCGTTCCTGACGCCCCAGCAGACATCACATTATCAGTTACCCATAAATAGTACGTGCCGATATCGTAGCCGTCTTTTGGTGGCTTCACTGTAATCGAGTTGCGGTCAGGCTCATTTAACAAGACGCTCGTTCCCGGAATTGGTGTTCCATCGCCGCCTTTTTTCGTTACATAAATATTCTGGTTCGTAATTGTTGCTGCATTTAATGTGATATTAAATTTAACATTCCATTCCTTAAATGCAGACACATCATAATATGCCTTTAACCATGTTTCAAATGGAGAGGCTGTGCTCTCAATAACAATTCGGTTCTTATCATCGATTTCTCCAGCAAAACCTACTGGAACAACTTCGTACACATAGTGAACACCTGCGGTAATATTGTAATCGATATACGTTGTCTCAGGACCTTCGTAAATTTTTTCATTATTACGAGTGAGGATATAAGAAACCGCTCCAACACTCTTCGGCCATGTTATCGTAATCGCTGTTGGTGTTGGCTCTGCCGCCATTCCAGTAACAACCTGAAGTTCATTTGGCTCACTTTCCGCACCCGTCACTCTATTCTTAGCAATGACGCGATATGTGTAGGTAGTGTTTGGCTCTAAATCATCATTTGAAACTCTAACATTTGTGCCTGTATAGACAATTCGGTTATCACGGTACAACACATACTCGATATTTTCACCATGAACCGCATCCCATTCAACGATTGCTGATGTTCTTGTCTTTTCAACGACATGGAAGTTCATCGGTGGCTGTGGCGGTAGAGCCACTTCTAAGCGGACAGATGTATCAATACGTTCAACACCATCTTTTGGAACTACAATCAATTCATACTCATAAATTGTATTCGCCATCAGGTCCTCGCTGTCAGTATAGGACGTACCCTTTACCTCCCAGCGCTTCTGGTTACTTGTGCCTGGTAAGTACCTCTTCAATACATAGGTGGCATCACCAACTGGATCCCACGTCAATTTCACCGACGTTGGTCTTGCATCCTCATATGAAAAATTCTTCGGTGTATCGACATCAGCTTTTACGGTTAATAGCACCTTTTCACTATCTCCGCTCTTATTACGAACAACAATACTGTACTTGTATTGCTGGTATGCCTCTAAGCCTTCATCTCTAACTTTTAATGTTGTGACAGGTGAGTTATCAATTTCAACACCATCTCTAAAGATGACATATTCATAAGACACATTGCCGTCATTAGTAGGTGCTTCCCACTCTAGTTCGGCAAAATCATACCCAACATCGATTTGTTTGAATTGTCCCACCTTATTAGAAAGGGTGGCAACTGCATTTTCACCATCAAGTCTAACTGGTGTACCAATTGTATTTCCTCGTTGATCTTTTGGAGTTAAGACAAACTCATATTCTGTATTCGATTCTAGTCCCTTGCGCTCGTATGTTACAGCGTCACTTGGAAGCGTAACACTCGTATAGCTCGAATCACCTTTTTTACGATGTTCTAGTACATACTCCTTCGCCCCATCGACGGCATTCCATGTAAGCTCAATCGAATTTGGACTGATTCCAACACCTTGAAGCGCACCTAATGACGCATTAAGCATAACGATCGACTTCTCTGTTGGATCAGAAGAATACGTGATTCCATTTGCCACACGGTCAACAGTAAATGTATACGTATATTCTGTACCCGCTGTAAGACCTTCATCTGTAAAGCTTAAACGGTTGTTTGCTTCTGTTAATTTTGCATCTCGTGGGTTTGCTGTAAAGTTGTACGTTACATTACCCGGCTCACGGTGAACAATATACTTGTCCGCTCCATTTACCTTGTCCCACTCTAACGTCACCGTCGTATTGGACACATTCTTAAAAGTAAAATCACGCGCCGCATCATTCGTGTATGCATCCAGCTTAACAGGTGCACTGTCTCCGCCTTTGTTACGAACAATGATCGTGTAAGTGTACTTTGAACTCGCATTAAGCCCTTCATCAACAGCCGAGGTTACATGACCTGGAAGCGGTGACTGTTCAATTTCCTGACCATTTCGTAGAATAACATACTCATACGGCGCATTACCTTGGCCACTTGGAGCATCCCAACTTAGCTGTACAAAATTAGCGCCTTTGTTTGCGACTTGAACATTCGCTACTGGTAATGACTTCGTTGTAATCGCACGGTCGCCAGCTAAAAACTGGGTTGTATTGATTAAGCTGTTATCACTTCTTCTTGCTTCAAAGCGGTATTCATATTCAGTATTCGGCTCCACTGAATTAGTATCACTATATACATTACCACTTGAGATCGTCGTTCCAGGAATCGAGTCGAAAGGAGTTCCATCCGCTTTTTCCCTGCGCTTCAAAATGTATTCTTTAGCATCAGTAACATGATTCCATGTTAAGACCACTTTCTTTGTTTCTAATAAACTTTCAATATCTTCAAAGAATGTTAAGTTGCCAGTTGAATACGCAGTTCTTGCTGTTTGCACTTGTAACGGCACTGTATCAACTTGCTTACCTGCTACATTAACTACTAAGGTGTAGCTGTATTGTTTGTTTGGTTCAAGACCTTTTTTCCCGAAGCCGTAGTCCGTAAACATTGTTCTTGGGTTAACATAATCCTGAATAACATCACTGCCTCGTTTTAGAACATAAGCAGCATCTTCAACGTGATCCCATCTTAATTCCGCAACATTGGCTGTATTTAAGGCGTACGTCCTATTTCCTGTAGAGTTCCCATTAGACAATGGAACGTAGAAGTTGTTAGTTTTTACATCAATAGTAACGACTGGAATGGCCGCTGTTCCTTTGCGAACCTCTAGCTGATACGTATAGCTTTGCCCCGGCTGAAGGTTACGGTCAATGAACGATGTTCCACTAGCTGACTCATGAATAGCTATCCCATTCCGTTTTACAATATAACGAGTTGCTCCTTGGATCGTTTCCCATCGCAAATGAACATTTGTATAGTGAACCTGCTCGGCGAAAAATGCTGGGTTATTCGCTGAAATCGCTGGAACTTTTACAGTTAGTGATGCCTTATCCCCTTCACGGTTTGTCGCATCATTGCTGCTGTTTCTTGCCGTTAGGTCATAGCGATAGTTCTTTCCTGGAGAAACATTGAAATCATTAAAGTACAGTGATTCACGATCTCTAGTTATCGTATCGACATGAGTAGCGTTTCCAGTTGTGTTAACCTCATATTTACGTAAAACATAGTCACCTGCCCCTTGCACATCATTCCATGTCAGTCGGACAAAATTAGAAAGTAATGGATCATCAATCTGCAAGCTTGGCTTAGCCGGAGGAGTCTTCACTTTGCTCTTACTTTCTGTTTTCACTCGGCTTAGCTTACGTTTGTTACTTTGGCTCGTTGCTGTTTGGGCAACTAAATAATACGTATATGTCGTACCTGGCAAGACATTTGTATCCCTATAGTTAGTATCAACAATATCCGGAATACGCTCTTGCTCGATTTCCATTAAGTTGTCATTCACTAATACACGAATCAGATCATATGTTACATCCTCACCAACAGCAGTCACTTCATCCCAATCAAGAGTAATGCTTTCTGAAGTAACACCTGTAACTTGGAGATGATTTGTCGTTGGAATAGTAAGTGTCTTTGGCTTCGTTCGAATCGAAACCGTTGCTGCTTCACTATCACCAACGTTATTTGATGCGACTAAGATAAATTCATACAGCTTATTCGGTGTTAATGTATTATCCGTATACGCTGGAGTAACTGGATTAGGACCTTTATCCAGCTCCCCTTCACCTTTACGAATCAGCTTATACGTTGTACCGCTAATATGATCCCAGTTCAATGTAATACTCGTTGTTGATACGGTCTCAATGCGGAAATTCGTTGGCATTGCCGGCAGTGTTTTTACTTTATCATGCTGAAGTGTAGCAGCCGCACTCTGCCCAACTGGGTTAACCGCTCTTAATCGGTAATTATATTCTGTATTAGGCTCTAATCCATCATCAACCATCGAAGTTCCATCAACTTCCCACTGTCTCTCAAGGCTTGACCCTTTGTAACGTTGAACTAGATACGTTTTCGCAAGTTCAACACCGTCCCAAGCAAGTTCAAGTGATGTATCTGTCGTTGAAGCTGTGATCACCCGAAAACTTGTCGGCGTTGCTGGTGCAGCTGTATACTCATTACCTAATGTCGTGACTTGTAACTGAGCTGGATCACTCTTATCACCGTTACTATTAATAGCAAATAATTGCACATCACAGATCGTGTTTGGATTCAATCCCGTCTGGTTAAACGACAATACCGATGAAGCTAACGTTCTTTCGATCGGTGTCTGTCCGTCACAGCTTGTCACTAACTGAAAACCAGTAGTTCCAGCTGGGCGATTCCAACTCAATATATAGCCACTGCTTGAAATATTATCGGCAGTGAAACTATTTGGCGTAGGTGGTGCAGTCTTCGTACTCACTATTGCTGCATTTTTACTTGTGGCATAATCATTTTTTCCTAGAACACGGTATTCATAGCTTGTATTTGGCTGTAATTTCTCATCTGTAAAAGTTAATTCTGAAACGGTAAATGAATTGCCTTGTTGGACTTTTTTGTCTGATGGGCCACAGTCATTGTCACAACGTAGGCGCTTGACCAGATATTCAGTTGCTCGCTCAGCTGTAATCCAGTTTAATTCCACCGTTGTTGATGTCACATTGCTCACATATAAGTTCGTGACATCCGCAGGAAAATCATCTACAAAAAACGGGATGACATCATAGACATACGTTTCACCAATCTTTAACCCTTTATCATGATAAACCGTTTGTGTCGTTGTTCCACCATTCGTTAAGCCGGTAATCCGGTGAATCTCAACATCATTTCGCTTTATAATATAGCCAATTGCTTTACTTACTGGTAACCAACGTAATGTAAAGTCAGCACTTTTCACTTTGTCAGCGATAATCGTTGAGACACTTGTTCTTTCATGTAATGTCGATACAAGAACACGATTATTATTCAAATACGTCACTAATGTATAGTCATAACTTGTCCCCGCGTTCAGTCCGATATCTGCATAGCGAGTAGCACCAGAGCGAGTAACAGAGACCGCTTGATTGCCACGCTTTAGGACGTATTCTTTTACCCCAGTTTTACTGTTCCAGGCAACCGTAATTTTATTTTGTGTCCGCTCTTCTGTACGAAGATTAGCATGATCAGGATTTGAAGTTTTCACTAACTGATAAAGCTTATACTCATTCGTTTGAATACTGCTGCTGCCTGTAATTTGAAGTGAGCTGCCATTCGTATTTAACTGCGCTCCAACTCCATTTCTAACCTCAAAATAGACACGATTCGTATCTTTTCTAAAGCTGATATCGCCTCGAAACAGATTAATATATTCCTTGCCATTTACTTTATATTTTAATAGATAATGCTCGTTACCTGTTGCTAAAAACTGTGCGATTTGGTCATATGAAGGCTTGCCAGCAGCAGCCTCAATACCTAAATCCTTACTCCATTCAAGATTAACCCCCTGACTGTGATTGCTCATCCCAATGGAGATCGTCTCAAATCCAGTCGTTGCTGCAAGCTTCGTTTGAACGGAATGGTCTAAATACGTATAATACGTTTGTCCAGCACGATCAACTTCAAGAATATATTGATAGGTTTTATTTGCTGTCAAGCCTGTATCAACTTTCGTATTTCCAAGGTTCTGGCCATTTCGTTTAAGACGGTGGTTAACACCTAAGTTATTCCAATCAAGTGTAACCGATGTATCCGTAGCACTAACAAAATCAAATGAATTTGCCGACCCTGTTTGCAGCTTCAAGTCATAAATAACAAAATCACTACCACGAATACTGCCATTACTCGTGACCGTATATGTATTCCCCGCACTATTTAAACGAGAAGAAGTACTATTACTTTCAATCGCAAAATGCAAGTTTCCGCTTCTCTCATTAAACGTCATCGGCTTATTTGACTTAAATAGATTCATATAGCGTTGATTATCAGGTGCCCGATACAACACTAAATAATAGTTTGTACTCCTACTTAAAAACTGGGCAATTTGCTCATTTGTCGGTTTCCCATTCATTTCATAATAAAAAACCTCATTCCCCCAGTTCACATAGCCCCCTGCAGGATCAACAAACACATTCATATTGCTTTTACTAGCGGCTGATGCTGATTGACTACCACTAAGAAGTAACACATCAGCAAAACTAGTAAATACAAGCAAGAACGCTATGCTGACCGCCAAGAACTGCTTGAGCATTTTATTCCTCCCCATCACACTTCCCCCTTATTATTTTTTTATTTGTTGTTATTTTAATTTCCATAATTGGACATAAATCTCTATGTTCTATACGAATACTATTCTGAATCTTGTAAGTTTTTAGTACCTTAGATAGAAATTAGTCGTCCTTATTTTATATCGGTTATTATGTGGAGACTTTTAACAATTTTTTAGTATATTTTTCATTTAGTGGATAGATTTCAATTCAAAAAATAAGAAAAAGCAGGGACTATTTAATTAGTACCCTACTCTTTGATAAATGTAATCGTATATAAATCAATTTCACACATCAAAAATTCCGCTTAACAACGACGATACTACTCAAAAAATTGACTCGCATTCTCACCAGTAACGTCAATAGAATAACGCGGTGACGATGCTTTTAACTTTAATTGGTTATCATTTATTTTTTCTGCTGATATATTTACAGATTTACTGGCCAGAGTGGCGTTCATTTCATTAATGATATCATCCATACTATTGTAATCCTTATCTAACAAGACCACTGCGCTGTTTACCCCATCACTGATTGTAAAGCTTCGGTTGGCGGTATAATCTGAATCAATACCAGTTCCATTGAACTCACTAAAAAACTCTGCTACATCCGTACCACTCAACGCCAAAATTTGTGCCGAGCCAATATCATTCGTTTCAATTTTTAATGTCGCTTCATCTACTTTACTTACATTAGCAGTTACAGCTGAGTTATTAAGTTGATTATTAATAGCATTCACTAATCCATCGATATTTTGATAATTCCATTCTAGTAAAATAGTAGCTGTGTTTTCACCATCACTGATTGTAAACGTACGATTCGCACTACGGTCTTCATCTGTACCATTTGCAACATTCGTCTCAAAGAAGTATTCCCAGTCCAGTCCGCTTAAAGTAATTTGATTTTCGGAACCCGTTGCAAACGAACTTATAGTAAAGGTATCGTCAAATCCAAAAGCAGTAAGTGTTCGTTGACCTAGAGGAATATTGTTATCGTTGAAATATTGTTGAATATAACTGTCTATAGCTGACCCTACTACACCCGCGTAGGTAAAGCCATTCGTCGGTATATCCCACCATAAATCTACCGCGATATTATGTCTTCCATCACTAATCGTAAATTGCTTGCGGTTACCTTGGAAATTAGAATGTGTGATTGGTTTACTTTTTAAATTAGCCTGGCCCGCATAAATCGTTCGGTAATTAAAATTAGTAATTGCTTTACTTTCAATTGAGGCTGGACTGCCTGCAATCGTCGCAAAGTCAAACGTCTCAAACTCTTTACTGTTGATTTCAGCTATATCACTTGGGTTGATTGATACCGTAATTATTTTATGAACTGCTTGATTACCTTTTGTGAACGTTGCTACAACATATTCAGTTACTGCAGTATCACTTTCATTAAATTGCGCGTAAACTAACTGACCGTTTTCATTAATCGTTACATAGGTTGCTGCTCCAGAAACCTCATCTAAATCCGGTTGGTAATTTGATCCGACACTAGTAAAAGTGATCGTAATGTCCGGATTCTGATCCGTTCCGCTAAAAACAAGGACAAGATCGTCAATAATGTCTTGCTCCAACACCGTGGAAGCAATTGTTGCTGTATTTTCATACATCGTGATTTCTACTAAAATCTGCGCAAGATCCAACTCAGCTTGAGCACTATCTATTGCTGCTTGAACGACTGTTAATCGATCAACTAAGTCCAGCTTTACTTCGTCCTCTCGTAAACTTTCTATTAAACTATTGGCATCATCATGTGCTTGTTGGACAGTATCAATACCGGTTTGTGAATCTGTGCCATCACTATTTAGCCCGCTGGCCAAGATCTCCACTTCTGCTACTGCCACTTCTACTGAGGCAACCTTGTTTACGTAATCCAATTCAGCCTGAGCAAGATCAATGTCTTGTTTTATTAAAACTAAGCGGTCCAATAAGCCTTGCTTTCGTGGATCCTCCGATAAGGCCGATACTAAGTCAAAAACTTCATCATAAAATAAGGTAGCACTATCAATGTCCTCTTGAGTATCACTTCCATCTTTATTTAACTGTGATACAACTTCATCCAATTCATCAACAAACACTCCTACACGCGCTACCTCATCAAAAACAATGTACGCAGCAATTGTTTCAACGGGACCGAATAATTTCTGCTGTTGCCCGTATACTCGATAAGGAATCACCTTAAACATATAATCGCCAGTTTCTAAATCCGTAATCATATGCGTCTTTTGTTCAATCCCTATTTCGTCTGCAGGCCATCCTTTATTCCAATCTGCATCATCTGTTGGTAAGTCAGCTCCTTTATAAAAATAAACCTCATAACCTTCTGCTCTTAAAGCTGCATCCCAGGATAGTGTTACTTCTCCGTTTCCAGGAGCAGCTTGTAAATTTGAAATACCTCCCGGCAAGGCCGGTGAGCTCGATCCTCCTCCACTGCCTCCACCAATTGCAGACGGGTTAAGTTTTCCATTGATTTCCCGTATTTTCCCCTTCACATCTTCATAATTCAAAATAACCTCTTCAGGCTTAACTCCAGGTGGCAAGATTAGATTCCCAATTGTTGTACTTTGTTCAATCAGTAGTTTGGTGGTAACATCTTTGATCGATAATTGCCCAATTGAACCCAAGTTCGCTGAAACGGTTCCTCCTCCACCAATGGTGAGATCCTTTATCGTTCCTTCATTTATAAAGGTCAATGGATTTGGAGATTGTAGGTGTAAGTTATCGATATCGCCACTGACTGAAAATTTTTCTGCAAGTTTTTCGACGATTACCTTCCCTTTAATATGAACATTTTTCAAATGAACATTGTCTGATAAAACGACAACATCACCCTCTATGGATATTCCATCACCATCAATCTCCGCATTCTCTTTTGTAACGGCTAAGTATTTAATTCCTTCAATGACATGATTGTTTTTTTCAACTTCAATATATGAGTTTACTAGCGCATTCCGATTTTTAGTATGAAGCAATTTTTTAACTTCATCAGATAACTGATACGTGATACCAGAAATTACACTTGTATCCGTAATATCCTCAAGCTTATAGACAGCCCCATGTTTGTTATACTGCTTTACTTCAATATGTTTCTGCACTTCCTTACTTCTATACAATAAAGTCGCAAATTGAGCTCTTGTTACGTTACCATCTGGTCCAAAAGACATCGGAGAAATTCCATTTGTTAATCCGGCTTGATAGACAGCATTAATTTCATTTTCAAAAGGATGACCTGCGATATCATTAAATGGTACAACCTTTGTTGGATCAGCCTTTAATTGGAATGCTCTTGATAATAGAACCGCCATTTCACCACGTGTCAACTCATCATTTGGCGCAAATTTATTTTTCCCTTTTCCCTGAAATATTCCTAGCTTAGTTCCTTTTGAAACTGCCTTTGAATAATAGCTGTCTGAAGGAATGTCTGAATATTCTGTTTTTTCTGTAGATAGAAGATCCCATAAAAATACGTTAGAGAATAACACGGCAACATCTCGCCGTTTAATCGATGCTTCCGTCCCAAACAATTTATTGCCCATCCCATTAATAAATCCAACATCGGCCATTTTGTTAATTGGCTCTGTATAGTATTTATTTTCCTGCACATCTCCAAAACCAGTATCTGCTGCCTGAACAGAACTGATATTCATTGGAACAACAAAACCAGATGTAACCAATACAGATGTAGATAAAGTTGCTGCTAAAAATCTACGAAATGACTTTGGTTGATATGACATTAGACCCCTCCAATTTTTGCATTATCATAAATAGGGAAATAGAAAATCAGAAAGATCCCAGCTGGAATTTTATCCCTTATTAAACTACTTCTAATTATATAATAATTATCTGTAAAAAGTAGTTTAAGAATTTATTTTATTTACTTCATTCACGTAATCTCTAACAAAATAACGCACATTTCATAGTCTTTCCATTTAGCCTTCATCATGTAAGTTCCAACCCTAGACGGAGGCAGAAATTCCCAATAGATGGTAATTGGCTGATAAACTACTCATTTTAGCTGATAAATAGGTAAAATTCGCTAATAAACAGTAAAAATCGGCTGATAAACAGTAAAAATCGGCTGATAAAATACTAGATTTTCAACTGTTCGCGGACATATAGTACGCTATTTGCTGAATCCCCAACAAATAATCAGTCTTTTAATCAAAATAACGAACCAAATGCCGCGCAAATTGTATCACAATCCGACGCAATCCCACCGCATACCCGTTCAATAATTAGTGCAAAGATTGTATTCCTTTGTCTCTTGTAAGCTGGCGACAATTCTAATTAAGTCTAATAACCTCTTATTATAATCCTAACTTTAACTCCTATATTTCTACAAAAAGCAAACTCGGTACGCATATGCGTACCACTATCTCATTTCGACTATGATAAATTTCCCTTAATGGTCAATATGTTATGTGATTGTAGAGAGAGCTATGGCGAGGAGTAGGATATAATAAGAACGATAATTTATAGAACGGAGTAAAAAACATACCATATTCTAATAGATTACAAGATTTCCCTCGTAGTTAAACGCACTACCGCACCGGGGGACTGGAACCTATAATATTGCTTATTTTTATGGAATTTTGGTAAAGAAATTTGAGGAAATTTACTTTAGGGAATTAAGTGAACTAGAACTTGCAGATGGATGTATTACAGGAACTTGGCTTGAGGGGTAAAGAGATTTGACGGACTCTTCTCTTTATCAGTACCAGGTACTACAGAAAGACTAAAGCCTTTCAAATATCCACGTGCTGTTCCTGGTAATAAACATGTGGTATCACAAAGCAATACCTATGCAAAAAGACACATCCCTCTTATAAAGGTATGTGCCCTTATTGTATGACCTATACTACACCCGTTTGATTGGAGACATGAATATTTGGACGGCAATCCCTCCATGGTCTCGCTTCCTCCAATTGAGCAGCAAGACTAAGGAGTAGACCTTCTTCCGCTTGTCTGCCTGCAAATTGCATTCCAATTGGCATTCCATCAGAGCTCCAGCCGAGCGGTAAGGAGATGGCTGGCTGCCCTGTCGTATTGAATAAATTTGTAAAAGGGGCATAAGTAAAAATTTCGTTTGTCCATTCTTCAGCCGTTAGGCCTGGGCGATTAGCATTTAACACTCCTAATTTCAACGGTTTTTGTGCCAATGTCGGTGATAGGATCACATCATATTTTGTGAAGAATTGTCCAACAGCGCGTGATGTAAGGCCGTTTATATCAAGAGCCTCTAATAACTCTGCCGCAGTCATCCGGGCACCATACTCATAGCACGCCCAAATACCTGCTTCTATATTTTCAGGTGAAGGTTTTCGATTCATCAGTTTTGATGCCCCATCAATCATATGGTGAAGGTTTGCTGTCCAAATTCGCATTGTAGCAAGTGAATGGGCCTCTGAATTAATAACTGGTGCATCTTCTATCACTTCATGGCCAAGATCCTCACATAGCTGTACCGTTTTATACAGCTCCCTTTTACATTCTTCGTCCACAGGCGCACCAGATAAGGATTCAGACATATAGGCAATTTTTAATGGACGAGGTTTTTCCTGCATTTGTTCGATGAATGGACGATTTGGCCGCTCCGCCCAGCTATAGCACCCGACATCAGGACCTGATACTGCATCAAGCAGTGCTGCAGTATCGCGAACTGATTTTGTCACCGCAAATTCAATCGCAATTCCATTTAAAGGCTCGAAGTTGTTTGGACCAAATGGAATTCGCCCTCTTGATGGCTTTAAGCCGATTAACCCATTACAGGATGCTGGGATTCGAACGGATCCGCCGCCATCATTCGCATGTGCAACCGGAACAATTCCAGCGGCGACGGAAGCCGCAGAACCTCCACTTGATCCACCTGGACTATGTTCAGGATTCCAAGGATTTCTTGTTGGTCCATACAAGACGGACTCCGTTGTGGCGTTATAGCCGAATTCAGGCGTCGTTGTTGTTCCTACTGTCGCAAGTCCGGCTTTTCGAAACCGGCTCATGAGCTCACTATCCATCGGTAACGAGAACCCTTCCGCTAACCTACTTCCCATGCTGTATGGTGTATTTTTTGCATGAAGGACTAGCTCCTTAATTAGAAAAGGAACACCTTCAAACGGACCACTAGATCCGATTTGATCATCCTCCTCAACAATCGAAACAACTCCATTTAGTTTCGGATTAATAAGATTGATGGCCTCTACGGCACATTCCCTCAACTCCTGAGCTGTCACTTCTTTTTTCTTTACTAACTCCGCTAAACCTGTTCCATCATAACTTGCATACTCATTTACTTTCATGTAGCATCCCCTCCTCCCCTTCATTATCACACCAATTAACATCCTGGACTATTACCCAAAAGGATAATTTTCTAAATTGGTTTAATATTCAGAAATATATTATACTACTGATAGAACATATTTTAAGTGAAGGGGGACAAGCATGGACAAAGCTATTCTTACACCTGAAGACTATGAAAAAATAGTAGCGTTTTATGACTTTGGTATTCAGAAAAAAGCGCAACCAAATCCTCATGAGATCCAACAAACACTTGCTGAATTATTTGGTTTTTCTAAGACCATCCTGTGGTCAATCGATAAAAAAGGCCAGATTCATTCCCCTATCCTGTACAATTTATCAGAAAAAATAACAAGCGAATACATAAACTACTACCGCAGCCTTGATATACTACATCCACAACGATTGACACTATCACCTTCAGTATCCGTACTCCGAATTCATGAAGTTATGGTGCAGAAGGCATATGAAGAAACGGAATATTACCAGGATTTTATGAAAAAACATGGATTTTACGATGAGATGGGCGTGTATCTTTTCGACGGCACTAACATGAAAGCCGTACTTGGGCTCATCCGTACGAAGGAAGAACCACCATTTTCTGAAAAAGAAATGCAGCTGCTCTCCCGTATACTTAAGCCGTTATCCGCTTTTCTTGGTGACCAGACCTCGCTTCAAAACAATAACGAACTAACTAAACGAGAGCAAGAGATTATTGAGCTCGTCAAAGAAGGTCTTACAAACAAGGAAATTGCCTCCTCTCTTCATGTGAGTGAAAACACAATCAAGAAGCACCTCCAGCATATATACCGAAAAATGAACGTCTCAAATCGTACAAGCCTTTGTTATGTACTCGCTAATTGAATGGTGTCTGTTAACCAAAAGGACAAAAGCGGTTACACACAGTCCACGAGCGGTTCAAGTAGGGAGTGCTTTCTACCCCATTGACGGATGTGTCCTCCCTCAGAACCGCGCACCGGGGGACAGGAACCCATATCTACCGTTATATAAAAATTAATTGCAGATTACCATGGATGAAGCCACACGAAAAGAAATAAGCAACAATTCCAAAAAAAATATTATGTGGCTAGTTTTGGCGGCCCTATTCCATGATTCTACTATTTTAATGAAAAACTAGCTTCTTCAGGCGGTGCCCGTCTCTGCTATATTATATTTTCCGGGAAATTATGACTTAACAGACAAAGTTTCTCCAACAATTTTATTTCTTTTCGACAAATTTACTCCTTGGAGCCAAAGTTTGTTTTCTGCTACAAAGGCACTTAACGAAAAAGCCCGATTCTCCATCGACTGGGGCTTAGGTATTTCCTATACAAAAACCTATCCACTGCTTTATAATCACTTGTTGCAAGGTTCACTGTATCGCAAGTAATCAACTTACTTAATTACACTCTTTTTGTTTCCGATTAACTGTGGCAGGCAGTATTTATAGCTCTTGCAACAAACACAAAAGCAGCCCTGGTGAGAGTTAACTTTACATCAGGGCTGCTTCACGCATCTGGGGACAGCTGTCACTGCCCTTGCATAAAAGTGATTAAATTGAATTCATTGAAAAATTTTACAGTTAATTTTGGAGCTCTGTTGAAAAAAGGAGAATAAGGTATTGAAATGAA
>NZ_JBJMAU010000012.1:0-82755 GCF_052119505.1 Anaerobacillus sp. MEB173
GGTAGGACTCGAACCTACGACCGATCGGTTAACAGCCGATTGCTCTACCACTGAGCTACTGTGGAATATTTCTTGTTGCGACTTTTAATATTTTACATCGTTCAACTTGAAATGTCAATATGATTTATCGCTTTTTTAAAATTTATGAAGCTTGTCTGCATCAGCGACTTTTATAATATAACATAATCGTTTCAAAATAGTCAACTGCTTTTCTGCAAAATTAATCTTCCTTTACACCTGCCACAAACATAACGATTTGTATCGATTCTTCTTTTACGTTCATAAGGTGTGCCGCAATCTGAACATCGGTATATATATTTTACTTTAACAATCCTTCTTTCACCAGGGATGCTGTTACAATATCGTGAACCGCCAACTTTTTGTAGTAAATCTTTAAAATCTTTATCACGATGTTGATACCCTTTCTTTTGGATATGCAAATGATAATGACATAATTCGTGTTTGATAATCCCAATCAATTCTTCAAGACCAAACGACTCAAGTTGTTTTGGGTTTAACTCTATATCATGACTTCTTAATAAATATCTACCACCTGTTGTTCGTAAACGACGATTAAACCTGGCTTCATGTTTAAACGGCAAACCGAAGTACTCTCTTGATACCTTTTCAACCAGCTTCTGTAACTCCACTTGCTCCACGACCGATATTCCCCTTTATCTACAAAAGTTTTTAAAATCATTAACATTGACAAACATTGTCACATATACTAATTAATATTATCACACCTCGAAATACTACTTAAATAAAATAAGCTTATGCACACTCTTTAAAAACTTAACAAGGGGAGGATTGTTTATGCCAAGCTGGCTACGAAAACAACTAAAACATGCCTACCTCCAAAAAGACCGGTATCAAATTAAATTATTAAACCAATGTTGGTTTTATTACAGAAGAAAGCAAGCGATTAAAAACAACAGTAACCCTGCCACTGAATGATGGCAGGGTTTTTTATATTTATTTATATAGACAACATTTGTTTTTCTGGTGCGAGCATCGTTAAAGCTACCCGACCTTTTTTCACATCTACATTCTCTACCCAAACTGTAACTACTTCTCCAACTGAAACAACTTCCATCGGGTGCTTTACAAAACGATTCGTTAATTTCGAAATATGGACGAGCCCGTCTTGTTTTACACCAATATCAACAAACGCACCAAAATCAACTACGTTTCGAATCGTACCCTGAAGTTCCATTCCCTTCTCTAAGTCTTCAAGCTTTAAGACATCTGTCTTAAGTAACGGCTTTGACAACTCATCCCGAGGATCTCGATTCGGGCGCATTAAGGCATCAATGATATCTTTCAATGTCGGTTCCCCAATCTCTAATTGAGCAGCTAATTCCTTACTTTCTATCTGCTCTAACTTTTCTTTCAGGTGTGCTGATCCAATTTCATCTGTTGAGAATCCGACTGACTCTAATAAACGCTTTGTTTCTTTATAACTTTCAGGGTGAATCGAAGTTTGATCTAAACGCTGATCACCATCTAGAATTCTTAAAAACCCAATGCATTGTTCATACGTCTTTGCCCCAAGTCGAGGAATCTTTTTCAGCTGAGCACGATTTGTAAATTTCCCATCTTCCTCACGCTTCTTTACGATATTATTCGCAACTGATTTTGAAAGCCCTGCAACATATTGCAGCAAGGAACTAGATGCAGTATTTACATTGACTCCAACTTGGTTAACTACTGTTTCAACGACAAACGTCAGTGAGTCATTCAATCTACTTTGCGAAACATCATGTTGATACTGACCGACACCTACCGATTTCGGATCAATTTTGACAAGCTCAGCGAGCGGATCTTGTAGCCTTCTCGCAATTGAAATGGCACTTCTCTCCTCAACTTGTAAATCAGGAAATTCTTCGCGCCCTAAGTCTGACGCCGAATAGACACTCGCTCCAGCTTCATTAACTATTAAATAAAACAATTTCTTATCTAATTCCTTTATTGTTTCAGCAATAAATTGCTCTGTTTCCCTTGATGCTGTACCGTTCCCTATTGCAATCACTTCAACATCAAATTGTTCAATCAAAGTATGAACAACCTTTTTCGATTTCTCAACTTCACTTTTTGGCGGGGTCGGATAAATGACACGAATATCTAGCACTTTTCCAGTCCCATCAACAACCGCTAACTTACATCCTGTTTTATAAGCGGGATCAACACCCAGGACAATCTTATCTTTAATCGGAGGCTGTAAAAGGAGATTTCGCAGGTTTTCAGAAAAAATATGAATCGCTTGTTCCTCTGCCTTTTCAGTAAGTTCTTTACGTATTTCCCTTTCTATCGAAGGTTCAATAAGACGTTTATAACTATCTTCAATAGCTGTTTCAACATACGGCAGGGTTGGCGAGCCGAATCTTTTAATCACTTTACGATTGACGAAAGAAAGAATTCGATCAGCAGGCGCTGCTATCGAAAGCCGGAGTACACCTTCTTTTTCACCACGGTTCATCGCTAACACACGATGAGGAACGATTTTACTTACCGCCTCCTCATATTCATAATACATTTCGTATACACCCTTTTCATCAATTCCAGCGTCTTTGACTACTGAGGATATCTTGCCTTGTTTATATGTCATTTCCCTGATCTGTTTTCTAATCTCTGCATCATCGGAAATCCATTCAGCAATAATGTCGTTTGCTCCTTGAATGGCCTCTTCTGTTGATTTCACTTCTTTTTCCTCAGAAAGATACTTCACCGCTTCCGCTTCAACGTCACCTTCTCTTGGAAGTGAAAATATCCACTCTGCAAACGGCTCAAGTCCTTTCTCCTTTGCAACCGTCGCTTTTGTTCTCCGTTTTTGTTTATAAGGACGGTATAAGTCTTCAACTTCTTGCAGTTTTATTGATTTATGTATGGACGCTCTTAGCTCTTCAGTTAGTTTCCCTTGTTCCTCAATAAGTCGGATGACTTCCTCTTTACGTTCTTCCAACTTATTCTCGTACTCCCATCCTTCCATAATATCACGGATTTGTACTTCATCAATTCCACCCGTCAATTCTTTTCGATATCGAGCAATGAAAGGGACTGTATTGCCTTCATTTAATAATTTAACAACATTTCTCACAGATTTTTCAGGTAAACTTACCGCTTTGACAATCCTTTTTATAATTTCTTGTTCCATATTTACTTCAGTCATGGAATAGAGCCTCCTTTAGCTATTGGAATTCAAATAGCCTTCTATACTAAAATGCTTGCTTACTTAATTGGTTCATATTCTAGATTTTAACATATTACATAGTAAAACCTTAACTCTTGCTCTAACATAAAAAAGTTGCTTATCATTACTGATTAGCAACTTTTCTAGCCGTATTTCTTTCTAAATACATTATTAAAAATCAATTAATCCTAAGCTAATTTGCAGGGCCTCATCAACTTGACTCATCATATCATCATCCAAGTGAGTAATTTTGTCAGTGAGCCGTTGCTTATCAATTGTTCGAATTTGCTCAAGCAAGATCACCGAGTCACGATCAAATCCATAGCGTTTTGCATCAATCTCAACATGTGTTGGCAATTTCGCTTTTTGGATTTGGGCTGTAATCGCTGCGACGATGACGGTGGGACTAAACCGATTCCCAATGTCATTTTGGATGACAAGAACGGGCCTTACTCCACCTTGCTCTGAACCGACAACAGGTGATAGGTCAGCAAAATAAACATCGCCACGTTTTACAATCAATACTTACACCCCACTAACTAAGCGATCTAGGGTGTGCTCTGCTTCCTCCTCGGCAAGAAAAGCTTCTGCCGCAATGTTTAAGTTGATCTTCGCCATTTCCATATACCCCTGCTGCATCGTTTCACGAATTTGACGTTTCTTTCGTTCACGCAAATACATCTTTGTTGCCTGATGAATGAATTCGCTTCGGTTTACATTTTCCTTTTTAATCATCCCATCAACTTCATTTAATAAGTTCTGTGGTAAACTGACCATAATCTTCTTTGTGTTCTGACTAGACACAAAAACACCTCCAACGTACACCTAACAAACAATAAATAATATCATTCCAAAATTAATGATAGCATTAGCTTACGTGAATTGCAAAGCAACTTTTAAAAATATTCACCTGTATTATTCGCGGTAATTCTCACTATTCCTGCATGCCAATTAAAATTTTCCAATATAATAGGGAATATTGTGCCAAATTGTCACTTTTTCGTCAAAGCTATCGATTAATATTTCCTGATTATAACTCTCTTACCGTAATATACTTTCTTATCATACCAAAAAAAATGAAATTTATAAGTTCAATACCTAAAATTCTCATTCATTAACATGATATCCTGTTTATTTATTCCTTATTCCAAATCTGTCCAACCTATCTTGAAATAAACAACATTAATTGGAGGATAAAATGTGGGACTGGTGAAAAGCGAGGAGACTTAAAAAGAAGGATGGCTCAGTTATATTAAAATTATACAGAGCCATCCTTTACATCCAAATTATTTAACCTGGGTTCCGTAAACCGAACGAGCAATTGAGATCATTTCTTCACTGCTTAAATCTTTTGAAGCAAGGAAAAAGTCTACACCCTCATATGTCCAGCGAATAGACTTTGCAGAATCATCTGTCGCTAAGACACCAACCGTGAAGCCAAGGTCCACTACTTCCCCACGAGGGATATCCATCGGTGTCGTTGCTGTTGCTACACGACTTCTTTCTTGAATGAGTGTAAAGGAGTTTTCTCCAGTGTAAGATAGAACAACTTGTGTACCGTCTTGACCATCAATTTGCTTTGAACTTGATAATGTAGTACCCTGTGGTTCATACATTGGGAAGAACACTGGCATTGGCTCCTCTACTTCTGCCATTGTTGGTACTTCCTCCATTAGCGCAGCCGTCATATTACGATCCATATCAAAATCACCGTCATTAAAGCTTGCATCCATTTGAACATTTGAAAATGCAACTTCAACTAAAACATTAAAATCCGCATCCATAATTTTCACATAAACTGGTGACAGATCTTTTTTATTTAAAGCAATTTCTTGACTGTGCAACGTTTTGTTCTGATAGTTCGTATTCGTTTGGAAAACATAATGATTTTCATTAGCGGTGAACGTTCTTTCTGGATCCATTAGAATATCACCTACTAATGATTCATACAAGTAAACTTGGCTGTTATTTTCTGGCCAATCACTTTGGAAACGAAAACTCTTATTTAATGCAGGTGTTAATACGAATACCCCTTCATCGTTACGAAGGATAATTTGATTTTGATCCTTTTTTGCATTTTGCAAAGCAACTCGGTAATAACTTGGCTTTTGATGCCAAATTTCCACGTTATACTCTTGTGGTTCATTTCCGGTTTGCAGGACCATTGAGGCATCGGCTTTATAACCTGTCATCGTATTTAACTTTTTCTCAAGATCTTCAATAATATCGTCCTGGGTTTTTTCACCACACCCAGCCATTATAAAAATGAGTAAAAGACCCATAAATAGTACCGATATGGTTTTCTTCACTTTTATCAACCCCTTTGTCTCATTTCGACGACAAAGGAGGGATTCTATTGCAAATGCAGGTACTGGTTTAAATGAATTCTTTTAATACATGAGGAATCGCGTTAACAATGTCCGATGCGATCACACCGCAAGCTGAAAACTGCGACTCTATCAATGTATCTGCCACTTTCCCATGAAGAAAAATTGCATTACTAATTGCTTCCTGGATATGAGAGTGCTGCATAATAAACGCTAAGATCATCCCCGTTAATACGTCACCACTACCGCCTTTAGCCAGTGCAGGGTTACCGGTAGCATTGACAAATTGGTCCCCTTTTGGAGTTGTTAATATCGTAAAAGGGCCCTTCAAGACGAGATAAACCCCATGTTCAACTGCAAAATCCTTTGCAACGGAAAAGCGATGTTGTTCAATTTCTTGAACAGTGCGTCCGGTTAAGTTGGCCATTTCACCAGAATGCGGTGTTAATACAGTAACCGCTTGACGTTTTTTTAACGATTCAAGTGATCCTTTAAGGTGGTATAAACCATCGGCATCGATAATTAAAGGATTCGGATATTGTTCAACTGCTTCAACTATAAGTTTTTTTCCTTCCTCGTTCCGTCCGTATCCGGGCCCGATTGCAATAGAGGTAAACCGCTGTTTTTGCAATAATCCTTCTAACGAAACTGTCTTTGCAAACTCACCATCCTCTGAAGAACAAGGTAAAAAGGTGGCTTCAGTTACTTGGCTAGCGACAATGTGATGAATCACATCCGGAACAGCTACAGTAACAAGACCCGCACCGCTTCGATGGCATGCTTTTGCCGAAAGAACAGGGGCCCCAGTCATTGTTAATGCGCCTCCTATGATCAGACCACGTCCATACGTCCCTTTATGAGAGTTAGATTCTCTCTTCGGGAATGTTGACTTCACATCTTTTGTTAGCCAAAGTTTACGAGAGTTTGAGACCGTTTCTATCGCTATCTCGGGTATACCAATATCAACGATTGATAATTCACCATAATAGTTTTCACTAGGGTAGGTGAAAGCGCCGACCTTTGGACACTGTAACGTAACCGTCTTGGTCGCTTTGATCGCTTCAGTAAACATCATATTCCCATCTGCAGGCAAGCCACTTGGGAGGTCAACAGAGATGGTAAGAGCGTTTGTTTGATTCACCTGTTGTACGATTTCTTTGTAAGGTGTTCGAAGCGGTCCAGACATTCCCGTTCCTAGAAGAGAATCAATGATGACTATATAATTAGGAAGCTGGTCCCCAAACGACTGTTTATCTAACAAATAAGACTTCAGCTCATATCCCGTACGTTGATAGACGTTCATATGATACTTAGCTGCTCCTCTTATCCGCTCTTTCTCCGGAATCACCCACACATCTACATGATAGCCTTTGTTTTTAAGCACTCTTGCTATAACGAAGCCATCACCACCGTTATTCCCAACCCCAATTAATACAGCAATTCTATCATTCTGATCAATTGAAGTTAGAACCTCTCTAGCAACAGCCTGCCCGGCATTCTCCATTAGCAATTCGTCTTTCAATCCAATTTCTTCAATGGTGAAACGGTCAATTCGGCTCATTTCTTCACCAGTTACCACATGCATAATAGTTCCCTCCTACCCGCACTAACACTATATGAGACAAACCAAAACAATATGCAGACTAGCATGACTAGCTTTCAATAATCACTTGAGCAACCGCATATTCTTTACTATGAGAAATAGATAGATGCACCTTTTCTTCAGGATCTTCAGAACGAATAAAGGGCTTTCCGAATTCATCATTATGTACTTCAATATCTTGAAAACTTAAATGTCTGCCAATACCTGTTCCTTTTGCTTTCGCGAAAGCTTCCTTTGCTGAAAACCGCCCAGCAAAAAATTCAACCTTTCTTTTTGCCGATAACGAATGAAACCGCTCAATCTCACCTACTGTTAATATTCGTTCAATAAATTTTCTATTTTCTAGCATTGGCTCTATCCTTGATAATTCAATAATATCTATTCCAATTCCTTTAATCATAGCTTCATTCCTTTCATTAAACAGGTCAATCGATTCTACTCAAATGAACTAAAATGTATAGATTATCCTGTTCAGTCATATGGTTGATATAGAGATAATGTGCTTCAATTCACATTCCTTTTTCTAACTATGCTAAAATATAATAATATGACTAAATAGCGAATTAAGGTGATTAATATGTTTGTACGTAATGAAAGCTTCCAATCTTTCCTCCGACATTATCCTGTGATTTCAATCCTTGTTGCCATACATCTTGTTCTATTTCTATGGATTAATTTCCTTCCCGGCGGGTGGTTGGTTTTAGAGCTTGGTGTAGGATGGAATTACGCCATTGAGCATGGTCAATACTGGCGACTCATTACTCCAATTTTACTGCATTATGGTGCCGGTCATGTAATATTCAATTCGTTTTCCCTTATTTTATTTGGTCCTGCACTTGAACGGATGCTTGGCAAGTTCAAATTTATTCTTGCTTATTTTGGAGCTGGCATTTTGGCCAATATCGCAACATTTTTCCTTCAAGGTGCGAATTACAGTCATTTAGGAGCTTCAGGAGCGATATTCGGTCTATTCGGAATCTATTTATATATGGTTCTCTACCGTAAAGACTTGATTGATGCTGCCAATTCTCAAGTGGCGATGACTATTTTAGTTATCGGGCTAGTAATGACCTTTTTAAACCCTGGAATTAATATTCTTGCTCATTTGTTTGGACTTATTTCAGGAGCCGCACTTGCACCGCTTATTTTGCTAAGAACAAAACGATTTTCTCATTTTCAACACGTCCATGATCGAGATGAAATATCGTTTAATCCAAACCGGTGGAAAAAACGCCGTTTTAACGGGAATTTACTCCAAAAGGTTTTATGGATCGCCTTAGGTATCCTTATCCTTTTTGGGATTATCGCTCGTTTCACTTAATTCTTTCTGAAATCATGCTCACTATTTATGAAAGCCGCGCCTACGTTTAGGCACGGCTTTTTTCACTTCGCAAAGATTATCGTCCTATTTTTACCTTATCATAAACTCCTCTTTGTCCGGTATTCGTAACCTTAAAGTCTACAGTTACATTTATTTTCGATTGACGCCACCCAGTCTCCTCCCAATCTAGTTCTTCAAAATAATCAGGATTCATCGCCCAAACCCGATGGCCGATTAACCACGGTTCAACATTTAATTGCTTTGCTTTATTAATTGTTTTTAAAAGATCAGCTCTAATTTGTTCGTTCATCTTTTCATTAATTATTACGATTCTATCTTTTCTCGTATTTACATCCGTACTCGGAAGATCAACAACCTCCCCAGTTCCGGTAATATGCAGGTCTATCTCTAACGGTGTCTTTTTCTGATATTGAAGATCCTGAAGCAGCTCGATCCTTGTTAAGGATACTTGAATCTGTTCTCCCTCTAATTCTATAGGTACTGTATAATTCATAAAATCAATTCGATCATCCTTAAGGAGATGACTCATCCCAGCCTCTTTTTCCACTAGTTTAGCGATCAACCTATGGTCCTTAAACACAGCCTTATTTTCCAGAACAATTCTGTCATCATCTTCTATCTTAACTAGTGGAATCGTTGACGCTCTTGAAATCATATTACTATCTCTACGATATTCAAAAAGTTTGACATCACCGGAACGAGCCAATTTTTGATCGGCTTGAAAAAATAAATCCAAATAAAGTGAAGGTAAAGAGACTAACGGTGATTCCGCTTCAATAAACTGCTCCGCTCTATCTTTTTCGACTATCACTAAAAAAATTTGATTCGCTACACTTGGTTCTCGATCCAAAAAATCAATTACTTTCTCCAGCCCTTCTCTTGCCACTGCTTCAGAGATTTGAACGACTTTTAGATGACCAAAAAACAAAACTGTAGGCGTGTACGCTTCTAGTTGTGCAAGCCCATCCCAAAGTGAATCAGACTCAACTGTGAATGTTTCAAACTCTTTCGCCCTCGCTCCAGTCGCTTCCTGTTGTCCTCCCCCCTGGACAATCGGTAATTGAATCGTCAATGAATATTGATGTTCTTTACCTTTATCAATAGCTAACCCTAAAATAATTGAACGATGATCAATTTCTCTAGCGTCCGGAACACAACCAGTAATCAATACAGCTAATAAACAAACATAAAGAACTTTTCTAAGCATGATGATTAACCTCATTGTTTCTTTTCTTATAGAGTAGGTAAAGGATCAAAGCAATTGGTATTACAAGAGAGTTGATCAGAACATTTGTATTATGATAATCCCAGCCTTTATAAACAAAGTAATCGGAAAACATAGTCATCACAAATATAGCCAATAAATACACACATATAAGGGCGATTGGCTTAACTTTCGGCCATAACCTATTACCTAAATAAGTTATAAACCAAATATGAATAATCATCATTTTGTAATAAGAGATTAACCAAAATACGAGAAAAAACAAATCTAACCTTTCAAATACCCCGGTCCTTGTTGCCATTGCTTGCACTAGAGCAGTAACTGGTGAGAGCAAATGAATCGATTGTTCAAAACCAAATGTACCAACTACGACAATACTAAGTAACACATAAATCATTGTCACAATACCTAATCCGATACTCATTGGTAATAAAATTGGCTCATCTCGTTTCATAAATGATAAAAATGCAAATAAAGGAATGACCCCTGCATATCTCGCAAGATCCGTATACGTACTTTCCAAGAATGTCACTATATCTGTTGGCCATAATGGCGGAATATAGATCCATTTAAAATAGTTTGTAAACCCGATGAAGATAACAACGACTAAAACAAATAACTCAAAAAACACAAGTGAAACAATAAATCTTGTTATTGTTGTAATTCCGTAATTCACGCCAAATGCGACTACGAGAAAAAAGGTAAGTAAAATCACCCACCGATGAGTATTAAATAATAAATATGTTTGTGTAATCATAACTAAACTCTCAGAAAAATGAATTCCACTTACTAATGTACTTCCGATGTAATAGAGAATAATCAGCCAATAAAACCATGCCCAGACATGTTGTTTTACGGCACCAAACAAATCATAGTCCGAATATTTCTTTGTAAAAAAATAAAGTAATGCAAATAAAAAGAAATAGGGAAACGAAGCAACCAAGAGCTTTAACCATACATTGCGTATTTCTTCTTCCGAAACAAATGGTAAAAACGTCACACCTAACGTAATGGTTGTTGCAATTGTAAATGCAAATAAATCCATTGAACGAAATTGTCTCTTCGCGTCCACTTACTTAACCTCCCCTCCTGTATACTTCTTCCCTTGATCACGGAGCCTGATGAAAATATTGAAAAATTCCTTTGCACTTAATGGAGAAACAGGGGAAAGATACGGTTTTGAAAAAGAGTTCAAATGACATAGATGAATTAAGATTAAGCACACTCCTAGAACATAGCCATATAAACCTAGAGTTGCCGAAACAATTAGTAAAAAGTAACGAACAAGACGCCATGCAGTAGCGATCTCCCACGATGGAACTGTAAATGATGATATAGCTGTAAAAGCAATCACAATGACCATCGTATTGCTGATAATCCCGGCTTCAACAGCTGCAGTTCCAATAACTAGACCACCAACAATCCCAATTGTTTGACCAATAAACTTCGGTAAGCGAATACTAGCCTCTACAAGTACATCTAACGCAAACATCATCATTAACGCTTCAGCAAATGCCGGGAATGGTATTGCATTTCGGGACTCAGCAATTGTCAGGACAAGCGTTGTCGGTATAAGCTCAGGGTGAAATGCAACAAGCGCTACATAGAGTGCAGGCAAAGACGTTGCTGAAAACAAGCTCAAGACCCGCAAAGTTCTAACAAAAAGAAGGCTCCATGTTGAAGATTCCAATGTATCTTCACTAGACTCATAAAAAGAAATAAGTGTTGTCGGAAGAATCATACAAAATGGCGTGTTGTCTACAAAGATGATCACTTTTCCTTGAGTAAGGGCAAAGAAGGCTTTGTCTGGTCTTTCTGTTCTTGTTACTTGCGGAAAAATGGACGCAGGAACATTAATAATCTGTTGGTCCACTTGCTTCACACCAGCAAGTGCATCAATTTTTATTTCTTTCAACCTGTTTTCAATTTGACTTACTAATTCCGGGTCTGCATACTCATCCAAGTAGATCATTGCTGCATGCGTGTGAGATAACGATCCAATTTCATAGTCTTTTACGATTAAACGGGGATCGTTAATCATTTTTCTCATCAAACCAATATTTGAATGACTATTCTCAATAAAACCAACCTTCGCACCGTACACTTGCTGTTCAGTCGTAGGTTCACTTAAACTTCTCTTCTCCTTACTTACTACTGAAATTGTCATCGGTTTTAATTGATCAATATGAATCACAACAAAACCGTCTAAACAATTTTGAATAAGCTCTTGCCAATTATTTGGCTCAGAATAATTTGGGCTATAGATGACATCACCAATTTTTGTTACTTTATCATTTATTTGATTTTCGATCCGTTTAATGAGAGGAAAGATGACTTCACCTTGCAGACGTTCTTCATCAATTAATCCAGTAAAGTAATAAATTGAAACTTCTTGTCCTGAAGGAAGTGATAAAACCCTTGTAATTAAGTCAGAACTATCACTAAAAATTTTACCCATATATTTATGGAGTTCTTTAGACTGATAAGGAAATTCTTGTAGATCGTTAATACCTATCTTTTTCTTTAAAAAATCAGCGTAATCATATGGGGTTATTTTCTGAGGCTTAACCTGTCCCCTGAGTTGTTGAAAAAACATGAACATTCCCCGTTCCATACCTAGATTTACTTTTAGTATGTAAACAGGAAGCAAATATATACTAATTTCTTCCAATATAAAAACCGACTGCTGGAATGCAATCGGTTGAATGAATAATTATCTGCTTTTCACTAATAAATTTACGGCTTCTTTAATCGTTTCTTCTGTATCTTCGCCTTTTTCAATTTGTTCACGAATGCAATGCTCCAAATTTGAACTCACAACTACACCAATTGCACGATCTAATGCATTTCTTACTGCTGCCATTTGTGTAACAATATCCTGGCAACTCTTCTCATCATCCATCATTTTTAAAATTCCCCGAACCTGACCTTCCACTCGCTTTAATCTATTTTTGACTTTATCGTCGTACAGAGTCATCACAAATTCCTCCATATAATTTTAAAATTATTATACCTCAAACAATGTTAGATATCATCTTAGCGCGGTTTTTAATTAAATAAATTATTCTTAGAAACAATTAATTACTACTGCGTATAAACGGAGTCATTTGTTTTAAAATTGCCATATCTTTCTCTCATAAACAGAGAAATTTTTTAATATTTTTTTATATAAAAGAATAGGAAATTGATTTTTTACATTTGCCGAGAGATGTTTTTCCCATGAGGAATTCGTTGACATGATAGGTTTTTGAGGAATATATAAAGGTGTTTATTTTTTTCTTCATCAAAAATTCACCAAGTATTCACAATAATAATTTTAATTATCGTTTATAATCTTAGTAAGAATTATGACAAAGAAATAGAAAATGTTAATGGAGAGTGATTTAAATGTAAATGTGTAAAAATTGAAACGATGTGATTAATGTCACACCTAATAGTTTATATGTTTAGTATATTAACAATATGTAAATATTGCAATCTTTTTTTGGGGGAGGTTTATAAAAATATGAGCAATAACTTGAAATCACAGAATGATAACATTCCTGCACACGATGCACATGATGATGCTTCACTAAAAGGAACCTTTGTTTTTGTAATGGGCTTAGGTGTTGCAATCGTTGTATCTTGGCTGGCTGTATGGGCTTTATTTCTATCGAGAATTTAGTAACTAAGAGAGGGGGAACTATTACATGCATTTACATCGCTATGAAAAAATTTGGCTAACATTTGGAATCGGATCTTTATTTGTATTTTTAATTACTATTGGAGTTAGTGCTTTTGCATATGGAAACCAGCCACCAAGTCACATGGCTCAAGTTGACCCACAGAATTTAGAAGCTTCACCATTCGGTGAGCCTGGCTTAACACAAATTGATGATAACACGTACAAAGCAACACTTGTTGCAATGGCTTTTGGGTACCAACCCAATAAAATCGAAGTCCCTGTAGGATCGAAAGTTATTTTTGAAGTAACAAGTAAAGACGTTGTTCATAGTTTTACAATTCCACATACTAATGTGAACATGATGATAACGCCTGGACACGTGAATATGGCAGAACATACATTTACAGAACCTGGTTCTTATCTCGTATTATGTAATGAATATTGCGGTACAGGTCACCAATACATGCAAATGACAATTGAGGTGGTAGAATGAGAAACACAGCATTAAAAGTTGATCAATTTCAAAGTAATGATCTCGGAACAAAGGTTGCACCTAAAGATGCAAAATTAAGTATGGCTCATATCTATGTAGCCTTTATCGCCTTTATTATCGGTGCTTTAGGCGGGGTTTTACAAGGTCTAGTAAGAGGTGGCCTAATCGAATTACCTTCATGGCTTGGGTATTATCAAATCTTAACTGCTCACGGAGTATTACTTGCACTTGTATTTACAACATATTTTATTTTTGGTTTCCTATTCTCCGGAATGAGCAGAACTCACGGCGCTTTTAAAGATTCAACACGAAAAGTTGGTTGGGTTGGATATTGGATTCTAACGATTGGTACAATACTTGCTACGATTATGATTCTAATGAACGAAGCATCCGTACTTTATACATTTTATGCACCTTTACAAGCACATCCACTTTATTATGTGGCTTTAGCATTATTTGTAGTTGGTACTTGGGTATTGGGTACAGCACTATTAATCCATTACTTTGCTTGGAAAAAGGCTAACAAAGGAAAACTCACACCATTATTCGGACACATGACTGTTGCTACAATTCTTATGTGGATTATTTGTAGTATTGGTGTTGCAGCGACAGTATTATTACAAATGCTACCATGGTCACTCGGAATGACCGATAGTATTAATGTTCTTTTGAGTCGTACATTATTCTGGTATTTTGGACATCCGCTAGTGTATTTCTGGTTAATGCCAGCATACATTGCTTGGTATGTTTGTATTCCTAAAATAATCGGCGGAAAATTATTTAGTGATTCATTAGCTCGTCTGGCATTTATTCTATTACTTTTATTCTCGATTCCAGTTGGATTTCACCATCAATTAATGGAATCAGGGATTTCACCATTTTGGAAATTCTTACAAACTACATTAACATTTATGGTTGCTATTCCATCATTACTAACGGCATTCTCGATCTTCGCAACGTTAGAATCTGCAGGACGTGCTAAAGGCGGAACTGGGTTATTTGGCTGGATGAAAAAGCTGCCTTGGGGTGATGTTCGTTTCTTCACACCATTTATGGCGATGTTAATCTTTATCCCAGCTGGTATTGGCGGACTTATTAACGCAAGTTTTCAAATGAACGCTGTTGTTCATAATACATTATGGATTGTTGGTCACTTCCATTTAACTGTTGGCTCAACCGTTCTCCTTACATTCTTTGGAATTTCATATTGGTTGATTCCAAATCTGACTGGAAGAAAGTTCACACCATATCTTAATAAACTTGGTATGCTGCAAACTTGGCTTTGGATGATTGGTATGTTTATTATGTCTGGATCACAGCATTTACTTGGTTTCTTTGGGGCACCTCGTCGTACAGCATATACGACTTATCAAGATCACCCAACAGCACTTGACTGGTTCCAAGGAATTTTCATTAACCAAGTAACAATGGCGATTGGCGGTGTCATCCTATTTGCTGCAGCAGCTCTTATGTTCTATAACTTTATCTATATGACATTCTTAGCTCCAAAAGGCGAAAATACCGAATTCCCTATTGGTGAGGTTTCTACTGATGCCGCTACAACTCCAAGAATCTTTGATAACTGGAAAGTTTGGATTGCAGTTTCAATCGTATTAATCTTATTCGCTTACACAATTCCTTTATATGATATGATTGTCAATGCTCCTCCAGGATCGGCACCATTCAATTATCTAATTAAATAATATCTCATAAAAGGGAGAACGCAATATGCGATCTTCCTTTTATTATTTATAATATTTTCATTATTTTTATTACTACTATGACAAAGTTAGAAACCTTTTGTCAAGTCATATGTTTCTATTTACTTATACAAAAAAAAAAACAAATGCCTCAAATAAATAAGTAGACGAACACCCATTTCCATTCCCACTCTACGTGCAGAATACATATGTTATACTATCAATCGTCATAACTAATACTATGTTCGGTTACCTCTTTCTTTTTTCAGTATGGAAGTAAGATGTAAGCAATTTATGTTAAGATTGATTAATGCATAAGGAAATATTTGATGTTTTTTATAAAAAATTATTTACTAATTGTATACATTTTAATACATTAGAAATTGGACAAATTAAGTATGGAGGTGAAAGTAATGATTCACCAAATGACTGAAGATCAAATCGTGGTCTTAATAATAAAATATATAAATGACAACAAAAAAGAGTCCTTTCAACTATTAATGGAAGAGCTACAACCGTATGACATTGCCAAACTGTATCGTGATCTTCCGGAAAAGCATCAACATAAATTTCTTACTTTTTTATCTCCACAGCAAATCGCTGCATTAATTCAAGAACTAGAAAGTGACTTGCAAATTGCGATTCTCCATAAATTAGGCATTGAAAAATCATCAAAGGTTATGGATCTAATGGAAAATGATGATTTGGCAGACTTATTAAATGAACTTTCCGTTGATAAAATTCAGGAATTTTTATCCTCAATGAAAAAAGAGGAATCGCAAACAGTTCAAAATTTAATGAGTTATCCACCAGACACAGCTGGTGGTATTATGACAAACCAGTTTATTTGGATAAATGAGGACTACACGGTTCGAAAGGCTGTAGACAAACTGAAAGAATACGCCGGGATGACACACAGCATTTATTATTTGTATGTTATCAACGCTGATAAACAACTTGTTGGTGTGGTATCCTACCGCGATTTATTATTAGGTGACATTAACGAAAAAGTTTCTGACATCATGTTTACACGTGTCATCTCTGTACCTGTAGACGCTGACCAAGAAGAAGTTGCTCAATTAATTGAACGGTACGATTTTATTGCTGTCCCCGTTGTTGATGAAGAAAACAAACTCGTCGGACTGATCACTGTTGATGACATTATTGATGTCGTTATCCAAGAAGCAAATGAAGATATTGAAAAGCTTTCCGCTTCAGGTAAAGCCATTGATTTTAATACAAAGGCATTAGTAGCCTCCTACCGACGTTTACCTTGGCTTATTTTATTACTGTTTATTGGACTTATTTCGGGTGGAATTATTAGCGGATTTGAAGCTACGCTTGAGCAAGCTGTAGCACTTATATTCTTTATGCCAATGATTGCAGGAATGACCGGAAATACCGGTACACAATCACTCGCTGTAGTTGTACGTGGATTAGTAACGAGTCATATTGACCGTAAAACAATTACCCGTTTAATATTCAGGGAACTAAGGGTTGGTTTAATTATTGGTGTAACATGCGGAATCTTAATCGCAATTATCGCCTTTTTCTGGTTAGGTAACCCTATTCTCGGCTTTGTTGTCGGCACTTCGTTAGTTCTCACTCTGATTATTGGGACAATGGCCGGTACAATTATTCCTTTACTGCTTTATCGCTTTGGCGTTGATCCAGCCGTTGCCTCAGGACCACTCATTACAACATTAAATGATATCTTCTCATTAATGATCTATTTCGGCATGGCAACAATGTTCCTCCATTATCTAATCTAAAAAAATCAGCAACCCCACAAGCGGTGTTGCTGATTTTTTTAAATTTTAACAAAGATTTTCATTTTACATTTTACATTTTCAAAGAAGTTTCTCACCAAGCAGAGATCCCATTAATGCAACGGCTAAGATCGCTGTTTTATTCCGTTCGTCTAAAATAGGATTCACCTCCACAAATTCAGCGGAAGTAATCAAATTTGCTTCAGCCAGCATTTCCATTGCTAAATGGCTTTCCCGGTAACTCATGCCTCCGATTACAGGGGTACCTACACCTGGTGCATCGTGCGGATCAAGACCATCTAGATCTAAACTTAAGTGAACGCCATCTGTACGCTCTTGTAAATAAGTGATCGTTTCTTCAATCACCTTTGTCATGCCAAGACGATCAATTTCATGCATCGTATACACTTTAATTCCCTGTTTTTTGATCAGTTCCTTTTCGCCTCCATCTAATGAACGAGCACCGATAATCACAACATTTTCAGACTTTACTTTCGGTGATGCGCCCTCTATTTCGGTTAAGGATGCATGACCAAATCCTAAACAGACGGCCAAAGGCATTCCATGAATGTTTCCTGACGGGGAAGTCTCTCCCGTGTTCAAATCACCATGAGCGTCATACCAGATGACTCCCATATTCTTGTAACGTTTTGTAACACCAGCAATTGTTCCGATCGCAATACTGTGATCCCCCCCTAATATAAGCGGGAAACAGTCTTGATCAACAATTTTGGCTACAGTCTTTGCTAACTGCTCATTAGCCTTAACGACCTCATGTAGATCCTTTAAATTGTGTTCATTCATAACGTCATACTTCGTTGGCCGAGCAATGTCAATATCACCTAAATCATTGACTTCATAGCCTATCTTTTCGATTCGTTTAACAACTCCTGCATATCTCATGGCACTTGGTCCCATATCAACACCACGTCTTTTCTGACCAAGATCCATTGGTACACCAATAATTGCGACTTTTTTCTTCATCGTATCCCTCTCCCCATTCACCTCGATGCATATTATCTCTTTAAGTGTTTTCTGTTTCTAAGAATACTCTTTTAATTTTTCCAAAAGCCCAGTCCAATTCCTCTTTTGATATGATAAGCGGCGGAGCAAACCGTATTACATTTTCATGAGTTTCTTTACACAATAAGCCTGCAACCTTTAGCTTCTCACAATAGCTTCTGGCAGGGACTGTTAATTCAACTCCGATAAACAGCCCTTTTCCTCTTACTTCTTTAATCTTAGGATTATTTAATTCTTTTAATTTACTAAGAAAGTAAGTTCCTAACTGTAACGATCTTTCCGCAAGCTTTTCTTCAATCATGACATCAAGAGCGGCAATAGATACTGCACACGCTAACGGATTCCCACCAAAGGTTGAACCATGAGAGCCTGGTTCGAACACATCCATTATGTCCTTATTAGCTGCAACAGCAGAGATAGGAGTTACCCCTCCACCTAATGCCTTACCTAAAATGTAGATGTCAGGAATCACCCCTTCCCAATCACAGGCAAACATTTTTCCGGTCCGTCCTAAACCAGTTTGGATTTCATCGGCGACAAACAGAACATTTTCTTTACGACACACCTCATAGGCCTCTTTTAAAAAGCCTGCAGGAGGTATAACAATCCCCGCTTCCCCTTGTATTGGTTCAAGTAAAAAAGCTGCTGTATTCGCTGTTATCGCTTTTTTCAGCGCTTCTATATCGCCATATGGAATGATGTTAATTCCCGGTACCATTGGACCAAATCCTCTTTTGTACTCCTCATTGGAAGAGAGAGAAACAGCCGTCATCGTTCGACCATGGAAGTTATTTTCACAAACGATAATCTCTGCTTTGTTATCAGGTACTCCCTTCTTAAAATACGACCAACGCCTTGCTGCTTTGATTGCTGTTTCTACAGCTTCTGCACCTGTGTTCATTGGTAAAATCATTTCTTTTCCAGTTAATGACGAGACTTTTTCGTAGAACAATCCTAATTGCTCATTATGGAAGGCTCTTGAAGTCAGCGTTACCCGCTCTGCCTGATCCTTTAGTGCCTGAATAATTCTTGGGTGACAGTGTCCTTGATTCACTGCAGAATATGCACTTAACATATCAATATATCTATTTCCCTCAGGATCTTCTACCCACACCCCTTTTGCTTTTGATATAACAATTGGTAATGGATGATAGTTTCTCGCACCATACTTTTCAGTTTTTTTAATAATAGAGTCTGTTGTATTCATTAATACCCCCTATCAATCAGACCTCAATCTTCAACTTTTGATTTTTAACTTTTAACCTAGAATTCCTCACACGTTGTTTTTGCTTGCGTAAATAATAATAAGTAATCCGGTCCACCAGCTTTTGAGTCTGTTCCAGACATATTAAAGCCACCAAATGGATGATAGCCAACAATTGCCCCTGTACACCCGCGATTAAAGTAGAGGTTACCGACATGAAAATCTTCACGTGCTTTTTCAATATGTTCACGATTATTCGATATAACTGAACCCGTCAAGCCAAACTCTGTATTGTTTGCTATGTCTAAAGCATGATCGAAGTCCTTTGCTTTACAGAAGGCAACTACCGGACCGAAAATTTCCTCTTTCATGATCCTAGCATTTTCATCTACATCGATAAAAATTGTTGGCTCAATAAAATACCCTGTTAAATTATCACCTTTTCCACCCATTAATAGCTTCCCTTCATCCTTGCCAACTTCAATATAACTCATCACTTTCTCATAGGCACTTTGGTCATTTAATGGTCCGATATTATGATTATCTACAGGATTACCTACAGACAATTGTCTCGTTAAATTAGCCGCCTTTTCTATCACTTGCTCATAAACATCCTCATGAATAACTGCCCTTGAGCAGGCGGAACACTTTTGCCCAGAGAAACCAAATGCTGACTGAACAATCGACTGTGCTGCCAAGTCCAGGTCAGCTTCATTATCAACGACAATAGTGTCTTTTCCACCCATTTCAGCAATCACACGTTTTAACCAAATTTGACCAGGATGTACAATAGCAGCACGTTCATAAATTCGAACACCAACTTCACGAGAGCCGGTGAAGCTAATAAAACGTGTCCGAGGATGATCAACGAGATAATCACCAACCTCTGCACCGCTTCCTGGAAGATAGTTCACCACACCAGCGGGAAGACCTGCTTCTTCAAGTACTTCCATAAATTTATACGCAACAACAGGTGTTGTACTTGCAGGTTTTAATAAAACAGTGTTCCCGGCTACAAGCGCCGCAGATGTCATTCCTGCCATAATCGCAAATGCAAAATTCCAAGGTGATATGACCACTCCTACACCTAATGGGATATAGGAAAGTTTGTTTTTTTCTATTTTTCTACTTTCTATCGGATAGCCTTTTTTGAGCTTGATCATTTGGCGCCCGTAATACTCCAGAAAGTCAATGGCTTCTGCTGTATCGGCATCGGCTTCCTTCCACGGCTTCCCGGCCTCATAGACAAGGTAAGCTGAAAATTCATGCTTGCGACGGCGCACGATCGCTGCTGCTTTAAATAAAATATCAGCCCGAACTTCCGGATCTACTTTTTTCCATGTGCGAAATGTCTTGTCAGCGACCTGCATTGCTTGTTCGGCGATTTCTTTATTTGCTTTAGAAACTGTACCAACGATTTGGTCTTTTCTAGCTGGATTTTCAGAAATGATTTTTTTCTTTGTTACAATTTTCTCTCTACCAATAATAAGAGGATATTCTTTACCTAACTCTGCTTCTACCAATTTTAATGCTGCTATAAACTCTTTACGGTTCTTCTCTACTGTGAAATCCGTAAACGGTTCATGCTTATAAGGTATTACCATGTTGCATCCTCTCCCTTTATAAAAAATGACCTTCATTATATCTATATTGCACAAATAAATGCTCATACCTTTTCTATATCATTGAATAATTTGACAACTTATTAAAATAAAAAAAGATCTGTCTCACCACGTTGTTATGGTAAGAAACAGATCTTTCTTTCATTCTATTTCTGAGATTCTACACTTTCAAATTCTGCTTGAATTTCCTTAGAAGGCTCTTTGTCAAGAAGACTAACGATTATGATAGCAATTAACGATAGTAAGAATCCTGGAACAATTTCATAAAGATCAAACCATCCACCTTGAATTCTGCTCCAAATAATTACTACGGCACCACCGATGATCATCCCTGCTAGTGCACCATTCCGGGTCATTCTCTTCCAGAATAACGACAAGATGATAACCGGACCAAATGCAGCTCCAAATCCAGCCCATGCATATCCTACTAAATCTAAGACAGTATTTTCAGGGTTTAGTGCAAGGAGCGTTGCAATAACAGCAATCAGCAGCACACCAAATCGACCTACCCACACAAGTTCAGTTTCACTTGCATTTCGTCGGAAGATTGATTTATAAAAATCCTCAGCTAACGCACTTGAAGATACAAGTAACTGCGAGTCAATTGTACTCATAATCGCAGATAAAATAGCGGCGAGTAAGAAACCAGCAACCCATGGATCAAATAAAATTTGTGTAAATAAAATAAACACAGTTTCCTCAGCACCTGCAGCAATAGGTGCCCCACTGCCGGCAAAGTATGCAATCCCGGCAAAACCTGTAAATATTGCCCCAAATAAAGCAATAACCATCCAAGTCATACCAATAAAACGAGCTTTTGGGATTTCTTTTACTGAACTTACTGCCATGAAGCGGGTAATAATATGTGGTTGGCCAAAATAGCCTAACCCCCATGCGACCAAACTGATAATGGATAAAGTCGTTACATTCGCAAAAACATCGAGGTGGGCCGGATCAACATTTCCCACTGCATTCACTGTTTCTTGCCATCCACCTAAATGAGAAATAGCAACGACTGGCACGATGACTAACGCCAAAAACATCAATATCCCTTGAAAAAAATCTGTCCAGCTTACAGCTAAAAAGCCTCCTAAAAATGTATAAGATATAATTACAACCGCACCAATGATTAAAGCATTCGTATAGGAAAGACCAAAGGATGATTCAAATAATAGAGCTCCACCGACAAGACCTGCAGATGTATAGAACGCAAAGAATACTAGAATTACAATTGCAGATATCACTCTTAATAATTTCGTTTGATCGTGAAAACGATTTTCGATATAACTAGGGATCGTAATCGCATCTCCCGCAACTTCCGTATATTGCCGTAACCTTTTTGCAACAAACTGCCAATTTAAATAGGCACCGACAGATAAACCTACACAAATCCAAATTGCCTCCATACCAGCAACATACGCATATCCGGGTAATCCCAGTAATAACCAACTACTCATGTCTGATGCGCCCGCACTTAGTGCTGCAACACTCCCACCGAGTCGTCTCCCCCCAAGGACATAATCGGATAAATTTGATGTCATCCGGTAGAAGAACAAACCTATTCCTAACATACCAACTAAATAAATAATAAATGTGATCAACGTTGCATTTTCCACGCTTATCCCCTCCCTTCTCTAAGTAATGACCACAATGATAGTAATATTAATAGGGGCATTGGTATGAACAGCCAAAATAATGTAGCTCCAGTAAGTGAATAATCCATTCTTTCACCTCCTAACGTTTCTTATATATATGACTACAGATAATAAGTTATTATTTTAATAAATTAACTTTATTCAATAAAAAATATATTAAACAATTATACACATTCCTTGTAAAGAGAGAAAGATTTCTTACTGCAATAATTGAATAAAGCTTTAAAGTGATTATATATGAAAAAAAACTACCCGCACAGACTCATTTGCCTCAACAGGTAGTTTTTATCCTTTATTACCTTTTATCACTTGATGTTAAAGAAAGCAGGTATTCGATTAACGCCTTTTGTTCTTTTTCTGTAAAACCGCTCATTGAATCAACCCAATATTCATGTCCACTTCCGTCGACATGGACGTCCTGCAGTTCTTTAGAAGCACGGTTCACTTTCACAACCTTTTCCCTTAGTTTCCGATCAACAACTGCCTTCAAACTATTGGCTGTGTCTGGTCGTATGCATTTCATAAGTGTTCCGGGAAGACCTAGTTGAGTTTTCTCATTGACCCCTACGGCCACTCCACCATCATGTAAATAAGGTGCTGTATAACGTAAACCAATCAATCCCTTTACTTTGTATCCACCTTTAGAGTCATCATGAGCTAAAGCAAGCTTTATTTGCTTCTTGTCGATATGTTCGGTAGGAACCTTCAATATTTTTGCATTCTCAGGAATCGGTACTGGCGTATTAGGTGCATACGTATACGCTTCATCAAAAAACTTTTGCGTTCCTTTTAATGCTTTAGCACGCGATGGCTCAGTCCCTATTTCGTCAACCGGGATAACTTTATGATTTGTCAAAGTAGTTCCTGCATGACAAGTGATACATCCCGCTCTCTGAAACACTTCTCGACCTAATGCTCGAGTTTCTTTATCAATTTCGTTCTCACTTTCCGGCGGCACTAATGAATTTTGATAGGCAGACATTGCATTAATTTGTTCACCAAATTGAAACCCCGGTGAACTAATGATTGTACCATTAGGAGAAAACAAAGATACTCTCGGAAAATGAGGAGGCTTCACCATTTCATTTACCCCCGGAACCTCTGGATTGGGATCAATTGCTGCCATAAATTCTGACGGTTTAAGTCCCATAGCAGGTTCATAACGGTACTTTTCATTTGCTGCATTTTGCAAAATTGTTCCGATATACACTTCTTTATCAATGTCCAACATTTGTTCACTTTGCTCAGCTTGAGCAAGAATATCAGAATTTTGTGCGTGGACATTATTGTTTAAAGAACTCAATCCTTTAAAAGGACCGGCCATCGCAAAACCACTCCACCCGTACGGATGGTCTCCTAATGTGTAGGAATCGGGAATTTGCGCCGGATTGCTTTCTTGATCAATCGTTGAATCAAAATTACCAGGCGGCCATTTTAGTAACGTCTCATCAACAGCATTTTCTAATGCCTCAACATCTGGTAGAGGCTGTTGTTGTCCATCTGCGGTCGTAACGAGAGTATGATCTAATCCTCTTATATAATCCTCTATTGATTCAATATCAGTGTTTGTAAAATAAGCAGCTGAATTACTAGCCATAGCAAGCAACAGACCGCCATTAAAGTCGACGTTGGGAGCTCCTTCTATAACTTTTCCCGTATTTGCATCAACCGAGGCATGACAAGCCGCACAACTGACTCCTACCCTTAAGCGATGACCGGAATATGTAATAGGCATACCTAAAGGAGCATATGACCCTTTTGGTACATCTAAACCAGTATCTACTTTTTCTCCTTTTTTAAATGTCTGTCCACCTATTGTTACATCTTCAGCCACCTCAACTTGGAGGTTCGTTGTTCCTTGACCGCGTAAATCAAGTAAAGCTTTTGCAAAGTTCGCAGGGGTAAGCGGCCCATCTAATATCCCTAAAATATCAGTAAGAAACACTTCATTATCGAATGTTTCAGAGTAGAACGTATTCCTTCCAAACTGAATTAATGCATCATCAACCTTAATTGCTCCATGGTCTGGTGAGAGTAACGCCTTTCCAGTTCTCGACTTCATTAATTTTTCTGCTTCACTACTTGGTAAAGTTGTACCCCAAATGTCATAGCTGTACGTTTTATTTTCTTCGTCCTTCACCATCCCTAGGTTTTGTCCCAGAATTTTCTTGTTAGGTGGAATATATGCAAACTTTGGTCCAATTGCATTTATGGAAAAATATGCAATTGCCACCAGTACGATAATTGGAATAAACACCCACCTTTTTTTCATCTTTCAAAGATTCCTCCCTCTGTTTGGATTAATATTTCTAGAATGACCAAGTTTTTACTATGTATCCACTCCACACGTTTCCAAATAAAGGGTTGGACATATTCCCGTCAGTCACTCGCATATACTCTTTATGTGTCTAATTAAACGGAGGTTATCATTGGAATGCTTAAGAAGAGTTCTGCATTATTCATTGGATGCTTCATCATAAGCTTTAGCATTAATAATTTCTTTCTTCCTCATAACATAATTGATGGTGGAATTATCGGGCTTGCTCTAATCCTTTATTACCAGTGGGAAATAAGTATTGGCGTAACAATCATCGTGCTAAGCATTCCAATTTATACATATGCCTGGTTTTATTACAGAGAATTCTTTTATAACAGTATCGCTGGACTCATTTTATCGGCTTTGTTCATCGAGTTGTTTGCATTCTTGACTTTCTCTTTCCTCGCAAATCAAGCATTAAGCAGTGCAATAATAGGCGGCTTATTGATGGGAATCGGTGTTGGAATACTGTTTCGGGAAGATATTAGTACAGGAGGGTTTGATTTATTTGCTCAAATGTTTGCCGAAGCAACGAAAATAAATGTAGGGATTATGATCCTCATTGTAGATTTACTCGCTGTAGCACCAGGGATGTTTGTCATTAGTAAAGATGAGCTTATCTTATCTACAATTGCGATTACCGCCACTGGATTGGCTACTACTGTAGTAACGATCGATATGAATAACATGGAACGACAAATTAGTTGTGAAAATAGATCGTAAAAAACAAAACGGGAAATGTTTGCTCTTATTTCGACAAAACATTTCCCGGGAAAATTACAAATACTTTCAACTTTCAACTTCTCAATTTACTTCCGCTTTCTCGATATATTCAAACAAAAACGATTGTCCATTACGGTAAAACCTCGGGTCATAAATTCCTAACCTTTCTTCATCATCAACAATGACAATAAATGGTGACCACTCATAAAGTGTTGCCGCTTCAGGAACCTCTTCGAATAGTTGTTCAATATTTGCATCCTCTTGGGAATAAAGAGTATATTGTAACTCTTTATTCCCCCAAGGCGTCACATTAACAATTTCCACTTTCTCAGCATTCTTACCGATAACCGAAAAGTGACTTGGCAAAAAGCTCGCCGAAAGTGCATACTGTTCGTATTGATCACTGTATTGTTGGTAAATGATGTAACCTTGTGCAGATTGAATACATACATGAATTAACATAATAAACCAGACCCAGCGGTAAACACAGGGTTTACTATATTTCCCATAGCGGGCAATAAGGAGAAACAACATCAATATCAGGTAATTGGCTACCAACAACCGTTGTTAATAGCAGTGCTCTCTTCATATTGGTGGACATGTCTTTTTTATCTACAGCACCATAGAGAGTAAGCCCAAACAATGTATGTGTTACCGAATCCATCTCTTTCACCTCAATAATATTCAACCATTCATTCATAAAAAAAACAAATTAGTTGCAATAGAATGGTGTGAAAATTAACAAGGATAACAAAAAGCAAGGGAGTACTTGTCTCACCTTGCTCTGTTTTTTCATTTACTTTTGTACGCCAGCTAAATTTACAGCCTCTGGAACATCAATCACCGTATTTAAATTATAGCTCCCAACTATCCCCTCAACACCAACAAAGCGAACTTTAGTAAAACCAAATTCTTTTGCTGTAAACAATATCGCTTCAATCATCGCGATCGTCTTATCATTGTTTTCAAATGAGGTTCCGCTTTCAAATGTAATCTTTACAAGGTCATTTTCACTTTCAATTTTGGTGATAGAAAGTTCAAGTGGAATGGAAGCCTCATAGCCGATCACATTATTCCCGAGCTTCATTTGCTCGATTGTTTCCTGAAAAGTTAATTGATCTTCTGCTGTATTCTCTAACTGGGACTCAAGCGTACTACCACGAATTAATAGCTGATGATCCGTTTCACTCGTATATAAATAATACGCTTTATTGTTCTCTTCCAGTGAAAAACCTTCTCTTTCGCCATATGGGCCTAAGTTCATGCCCGGCTTTCCATCAGTCATAAATTCGACGTACTTGTAACCAAGTGCTGCAAATGTTTCTTGGACAGATTGAATGAACATTAAGCTTTCGGTTGACGAAGTTATCGTAAAGTTATCTGAAGGTGCATGGATAATCACCTTCTTGCCATCTTCGTGATAATCCGCTTCCTGAAACGTAAATTCTGATAATGGTGGTGAATCAAGCCCCCACTTCTCATAGGACATTGTATTTAAAAGTGTTTGCAAATGATCTAATTTAGACCTTTCATCTTCCGGAATAAGGATCGTTAATGGCACAACGAATTGTGCATCGTCATTTGGAACACTGATCGTTACCCAATCAGTCCCCTCTGGCTTTTGATTCAATGCTCCTAAATAACCTTCCTCACGAACCTCAACCGGGTCACTTTCTTCTGTCACCATCATATTGGTGTCTGCCTTCTCTTCGATTTCAGCATGTTCATCTTCAAAAATACTATTTTCAGTTTCAGAAGTCACTTGATCTCCACTTTCTTGAGACATCTCCAACATATTATCTTCCGCAAGAAGTTGAGGAAATACTAATATCGAAACAATGATGACAACAGCAGCAGTTGCAAAACTTGGCATAAGCCACTTTTTCCCGCTCCGTTTCTTTGGCTCTCCCGTTTGCAGACGTGCTTGAATTTTTGTATAAAGTTCTTCTTTCGTTCGTTTATCTTTTATCTTTGGCATGTTAGAAAGGAGCTTTTCAATTGATTCTTCATCATGTTCTGGTCTTTTCCCCATCTTCATACCTCCTTTATTTGGGGGCTGAACTCTTTCTCAAGATAGCCTTTCAAAGATTTTAGAGCTCGATGCTGTGTTGTTTTAACTTTGCTTTCTGTCCAGCCTAACACAGCTGCTGTTTCGGTAATCGATAAAGATTGGATGTAGCGCAGTATGATTACCTGCTGTTGATCAAGAGTACAGTTACGAAGCTGTCTATATAATTGCTGAACCTCTTCTCGCTGTGTCACAACTTCCTCCGGAAGAGGGGCTTGATCACGTATATCATGGTCTTTTTCCGAGAGTTCAAATAAACCAAACCATTTTCTTTTTTGGCGGTTTTGCTTTCTAATGTAATCAATCCCTACATGTCTGGCAATCGAATAAAGCCATGTTTTTTCACTGCTTTTCCCCTCAAAACGATTGTATGAATGCATTACTTTTATATAAACATCATGCACAAGCTCTTCAGCCTCTTCACGATTTCTCACCATATAAAATAAAAATTGAAATAATGCTTGGTGATACTGCTCATATAAACGGTCAAATTCTTCTTCCACCGTTCTCCCTCCTACATATTAGTCGCTTCATCCCTCTAAAATGTTACACATATCTTCCCTGTTTTTTTATAGTATCTATACTTTTAACTTACCATAAAAATCCGATGAACAAATTTAGGATATAAAATAAACTTTGACAATATTTAGCATTTATAATAATTTTTAGTACAGAATCAATAGTAATCCACGCTTAAATAAAAAACTACCTACTATAGTTTTGATTTCACTATAATAGGTAGTTTTTTATTTTTCGACCCATCCTTGTTCATAAGCATATCTTGCTAACTGTACTCTATTTTCAAGATGCAGCTTTTGGAGTATGTTCTTCAAATGATTTTTTACCGTATACTCAGAAATATTTAATATTGAAGAAATGTGTTTATTTGTATGTCCTTTGGCAACTAAATCCAGTACCTCCTGCTCCCTCTTTGACAAAGGATTTTCCGTTTTGTCAGCTTGCTTTTTCGGAGATAGCTCTTGCAGTATCCGAACTGCTAAGTCCTCTGACATTGGAATTTCGTCAAGAGCCACTGCCTGTAAATATTCATACCAGGCGGATGGCTGAATATTTTTTAGAAGATATCCTTGTGCTCCCTTTTTTAAGGCTTCAAACAAATTCGTAATTTCATCAGAAACGGTAATGATGACAATTTTGACATATGGAAATGCCTCTTTAATGACTTTTGTCGCTTCAAGTCCACCAATCCCAGGCATATTAATATCCATGAGAATAAGGTCTGGCATTAATTGATCGGTCATTTCTATCGCTTCCTCGCCACTCTTTGCTTCACCGACAATTTCAAAGTTCTCATAAGAACTTAAAATTTCACGAATTGCCTCTCTGGCATGGGCGTGGTCATCAACAACTAATATTCGAAAAGGTTGTATCACGACAATTCCCCCTTTCTAATATGAACGATTGTCTTATTTTCATTTCTTTTAAATGTTACCGTCCAGCCCATTTCTTTGGCTCGGTCCTTGATCATTCCTAGTCCATAACCACCTTTTGCACTTACTTCTGATTCTTCAAATCCAACTCCATCATCTTCAATATTACAATACCAACCGTATGGCTGTTCTTGAGCGCAAATGGTTACCTCATTACATTTCGCATGTTTTCTTATATTCATCAGGGCTTCTCTCATACACGCATACAATTCAACCTTCTCTTTACTTGAGAGCTTACTTTCTGATAACCGCCAGTAAAAATGAACAGCTACGCCTGTATCAGTCTCGAAATTGGCGACAAGCTGTGCTAGCGATTCAGTCCAAGGTAATTGAGCTGTAGATGAAGGATGTCTCAAATTAAAAATGGATTGTCTGACATCTTCGTGAATGTGGTGGATTGTTTTTTTTACTTTTTGATATTCTTGGGAGTCATTCAAGTCTGCTTGCTTCGTCTCTAATTGGTTCATTTTTACCGACAATAGAAAAAACGATTGAGCAATACCATCATGAAGCTCCCGGGAAAGCTTTTCTCTCTCTTCAAAAATTAACTTAGAAGATTTCTCTTTCTCCAGCTCAGCTTGTATATGTTCTAAATGATTAAATAGTTTTACTGCAAATACCATTGTTACACCAAAAACGATGACTGGCGTTAACCAGTTACCAACTTCCATTGAAATATAATCTAACAAAAATTCATGGCGAATATATTCCCACAGCCCTACTGTTATAGTCGGGAGAAGTAATATTAACCATTTTATCTGCTTGTATGACATTGTATAAGCCCTTTCAAACATTAATCTTAATCAAACGTTTAATTAACGTTTACTTATCTATTATTTCGGGAACAGAAGTGTAACCTTTGTTCCTTCACCTTGCTTACTTTCCACTGAAATTTTACCGCGATGCGCCTCTACCAGCGCTTTTACAATTGATAAACCAATGCCTACTCCTCCGGTCTTACGATTCCTTGATTTTTCTCCACGATAAAAGCGTTCAAAAATATGCGGCAAATCATTGTTAGATATCCCTTGCCCTGTATCTTCAATGACCAGCTTAATCATACTTTTCTCATTGAAGACATTTAGCGTCACTTGACCACCATCATAGCTATACTTTAACGCATTATTCAATAAATTAATCATAATCTGCATGATTCGGTCACGATCACCATGAAGGGAAATATCCTCTTTTGGGGCATTTATTACAAGCTTAATGCCCTTCTCTTTAAACAATGGATAAAACGAATTTCTGCTCGCCTGAAGTAAGTCATTGACTGATAAATCCTCCTTCTTTAATTGAATTTGAGGATTCTCAGCGGCTAATAATTTATCAAGATCATCAACCAAACGTACTAATCTCATAAGCTCTTGATGACTTTGCTTCAATCTTTCAGGGGTTGGTTCCCACACTCCGTCTTGAAATGCCTCCAATTGGCTTCGAAGTGTCGCTAATGGTGTTCTTAATTCATGGGCTAAATCATTGGTAAATTGCTTTCTTAACTTTTCTTGCTTACTTAAAGATTCAGCTAGTTCATTAAATGCCGTAGCCAGTTGGTTAATCTCTTCAACTTGATCTTTCCTAGGGATTCGAACATTTAAATTGTGCTGCTGCAGCTCTCTAGCACCATCAGCAACTCTCCGTAGACCGCTCGTTAGTTTCTTTGAAATGAAGAAGCTTGCCCCTACAGCCATAAGTAGAATTACGATTGCAGTTAATATAGAGAAATAATTAAACTGTTGTAAAAACTGCGAGTCGATATTCATATATTCTCGTGGATAATAAGCAACAACCGAGCCAATTACCTCCTCTTCAACAAACAAGGAAAAAGAGACAGATTCACACTCATCAAGATTCATTTGATGCAAAGGGGAAGATTGATGCATCATCCCCCCACCGCGGCCACGCAACAAAGTAGTCGAATCAATAATCAATTCATCTTTGGCATCATAGATTTCAAAAAACAATTGATCAACCATTGCATGATGGTATAAAACCATTGCAATAGATTCTCCTGTAAACTGTTTTTCTTCTTTGTACACACCTTCCAGACGATCTAAAACACCTTCGATTTGTTCAATTCTTTTTTGATCAATGTAGTCACGAAAGCTTCCTGTAAAGCTTACATGAATAGCTAGACTTACTAACACTATTCCAGTAAGTGATACGAAAAGAAAAGACACCAGTAATCTAGATTGAAGAGTCCGAAACATCTCGTTTCCCTCCGAACTTGTAACCGATCCCAAAAACAGTCAAGATATATTCAGGTTCTTTTGAATTCACTTCAATTTTTTTTCGTAAGTTTTTAATATGGACATCAATACTGCGTTCATATCCTTCATAACTTTCGTTTTGAACCTTTTCTAGCAAATCTAATCGTGAATAGACTCTACTTGGATATTTCGCCATTCCAACTAGCAACTTATATTCTATTGGTGTAAGTGAAACAATTTGATCTCTTACTTTGACTTCATGACTAACGTGATTGATGTTGAGTTGACCATTATTAAATGAGTAAAGGTCCCCTTGGACTTCCTTTCGTGTCCTACGTAATATCGCCTCTATCCTAACCATCACTTCCCTCGGACTAAATGGCTTTACCACATAATCGTCCGCTCCAATAACAATCCCATGTATCCTTTCTTCTTCCGCAGTCTTTGCTGTTAACATCATAATCGGGACATTTGAATACTCTCGAATCCGTTTGCAAACCTCTTCTCCTGATAAATCCGGCAGCATTAAGTCGAGCACGATAAAATCAGGTTTTTCTTCTTTACATAGATAAAGTGCGTCATAGCCATTAGCAGCTGAAATGACAGCATATCCCGCTTTTTCCAAGTACGCTTGTAACACTTCAATAATCATCGGTTCATCGTCTACGATTAAAACTTTCAAACGTCTTCACTCCCATCCGGGACAAATTATTGTAAAAAATATGATTCTGTCGAAATTATAGCATAGGAGATGAGCTTATTAGGCTGTTTTTTATAATCTTCATAACAACGCTATAACTTCTTCATAAGTTATTCATAAGTTCTAGCTACAATAAAAGTAGAAAATAAGAAAGGAGCTGATCACAATGAGCAAAATGAAAAAAAGAATCATTGCCGTACTTGCCACTTTTCTAGTATTAGGAGCGGGGACTACAGCTATTGCATCTACTGATGTATTTGAGGATTTCACATTTGAAAACATGCTTCCTTTTATGAAGCAAATGCATCCAAATATGGATGAGGAACAGCTTCAAGGAATGTATGAAACTTGTCACGGAGAAAATGGCATGATGAATCGCATGCCAGTAGAACAACGCCAACAAATGATGAACCGATATCAAGGTAACATCCAAGAATAGAAAAATTCATTCGTTCATACAGGATAACTAGGTTCCCCCCGCCTAATTTGTCGCTCAGTAGAAAGCAGGTTCCACAACAATGGACCCTGCTTTTTTATTTTTGTATACAATATTTGTGACAAAATTGCATATTCCTATTCCATCTTCATAAAATTGCCTCTATTCTAATTAAATAATCATTTTTATCTTTTATATAATTAAATTAAGAAACAGACAAGTAAAGAGGTGACAAAAAAGATGACATACTATGCAAGAAACCCAATATTGATGCCGGTTATTCTTTTACTAATCATTAGTACTACCGGATGGTATTCACCCTTTTCATCTTGGTTATTTAATTTTGTTGGCTTCATATTCACTCTAGTTCTTGCACTATCCATTTTCATAAATTATGAACTTCAAATTAATGATCACGAATTAGTTTATACTATCTACCTATATAGTCACAGAATCTATCAGAAAAAGATAACACCTAAAGAAATAGACATTTTAAAGCTAAGAAAATTTGGTTGGACATCTAAAGGGGCAACAATTAGATTACAGCAAGGGAAGAACATTCGACTAAGTAATTTCATGCCTACTACGTTTGATGATGAACTATTACATTTTGCAAATAAACATTCTATCGAGACTTGGAAAAACAAAGACTATGAGTTAGTCAAACAATTTGAAAAGTAAAACGAAAAGGACCGATACACGTTAACATTGTATCAGTCCTTTTTTTACTTCATTCATAATCTTAGAAGCCAGTAAACCCTCGAAACACATTGTTTACGAGAAATGATGTAATTTTGGTCATCCAGTCAAAAAATAAGAATACCCCCATAACGACCATCATTGATCCACCGACTCTAACAATTTTTGTATTGTGTTTCTTGATCCAATTCAGTTTACCCATAAAGAAAATCATGACAAAGAAGGGAACTGAAAAACCAACACTATAGGCAATCATATAAAAAAGCCCCGATTGAGGGTTACTCACACCTAAAGCAATCACTGCTGCTAGAATAGGACCGATACATGGAGTCCAGCCAGCTGCAAATCCCATCCCAATAAGGCTTGTTCCAATATAGCCAGTTGGTCTGTTTTTAAAATGAACGGTTTTATTCTTCATCATAAAATTCGGTTGGTAAATACCTAAAATAACGATTCCAAAGAAAACAATTAGGATTGCACCAATTTGCCGGATCAAATCATTGTATTTCATAAAGAGGGTTCCAACTAACGTAGCTGACATCCCCAAGGCAATAAAAATGGCCGAAAATCCTAATAAAAAGAAAACTGTATGAAAAATAGCGGACGGTGGAAGGCCTTTTTCCTGGTCTTTTAATTTATCCACTGATACACCCGTTATATACGACACAAATGCCGGATATAACGGGAGGTTACAAGGTGACAAAAAAGAGAGGATCCCTGCCCCAAATGCTAATAATAGGTTAATATCTGCCATAGTTGTTTGTTCCCTTCTTACATTTAAAATGTCCAATATGTAATCGTATCTAATATTCCGATAAGGATCATAAATACCCCTATTGTACGCTGAACCCAAAAGCCAACTTTCCTCCCTTTTTTCATTAAAGCAGCATTGAAGCCGTAATACCAAATAAGGAAGATTACAATCAGAAACGGCAATGCCGTACCAATTGCAAACATACTTGGCATAATTGCTCCATATTGGCTAGACAGTGCTAACGGCATTAATGAAATAAAAAAGAGCGAAAACATCGTTGGACAAAAGCCTAAAGAAAAACTGCTACCAAGCAAAAAGGCTCCAAACTTACCTTCTGCTTTTTTAGGCGATTTCACAAACGAGAGTGTCCAATTCATCTTAATTACCCCAACTAAATAAAGGCCCATAATAATTAAAACGGGACCTAAGACTTTCCTCACCCAAGGGAAATATAGTGTAAACTCCCGCTGAATTTCGCTCCCTAACAGGAAGACGATCAATCCAAATCCGGAAAAAACAACAATTTTCCCTAATAAATAAAAAAGAGTTTCTGCCCATATGATCCCTTTTTGAACGGATCGATTACCGTAATACATCATGGCTGCTAAATTTCCTGTGAATTGGCAAGGAGCTAATGATCCTAGTATCCCTAATATAAAAGCCGATAATAACGGAATGCTTTGTGTACCATAGGTGAGTTTAAGTAAGGGTTCATAGAATACTTGACTAATCATATTAAATATTTCATACAAGAGTACCACCCCTATTCCTTACTTAAACTATTCCTGTAAATTGTTTTAAAAGTAACTTTTAACTATTAACTTTTAACTTTCAACTTTTAAAAATTACTTTCTCTTTGTTTTACTCGTTTTCTTTTTCGATTTCTTTCCACCCTTTACGGCCCCTTCACCATCTAAATAACGTGTATGAGGAAACACCTTTTTCTGCAAATAAACCATTAAAACTACAGCAATAATAATTGAAACAATGGAAACAAATTGCGCTGTACGTAATAGATCGCCAATCATTAGGCTATCTGTTCTCATTCCTTCAATAAAGAAACGACCAACGGAATACCAAATGACATAACTTAAAAAGAGGTATCCCCTACGTAAATTTAATTTTCTAGCAAACAATAAGAGCACAAAACCAATGATATTCCAAATCGATTCATAGAGAAACGTCGGATGATAATATGTACCTTCAATATACATTTGATTAATAATAAATTCAGGCAAACGCAACCCTTCCAGGAACTCTCTTGTAACAGGACCGCCATGCGCTTCCTGGTTCATGAAGTTCCCCCAACGACCAATTGCCTGACCTAGAATAATACTTGGAGCTGCAATATCAGCTATCCTCCAAAAAGAAACACCCTTCTTATTCGTATACACATAAGCAGTAATCAACGATCCAATTAATGCCCCGTGAATCGCTAATCCGCCTTCCCAAATCGCAAATATTTGTCCAGGGTATTGACTGTAATAGCCCCAATTAAAAATGACATAATATAGACGTGCCGATACAATGGCAATCGGCAATGCCCAAAGAATTAAATCTAAAAATAGTTCTCTTTCTAACCCATGTCGTTCAGTTTCACGTAAAGCGATCCATAACCCTAAAAGTGCACCAGTAATAATGATGACCCCGTACCAATAAACGGTTAATGGTCCTAATTCAATCGCTATTGGATTTAATGGCTGTGTTGACAATGATTTCACCTCTTCATAATAAAAATATATAAAGTTATTGTAAAAATGGAGTCGTCCTATCCTACCTAACTATAACAAAAACTACTCACGATGAGGAATTTTAAATTACTTTTACACTATCTTTTATACTTTAACCTTCATTTTCTTCCCACGATTTAAGGTTGTTATACTATCTATAGAGTATGATTAGTATTTTACATGATATTTGTGTGGAAATTATGAAGATATGAATATCAAATACCCCACTAGCTAAGCTAGTGGGGTATTGCCTGTTTATCGAGTATCGAGTAAAGGGACGATCTGTAAGATGTGCCTTCTCTACTCTTCGTTTTCTAATCTTGAGTACGTTGCATTATAGATATGTTCAATCTCATCATCCGTCATGTACATTAATTGCTGTTGCTCAATCCCTCTTGTTCTTTCAATGAAATGAACCATATTCTTACGCTCTTGTCGACTCATTATACATCTCCCCTTTACTTTTATTAATTTCCTTTAATGTCTGTATCAGTACAACTATTAACTTGTTAAATGTATTATATAACAGTGTTTTTTTTATGGCAAGTGTTTTTTTAGAAAAAATTTCAATTAATTTTATGTTATGATGGAACCAAACATGTACATAAAGATTATTAAAGTAAAAGGAGAGGATTTTTGCTATGCTTCCATACACAAAAAAGATATTAATTAGTTTCTCATTTGTTCTCATTCTCGCTGCATGTGGACAAGGAGTCGATCAGGTAGATGAAAGTCCACAAGATGAATCCGATATCACAGAAGAAACATCTGGTGAAGATACTGTTCACGGTGGTACCGAAGAGCTTGAAGAGAATGAACAAAGTGAAGAAGTGGCAGAAGAAACAGAAACAGAAACAGAAGCAGAAGCGGACGAACCAGCTGCAACAACTATTACCCTTTATTTTTCAGATAGTGACCTTATGAAAATCTACCGTGTAGAAAGAGAGATTACAGTTGTAAATGAAGATGAGCTTATGATGGAGACATTACAAACGTGGGTGAATGGACCTGAGGAAGATGGTTTAACTAACCTGCTGCCAGAAGGAGTGGTCGTGCAAACTGTTGAGGATGTTAATGGAGTAGCTCACGTATCTTTTTCAGATGATCTCTTACATGCAAATTTAGGCTCAAGTGGAGAAATGTTTTTACTTGAACAATTAGCAATGATTATGGAACAGTTTGGCTATGGGGAAACGCTTCTACTCATTGATGGTGAGGTTGTTCCTGAATTCCTTGGTCATATGGATACAAGTCAACCTATTCAAGCTGGAGATCCTGAGCAATATGAAACAAAATAGAACAATACTAACGCTCAAAGGTAGATATACCTAAGGGCGTTTTTCTTTTGTGATATTCGTCAAAACTAATTTAAGAACGGTATGTTACAATCGCTCTATATACATATTTAACATTTTAAAGGTAAGGTGAAATCACTATGTTGAAGAGTACAAATGAGACTGTTTTACATTGCTATCCTGGGCTCGTTGCCCTCGTCACTGCAAAGTGGAATGATGAAAAGAATATTATGGCAGCCGGCTGGCACTCCTATATGTCCTATGCTCCTCCCATCTATGGTGTTGCTGTTGGAAAAGAACGGCACACTCATCATTTAATTGCTAAGTCAAAACAGTTTGCGATTCAATTCGTCCCTGCAAAATTGGCCCATTATATTGAAACAGCAGGAGGATTCTCAGGTAGAGATGTAGACAAGTTTGAACGTTTAAATATCGCCTATCAACAAGGTGAAACGATTGACTGCCCAATCTTATCAGAGTCCTATGCCGTTTATGAGTGTCAGGTAAAGGATATCCTTCCATACGGTGATCACGATTGGATTGTTGGTGATATTACTAAATTTCATCATGATGAAGTGGCTTTTGATGGCATGCTCCCTAATTTAGAAAAAGTACAGCTGCCTATTTATTTAGGTCAATCACAGTATATTATTGCAAATCATGAAACAAAGCTTACACGTATTGAAAAATAAAAGCCTTTGAGGAGAGCTTCACTTATGAGACATCTCCGATTATTTTTACTGCCTATATTTACTCCCTAGAAGGTTGAAGTTATAATTAATTATCTTTAATCAGAACTGATTTGCGAGGGGAAACATGGAGTTATTTGAGGAGTTAATTATAACGTATGGTTATTTTGGTATCATTGTTGCATTAATGGGTGGTATTATCGGTTTACCGATCCCAGACGAAGTATTATTAACATTTGTCGGATATAAAGTGTATCAAGGGAAAATGTCTTTTCTCTTATCGTTAGGCTCCGCTTACTTTGGAGCTGTTATGGGCATAACCGTCAGCTATTTATTAGGACAAAAATTAGGACTCCCCTTTCTTCATAAATTCGGTCCAAAACTACATATAACTGAACAAAAAATATTTAAAACTCAAATGATGTTTCACAAATATGGTCCTTTTCTACTTTTTATTGGCTACTTTATCCCAGGTGTCCGACATATTACCGGTTATTTATCCGGGATTTCAAACTACGGTTTGATGAAGTTTGCACTGTTCGCATATAGCGGTGCTTTTGTTTGGGTTTTTACCTTTATTACAATGGGACAAGTACTCGGATATAACTGGATGAGAATTGAAGCGTATCTCGTAAAATTCAGTATTTATTTGGTTATTATCTTATTAATTATCGTTTTCATCTATTCTATCTATCGACTATTAATCCCAGTAAGGAAATAAAATAATAGAATGGGGATGTCTCATAAGTGACAGCTCTCCTCGAACGTTAACAATAAATAGAGGTTTATTTCGGATTAACTTCTATATTTTATAATCGAGGCGACTGTTACTTTACTTTTGAGACATCCCCTTTTAATTGTTATTGATTATCAATTACAATTAAAAATTCTCAATTGATTAACCTTCTCACTAACTGAGGATTTTTTATGAATGGGCTTGTTTATCTATTGAATTTCCACTTATTCTTCTATATGATTAATAATAAGCTTTGGAATTATTTATAATTATTATAAATAATAATTATTATCAACTAACTTCTTACAAAGTATTAATAGTAAATAATGATTCATTCCTTTCTTTACCCGTTTCATCCTATTCAACGTTTATTTAAGAAAAGAAAGGGAGGGGATTTCTGATGAATAGCGATATTCAACTAAACACGCAAACAAGCCATTGCATTCCCAATCAAAAGCAGGAAAATAAAAAGAATAAATTAACTACACACCTTGAATTAATCTTTGCATTGCTAAGTGGGACATTTATCTTAACTGCTTGGATTCTGCAAAAATCTGATTACTTATGGATCGCTGTTCCGTTATACATTAGTGCTTATATCATTGGAGGTTATTACAAGGCTAAAGAAGGACTTTCAGATCTTATCTATGAGCGGTCTTTAAATGTTGAATTATTAATGATCCTCGCAGCGATCGGATCAGCAATTATCGGCTATTGGATTGAAGGGGCTATTTTAATTTTTATTTTTGCACTTAGCGGAGCCCTTGAAACGTATACGATGAACAAAAGCCATCGTGAAATATCTGCCCTCATGGATTTACAGCCTGAAACAGCCACAATTGCAGTAAATGGCAATGAACGAACGGTTCATGTATCAGAATTATCGATTGGTGATCATGTCCTTATTAAGCCCGGTGAGAGAATTCCTGCTGACGGTGCAATTATTCAAGGACATACATTAATCGATGAAGCGGCCTTAAGCGGTGAGCCAATACCAGTAGAGAAAAAAATAAACGATGAGGTATTTGCCGGAACTGTGAACAAGAATGGTATGATCGTTATTTCTGTTACCAAAAAAAGCGCCGAAACGCTGTTCCAAAAAATAATCAACCTTGTCCAAACAGCAAAGGATGAGAAAACTCCATCACAGCAATTCATCGAAAAGTTTGAAGGCACGTATGTAAAGGTTGTTCTAATTACTGTTGGTGTAATGATGTTCCTCCCTCATTTTCTGCTTGGCTGGAGCTGGACAGAAACGTTTTACCGGGCAATGGTCCTTCTAGTTGTCGCTTCGCCGTGTGCATTAGTTGCTTCGATTATGCCCGCTACCCTTTCTGCTATTTCGAACGGAGCCCGTCAAGGTATTCTGTTTAAGGGAGGGATTCATCTAGAGAAGTTAGCTTCTTTAAAGGTAATTGCTTTAGATAAAACAGGCACATTAACAAAAGGCAAGCCGGAAGTTACCGATGTACTCCTTCGAAATGATGTAGACAAACAGTACTTTTTTCAAATCGTTTCTTCGATTGAGCGCTTATCAACCCACCCTTTAGCTGAAGCAATTGTAAAATATGGGAAGGAAAATGGCGTTACTTCCTTTGTAGAAATAGATCAAATGAAAGATATTACCGGCTATGGTGTGCAAGTAACGATTAACGATACTACCTGGAAAGTTGGGAAGCGCAGTTTTGCCGGGGATGATGCAGCCGCTGCTTTTTATGGTGAAGAATCTGGCAAACTATCTGAACAAGGAAAAACTTTAGTCTATGTGACTGACGAACAAGGTATTGCTGGTTTATTAGCACTTCAGGATACGGTACGAGAGGAAACCATTGCGGCCATTGCATCCTTCAAAAAACATGGGATTCGCACTGTGATGTTAACTGGTGACCATGAAGTGACAGCAAAAGCCATTAAGAACATTACAGATGTTGATGATTATGTAGCAAATTGTTTACCTGAACAGAAAGTAAAAGAGCTCAAAAAACTAATGGAACATCAGCAAACTACTGCTATGGTCGGTGATGGGATCAATGATGCACCAGCACTAGCAACTGCAAATGTAGGAATTGCTATGGGTGGTGGAACAGACGCCGCAATAGAGACATCTGATATTGTCCTCATGAAAAATGATTTATCTAAAATTGCCAAAGCAGTTGATTTATCGAAACGAATGAATCGGATTGTTAAACAAAATATTATTTTTTCGTTAGCGGTAATTACATTATTGATTATTTCTAACTTCATGGGGCAAATTTCGTTACCACTAGGCGTGATTGGTCATGAGGGAAGTACAATTCTCGTTATTCTAAATGGATTACGATTATTACGTGGATAAAAGTCAAAAAGGAAGGGATGGTTGATTACAAACCACTCCTTCCTTTTTTAATAGTCCCAACGGTTCCTTGAAAATATGAAAATCAAAACGATATGAACAACCGGTAAAAAGATAAACCACCAAAATCTCGGAGTTGCTGAGAAATACAAAACAACGGGTAATGATGTAACAATACTAATCACTAATAACAAACGAGAACGTTCTTTTACTCCATATACAAATGTTAATAACGAAGCAATAATTGAAAACCAAAAAATAATAATCGCTATTCCAAACCCCTCCTACTTCTTATAACAAAAAACAAGCAGAATCATCCTGCTTGTTTTTACGCTGTCTTTGTCGTCTCTTCATCTAGTTCAATAATTACTTTTTGAATTCGACGGTTTCTAACCTCTTCGATTTTTATGAGCAGATTTTCATAGGTGATTGTCTCACCTTTTTTTGGTAAATAACCGAATAGCTCTGTAATCCATCCACCTAAAGTATTTGAGGAAGACTCCGACAAATCAACATTGATGAACTGGCAGAACTCTTCTACTGAAATTTTCCCATCAAATCGTGTCTTTCTTTCACTCAATTCTTGAATAAAAACTTCACTTTCATCATGTTCATCCCAAATTTCACCAACAATTTCTTCAATTATATCTTCAATTGAAATAATCCCCTCAGTTCCTCCGTACTCATCAAGAACGATCGCCAAATGAACTTTATTTTTTTGTAAATCCTTTAACAGCTTAGATATCTTCAATGAGCCGATAACAAAATGGGGCTTCCGAATGATCTCATTTACTTCAAAATTACTATCCTGCACATATTTTGCAAAAAAGTCTCTATTGTAAATAACTCCAACAACATTATCAATCGAACCTTCATAAACAGGGAGACGCGAATATTTTTCTTGTATAAAAATATCCTTAATATCATCTATTGTTGCTGTGGATGATACAGCAATCACATCCGGTCTAGGTGTTAATATATCCTTCACGAGTATATCGTCAAATTCTATAGCGTTATGGAGTAATTCCTTCTCTTGAGTGAGAAACGTCCCTTCCTCTTCACCGATTTCCACAAGTGCCTTTACATCCTCATCAGTTACGGACGGTTCTTCATGTTTAGAGCCTGTTACCTTATTGACTCCAACTTTCAACTGAACAAAAAGCCAAGTAATCGGGAAGAAAACCTTCATGACCGTCATTAAAGAGGTTGATATTGCCAACAAGTATTTCTCAGCATATTGTTTTGCCAATGACTTAGGCAAAATTTCACCAAAGATGAGTACAAGTACAGTAATAACCATTGTCGTAATAAATAATGTGCTGCCTTGACTGCCAAAGAGATCTGTGGCAACCTTTGTTGCAATGGTCGCCATTGCAATATTTACAATGTTATTACCAATTAAAATCGTGGATAAACTCTGGTCAAATTTTTCAGCCATTTCAAGCGATCGTTTTGCCTTCACATTGCCATTTTCTGAATGATTACGAAGCCTTACCTTATTCACACTCGTAATCGCTGTTTCTGATGCAGAAAAATAACCTGATAACAATAATAATGCCCCTAACAAGATAATCGAGTCATAGGGTATACTGTCCAAATTTTCATCACTCTCCAATTGTATAGTTACTTTAACTATACTCTATGAACTGATTTTATTGCAATGAAATATTACTGGATACCATACATATCCTCTAATTCGAAATGTGACAAAAAGGTTGGTTTACTTGTTTAAAATCTTTATAATCATAACTAGGAACAAATCATAAATATCCGTTTTCTTAGTCCATATTGAAAACTGTAGGTGGTGTGAAATTTTTACAATGAAAAAGATACACTTCTATTTTTTCCTTTACATATTGAGTGCCGCTTTGATATTCATGAGCGCATGTCAAGCACAGGGAAATGAAAACAACATTGAAGATAATACAAGTCAAAAAATTACAGTAGCAGCAGCCTCTGACTTAACGAGAGCGTTTACCGAACTTGGAAAACAATTTGAGGAAGAACATAATGTTACGATTTCCTTTTCCTTTGGTTCTACCGGCCAGTTAGCCGATCAAATCGAGCATGGGGCACCATTTGATGTATTTGCTGCTGCGAACATTATGTTTGTTGATCAGCTTCGAGAAAAAGGACACGTGATTGCTGAAACGCAACAACTGTATGCTCTTGGGCGTATTGGACTTGCTACATTAAAGGAAAGTACCTTTTCTATAGATAATATTCAAGATCTCGCAAACCCTGAATTCAAGAAAATTGCCATTGCAAACCCGGAGCATGCGCCTTATGGGTTAGCCGCAAAGCAAGCATTAGAAACATCAGGAATTTGGGACAAAATCGAAGACCGTATCGTTTACGGGAGAAATATTACTGACACATTAGCGCTTTTGGAATCTGGTAATGTAGAAGCTGCCATCGTTGCTAAATCAATCATTGAAAATGACCAAATTAACTTTACTTTAATCGAAGAGCAGTTACATGCTCCAATAGAGCAGGCAATTGCTGTCGTATCGACGACTCAAGAAGAGGATTTAGCGAAAGAATTTATCCGGTATGTAAATGGTGAAGGTAAGGCTGTCATGGAGAAATACGGGTTTATTCACCCGGATGATCGATGATGGAAGACATTAATTTATATCCACTCTATTTATCACTGCAGGTAGCATTAACGGCTACCTTCATTACGTTATTAATCGGATTGCCTATTTCCCTCTACTTAAGCAAGTCAAAGTCAAAAATCGGCGACATGATTGATACACTCGTTACTTTACCAATTGTCTTGCCTCCAACTGTGCTCGGCTATTACTTATTAGTGTTATTAGGAAGACAAAGTAAGATCGGCATTTTTTTGGAAGAAAACTTTGGAATGACAATTGTGTTTACACCTGCGGGGGCTGTTGTTGCCGCTACGGTTGTAGCGATTCCTTTTCTCATAAAATCGGCAAAAGCAGGCTTTGCAAATGTGAACAAAGATCTTATCAATTCAGCACGTCTCTTAGGAAGAACAGAGATAAATATCTTTTTTACTATTATTATCCCACTTTCATGGAGAGGGATTGCCAGCGGTACAACTCTTGCCTTTGCCAGGGCATTAGGGGACTTTGGCGCAACATTAATGGTAGCCGGAAGTATTCCCGGAGTAACAATGACGATGCCCATTGCCATCTATGATGCACTATTAGCCGGGAATCGTGACTTAGCAAATGCTCTTGTGATGATCATGACGGCCGTATCGATCACCGTTCTCTATATTATTAATCGCTTAGAGAAGAAAATGATAAGGGGGTAGTTATCCATGCTCGAAGTTCATATTAAAAACAAAGAAGAAAACTTCCTCCTACATTCATCTTTCAAAGCGAAACCTGGAATTCTAGGTATCCTCGGCCCTTCAGGATCTGGAAAAAGCTTAACATTACAATGCTTGGCAGGACTTCGGACACCAGATGAAGGATCAATTATTTTAAATAACCGAGTTCTCTATGACTCTAATAAGAAAGTCAATATCCCCCCAAGGCTGCGGAAGATCGGCTTTATGTTTCAAAACTACGCCCTCTTCCCTCACCTTAATGTCTTTGATAACATCGCTTATGGCTTACATCATTTAAGTAAAACAGAGCGAAGAAAAAGGGTGAGCGATATGCTTGAGATTATCCACCTTTCTGGCTATGAAAACTATTATCCAAATCAATTATCTGGTGGACAACAACAACGAGTCGCCTTGGCAAGAACTCTCATTACTGAACCTGATCTTCTTTTATTAGATGAACCCTTTTCAGCATTAGATAAGCAAATTAAAAACAAACTTCAGTTGGAATTACTAGACATCATTCAAAAAAATTACTCAGGTGTTGTCCTTCTAGTGACACATGATATGGATGAAGCATACCGGTTATGTGATAAAATTATTATTTATGCTAATGGCAAAGTGGTCCAGCACGGAAATAAAGCCGAAATACTTGAACAACCGAAAACAATGACCGTGGCTGAATTAACAGGTTGTAAAAATTTATTTGAAGTAAAGAACATTATAGAAAATGAAACATCTAGCACAGTTATTGTTAATAATCTACATATTGATGTAAAACAAAAACCATCAGCTATTAATAAAAACAAAACGTTTGTTGGCATTCACGCTCACGACCTCCGTTTGCTAACAACGGCCGAACAAGAAAATACTTTCCCATGTGATATTATTCAAATTACCGATGGTATCTTCTCTACATCATTCTTCGTGGAGTGCGGCGGAAATTCTTTCGTAGTTGATCTCGCAAAAGAAAATGCAGTTGAGATAAAATCAGGAACAAAACCTTTATTTTTGCACATCCCTAATGAGAAAGTGTTTTTTGTGGGTGATGATAATGAATAGACATGTGAAAAAAAGTCCGATACACCTCCCTAAGGTATATCGGACTTTTATTTTTATACGAACAATTTAATAACATGACTATTATTTACTTAACACTTGCTTAATACGATCAATTGCCCAGTCAAGATCTTCTTTCATCATGACTAGTGGCGGTGCGAAGCGAATAACATTTACATGAGTTTCTTTACATAACAAGCCGACTTGCTTTAACTCTTCACAATAGCTTCTTGCAGGAACAGTCAGTTCAACGCCGATAAATAATCCTCTACCACGTACTTCTTTAATAACCGGATTGTCAATTTCTTTTAATTTCTGTTGGAAATATGCCCCTAGCTCGTTAGAACGTTCTGCTAGCTTCTCCTCAACAATCACATCTAATGCAGCAACAGAAACCGCACATGCAAGTGGATTTCCCCCAAATGTTGAACCATGTGATCCTGGTTCAAATACACTAAGAATATCTTTGTTAGCAGCAACAACAGATATTGGCATAACACCAGCACCAAGAGCCTTTCCAAGAATATACATGTCAGGTACTACATCTTCCCATTCGCACGCAAACATTTTTCCAGTTCTTCCAAGACCTGTTTGAATTTCGTCAGCAACGAATAAAACATTCTCTTTGTTACAAAGCTCTTGGGCTGCTTTTAAAAATCCTTTAGGTGGAATAATAATTCCAGCTTCACCTTGAATTGGCTCAAGCATAAATGCTGCCGTATTCGGTGTAATCGCCTTTTTTAAAGCATCCAAGTCACCATAAGGAATCACTTTAATCCCCGGAAGCATCGGACCGAATCCACGCTTATACTCATCATTGGAAGAAAGAGAAACAGCTGTCATTGTACGACCATGGAAATTATCTTCACAAACAATAATCTCTGCTTGGTCAGCAGGTACACCCTTCACGTCATATGCCCAGCGGCGAACAGCCTTAACAGCTGTTTCAACCGCTTCCGCACCCGTATTCATTGGTAAAAGCATATCTTTTCCTGTTAATTTTGAAACTCTTTCATAAAAAGATGCTAGTTGATCATTATGAAATGCCCGGGATGTTAACGTAATTTTGTCCGCTTGATCTTTCAGCGCTTGAATGATTCTAGGATGACGGTGACCTTGGTTAAGTGCAGAATAAGCACTTAACATATCGATATATTTATTACCCTCTGGATCTTCCACCCATACACCTTCCGCTTTAGAAATAACGATTGGTAGAGGATGATAGTTTTTTGCTCCGTATTTCTCTGTTGTTTCAATAATTGAATTTGATTTTGTTTTCGTAGCCATATCTATACCTCCTAAGTTAAAGTTGCTCGCAAGTTAGTTTAGCTTGTGTGAAGTGTAATAAGTAGTCCGGTCCACCTGCCTTTGAATCTGTTCCAGACATATTAAATCCACCAAATGGGTGATATCCGACAATCGCACCTGTACAACCACGGTTGAAATACAGATTTCCGACATGGAACTCTTCACGTGCTTTTTCCATATTGGCACGGTTATTTGTAATAACAGCACCAGTTAATCCGTATTCTGTGTTATTCGCAACATCAAGTGCATGGTCAAAGTCTTTTGCTTTACAGAAAGCAACGACTGGTCCAAAGATTTCTTCCTGCATAATTCTCGCATTCTCATCAACATCAGCAAAGATGGTTGGTTGAATGAAATAACCTTTTGAGTTATCACCTTCTCCTCCAGCAACTAAACGTCCTTCTTCTTTTCCTACTTCAATATAGCTCATTACTTTATCAAACGCTTTTTGATCGTTCACTGGTCCCATATTCGTATCATTCACTGGTTCGCCAACTGTTAATTTTTTCGTTAAAACAAGCGCTTTCTCTAATACTTCATCGTATACATCCTCATGGATAACTGCTCTTGAGCACGCAGAACATTTTTGTCCAGAGAATCCAAATGCAGATTGAACGATAGATTGTGCTGCAAGATCTAAGTCTGCATTATTATCAACAACGATTGTATCTTTACCGCCCATTTCAGCGACAACACGTTTTAACCAAATTTGGCCTGGTTGTACCTTAGCCGCTTTCTCATAGATTTCAACACCAACTTGACGCGATCCAGTAAAGCTTACAAAACGTGTTCTAGGATGCTCAACTAAATAAGCCCCAACTTCTGGTCCGCTTCCTGGAATGAAGTTAACTACACCTGCTGGAAGACCAGCCTCTTCAAGTACTTCCATAAATTTATAGGCAACAACTGGAGTTGTTTCTGCTGGTTTTAATAGAACTGTATTTCCTGTAACAAGCGCTGATGTTGTCATCCCTGCCATAATAGCAAAAGCAAAGTTCCAAGGTGAAATAACAACACCTACTCCTAATGGAATATAAGATAATCTATTTTTTTCAATTTTACGGCTTTCAACCGGATAACCTTTCTTAAGCTCAATCATTTGACGACCGTAATATTCTAAGAAATCAATTGCCTCCGCTGTATCAGCATCAGCTTCATTCCAAGGCTTACCTGCTTCATAAACGAGATAAGCAGAAAATTCATGCTTACGACGACGTACAATTGCTGCTGCTTTGAATAAAATATCTGCACGAACTTCTGGATCCCATTTTTTCCACGTGTTAAATGTATCATGGGCTACTTTCATTGCTTGTTCAGCCAATTCTGTATTCGCTTTTGATACAGTCCCCACAATTTGTTCTCTGTTTGAAGGATTTTCAGAAATAATTTTCTCTTCCGTTGTCACTCTTTCTCCACCAATAATAAGTGGATAATCTTTGCCAAGTTCCGCTTCTACTTGTTTTAAAGCCACTTTAAATTCTTCTCTATTTTTTTCTACCGTAAAATCTGTAAATGGTTCATGCTTATAATCGATCATCTAATATCTACTCCTTCTAGTTAAATTTGTTTGGTTTTATATAAATTTTCTATACTTACTTTTTATTGCAATTCCCGTGCCAAAACTATTAGACTTCATATTTTAAAATAACAAATCCTTTACCCATAAGGTTTCTAGTCATTTTTTTATTTTTTACAAGTTTCATTTTTGGGGAAGTTCAGCAAAATATTTTTTTAAATAGCAGCAAACACAGAAAAATTATTTTGCTACGATAAATTTATTTGCAGCTCAGAAAAATTATTTTGCGTTCTCGCCAACCTTACACCCAACCGCGGAAACGTGAAGCTTCTGCCATCTTACGAACACCAACCATGTAAGCCGCTAAACGCATATTTACTTTATGAAATCTCGATGTACTATAAATATCATTAAATGATTTCACCATACCATTACGAAGTTTTTCGGAAACTTCTTCCTCTGACCAATAGTATCCTAAGTTGTTTTGAACCCATTCGAAATAGGATACTGTAACACCTCCTGAGCTTGCCAGTACGTCAGGAACTAATAGTATCCCTCGTTCCGTTAATATTTCTGTAGCTTCTAATGTTGTTGGACCGTTCGCAGCCTCAACGACTACTTTTGCCTTAATTTCGTTAGCATTATCAGCGGTTATTTGATTCGATATCGCTGCCGGGACCAAAATATCACATGGTAGTTCTAGTAACTCTTGGTTTGTAATTGTATTTTTAAACAGATTCGTTACTGTTCCAAACGAATCACGACGATCTAATAGATATTCAATATCTAGACCTTCTTCATTGTATAGCGCTCCATATGCATCAGAAATACCAACTACTTTCGCTCCTGCGTCATGCATAAATTTAGCTAAATAACTGCCGGCATTACCAAATCCTTGAACAATGACTTTTGCCCCTTTTAGATCTATCCCAACTTGTTTCGCTGCTTCTTCAATACAAATAACGACTCCTCGTGCTGTCGCTGTTTCACGTCCGTGCGAACCACCAAGAACTAATGGTTTTCCAGTAATGAAGCCAGGTGAATCAAATTCACGAATTCGACTATATTCATCCATCATCCACGCCATAATTTGTGAGTTTGTGAATACATCAGGTGCTGGAATATCTTTTGTTGGACCAACTAACTGACTAATGGCTCTTACATAACCACGACTGAGTCGTTCTAATTCGAGCATTGACATTTCCCTTGGATCGCAGATAATTCCGCCTTTTCCGCCACCATAAGGCAAATCCGAAATGCCACATTTTAGACTCATCCAAATCGCTAATGCTTTTACCTCTTCTTCGGTAACTTCTGGATGAAAACGAACTCCACCTTTTGTAGGACCAACAGCATCACTATGTTGAGCACGGAAACCAGTAAAAACCTTAACTGATCCATCATCCATTCGTACAGGAATTCTTACCGTTAACATTCTTTGTGGCTCTTTCATTAATTCATACATTTCATTAGAATACCCTAGTTTTGTTAGGGCCTCTTTAATAACTATTTGTGTAGAGTCTAGAAGACTCTTTTTTTGATCTACTAGAGAATTTTTTGTTTGAGTTACAGAAGTTACAGCTGCCATTTTACCCCACCTCATTATTTGATAATAGATTACACCTTGCAATTAATTTTGTTTATATACGTACTACTAATTGCAAACCCCATGCCAACAAATTCATATTTTTATTTTCAAATGACGATTACATACCTATCCTCAAAGCTTTTCACGTTCCATTATTATTGATTTTTGGGCTATGTTAGATTTTCGGTTCAATTCTAACAAAATTTTTAAGTAATCTTCATAAGTAATCGCAAAATTAATTTTCCTTACAAATAATAATTTTGCTGTAAAAGAAAGTATATTTTGCAGTTACATCATTTATTTAGAGAAAAAACCTCTTAAAGCAAAGGCAACGTTCTGTGGTCTTTCAGCTAACCTTCTCATAAAATACCCATACCAGTCGTTCCCATATGGTACGTAAATTCGCATATTATAGCCTTCTTTAGCAATTTGCTCTTGCAATTCCGTTCGAAATCCATAAAGCATTTGAAACTCAAATTGATTGTTTGAAATGTTGTTTTCCTTACAAAAACGTTTAATTTCATTAATAATGTCATGATCATGGGAAGCAATCGCTGTGTAGCTACCATTTAATAAATGTTGTTTAATTATTTTTACGTAGTTTTTATCGACTTCTTGTTTGTCTTGGTATGCAACCTCTGCCGCCTCTTTATATGCCCCTTTAACTAAGCGCAGGTTTACACCATTTAAATTTTCAATATCATCATTGGCACGATATAAATAACCTTGAACCGCTGTCCCTACATGGCCTTTATATTCTTCATTTAACTTTTTAAAGAGATCCAATGTTACCTGGCAATGCGCATAATCTTCTATATCGATACGAACAAAATTGTTGTATTTTTTAGCTGTATCCAATATACGTTTCATATTTTCTAAACATAGTTGTTCATCTATATCCAATCCTAATTGCGTCATTTTTAAAGATAAGTTGCAATTTACACTAGCAGAATAAATAGCATCTAACGTTTTAATGCAATATTCAGTCGCTTCAATTGCTTCCTCACGGTTAAAGACAAATTCACCTAAGTGATCAACTGTACATACAAGCCCCTTTGCATTTAATTGTTTTACTTTTGCAATCGCACTTTCAATTGTCTCTCCAGCAACAACTTGGGAAGCACCAAATTTAAGGCCCCACCGTTTTGCGCTCTTATTCAAAACCTTATTTTTTGATAAAAAGAGGAAAAAGTTTTTAAATACCAATTCCATGACAAACCCCCCTTAAAAAAATTTATTTCTACCCATTTTACAAAGCAAAAATCATGCCAATTTTTAATGGCTTGTATTATCATCTACTTCACTACCAAACGCAAAATTTTTCGATAGATTACTTTAATTATCTTTTAAAAAGGAAAAAATAATTTGCTAAATTTTTTGATTACTTTTACAATAAAAAATACAGGGGTAAGGGAGGAGAAAAAGATGTCACGAAAACAAAACTTAGATCATCTTTTACAAATTCAAAAAATCTATGAAACTCTCATAAATGAAATCGATGTAGGTGTTCATGCTATTGACCAAAAAGGAAGAACGATCATCTATAATGATAAAATGATGGAAATAGAATCGATGAAAAAGGAAGAGGTTATTAACAAAGATTTTCTCGATGTATTTATGTTTGAAGAGGGTCAGGGGAGTACTTTGCTCAATGCCTTACACCATAGAAAAGAAGTAAAGAATAAAAAACAAACCTATTTTAATAATAAAGGCAAAGAAATAACGACGATTAACAACACTTTTCCTGTTTACGATGGAGATACACCAATTGGGGCAATTGAAGTGGCAAAGGATGTAACCGTTATCGAACGATTAATTAGAAATAACATGACAAGTAACGGAAACACCCGCTACACATTTGATAGTATCATCGGAAAGAGCCCTGCGATTCAGGAAGTGGTTGAAAATACGAAAAGAGCAACACGTACTTCCTCTTCCGTACTTATTGTCGGTGAAACAGGGACTGGTAAAGAGTTATTTGCCCAAAGTATTCACAACGGAAGTGAACGGGCACCGGCACCATTTATCTCGCAAAACTGTGCGGCAATGCCAGATAATCTAATCGAGAGTTTATTATTTGGTACGAAAAAAGGGGCGTTTACGGGAGCGACAGACCGTCCAGGGTTGTTTGAACAAGCAGAAGGGGGCACGCTACTGCTAGATGAAATAAACTCATTAAGCCCAATGTTACAGGCAAAACTCTTAAGAGCAATTCAAGAAAAGTCAATTAGAAGAATCGGGGATACCGTTGATCGGAAAATCAATGTACGAATTCTATCAACAATTAATGAAGATCCGATTGAGGCCATCGCTAATCAACGATTAAGAAAAGACTTATATTATCGCCTTAGTGTCGTGTCACTCTTTATCCCCCCTCTTCGCGAACGTAAAGAAGATATTGTCCTATTAATTGACTTTTTTATTAAGAAATATAATCATATGTTCCAAGTCAATGTGAAAGGTGTTTCTAATGAAGTCTTATCACTATTAACCAATTACGATTGGCCAGGGAACATTAGAGAGCTAGAACATGTCATTGAAGGGGCAATCAATTTAATGATCGATGAAGAAATTATTGAGGTCTCACACTTGCCATATAATTTTCGAAATAAACCGCAAAACGTACTGCCGAAAGAAACATCAATTGTTAGCGTACATGATTTTACAGATAATGATCAACAAAAACCTCTACGGAATCTTAAAGATTTCTTATTGGAAGCTGAAGATTATTATATAAATAAAGCGCTTGAACGACACAAATATCATATAACAAACGCAGCAAAAGAAATGGGCCTTAGTAGGCAGAGCCTACAGTATAGAATGAAACGATTGAATAAAGATGAGTAACATAAAAACCCCTTCTAGGGGGTTTTTATGATTATATCTATTATTGCCCAATGTTTAGACCGCTTTTCTATCTGCCTCTTCCAATTGTTTAAACTCCTCTTCGGATAAAGGTGTTATTGAAAAACCAGTCCAAGCATAAACAAGTGAAATAAATGGTACCACTAAATTTAAGATCGCATAAGGAGCATATTCAAATGGGTGGACTGCTAAAGTAGCAAAAATAAAAATAGCACAGGTATTCCAAGGGACAAATACCGATGTTAGCGTCCCGCCATCTTCAACTGCACGTGAAAGGTTCTTCGGGTGAATCCTCTTTTCGCGAAAACTTTGGACATACATTCTCCCAGGTACAACTACGGAGATATACTGTTCAGCCGCTGTAACATTTGTTAAGAAGGCTGAACTTATCGCAGTTGTGAGTAATCCCTTTGCTGTTTTTGTCAATTTTAAAATTCGATCTACAATCGCCTTTAACATCCCTGTATTTTCCAAAATACCACCAAAAGTCATGGCTACGATCGTTAAGGAAACGGTGTACATCATTGCATCAATCCCACCACGATTAAATAAACTATCAATCATTTCATTTCCAGAATCTATTGAAAACCCACCTTGAAGTGTATTAACCGCATCTCCAATGGCTCCACCTTGTACAACAATTTGTGCTAAAAAACCTAATATCACACCAACAGTTAATGCTGGAAGAGCCGGCACTTTTTTCGCTACTAAAAAAATAACAATAGCTGGAATGAGTAATAACCATGGCGTAATGACAAAATTAGCCTCTAATTGAGTCATTACGTTTGCTATATTCTCATCATCAATTGAACTAGCAGAAAACTGTCGGCCAAGGAACCAATAAACAGCTAATGCAATGATTAAACCCGGGACTGTTGTGTAAAACATATGTTTAATATGCTTGAAAAGATCAACACCAACTACCCCAGCAGCTAGGTTTGTTGAATCAGAAAGAGGTGACATTTTGTCACCAAAATACGCCCCAGAAATAATCGCACCAGCAATCATCGGAGCTGGGATTCCCATACTTAATCCAATCCCCATACCAGCTACACCAATTGTACCCATTGTGGACCATGAGCTACCAATGGCTAGTGAAACAATTGCTCCTATTATTGTAATGGAAACAAGAAAAAGGGACGGGGATATGAGCTTTAATCCATAGTAAACCATTGTAGCAATAATCCCTCCTCCTATCCATGCTCCGATAATAATTCCAACCATTATAATAATTACAATAGCCGGAAGTGCTAATCGAATCCCTTTATAAATCGCGCCTTCAATTTCATTCCATGTAAACCCAAACTTCCAAGCGATGAAAGCGGATACAATTGTACCGATAATAAGTGGTATGTGTGGATCACCACCAAACACAACAATTGTAAATGACATTGCTGTAATCATGACTAACAGTGGAATAATTGCCCAGTTAAAAGAAACTTGCTTTTCTTCGTTTTCCATTTTATTTCCCCTCACTCTCAATTAAACCCTGTCTATTTTTACAAATACTCATCTCATTCATGAATAGGAGATTTTTAGGAACCCACCTCCTTACTTTTTGTCTCACTTTTTAAAATCCTAATTCATGAGATAGATAGGTACTCTAAAATATTAAATGGGCCATTAAAACGATAATCGGTAAAGTAATTAATGTTCTTTCAATAAAAATAATGACTAGATCAGTGAATTTCACTGGCAATTTAGATGCTAATAACAATCCACCTACTTCCGACATATAAATAAGTTGTGTAACCGAAACACAAGCTATAACAAATCTAGTGAATTCGTTTTCAATTCCGCTCCCAATAACCGCTGGTAGAAACATATCTGCAAAACCTATTACCATTGTTTGAGCTGCTTCAGCTGCTTCTGGAACTTGCAATAGGTTTAATAGAGGAATAAATGGCATACCTAATATTTCAAAAAATGGTGTATGTTCAGCAACGATTAGCGCCACAGTTCCTAAGGCCATCACAACAGGGATAACTGCAAACCACATATCAACAACATTTTTCAAACCACTTTTAGCTGTACTTAAAAAGCCCTCATTTAATTTTGCTCGTTGTAGTGCTTTTTCCATTCCAAACTTAAAAAGGGATACACCTTCTAACTCACTTTCATTTACTCTTTGTTTATTATCTACTATATAGACATCTGCCTTACGGGAAAGCGGAGGAATCCGCGGACAAATCACTGCTGCTACAAAACCAGCAAGTGCAATAGTAAAATAGTATGGTATAAATAGATGTTCCAACTCCATATAAGCAAGGATGACGATACTAAACGTAATGGAAACAACAGAAAAGGTTGTCCCAATAACAGCAGCCTCACGCTTTGTATAATAACCTTCCTCATATTGCTTATTCGTTAGCAGGACACCAATTGTTCCATCTCCCATCCAAGATGCCAAACAATCTATCGAAGAACGCCCTGGTAAAGTAAACAGTGGTCTCATAATCTTATTAAGTAGGATACCGAAAAACTCTAACAAACCAAAATTCAATAGTAACGGAAGAAATAATCCAGCAAATAAGAAAACGGAAAAGAGAATCGGAATTAATTCGTATAGTAATAATCCCCCTGTATACTCTGACCAAACCCACTCTGGTCCTAGTCTAAATAGTGTCATTACCGCAAAAATTAATCCCATTATACGAACATAGAGCCAGACTGGTTGAACATAAAACAGAGCTCTCAAAAAAGGTTTATTTAATAACCCTTTGGGCTCAAACTTAGTAACCAAAGTTGTCATGACGGCTACGAGAAAAAGAATCCCCGTCATGATTGCTGGTAGAAACTCGTAAAGCATACCCTCAACTAGTTTTGCCATATATGCTACTGGAATCGTTATTTGCCCATTATATGCCAATGGAACCATAAAAAGGAAAATACCAACCAATGAAGGAACAATAACGCGCATATAATCTTTTAATGAATAATTAGCTTCCTCATTTTTCTTTTCTTTTTGAATTTGTTCAATTGCCATCATATTTCCCCCCTTTGATTATAATTAACCCCACAAAAATATTTATTAATCTATCATCATATTAAACTACAGTAGTTTTTTTCCTAGCAGGGAAGTCATTAAGGCCGTTGCTACATCTGCCGTTTGATTTTTATTATCTAGGATCGGATTTATTTCAACGAATTCAGCTGATGTAATGATTTCGGCTTCAGATAACATCTCTAATGCCAAATGGCTTTCACGATAAGTGATTCCACCCATTACAGGTGTTCCAACTCCCGGAGCATCCACTGGATCAATTGCATCTAAATCCAGACTTAAGTGAACGCCATCCGTTCGACTAGACAAATAGTCTATCGTTTCTTCAATAACTTTTGTCATACCAAGCCGATCAATCTCATGCATCGTAAAAACTTTGATACCCTTCTCACGTATCAATTCTCTTTCACCATCATCAATTGACCTAGCACCAATAATCACTATATTTTCTGGTTTTACTTTCGGACAATAACCACCGATATTTATAAGATCATCATGCCCGATTCCAAGATTTACAGCTAACGGCATGCCATGAATATTTCCGGATGGTGATGTTTCTGCAGTATTTAAATCAGCATGGGCATCATACCAAATTACCCCTAAATTCTCATAAAACTTAGCAAGCCCTGCAATTGAACCAATACTAATACTATGATCCCCACCTAAAACAAGCGGAAAAGATCCCTCGTTATGTATACGATTTATTGCTTTTTGTAACTCTTCACTTACCCTCACAACTTCCCTAAAGTTCTTCAAGTTTTCATGTCGAGCATCTTCATTCACACTGGAACGGTCTATTTGAATATCACCGTTGTCCTTAACGCTGTAACCTAAAGATTCAATTTGTTCTATCAGACCAGCATACCTCATTGCACTGGGTCCCATGTCTACACCTCTACGTACTTGTCCTAAATCCATAGGAGCACCAATGATTGAAACTTCTTTAAAATTTTTCATATAATTCCCATCCCCCTTATCATGTTTTCAATTATTAATTAAGCAAAAATTATGCCAATTCCTAAAACTATCTAAAAATGAATAATTCACTACACTATGTATAAATTATTTTAATATAAATAAGAGGTCTGTAGTTAAAAAATTTTGCTAATTGCAAATTTTTTATAAATTAATAAAAAATTTTGCTCTATTAAAATAGCGGAACAGGGAGATTTTTTTTTAGGGGAATATGGATTTATACAAAAAAAACAGGTAGAATTCCATAATGAATCTACCTGTGGATATAACTTTTAGGACTACTACTATTTTTTAAAACTAATCAATTTCATTTCTGTCATTTCTTCAATTGCATATTTTATTCCTTCTCGACCAGTTCCACTTTCTTTTACCCCACCATATGGCATGTGGTCAACACGAAAGGTAGGAATATCATTAATCATTACGCCACCAACCTCTAGCTTTTCTGCAGCATTTAGTGCTGTTACTAAAGAGTTAGTATAAATCCCCGCCTGTAATCCATATTTTGAATCATTAACATACTCTATTCCTTCTTCAACAGACTTGATTTTATTAATAACGACAACTGGTGCAAAGGCTTCTTGGCAAGATATACTTGAGCCACTTGGAACATTAGTTAGAACTGTAGGATAGAGTGTATTTCCTTCTCTCTTCCCACCAGTTAATATAGCAGCTCCTTCCCTTTCTGCATTACTAATCCAGTTTAATGCCCGATCTACTTCTTTAGGTCTGATTAATGCGGATATGTCAGTTTTTTCATTTAGAGGGTCTCCAAGAGTAAGTTGCTCTGTTTTTTTCGTAAATTTTTCTACAAAAATTTCATACAAGTTTTCATGAACATACACTCGTTGTAATGAAATACAAACCTGACCTGCATTCGAAAATGCCCCCATGACAGCCCGGTCAATCATTGTATCTAAATCTGTTCCGTCGTCGACAATTAAAGCTGAATTAGAGCCAAGCTCCAATGTTACCTTTTTCAATCCTGCTTTTGAGCGAATAAGTTTACCGACAGACGGACTACCTGTAAATGTAATAGCTTTTACTCGCTCATCTTGCACTAGTCTATCTCCTGCAATATGTCCATATCCAGGGATAACATTTAATACACCAGCTGGTAATCCAGCTTGTTCAAAGAGTTCGGCTATAAATAATGCTGATAAAGGCGTTTGTTCAGCGGGTTTAAGAACAATGGAATTCCCCGAAGCAATGGCTGGCCCCACTTTATGGGCGACTAAGTTCATTGGGAAATTGAATGGAGTAATAGCTCCAATAACACCAATTGGTTCTCGAGTAGTATAAGATACTCTTCCTTCCCCTCCTGGCGCCGCATCCATCGGTATGGTCTCACCATGAATGCGTCTTGCCTCTTCAGCAGCAAATTTATATGTCATTATGGTTCGAGAGACTTCTCCTTTTGATGTTGCAATAGGCTTTGCTGATTCAAGAGAAATCAGTCGGGCACATTCATCTGCTTTTTCTTTTAAAAGAGAAACAACATGTTCAAGGATATCTGCTCTTTTGTATGCAGGCATTTTTGCAATTATTTTTCTAGCTTTATACGCTGCCTCTATTGCAGCATCTGTTTCGTCCTCATCGGCAATGGCAACTTCTGCAATCTTTTCGTTGCTATACGGAGAATACAGCGACTCATACTTTTTCGCTTCAACATTTTGCCCATTAATATAAAGATGATATTTTTCCATCATGTATCACATCGTTCCATCTTGTACTTTTTCATAGATTACTTGCTCAATCACATCTAACCCTTCTTGTAATTGCTCATCTGTGATCACTAAAGGACATAAGAAACGTAAAACATTTCCATATAATCCGGCACCTAACACGATAACTCCACGCTTATTCACTTCCTGAATGATGCTAGCTACTGATTCTTTATCTGGTTCTTTTGTGATTGGATCTTTTACAAATTCTACCGCTGTCATTGCACCTAATGTTCGAACATCTCCAATTTGAGGGATTTTTGTTTTCATAGATTCAAAGCGTTCTACAATTAATGCTCCTATCTCTGTTGCACGATCAGAAATATTATCTCGTTCCATCATTTCAATCACACGTAAAGCAGCTACACATCCTAATGGACTTCCACCGTACGTTCCACCGATTTCACCTGGATTAGGCGACTCCATAATTTCCGCGCGACCAGTCACTGCACTGATCGGTAACCCTGCAGCGATCGATTTAGACATCGTCATCATCTCAGGTACAACACCATAATGTTCCATCGCAAACATCTTTCCGGTACGTCCAAACCCCGTTTGAACCTCATCGGCAATGAATAATATGCCATACTTTTCGCAGATTGCTTTTACCCCCTGAACAAATTGGATAGATGGTGCTATAAATCCCCCTTCCCCTTGAACAGGTTCCATAATGACTGCTGCTACGTCATCGGCCGGGACTTCTGCTAGGAAAAAATCTTCAAACTTATTTAAGATAAACTCATCAAGCTCTTCATTTGTCATCCCTTCTGGCTTGCGATAATAATATGGGTAAGGCATCTTATACGTATCCGTTGCAAACGGGCCAAATCCATACTTATAAGGTTTTACTTTACTCGTTAATGACATCGCCATATACGTACGCCCATGATACCCACGTTCAAACGAAATAATTCCGCGACGTTTCGTGTATTTCCTAGCAATTTTAATCGCATTTTCTACAGCTTCTGCACCACTGTTTAAAAAGAATGTTTTTTTCTCATGGTCTCCTGGTGTAATTTCGTTTAATTTTTCTGCTAATTGAATATACGGCTCATACATCATGACATGAAAACATGTGTGAATATACTTGTCTAACTGGCCCTTTAAAGCCTCTACAACTTCTTCGGGACAATGTCCCGCATTAATTGTTCCAATCGCCCCAGCAAAATCGATAAATGTATTCCCATCAATGTCGGTTAGTAAAGCACCTTTCCCTTTTTCAACAAATGTCATCGCTGTATTAAATGGTCCTTTCGGAATACTTTTATAACGACGCTCTAATAACTCAGTTGCTTTTGGCCCTGGTATATTCGTTTTTAAATTAATAAATTGATTTTTCATTATTTTCATTTTTGTCCCTCCGTTTTTTTATTCATACCCCCGTAACTACACTTCTTTTACCCCACACCATTCGATTACAGTTAGAGCAATTATTTCAGCCACTTCAAAAATCTTATCTACTTCAATATATTCATTTGGAAAATGTGCCATATGGGAAAGACCTGGACCAAAGACAACAGAAGGTGTATCACCTACCTGTGTAAGTAGCCCTCCATCGGTTCCCCATGGAGAAGCTTCGATTACTGGTTCTTTGCCTAGTACTGTTTGATATTGTTTTGATAAAATCCCCATTAACGTATGGTTTTCATCGATGGATCCAGGTAACCAACGTGCACCATACCATTCAATTTCAACCGGGTGTTCTTCAAACCAAGGATCAATGTTAGCTAATTCCTGCATCCACTGTTCTAGTTCCTTTTGTACATCATCAATGTTTTCATTAGGAGCAATTCCAATGCGACCTTCTAGTTTCACAAGGTCCGCGACTGAGGATGGCCAATCCCCCCCTTCAATTCGTCCAATATTAATTGGAACTGGGATTGGCACGTTCTTGTACAACGGATCATCGATTCTTTCGTTACGTAACCTCTCAAGGTCAGTGATATGATTAAGTACAATTAAACTTTTTTCAATCGCACTTACCCCGTGGTAGCGCATCCCACCATGTGCCGCACGACCTTTCACGTACAGTCTGAACCATTTTGACCCTTGTTGTTTCGGGAAAATTTTCATATTGGTTGGTTCCGGAATAATTGCAGCATCAGCATTATATCCTTTCAGTATCGCATCAAGTGTACCTGCTCCTCCACTTTCCTCTTCAACAACACTGTGTAAAATTACGTCACCCTTGAGCTTTATTCCTAATTCTTTAATCACTTCAATCGCCAAATAAAGAGAGAGGTTGCCACCTTTCATGTCCGTTGTACCACGACCATACATTTTTCCATCAACTACTTCTCCTTGATATGGATCTTTATCCCATTGTGTAAGATCTCCTGCTGGGACTACATCAACATGTCCATTTAACAAAATCGAGCGACCGGAGCCTTCTCCCTTTAGAACTCCTACTACATTCGGACTACCTTTAAACTGATCTCTAGGTGAAAAAAAGTATGGGTTTTTCTTTAAATTTTCTCCATCTAATTCCCATAAATCAACTTCTAATCCGATTTCTTTCAGTTTATTAACAATTAATGTTTGTACTGCCTCTTCATTTCCTTGTGTACTTGGTTCATTAATAAGGCTTTGTAAGAACGATAGGGATTTTTCCCGATTTTGTTCTAACCAGTGATGGATTTTACTTTGATAAACGTCCATAACAACATCCCCCTATAATGTCATATTTTCATAAATTACTGCCAGGCCCATACCTCCAGCCATACATAAAGTGACCATTCCATAACGGACCTTTTCTCTTACCATTTCATGCATCAATGTCACCGTTAGTTTTGCTCCTGTTGCTCCAACAGGATGCCCTAAGGCAATTGCACCACCATTTACATTGACGTTGTTGGGGTTTATACCTAGTTCTTTTATGACAGCGAGTGCTTGGGCTGCAAATGCTTCATTTAATTCAATTCGTCCAATATCTTCAATTGATAGACCTGCTTTTCCTAATGCTTTTTTTGTAGCTGGTACTGGTCCAATCCCCATGACTTTTGGATCTACACCAGCACTAGCATATGCTTTTATCTTCACGAGTGGTGTAAGTCCTTTTTCTTTCGCTTTGTCTTCAGACATCAGCATAAGTGCAGCGGCACCGTCGCTCATCGGACATGCGTTACCAGCTGTAATATGCCCATCCTTTTGAAAGACCGGACGTAGCTCATCTAATTTTTCTAATGAAATATCTTTACGTACCGATTCATCTCGTTCAAAATAAGACGAACCTTTTCTTGTTTGGACTTTAATTGGGCAAAGTTCTTCTTCAAACTTCCCGTCATCTATAGCTTTTGCTGCCTTATTATGACTTGCAAATGCAAACTGATCTTGCTCTTCTCTGCTAATCTCATATTGCTTTGCTAAACGTTCAGCTGTTATTCCCATATGTTCATTTAAGATCGAACATTGAAGGCCGTCTGCTAATAACGCATCTTCAGTCACAACATTTCCAAATTTCGTTCCCCAACGATTTTTTAAAATATAAGGAACGTTACTCATACTTTCAACTCCACCAGCAATGACGACATCTTCCTGTCCTGATGCAATTGTTGCAGCAGCTGTTGTAATTGCCTTCAAGCTTGAACCACACGCTTTAATTACAATATGAGCCGGTACTTCATTTGGAAAACCAGCCATTTGTGATGCAATTCTTGCTGAATTAAGCCCACCACCATGAATATAACCATGTCCAAATACAACTTCATTAACGTCTGCTTTATCTAATTGAACCTTATCCATTAATCGGTTTAAAACTTGTTTTCCTAGCTCATTGGCTGTGACATTTTTTAACCCTTTTCCAAATGCACCAACAGGACTGCGAACGCCACCGACAATCACTACTTCGTTCATTTCAATCCCCTCCAATACTCGTTTTCTTATTATTTTACCGTTAGTAATGTTTCTGCTACTTCAAAATCTGCTTCCGTACTAGCCCTCACTTCTTTTAATGTATACGGCTCCATAATCTCACTTAAGATCAATTTATCTGACTCTACTTTAAAGACAGCCATCTCAGTGATAATAAGGTCAACACAACCTTTTGCAGTAAGAGGCAAACGACATTGTTTTAATATTTTTGATTGTCCGTTTTTACTCACTTGATTCATCAATACAATGACCTTTTTTGTTTTTTGTGCAAGCTCTATCGCTCCTCCCATACCTGGTACCTTTTTGCCAGGAACTATCCAATTTGCTAGATCACCTGTTTCACTAACTTCAAGAGCTCCTAAAATCGTTACATCCACGAGCCCTTTACGAATAATTCCAAAGGCTGTTGCACTATCAAAGTAAGACGCACCAGGATTAATAGTTACCGGGTATCCGCCTGCATTACATAGGTTCGCATCTTCATGGCCTTGTTGAGGACTCGGACCCGTACCTAAAATTCCATTTTCCGCATGAAACATGACCTTGATTGAGCTTGGTAAATAATTGGCTACCAATGTAGGAATCCCAATTCCTAAATTAACGGTCATTCCGTTTTGAATTTCTTGAGCTGCCCGCTTAGCAATACGCTGCCTAACATCTACTCCCATACCCATTTCCAATCGACCCCTTGACTTTGTATTACCATATCTACAAACACACCTGGTGTTACAATCTCTTCTGGATCAAGCTCGCCTTCCGGTACAATTTCCTCTACCTCAGCAATCGTTATATTCCCAGCCATAGCAACTAAAGGATTTGTATTTCTTGCACTTTTGTCGTAAATTAAATTTCCATAAGTATCGGCTTTTTTAGCATATACAATGGATACATCAGCCGTTAATGCTGACTCAATTAAATAAGGCTTATCCTTAAGTTGAACAGTCTGCTTATTTTCAGCGATCATACTATCTATCCCGACATCGATGAGAACTCCCCCTAAGCCCATTCCACCAGCACGGATACGTTCTGCAAGTGTACCTTGCGGTGAAAATTCTACTTTGAGCTTTCCTTCACTCATAAGATTTCCAGCCACAGGATTGGAGCCAATATGTGATGCAATTAAACTCTTAACTCTTCCTTGGCTGACTAACCTACCAATACCGATATCAGGAAAACCTGCATCATTTCCTATTAAATTCAGGTCACAAACCCCTTTATTAAGAAGTGCTGCAATAAGCGTTGGAGGATTTCCAACCCCGCCAAAACCACCATACATCAATGTCATTCCATCATTGAATTTCTCTACTACTTGTTCAATACTGCAAACTTTCATTTTTCTGTTCCTCCATTGAGCCTCTCTCTTGATTTAGTAGTTTTTCAACACTCAGAAGTGCTTCACTAAACCTAGAAACCAATTCATCGATTTCTTGTTTAGATATTACTAGTGGGGGTGCTATAAGAATCGCATCACCGTTAATCCCTTCATCTCCAGCGTTGGCAGGATAAACAAGTAGGCCTTTTTCTATTGATTGTTGAATGATAAGATTTGATAGTTTGACATCAGAATGAAATATAGTTTTACGATTCTTATCCGATACAAATTCAACTCCTAAGAGTAAACCTTCCCCACGAACGTCTCCAATAAAAGAAAACCTTTGTGAGAGTTTCTCTAACTTTCCTTTTAAATAATTCCCCATTCTTTCTGCTTTCTCTACTAGATTGTGTTTTTCAATATAGTCAAGGACGGCAAGTGATACCGCTGCTGACTGTGGGTTTGCGCTGTACGTATGTCCGCTCATGATTACTTTTGATCCGTTTAAGATTGGGGACATAACTCGATCACTTACAATCGTTGCTGCCATTGGTGTATAACCGGCACTCATTCCCTTTCCAAGAGCAACAATATCAGGCTGTACACCCCAATGTTCCATTGCTAACATTTTTCCGGTTCGACCAATACCTGTCATCACTTCATCAGCAATGAATAAGATATTATACTTTTCACAGATTGCTTTTATTTCGGAATAATAGTCTTCTGGCGGAACAACAGCAGCTGCTGCGGCTCCGATAATTGGTTCAGCAATAAATGCTGCTATTTGATCCTGACCAATTCTTTGAATGTTTCTTTCTAGTTCTTTTGCACACAAAAGTTTACAGCTTGGATATGTTTTTCCATAGGGACAACGATAACAATATGGTGCTGAGATATTAGGAAAATCCTCCAACAAAGGGACAAATCGTTCTCTTCTCGCAACATGACCTGACATCGATAAAGCCCCCATTGTTATCCCGTGATAACTCATCCATCTAGATAACACTTTGTTTTTCGTATAATTTCCTTGTTCTTGCCAATATTGAATAGCAATTTTCATCGCGGTTTCCGTTGCTTCTGATCCGCTATTTACAAAGAACGACCAATTCAAGTCTCCCGGTGTTATATCACTTAGCTTTTTCGCTAATGCCTCAGCTGGTTCACTTGTAAATTGTGAACGATATACAAATGAAACTTTTTCCGCTTGTTTATTCATTGCTGCGATAATTTCCGGTACCCCATGTCCTATACTTGCTGTAACCGCACCAGATGAGCCGTCAATGTAATTTTTATTGTTTTTATCATATAGATACACGCCTCTACCATACTCAGCCATTGGATACTCGACTTGTAAAACAGGCTTAATTAAGTGATCTCGCTTCACGACTCTACCTCCTTTTCCTTTCAAGCTTACTAGTGATTCCTACACCCAACCACGCCATGTAACCGCCTCTGCATCTATTTTTCTGATAATTCTTAATAATTGTCCTACCATTATTTTATTGGATATAAAGGGTTGATACTATTCGACTAAACTATAAAAAGAAAACGTTTATTTTTGTACACTATGTATAAAAATAAAAATCTATAAAGAATATGGACCAATTATGATAAACTCTCCCTATAGCTAACAAGCTTTTTGAAAATAGTTGTTTGTACAATACTGTTAATTTATCAATCTTATCTTTTACAAACTATTCATTACCTTAATAAACAAATATAACGAGTTGAGAAGGGGATAAACATGGCAATTAGTATTAGTGAAGCACTGCAATTACCGATTATGAAAAAAACACAACTTGTTGCTGGCCACTCAGGTTTATCAAAGAGAATTAAATGGGTAACAATCGTTGAAGTAATTGAAGACACTTCTCGTTTACAAGATGGGGAGTTTTTAATTACAACAGGATTTGGCTTAGATAAAAATGTGGAAAGCCAAGAAAACTTTCGCCAATTATTAAAATTAAATAGACTTTCAGGTGTAGCACTTTATACAGGTTTCTACATACATGAAATTCCTGAAAGTTTTATTGAGGTTGCTAACGAAAGCGGGCTACCATTAATAGAAATACCAAATGACATAAATTTCTCAATGATCACAAAGGAGATATTAGAACAGATTGTTAATAACCAAATACAATTATTGGAATATTCTGTTAAAATCCATAAAGAATTGACAAAACATGTTCTTAATAATCATAGTTTATTAGATATCACAAAAACGTTATCAAGCTTAACATCTGCAACCATCATTATTTACAGTGACTTAAACGAGATTGTTAATTCGTACTCACTCCCAGAAGCAGGTATGTCCATAGAGAGTTTTGAACTTTTTTTGAATTCCAACTCAACTACCATAGAAAGCGAGTTAAAAAAATGTAAGGAAAAAAAGGAGATGAAGTATTTAAATTTCCTAAACTATGATTTGACTATTTGTCCAATTATCACAAAAGAGCACTGTTATGGTTATATCTTAGCGATTAAACCAAATAATCAGTGGAGAGAAATGGATGCTATTGCGATTGAGCATGCAGCGACTGTTTATGCAATTGAACATTTGAAACAAGTAGCCGTGGAAGAGACACAATTGAGGTTACAAGGGGATTTCCTTGATGACATTATCAATAACCAATATACAAATAAAGACACCGTACTTGAACAAGCAAGAAAACTAGGTTATGACTTATCCGCTAAGCAAACAGTTTTCTTTATTACATTTAAGCTCAATAATAGAAAAAAACAGGATATGGGAAATTTTTTCAATAAACTGTTTCAGATCGTTAATCAAGTACTAAAACAAAAAAAGATCACCCATGCTGTTCGATCAAAGCTAGATTCGTTAATCCTTTTAACTGAAGCTATTGGAAATAATCAAAAGGAAATTCATCAGTACTGTCTTCAATTAGCCTTAGATATCGAAAAACAATGGTTATATTTTTTCCCAAAGATACCTATTTATATTGGTATAGGTAGAAGTTACGATGAAATTAATGATTTATCAAAAAGTGTAATTGAGGCCCAACAGGCTGTCCGTTTATCAAACCTATTATTTAAACCAACTTCTATTATTCATTATGATGATCTTGGTATGTACCATTTATTACTAGAAATGAGGGAATCAGGAATAAATTTAGAAAATCTTTATTTTGATTGTCTAGGCACATTAATTGATCATACACGTCGTGGAACTGACTTGTTAGAGACGCTAGAAGTTTACTTAAATAATAACCAAAGTATTCAAGCGACAGCATCTGAATTATATATTCACCGCCATACATTAAAATATCGATTAAAGCAAATAGAGGAAAAGACTGGTTATCATCTTAAATCCGCAGATGAACGTATGAAATTGCAATTAGCTTTAATGGCCTTCAAATTAGTAAACCAATTAAATCAAATTGATTCAAACAGTAAAGAGTAAAAGGTAGCCTTTTGGCTACCTTTTACTCTTTAGCTCTTCATATTACAAGAAATATTTCCCATATGGAAAATATTTACTAACTCTTATCTACATGAGTAGCATCTAACTTCTTCACCCAAAGATTCATATCTTCCAATTCACCAAATATTTCACAGTTCTTTGTTAATCTACCGTTGTAACGATACCCTAATTTCCAAAAGACTGCATTCATTCCAAAAGATTGAGCCCGAGCTAGCGAATATGAACAATATATGTTCTGTTTAATAAGCCTCTTTTCAAGCTCTGTAATGAGTACTTTCATAAATCCATGCTTACGGTGCTCTGGGAGCGTTGCACAATCAGTCATTTCCGCATTATGATCATCGGTATTTACTTCCGCTGAAGCAGCACTAACAATTTCATTCTTCCATTCAACGATATAAAAGATTGTTCCTTCATCAATGACTTTTCCGATATAATTTTCTTCATTCATTGGGGTTGGATAAGATGGAAAGACAAGGTGATATAATTTTGCAAGTGAACTTGCATCCTCTTTAGTTGCAAGTCGTATCGTGTAACCACTAGGTAGAGTTTGATTCTGTTCATGATCTGATAGCTCTGTAACACTTTTAATAATCTTATCCTCTTTTTTCCAATATTTACTTATTCGTCGATCATCTGATAAATAATACGTCATAAAATACGCATCACTTCCGCTAAAATAGCCTTCTATGATTCCCTCGAGCTGATAACCATTAGACACTAATTGTCTCCAATCTCCTTCTTTCGCTTTAATAATAATTTTTGACAGAGAATGGTCTATCGCAACCTCCTCAGCTCGTGTCACAATAGAAGCGATATTGCCACGATAATTATCGACACGTAAACGTTGACTGGCAAAATCAATATAAAGATTCATCGTATGACACTTATGAGACTCGTATTTTAATATATAGGGAATATTAACTTTTTTCATTTCCTTCACCTCTTAGTAAGGAGGATATTTCAAAAAAGATACCTTACCCTTTTTTGAAATATCCTTAAAAACATTATTCATTCAGTTAAGACATACTTTTTTTGAGCTACTCAATTTTTAATTTATTTTAGTGAGAATACATCGATTACTGGTGCTTCTAGTAAATCGTTAAATGTAATGCTGTTTGAATAATCAGATAAGTCTTTCATATATAAGTGATTGTCAATTTCTTGATTCATTTCATCAGTCAAATATATTCCGCAATTTTGACACGACTTTGCCGGAATTTGGGAAATCTCAACATAATCCTTTCCGTCTGGCATGACCCAATAACAAGTCTTCGTCGTTTCTTGTACTTCTTTCTTTTCACACCATGTACATTGCATAACAGACACCCCTTTCTAATGATGAGAACTTATTTATTCTGCTTTTCTCTCTTTAGCTTTCATTAACTTCTTTTTCATTTCATCTCTTTTATGACGCCGATCCTTTAGAGATGAATGCCCTTCTGATGAACTGTAATTTTTTCGTTTATCAAGACGGCGGAGCCCTTCCGGAACAAGGTTAAATTTCTCATCCTTTAACAATGCCGCAACTCCAACTGATCTCGCCTCGTCTTTTGTACCATATACTTCTTCAAAGTATGCATCTGCTCGACCAGGAGTATAATTTTTTGGTTCTGGATATGTTGTAATTACACCTTCAAAATTACGTAATACTACCTTGTCAGGACTTTGGGAAATCAAATAGTTTGGTTGGAGCGCAATCTTTCCTCCGCCGCCAGGTGCATCAACTACAAAGGTAGGTACAGCATAACCAGACGTATGTCCACGAAGTCCTTCAATAATCTCTAATCCTTTAGAAACTGGGGCTCGAAAATGCCCGATTCCCTCAGACAAGTCACATTGGTAAATATAATATGGTCGAATACGAGCTTTTACTAAGTCGTGGACTAATTTTTTCATAATATGTGTACTATCATTGATTCCGGATAGAATAACTGATTGGTTGCCAAGTGGAACTCCTGCCATCGAAAGCATATCACAAGCTTTTTTTGCTTCGTCTGTAAGCTCAAGTGAATGATTAAAATGTGTATTTAGCCATACTGGATGATACTTCTTCAAAATATTGCACAAATTCTCAGTAATTCTCTGTGGAAAAACAACCGGTGCCCTCGTTCCGATTCGAATAATCTCTACATGTGGAATCGCTCTAAGGTTTTTCAGAATGTATTCCAAAATTGTGTCATTAATTAGTAGCCCGTCTCCACCAGAGATTAATACATCTCGAATCTCAGGAGTGTTACGAATATAATCAATGACAACATCAATCTGTTTCTTAGGTACTCCCATTCCTACTTGCCCAGAGAATCTTCGACGGGTACAGTAACGACAATACATTGAGCACTGATTTGTAACGAGAAACAATACACGGTCTGGATAACGATGTGTTAACCCAGGTACAGGTGAATCATCATCTTCTGACAGTGGATCTTCTAAATCGTACTTCGTTTTATGAATCTCAGCAGACAAAGGGACGGATTGCATACGAATCGGACAACGCGGATCATCAGGATTCATTAGTGAAGCATAATATGGTGTAATATTCAAAGGAATGGTTTGAGTAGAAATTCGTACCCCCTCTTCTTCCTCTGGAGTTAAATTAACAACTTTCTTTAAATCTTCAAGTGTACGAATCGTATTCGTTAATTGCCACATCCAATCATCCCACTTTTCTTGAGGCACATCTTTCCAGAGTTCAATATCGGTATAGTGACGGCCCTCTCTTACATCGAATGGTTTCATTACTTTGCTTCCTCCAGTCATCATGAATCCCCCTTATCATTACTACTAATTTTTCTTTCACTGTTACTAATAAGCAAAAAGGGTGCCAATCTGATAGAGAATTTACAAAAATATAAAAAAATTCAGATTATCCCATTTGATTTGATACAGAAATGCTGATATTTACAGGCTTTTTATTTTTCTAAAAAAAACATTTTACATGCACTTACAATCTTAAAATAGTAATCTTTTTATTTTTTTACCAGAGAATGCAAAAAAACTGGCAACAACGAAAAATCATTTGCTGCCAGTTTTTTTGCATGTAAATTCAATCTCATATTTATTTAATTTGTATTGCAAAGCCTGCCTCTTTAATCCAAGAGCCTTTGCTGTTTGACTTACATTCCCGCCATTCTTTTCAAACACACTAATAATGGTTTCTCGCTCAAATTCCTCCATCATGTTCGGTAAATCAATTGAATCCTTCGTTGGAACAAAACGGGTTACTTCTGGTATGGAAGGAGTGGGAGATTTAAAGATGTGCGCTGGTAAATGATGTTTTTCTAATCTTTCATATCCAAGGTCAATAATATTAAAGGCAGACTCAATCGCATGACCAAGTTCACGAATATTACCTGGCCAATGATAGCTATATAAATGCTGTAAAGCTTCTCTACTTATCTCATGAACATGAGTACCAAACATATGATTAAATTTTTCAATAAAATGGGTAACCAATAATGAAATATCTCTCTTTCGCTCTTGAAGTGGTGGAAGCTGAATGTGAACAACATTTAAACGATAGTATAAATCCGAACGTAAAATATTTTGCTCCAAAGCCTTTTCAGGGCTAATGTTCATTGCTGTAATGATGCGAACATCTACCTCCTTTTCAACTTCAGCACCGATTCTCCTTATTTTACCATCCTGTAAAACACGCAGTAATTTCGCTTGTAAAGATAATTCAAGACTATTTAATTCGTCTAAAAACAATGTACCTCCATTCGCTTGTTCAAAAATACCTGGACGATCAATTGCTCCAGTAAAAGCTCCTTTTGTCGTACCGAACAAGAGCCCTTCCATTAACTCTCTAGGTACAGCTGCACAATTCTGAGCTATAAATGATTCCTCACATCTTCTACTCCCATTATGTATACTTTGTGCTACTAACTCTTTTCCAGTTCCAGTAGCTCCGCAGATCATAACTGGAGAATCTGACCGTGCAGCTTTCTTTGCTATACTAACAGCTTCTTGGAATGGTCTGCTCTCTCCGATTAAATCACTAAATTGATAGTCGGCAGTCCCTTTAGAATCTTTTCCTTTTTTCTTCTCATAGAGTTTCTTTCGTAATTCTATCGTTTGGTCATACATGCTAACAATTTTCGTAATATCCTTGGCAGATTCTACTGCTCCAATGATTTGACCTCCCCTATATAAAGGGTAAGTACTATTAATCGTCGTAATATGTTTTCCTTGTAAATTTTTATAGGTTTGCATTTTATCTTCTGTTTTTTCCCCCTTTGACAAGGCCATGTTTAATGTACTTGTTTCAGCTGTCAATGATGGGTACAAATGAAAAATATTTTTCCCAATGACTTTCTCCGGACTAAGGCCATCAATGTCTGCCATTGCTTGATTATAAAAAACGGTAATTCCATCTTTATCGACCATATGAACACCTTCATTGATTTGATGTAAAACCCATTCAAAATGTGAAGACAACTGCATAGTATCTAGCTCCTCTTAAGATGAATTTGGCTAGGACCATGTTAAATATAACAATAGCCCCAGCCATCATAAGTATATTTCTTATTCTATTAATAATGTAACCTTTATAAATTTTCGTTTACTGTTGCTGATTCACGTCTGTCCATGATAATCCTTTTTTTCATTAAAATAATGAAAGAAATTAATATAAGAATCGAGACCAATAATCCTACCATCACACTACCAGTAATCCCCAATACAATGTAGCCGATGATTGTAATACCCGCAATAATTAAGGCATATGGTAACTGGGTCATAACATGATCAATATGATGACAACCAGCCCCGGTTGAAGATAAGATTGTTGTATCTGAAATCGGCGAACAATGATCTCCAAATATTGATCCTGCCATAACAGCGGCTATCACTGGTAGAATAAGACTTATATCTGTTAATGCGGCGATCTCACCCGCTATAGGTAATAAAATGGCAAACGTCCCCCAAGACGTACCTGTTGAAAAAGCCATAAATCCTGCAATAATAAATAACAACACTGGTAGGTAAGCTGTGTTAATATGCTCATTGACAAGCCCAGCTAGATAAGTCCCCGTTCCTAATTCAGCTATAATGTCAATAATGATCCAGGAAAAGAAGAGAATATAAATTGCTGGTAGCATTGCCTTTACACCAGTCCATAACCCTTTACCAAATACACTTACTGGTATATGCTTTAAAAGCACTAACACGGTTGCAACTAACAGCCCCAACAAACCTCCATACAGCAGTGAGGCAGTTACATCAGTATTCTCAAAAATCATCAATACATTAATTTCACCATCAGAGGCTTGTATTCCAGTTAAAATCATAAAAAAAGTGGTTCCAAAAACTAAGGTTATAATGGGCCAAAGCAGGTCTCCTACTTTTCCACTTGCAGAGACATTTTCATCATTCCGTTCTTTTTGTATTAAAACTTTATACTCATCGATCACTATTTTACTATTTATTGCTTGTTCTTCATGTTTTTTCATCAAACTAAAATCTAGTTTAAAGATGATAACCGCTACAACCATCAATAATGTCAGTATAGCGTATAGATTCATTGGAATCATTAATATAAATGCTTGAAGTGCCTCATATTGAGTAACACCATGAGTAATAAAGATTCCACCAATAAGTGTAATAATGTAAGCTCCCCAACTTGAAATTGGAGTTAGTATACATACAGGAGCCGCTGTCGAGTCAACAATATAGGCAAGCTTTGACCGAGAAATCTTATGTCTATCAGTTAATGGACGACTTACATTACCGACAACTAAACTATTAAAATAATCATCGACAAAGATGATTATACCAAGAAAAAATGCTACCAATTGTGCCCCTACTCTTGTTTGTACTCGTTGCATCGCCCACTCACCAAAGGCACGACTTCCACCTACTAATGAAATGAGTGAAGAAATCATTCCTAAAATCAATAAAAAAAAGATAATATATAGTTCCCACGTATTTAGCCCACCGTCAACAACAAAAATCGAACCGGCAATTGAAAAAATTTGTGTGAGTGTATCAAGTGGACTAAATGAATTAACCATTAATCCTCCAATTATAATCCCCACACCTAATGAGAGCAGTACTCTCCTCGTTACGATTACCATTAATAGTGCCAATACTGGTGGTAACAATGATAATATTGAGTGTTCCATATTTGCATCCCCCCGATTTTGTTGTTTTTAAATGGCATTGAATAATGAAAATTAATATTAAAACACATTGAGAACTACTGGATCGTAGCAATATAAATAAAAATAATCCCCCCCAAATGATTCATTTTTTTGATAGCGCTATCAATAAATCACTCAAAATGGCTTTCCTTATTTTCGGAATATTCCTTCAATTATGTTCATTTTAGTAATGAATTACGCAAATTACAATTATCCCTTATAGTAAAATTCAACTCTATATTTTTATACAACTTGTACAAAAAAATTTAGAACCATTACAAAAAAAGTAAAAATTTAACTAACCACCTTGGACATTAATGACTTTGGTGGTTAGTTAGCATGAAAAATCATAGTTTTAGAAATGGTTCCAAAAATTTCAATTCAAGTTAATTACCAGCCGCGATCCTGCATACGTTCAGACGGCTCTAAGGATGAAATTTCAATCCCTTTCATTGCTGAACCAAGGCCTTTTGATAACTTTGCAATTAACTTATAGTCTTCATAGTGCGTAGTAGCTTCAACAATTGCACGTGCAAAGCGCTCAGGGTTATCTGATTTAAAGATACCAGAGCCTACAAATACGCCATCTGCACCTAACTGCATCATTAATGCAGCGTCTGCTGGAGTTGCAACACCACCTGCTGCAAAGTTAACAATTGGAAGCTTACCTGTTTCTTTAATTTGAAGTAATAGCTCATAAGAGGCACCAATATTTTTTGCTTCAGTCATTAACTCATCTGTTGACATAGAAGCAACTTTTTTGATTTGCGCTTGCATCATACGCATATGGCGAACTGCTTCAACAATATTACCTGTACCAGGCTCTCCTTTTGTACGAATCATTGACGTACCTTCACCAATACGGCGAGCAGCTTCACCTAAGTCACGAGCACCACAAACAAATGGAACTGTGAAATCACGCTTATAAAGGTGATATACTTCATCAGCTGGAGTTAATACTTCACTTTCATCAATGTAGTCAACACCCATTGCTTCTAAAATTTTCGCTTCTACGATATGCCCAATTCTTGCTTTCGCCATTACCGGAATCGAAACAGCGTTCATCACTTCTTCTATGATTGTTGGATCTGCCATACGAGCTACGCCGCCAGCTGCACGAATATCAGCAGGAACACGCTCAAGTGCCATTACCGCTACAGCACCAGCTTCCTCAGCAATTTTTGCTTGTTCTGCATTGACAACGTCCATAATAACGCCGCCTTTTTGCATTTCAGCCATTCCTCTTTTTACGCGATCTGTACCAGTTTGAGCCATAACTTAACCCCTTATCGTATTATTTTTTGTTTGTTCACTAGCCACGAAAACTATTTAATTTCCTACCATTTTTCGTACTATAACCATTAAGATACCAAGCATATTTACCTTATTGAACTTCCAAGTTAAACAACTTTTCCATCTTCTCCCATATGCTTAAATTCTCCCTCAGTTAAAGGTGTAATTGAGAATCCAGTCTAAGCGTAAAGAAGAGAAATAAATGGAACAACTAAATTCAAAATAGCGTAAGGTGCATATTCAAATGGATGAACAGCCAATGTTGCAAATATAAAGATTGCACATGTATTCCAGGAACAAATACAGATGTTAACGTACCCCCATACTCAAGGAAGGGCTAGACGTATCCCTTTATATAGACCATCCTCGATCTCCTCCTTACTCTTTAATATTGTTTATATAGATAACGACACCTTCAATATTTAATTAAGCAATAATCATGCCAATTTTCCCAAGTCTTCTTTTCTGACTCTTTAGAATATTTCAAGATTCATAGTGCAAAAATATTTGTACTAATTTTCTTTTCGCAAAATTTTTTTCTTTTCTGCGAAAAAGGGTGCTGAGGAATAGAGAAGCACCAATGAAGTTCCTTTGTCCACACCGCCTTAATTAAATGATGCTTATTCTTAATTAAATAGTATACCTCTAGCACGATGACTAGAGGTTACTCTAATATGTTGAAAAATAGAGCTACTTATGACTTTCTGGTAGATTTAATGTATTTATCAATGCATGGGTTAAAATTTCAATACCGGTTAATATTGCCTTTCGATCAAAAGTCATTTTAGGATGGTGGAGTCCTGGTTTCAAATTAGCACCAAGTCCTAGCATTGTAGCCTTTATATTCGGATGTTTTATTGTATAATAATGGAAGTCATCACCACCAGATGTTACAATTGGGTCAACGGTATTGTCTTTACCAAGTACTTGGATGATGGCCTCTTTCATAAATGCTTGAGCCTGTTTATCTATTTCGGCAGCTGGGACATAATCAATTGTCCTTAAAATAATGTTTACATCGTACATACTTTTCACTGCATTAATCTTGTGTTTCACTTTAGAGTGTAACTGTTGTAAAGCATTATTGGATTGTGCTCGCATATCAAGCGAGAACATAGCCGAGCCAGGGATAATGTTTGCATTTTGTCCACCTGAATGAAATTTTGTAACTTTAACTGAATAAGGAACTTGTGGATCAAGGTAGATCCCTTTTAATAATTCTACAATCGTTGCCCCAACTTCAATCGCATTAACCCCTAAGTGAGGACGTGCTCCGTGAGTATCTTCACCAATAATCTTTCCCTCAATAAATAATCCTGCACCATGAATAATAGCCGGTGCAGCCTGACCGCCCTTCAATTCCTGGATAGGCCTTAAGTGGACACCATATAAATAATCGACGTCATTTACAACCTGCTTTTCTATCATTTTTAATGAGCCATTTCCTGTTTCTTCTGCAGGTTGAAAGATAAACCGAACTGTTCCTTTCGAAAGCTTCAGCTTAAGAAGAGTGAACAGTACACCAACAGCAATCGTCATATGAGCATCATGCCCACATGAATGATTTGCCTGTATAACCCCATCTACTTCTTGACTAAGTGCATCCATATCGGCTCGTACTGCGACAACAGGTTTACCATTTCCAATTTCAGCAATAAGTCCCGTACAATCTGGAAATGTCTTAACTTCAACCCCATATTCCTCTACTAAATGCTTTATATATACTGTTGTCTTCTCTTCTTTCCAGCTTAACTCAGGGTTAGCATGTAGATGCTCAAAAACCTCATTCAATTTCTCTACTAGTTCTTCCACAATATGCCTCATAGTCATATCTCCTAGTTTTTGTTTTTTAATTAAAAGAATTCCCCAAAAAGAACAACCGTTTCCCCATTTTCTTCCTTCAAACCAAATCCATAAAATCCAAGTTTTAATAACTTTTTTTGTCGTTCGTAATCGTTTATTGGTATTGCAATAATCGTATTTTCGTCAAGCTTGCGTTTACGTTCTAAGTCTTTAAAAAGGACATATCTCATTCTTCCGCTATACTTCTCTGTTATCTTAGCAATGAGCATCTCCTGAGTGAATTTATCTATTAGACTAGGAAAATTTGTCGGGAAGACTGTACAACATAGATAACGATAGTCATGTTGTAATTGATTAAATTCTTTCATAATTAAGCTAGCTAATTGCTTTTGTAAACCGTTACCACGATATTCAGGTAAGACACATGATATTTCTTGATGAACAACTTTCATTTGTTCTTCTTTTGTTAATCCTAAATCACGCCCTAAATTTTCAATATGATTACCAGGAAAAAGAAGAGCTCGAAATGCAATTAAATGACGCTCAACAAACACACCGATGATGAGTCCCCCTCCATTAAATATGTAATCAAACTCTTCACCCGTTAAAGGCTGTAAAGACTCTTTCACCTGCACATGTTCTAGAACATTACTTTGCACTTGCATAACTTGTGTAATATGGCTATGGTTAAGTTTACTAACTTGAAAGTTTTCATATTTATGATTTGTTTGACATACTAGTGTTCCTTTATAAAGGATATCCATTATCTCTCCTCCTTAACTACTTCATGCATTTCTGCTAATTCATGAAGAACATATTCATCAACATCGACACCTAATCCAGGAAGATCATTCAATTGAATATATGGTAAATTATAAGATAAGTGTCCAATATCCTTTTTAAATTTTAATGGTCCAGTTAACTCAACACTTGTAATATTTTTCTTCGCAAAGGCTACATGAAATCCAGCAGCAGATCCGATAGAAGATTCAACCATAGAACCAATCTGACAACTCATGCCAGCCATTTCAGCTTGATGCACAAGTTTAACTGCTGGGTAAATTCCTCCACATTTCATTAATTTAATATTAATTTTGTCCGCAGCTCGCTTCATAATAATTTCACGCATTTCTTTATTTCCTTTTAAACCTTCATCAACCATGACTGGAATATCCGTTTTTTGCTTGACTTCTACTAAAGCGTCAATATCATCAGCTAATACAGGTTGTTCAATCCAATCAATCTCACAATCTTTAACTCTATTTAATACATATAATGTATCTGCACTCGTTACCCAACCTTGATTAGCATCGACACGAATCTTAACCTTCTCTCCAACTTTTTCACGAACGGCTCTTATCCGTTCAATATCTGTTTCTTTATCGGTACCGACTTTCATTTTCAAAATAGTGTACCCATTTTTAACAGCTTGAATTGCTTCAGCTGCCATTTCTTTTGGTTCTAGAATACTTAATACATAGGCAACCGGAAACTTTTCATGATACTTACCACCTATTAACTGATAAACAGGTTGTTTCACCACCTTACCTATGATGTCATAGCATGCGATGTCAATGGCTGCTTTGGCCGTTGGAGAACTATATATTCTTTGATCCATAATTTCATGGATCTTTTCAATATGAAATGGATTTTCTCCTACAATAGCTGGGAGAAGTGTATTTTTTAAAACTTGAAATGTACTAGCCCACGTTTCTCCTGTGACATGGTCATCTGCAACCCCTTCCCCATAACCGACGATCCCCTGATCCGTTTCCATTCTAACAATTATTGCAGGCATAGACGTATACGTTTCATAGCTAACGATAAACGGTTCTTTTAATGGAAGATGTATTCCATAAATACTGACGGCTGTAATTTTCATCGTCTTCACTCCTTTTATAAAAATTTAGGTAAAATAAGTTGTCGCTTAATAGTCGCTAATTAAGTATATGATATCTTCTAACGCTATATCCGTCAATGTTCATGTATACTAATGAAAAGTGCAATATTTTTTGGAGGTATCAATTTATCAAATGAAGATTAAGATTGCTGTGTTTGGCTCTAATGAATTTCTCAGTCAAATAAAGCTCTATGAAAAAGAAATCAAGGACATTGAAATTATTCCTTATGTTTATAAAGATCCACGTGAATCTGTAAAATTAATCAAACACCTTAAACCGTGTGATGTCCTCTTTTTCTCAGGTGTTTTGCCTTATTATTTTTCAAAAATGGAAATTGAAAATTTACACATTCCAATTGTACATCTCTCGCTAGATGAACACGCACTTACATTATCACTTTTGTATATTCAGCACCACTATCAGATACCAATTGAGCGAATAGCCATCGATTTAGCAGATAAAAAATATATAGAAAATGTAGTAAATGATTTAAAACTCTCACCAAAAAATCTTTATATTAAAGACTATCCATCGATCCTAGAAAATAATAAACAGTCATTTAAACTAGAGGAAATTATAAATTTCCATACAACCCTATGGAATAATGATAAAGTTAGTCTAGTTCTGACAAGTATTCACGCAGTTTATGACCAACTAACTCAAAAAGGAATTAACTGTCTTAAAATGATTGATCCTGAAAAAACGATCATAGACTCATTATACGAAGCGAAAACAATTGGGGAATTAGAGAAACGAAACAAGTCCCAAATCGCTGTTGGTCTCATTTCCATTGGTCAGCACATTTCAGAACAAGATACTATTTTCGACGACGTGAACAAAATACTCATTACTTTTGCCAAAACGATTAATGCCTCTATCCACCTTGAGAAAGACTATTTTATACTTTTTGGAACAAAAGGGAGCATTGAAGATGTTACTGAGCAATTAACTTCGTTGCCCCTGCTTTCTGAGATCGAAGGAAAAACCACTTCAGTGATTAACATCGGGTTTGGTTTTGGTTTGACAACAAAAGATGCTAAAAATCATGCCAAAATAGCTCTCAAGCACGCTCAAAATTCCCCAGATAAAAATAGTGCTTTTATCATTACTGAAGATAAACGGATTATCGGGCCATTAAATGAAGACAAAAAACAATATCGGCTAAAAACTGAAGACCAAGAAATACAAAACCTTGCAAAAAAACTACAGTTAAGTACAACTAATATGGATAAAGTTATCCAATTTATTAAATCAAGAAATACTTCTCATTTTACTTCAAATGACCTTGCTGACTATTTAGATGTTAGCCGCCGAACAGCAGAAAGAATCTTAAAAAAGTTTCTAACTCATGACTACCTATCTATTGTTGGTGAAGAAAAGCCCTTTAGCCAAGGAAGGCCAAGAGCTGTTTATGAATTGAAATTACCCATTCGGTACCTATATTAGGAATATGTAAGCGTTTTTGATAAGCTGCTAAAAAAAGAATACTCATTTCAAAAAGAAAATCCCTTTGTATTGTTTTACAAAGGGATTCATTGTTAATATTCGACTTAATGTCCAGACACTTTCGCACCTGGTTTATCATGAACAGCTAATTTTTCTACTAGTGCTGAACTTGATTCATTCAGACCAGTCAATTTAACTGCAATATTATTTTGCTGATATTTTAAGACAACCTTGTCAATTGCTCCAACTGCTGAATCATCCCAAAGATGAGCTTCAGAAAGATCAATCTCTACTTTACTAACATTATCTTTAAAATTAAATGCAGCCACAAAATCTGTAACGGAAGCAAAGAATAATTGCCCTCTCACACGGTAAATTTTCTTTCTTCCTTCATTAACCATCATCGATGTTACATACACTTTTGAGATTTTTGCTGCAAAGAAAATTGCACTTAAAATAATACCAGTGAATACACCTTTTGAAAGGTCGTGTGTTACAACTGTAACAGCAACAGTAGCGACCATAACCGTTACATCTGTCTTTGGTGTTACTCGAATTTGCTTTAATGAATTCCAATCAAACGTTCCAATCGAAACCATAATCATCACACCAACAAGTGCTGCCATTGGAATTTGGACAACTACCCCACCTAGGACAATGATTAAGAATAGAAGAAAGACACCTGCTACAAAAGTCGATAGACGTCCTCTTCCGCCAGATTTCACGTTAATGACTGATTGTCCAATCATCGCACATCCAGCCATACCGCCAAAGAAACCTGTTACAATGTTAGCGATCCCTTGACCGCGAGTTTCCTTATTTTTATCACTTTCTGTATCCGTCATATCATCAACAATGGAAGCTGTTAAAAGTGACTCTAAGATCCCCACAATTGCAAGGGCCAATGAATATGGAAAAATAATCATTAAAGTATCCAATGTTAAAGGAATTGAAGGAATAAGAAACATTGGTAATTGTTGTGTTAATGCACCCATATCACCTACTGTACGTACATCACTTCCGATCATAATTGCAATGACGGTAATAACAATAATCGCTACAAGTGGTGACGGAACTGCTTTAGTAAAGCGTGGAAAAATATAAATAATTGCTAATGCTCCTGCAACCATCGCATACATTACCCATGTCTCACCAACAAAGTGTTGAAGCTGTGATGTGAAAATTAATATAGCAAGTGCATTGACAAAGCCAATCATGACTGAGCGTGGGATAAACTTCATATACCTCGCAATTTTTGCCCACGCAAAAAGTATTTGAATGATCCCGGTTAGTATCGTAGCTGCTAGTAAATACTGAAGTCCATGTTCAGCGACTAACGTAATCATAAGTAAGGCCATTGCACCCGTAGCAGCTGAAATCATCCCAGGTCGACCGCCAACAAAAGCAATCACAACAGCAATACAGAATGATGCATATAACCCCACCATCGGATCAACACCAGCAATGATGGAAAAAGCAATCGCTTCCGGTATTAAGGCAAGTGCAACAACAATCCCTGCCAATACATCACCTTTTACATTACCAAACCATTCTTTTTTAATTGTTTGTATGTTCAATTGTACACCTCATTCTATTAAATTTTTTTTTGACTTTTATCTCTCATAAAAGTCGGGGTCCGTTGTTAACAGAATGAATTGTATCACAGATATCCACAAACTTAAATCTGCATGTAAGCGTATAAAACAATAGCATTTCAAACGCATTCTCCATTTTTCTCTGTTTTTCTATTTCTTTTCACAAAATAGACAAATTTTTTTGGTAAGTTTATCTTTCCTAAAAAATTTGCAGGAAATTGAAGTTCCTTTTGTTATTTTTTTATTTAAATTTTTAATGATTTTTGTATGAATTTATAAATGGTTACATATAATAACATTATCATGAAGGAGGTGTTGCCATTTGTATAAAAAGGATTGTTTGCATTGCGAAACCGTATCTTATTCAGTATCTGTTGAAGAAGAAATTTGGCTCTGTCCAAATTGCCAACATGATATAACCGACGTTGAGCCCGTCAGTATTGAGTAAAGTAAATGTTGTTAGGTAAGCGCTTTCAACACACTTTATGATTTATCCTCAGTTGGCTTCGTTGTATTTTTCCCTTATCGTTCCCCACAACATTGAAGAAGATTTTATATCTCCTTTTGAATCGCTTACGAACTATAATTTTTTTTAAAATAAAAGGAGGTACAAAATGTTTGAAAACCTTTATGTTGAAGATGAATATGTAAATGTAAAGCACTTTGGTTTTAGTACAACGGAGACAAGATACGACTTTTCTATCGTCTACTCAAACTTATTTTTTGGAAAACCTTTAGTAACTTGTATACAAACAGGTTGCTCCGCCTTACTCGATCCTCTAGATCTCTCAGATTTAGAATATATTCATAAGAAATTTAATACTCGTGATTTAAGAGAAGCTGAGCAGCTTTCTGCACTCTTCAGTGAATCAATAACGAATTTGCCTTTTAATGAGCAGTATTAAATTCTTCTCCCTCTGAGAACTAAGAACAAAGGTAACTGGTGTCAATAAAAGCGATTGATAACCATTTATCGCTTTTATTGACATTCATTTTTTTTAATGAAAATAAATAAGATCATGGTTTATACCATGACCTTATTTTGCGATTTTTTTTAAGCCTCTGGTTTAGAAGGAGTTGAAATACTTGATAGTGCTTCTCCTGCCTCATTTTCATAAATATCAACAGTTGCAAGATCCCCAATTGCTACAATCCCAACCATTTGATTATTATCAACAACTGGCAGACGACGTATTTGTCGTTGTGCCATTAGATTCGCTGCTTCATGAACATCCATGCTTGAATTTGCCATAACAACATCCGTTGTCATACATTCCGACACTTGAGTATTTGAATCAATCCCATGTGCCGTAGCTCGTAATGCAATATCTCGGTCTGTAATAATCCCTCTTAATTGTCCATTTTCCACAACAGGAATAGAACCCACATTATGCTGTTCCATTAACTTTGCTGCCTCTTGAACAGATTGTTGCGGACTTACTGTAGCTACATTCGTTGTCATAAGATTTTGTAATGTTTGTGCCATTAAGTACCCCTCCTTTTTGTTACAACTATATTTTCCCCTTCATTCTAGAGAATATGTAAAGGAACAGAACGTCGATAAAAGCTTTATGTTGTAGTTTATTGTGTAATTTTATTTTTACACTTGCATACAAAAAAAAGCACACTCCGATTGGAATGTACTTTGTC
>NZ_JBJMAU010000013.1:0-76894 GCF_052119505.1 Anaerobacillus sp. MEB173
AAACCAATTAATAATTTATAATGTATAATTAATAATTGGTGAAAGTAATAACTTCGAAGTGAATAACTTCTTAAGTGCTTAATCTATGTTATCTAGTTTTGAGGGAATGAATTTTCCTTGGTTAAAAGTTGTTTTGAAAGCTTCATTGAGAAGCCCATAACAATTATTAATTATCAATTATTAATTATTAATTACGAAGTCTGGTGGCGATAGCGAAGAGGTCACACTCGTTCCCATGCCGAACACGACAGTTAAGCTCTTCAGCGTCGATGGTAGTTGGGGGTTTCCCCCTGTAAGAGTAGGACGTTGCCAGGCAAAAGCAAACACACCCATATTGGGTGTGTTTTTTTATTAACTGAAAAAAGCCTATTATAACGAAAGTTAACTGTAGCCCACACAGAGATAAACGTATTGCATATGTTACTATTGTGAAGTCCAAGATTACTACACGTTAAAGGAGAGGTTTTAGAATGAGTGAAGTTGCAGGAACAGGAGCTGGTTATACAACAGGGGGAGGCTTTGCTTTACTTGTTGTTCTGTTTATTTTATTAATAATCATTGGTGCATCTTGGGTAGGTACTCGGTACGGTGCAGGAACTACTGGCTTTGGATATTAAGTAGAGGTTAGTAAGAAATCGGTTATATAAAAATTTAAAATAAAAAACACTGAAAATGGTGAGAAGACTGGCTTGTTCAAAGTCAGTCTTTTCACGTTAGTTGACTGATAAAGTACTGGCACATACAAATTAAAAAATCATATGAATAGTTATAAAGGTTATGGGGAGGGAGCAAGGTGAATAATAATTTTCCTGATAATTGGAAGAAGTTATTGCCAGGTTTTCTAGGGGATGATTTTTTTTCAAGTTTTGAAAATTTAGGATTTGAAACCAATGCTTTTAAAGTAAATGTATACGAATCTGGAAATGAAGTTCTGTGTGTATTTGCAATTCCAGGGTTAAAGATTGAAGACGTCGATATTTATGTCTATCAAAGGACGATTGAGGTAAGAGGGAACGTTCATTTAGATTATAATGGATTTCGTCTAATTCAAGAGGAAATACCTCAGGGTTCAGTTAAAAGAACACTTGAATTGCCTTATCCGGTGCGAGAGGATAAAGTCGACGCATCATACCAGCGTGGAATGTTAATGATACATTTACACCGATTAATTCGCCCAAATCAAGTAAAAAAGAAGGTCAGTGTTAAAAATTTAGATGACGAATAAATAGATAATAATATAAATTTAACCTGTGGCAATTTATAAGCAGCCAATTTTTCACTAAAAAATCCCTTTATTTACTATCTAAAAGAAATTGTCACAGGCAAAATACTAAAAATACATAAATGAAATATAATAATGATTTGATTGGCTATGATAAACTTAAGTTGAATTTGTTTGCTTGACGGAGGATATTATTATGGAAAAAAAACCAAAAAAGAAACGTTTTGAAGTGCAAGAAGGTGAATCAATTTCAGACTGTTTGAAACGCATTGAGCATGAAGGATATACGCCTGTAAGGCGTATGGAAGAGCCCGTTTTTAAAGAAGTTAAAAAGAATGGAAAAGTTGAAATTGAACATTGCAGTCAAAAAATTGTCTTTGAAGGTCGAATGATGTAAAACCCGAACAATCGTTTTTGGATAATATTTAATGTTCGATTTTTGTTGACAATGATTCTAAAAAACTGTTAAGATGAATGTGAAATTAAGCATACCTCATATAATCTTGGGAATATGGCCCATAAGTTTCTACCTAATGACCGTAAATCATTAGACTATGAGGGAAAGCATGAATGCTCTATTTTAACAGTTGTCAGAGCATTTAATATGCACGGTATTAGTCAAGTGTGCGTTTGCTTTCTCTCTATTTTGAGGAGAAAAAAGCGACGACACTTGACTTTTTTTATATCTAGTTCCGGCACCTAGCCGCTCGAGATCACTTCGGTCCGTCAAAACGTGTCCAAAAATAGGGACACTTATTGTCGGCCCTCCAGTGCTTGTCGCGGCTTAGCAAGGCGCCTACACTTTTTTATAGAATTTAGATAGATTGTAACGAAATAAAAATGGGTTTTTCTACAAAATATGCTAAAATCTTCAGTGGAAGCTAAAAACATATAGGAGGAAATTAACTAATGGAACCATTAGTAGGCGTTATAATGGGGAGTACGTCCGACTGGGATACAATGAGTCATGCTTGTGAAATATTAGAAGAGCTAAAGATTCCTTATGAGAAGAAGGTCGTATCTGCACATCGTACACCAGATCTTATGTTTGAATATGCAGAAGGTGCAAAAGCAAGAGGGATTAAAGTCATCATAGCCGGAGCGGGAGGAGCAGCTCACTTACCAGGGATGGTAGCTGCTAAAACAATAGTACCGGTAATTGGTGTTCCAGTTCAATCAAAAGCACTAAATGGTATGGATTCCCTTTTATCGATTGTACAAATGCCTGCCGGAGTTCCGGTAGCAACAGTTGCTATTGGAAAAGCGGGGGCGGCTAACGCTGGATTATTAGCAGCACAAATGTTAGGAACGCAGTTTCCTGATATTGCGGAGGCTATTGAGAAGAGACGAGAAGAGATAACAAATAAAGTACTTGAGAGTAGTGACAAACTATGAGTAAGAAAGTGATTAATCCTGGAAGTACAATTGGAATTCTCGGTGGTGGTCAACTCGGTAGAATGATGGCTTTGGCTGCTAGAGAAATGGGATATGGAATTGCAGTTCTTGAACCGAAAGAAGGATCTCCGTGCGGGCAGGTAGCTGATATAGAAGTAATTGCTGAGTATGAAGACCTTGATGGTGCAAAACAACTTGCTGATGTTTGTGATGTGCTTACGTATGAATTTGAGAATATAGATCGAGAAACGGCAAAGTGGCTGGAAGCAAATTTATATTTGCCACAAGGGAGTCAATTATTGGCCACAACTCAAGATAGAGAACAAGAAAAGAAAGCAATTGAGTCATTTGGCGTGACAGTTGCCCCTTTTCGGATCATCGAAACAAAAGAAGATTTACATGAAGCAATCGAAGACCTTGGGTTACCGACTGTGTTAAAAACATGTCGCGGTGGTTATGATGGAAAAGGTCAGTATGTGATTCGAATTGAAAGTGATATTGATAAAGCATTTGAAACTTTAAAAAATAAAGGGAAATTAATTATAGAAAAGTGGATTTCTTTCGCATTAGAAATTTCAGTGATTGTGTCCCGCAGCGTATCAGGTGAGATAAAAACATTTCCAATTGCCGAAAATGTTCACCGAAACAATATTTTACATCAAAGTATTGTTCCTGCAAGAATTTCAGGTGCTGTCAGGCAAAAGGCGGAAGAGATGGCGATTCATCTAGCACAATCATTTGATATGGTGGGTACATTAGCGGTCGAAATGTTTGTTACCATTGATGGGGATGTCTATGTGAATGAATTAGCACCAAGACCACACAACTCAGGTCATTATACCATCGATGCTTGTGAAACGTCGCAATTTGCCCAACATATTCGTGCCGTTTGTGATTGGCCGCTCGGAAAGACTGATTTAGTTAAACCAGCTACTGTAATGGTGAATATTTTAGGAGAGCATCTCCAAAAAGTTATTGAGAAAATCAGTGAGTATTCTGATGTGAACTTACATTTGTATGGCAAGGACGAAGCGAAAATTGGCAGAAAAATGGGACATGTTACGATCTTAGCAAATACAGTAGAAGAAGCCCTTGAAAGAGTAGATTCCTTAAATATTTGGTAATTAATAGGATACAATAAAAGCTAACACTATAGAACCGGAGGAACCAAAATGATCAATCGTTATACACGCCCAGAAATGGGAGCTATTTGGACAGAGGAAAATCGCTTTAATGCATGGTTAGAAGTTGAAATTGTTGCATGTGAAGCGTGGGCTGAATTAGGAGAAATTCCTAAAGAAGATGTCCAAAAAATTCGTGAGAATGCATCATTCGATGTTGCCAGAATCCATGCGATAGAAGAAGAGACTCGTCATGATGTCGTAGCATTTACACGAGCTGTATCTGAAACATTAGGAGAAGAACGTAAATGGGTTCATTACGGTCTGACGTCTACAGATGTAGTCGATACTGCTCTTTCATATTTAATGAAACAAGCAAATGAAATTTTAGAAAAAGATATAACTAATTTTATTGAAATTCTTAAGAATAAAGCTATTGAGCATAAATACACTGTGATGATGGGACGTACACATGGAGTTCATGCAGAGCCAACAACATTCGGTTTAAAGCTGGCACTATGGTATGAAGAAATGAAACGTAATTTAGAGCGTTTCAAGCATGCTGCAGAAGGTGTTCGTTATGGGAAGATTTCAGGTGCGGTAGGAACTTATGCAAATATTGACCCATTTGTAGAAAAGTTTGTTTGTGAAAAGCTAGGGTTAAATGCAGCACCAATCTCAACACAAACATTGCAACGTGATCGTCATGCTGAGTATATGTCAGCATTAGCGTTAGTAGCAACATCAATTGAAAAATTTGCAGTTGAGATCCGCGGCTTACAAAAAAGTGAAACTCGTGAGGTTGAAGAGTTTTTTGCCAAAGGTCAAAAAGGATCATCTGCAATGCCTCATAAACGTAACCCAATTGGTTCTGAGAATATGACTGGATTAGCTAGAGTGATTCGCGGCCATATGTTAACAGCGTATGAGAATGTACCGCTTTGGCATGAGCGAGATATTTCACACTCATCAGCTGAAAGAATTATTATTCCAGATGCAACGATTGCGCTAAATTATATGCTGAATCGCTTTGGAAATATCGTAAAGAATTTAACTGTGTTCCCTGAAAACATGAAACGTAATATGACAAGAACGTACGGTTTAATTTATTCTCAACGAGTTCTTCTTTCACTGATTGACAAAGGCATGGTTCGTGAAGATGCATATGATCTTGTTCAACCAAAAGCAATGGAAGCTTGGGAAAAAGGTGTTCAATTCCGTGAATTGGTTGATGCAGAACCGCGTATTACTGAAATGTTAACGAAAGAAGAAATTGATGATTGTTTCGATTATAATCATCATTTAAAACATGTGGATACGATTTTTGAGAGACTTCAATTAGTATAAAAAATAAAAAGTTACAGGGGGGCTAGGCTCCCTTGCAAATAAAAGAGTTTCAATATTCTGCAATTGGAGGGGCTTCCCGTGGAAAAACAAGAGTTATTGTACGAAGGTAAAGCAAAGAAAATCTATACAACGGATGATACCAATGTCTTATGGATCGAGTATAAGGACAGTGCAACGGCATTTAATGGCGAGAAGAAAGATACGATCGCAGGTAAAGCACGTTTAAATAATGAAATCACATCCCTCATGTTTGAAACGATGACGGAAGCTGGCATCAAAAACCACTTTATTAATAAAATCAGCGAAACAGAACAATTAGTAAAGAAAGTAACGATTATTCCGTTAGAGGTAGTCGTCCGGAATGTTATTGCTGGCAGTCTTTCTAAACGTTTGGGAATGGAAGAAGGTACCCAATTAGAAGAACCAATTGTAGAGTTTTATTATAAAGATGACGATCTAGGAGATCCGTTAGTTACAACTGATCATATTAGGGTACTTGGAATTGCAACACCTGATCAACTGGAAGAATTAAAAACTGCAGGGTTAAAAGTTAATGAAGTGTTAATTGACAAATTTAACTCAATAAATGTTCGGTTAGTGGACTTTAAATTAGAATTTGGAATAACTGACGATGGTGAGATCCTGTTAGCTGATGAAATCTCTCCGGATACTTGTCGCCTATGGGATAAAGATACGAATGAGAAATTTGATAAAGATCTGTTCAGACGTAATATTGGAAATATCCAAGAAGGATATCAAGAAATTTTAACTAGACTGGGAGGCTCATCAACATGTACAAAGTAAAGGTATTCGTTACATTAAAGGAAAGTGTATTAGATCCACAAGGGAATGCAGTGAAAAACTCACTACACGCGTTAACATACAATGAAGTAAATGACGTTCGAATCGGTAAATATATGGAGTTAACACTTGAAAAAGGCGACTTTGATATTAATGAAAGAATTAAAGAATTATGTGAAAAATTATTAGCGAATACTGTTATTGAGGACTATAGCTATGAAGTTGAGGAGGTTATCCCTTCATGAGATTTGCAGTGATCGTATTTCCAGGCTCAAACTGTGATTTAGATATGTATCATGCTATTAAGGATGAACTAGGCGAAGAAGTAGAATATGTTTGGCATAACGAAACAGACTTAGAACGCTTTGATGCTATCTTGTTACCAGGCGGATTCTCTTATGGAGATTACCTTCGCTCAGGAGCGATTGCTCGCTTTTCAAAAGTAATGGAATCTGTTCAAAAGGCAGCAGAAGCAGGTAAGCCGATCTTAGGAGTATGTAATGGATTCCAAGTACTCTTAGAAGCAGGTCTATTACCAGGTGCAATGAAGAGAAATGAGAGTTTGAAATTTATTTGCCGTCCAGTCAATTTAGTTGTAGAAAACAATGAAACGATGTTTTCAACAGCGTATGGAAAAGGTGAAGTTATCTCAATTCCAGTTGCTCATGGAGAAGGTAACTATTATTGCGATGAGGAAACACATGCGAAATTAAAAGAAAACAATCAAATCGTCTATCGCTATGAAAACAATCCAAACGGCTCACTGGACGATATTGCTGGAATAATTAATGAAAAAGGTAATGTACTAGGAATGATGCCTCACCCTGAGCGGGCTGTTGATGAACTCTTAGGCAGTGCAGACGGACTAAAAATGTTTAAATCGATTTTACAAAATTGGAGGGAATCCCATGTCCTTACACCGTGAACCTACCCCAGAAATGATTAAAGAACAAAGAATATACAGCCAATTCGGTCTAACAGATGAAGAATTTGCAATGGTAGAAAAGATTCTGGGTCGCCTACCAAATTATACAGAAACTGGGATTTTTTCAGTAATGTGGTCAGAACATTGCAGCTACAAGAATTCGAAAGTTCTACTTAAGAAGTTTCCTGTTGATGGTGAAAAGGTATTACAAGGACCTGGTGAAGGTGCCGGAATTATCGATATTGGTGATGACCAAGCAGTAGTATTTAAGATCGAGAGCCACAATCATCCATCAGCGATTGAACCGTATCAAGGTGCTGCAACAGGTGTAGGTGGTATTATACGTGACGTCTTTTCAATGGGTGCACGTCCAATTGCGATATTAAACTCACTTCGTTTTGGTGAATTAACATCACCGAAAGTAAGGTATTTATTTGAAGAGGTTGTCGCTGGTATTGCCGGATATGGAAACTGTATCGGAATTCCGACTGTTGGTGGAGAGGTTCAATTTGAAGATTGTTATGAAGGAAACCCTCTTGTCAATGCGATGTGTGTCGGTTTAATTGATCATAAAGATATTCAAAAAGGTCAAGCAAAAGGTGTTGGAAACTCTGTCATGTATGTTGGGGCTACAACAGGACGAGACGGGATTCACGGTGCATCATTTGCATCAGAAGAGTTAAGTGAAGAGTCAGATGCAAAGCGTTCAGCTGTCCAAGTTGGTGACCCGTTTATGGAGAAGCTATTATTAGAAGCTTGTTTAGAGTTGATTCAATCAGATGCTCTAGTTGGAATTCAAGATATGGGAGCAGCAGGTTTAACGTCTTCATCAGCGGAAATGGCAAGTAAAGCTGGTTCAGGTATTGAAATGAATTTAGATGAGGTTCCACAACGGGAAGCTGGAATGACTCCGTATGAAATGATGTTATCTGAATCCCAAGAGCGTATGCTAATTGTTGTTAAAAAAGGCCGTGAAGATGAGATAAAAGAAATCTTTGATCGTTGGGGTTTATTATCAAAAGTCGTTGGTAAAGTAACCGATGATAAAATCCTTCGCTTATATCATAAAGGTGAAATTGCAGCTGAGATTCCAGTTGATGCGTTAGCCGAAGATGCACCAGTTTATCATAAGCCATCAAAAGAACCAGCGTATTATAGCGAATTCCAACAGCAGGATAACTTTATTCCTCCAGTGAGTGATGTAAAAGATACGTTATTAAAATTATTGGCGCAACCAACAATTGCAAGCAAAGAATGGGTATATGATCAATATGATTATATGGTAAGAACGAGTACAGCTGTTGCCCCAGGTTCTGATGCTGCGGTAGTGCGAGTTCGTGGTACGAGAAAAGCATTAGCAATGACAACTGATTGTAATTCTCGTTATTTATATCTTGACCCAGAAGTGGGCGGTAAAATTGCCATTGCTGAAGCAGCAAGAAATATTGTTTGCTCAGGTGGAGAGCCATTAGGTGTTACTGATTGTTTAAACTACGGTAATCCAGAAAAACCAGAAATCTTCTGGCAACTTGAAAAATCAACAGATGGAATGAGTGAGGCGTGTCGTACGCTTAATACTCCTGTAATCGGTGGTAATGTATCATTATATAATGAAACAAATGGAGTAGCTGTGTTCCCAACACCAGTCATTGGTATGGTTGGTTTAATTGATGATATTGATCATATAACAACTCAATCGTTTAAAGATGCTGGAGATCTTATTTATTTAATCGGAGAAACAAAGGCTGAATTTGGTGGAAGTGAGCTACAGAAGCTTGTCAAAGGTGAATACTCAGGAAAAGCCCCAGCAATTGATTTAGATGTTGAGTTACGTCGTCAAAAGCAATTGCTTACGGCAATTCGCGCAGGAGTTGTTCAGTCTGCACACGATATTTCTGAAGGTGGCTTAAGTGTTGCAATGGCTGAGTCAATTATGGATGGTAATGTTGGAGCAAACATCACAATTGATGGTGAAGTTGTAACAGATTTATTTGCAGAGTCACAATCTCGATTCGTAGTGTCAGTGAAAAAAGAGAATCAAGCCCGATTTGAACAATTAGTAGAGGCAACGTTAATCGGCGAGGTAACAGCAACTCCAGGATTAACAATTGCCCACGAAAATGGCCAAATCGTATTAGAAGCGAATATCGAAGAAATACAGGAGGCTTGGAAAGGAGCTATTCCATGTTTGGTGAAATCAAAGGCTTAAATGAAGAGTGTGGAGTTTTTGCTGTATGGGGACACCAAGATGCTGCACAAATAACGTATTATGGACTGCACAGTCTTCAACACCGTGGTCAAGAAGGCGCTGGTATCGTTGTAACAGACGGGGAAAACCTGAATATTCATAAAGGGCTAGGGTTAGTCACTGAGGTCTTTGGAAAAGGTGAGTTAAATACGCTTCATGGGAAAGGAGCAATCGGACACGTTCGCTATACGACAGCAGGGGGTGGCGGCCTAGTTAATTGTCAGCCTTTGTTATTCCGTTCGCAAACAAGTGATTTAGCTCTTGCCCATAATGGGAATTTAACGAATGCAAATGCCGTTAAACATCAACTAGAGTCTCAAGGCAGTATTTTTCAAACGACTTCTGATACAGAAGTTTTAGCTCACCTTATTAAACGTAGTTCGTATATCAGTTTAGAAGAAAAGGTGAAGAATGCATTAACAATGATTAAAGGAGCATATGCATTTGTGATTTTGACGGAAAACCAACTAATGGTTGCCCTTGATCCAAATGGATTGCGTCCTTTATCAATTGGTCGCTTAGGTGATGCTTATGTTGTCGCATCTGAAACATGTGCCTTTGATGTTGTTGGGGCAACATATGAGCGTGAAGTATACCCTGGTGAACTTGTTATTATTAATGATGACGGCCTTCGTTCAGAACGATTCTCCACACCTGCCACGCGTTCAATTTGCAGTATGGAGTATGTTTATTTTGCTCGTCCGGATAGTAATGTCGACCATGTTAATATTCATAAAGCTAGGAAAAACCTTGGGCGCGAATTAGCGATTGAATTTCCAGTTGAAGCTGATGTTGTAACAGGAGTTCCAGATTCAAGTATCTCAGCAGCAATCGGATATGCCGAGCAGGCAGGAATTTCTTATGAGTTAGGTCTCATTAAAAATCGTTATGTAGGTCGAACATTCATTCAACCTTCACAGCAATTACGAGAACAAGGTGTGAAAATGAAGCTTTCGGCTGTTCGAGGTGTTGTTGAAGGAAAGCGTGTTGTCATGATTGATGATTCGATTGTACGTGGAACGACGAGCCGTCGTATTGTTCGGTTGTTGCGTGAAGCCGGGGCAACGGAAGTGCACGTAAGAATAAGCTCACCGCCAATTACAAATCCTTGTTTCTATGGCATCGATACTTCTTCGACAGAGGAACTTATTGCTGCTAGTCTATCAATTGAAGAAATTCGCCAAGAAATTGGTGCTGATACGTTATCATTTTTAAGTGTAGAAGGTTTGATGAAAGGGATTGGCAGAGGAACTGATTTGCCTAATAATGGCCAATGTCTAGCTTGTTTTACAGGTCAATATCCTACCGAAATTTACCCAGATACTGTATCAAAATGTGAAAAAGTAAATTCATAGACTTGGTTGATAGGTAGGTGCGATTGTACCTACCTACTTCCTCTACTGGACTTATATTCTTTTTATAAACATATAAATGGAGGTTGTTGAGAATATGTCAGAGGCATATAAACAAGCAGGCGTAGACATTGAAGCTGGTTATGAAGCGGTTAATCGAATGAAAAAGCATGTTGCAAAAACGATCCGACCTGAAGTATTAGGTGGATTAGGCGGATTTGGCGGGATGTTTGACTTATCACAATTAAATTATAAAGAGCCTGTATTAGTGTCTGGTACGGATGGCGTTGGGACAAAATTAATGCTCGCTTTTATGATGGATAAACACGATACAATTGGAATTGATGCTGTTGCCATGTGTGTCAATGATATTGTTGTTCAAGGAGCAGAGCCGCTCTATTTCCTTGATTATATTGCTTGCGGTAAATCAGAACCAGAACGTATTGAAGCGATTGTTAAAGGTGTTGCCGATGGTTGTGAGCAATCAGGGTGTTCATTAATTGGCGGAGAAACAGCAGAAATGCCTGGGATGTATTCTGAAGAAGAGTATGACTTAGCTGGCTTTGCCGTCGGAATTGCTGAGAAATCGAAGCTGATTACTGGAAAAGATATTGAAGCTGGGGATGTTATTATCGGATTAACATCAAATGGACTACACAGTAATGGATTCTCTTTGGTAAGAAAAATTCTTCTTGAACAGAATCAATTAAATCTTCAAGAAACATATGGCCAGTTAAAGAACTCTTTAGGTGAGGAACTGCTTAAGCCAACTAGAATTTATGTGAAACCGATCTTAGAGGTGTTACAGCATCATCAAGTAAAAGGGATTTCCCATGTTACTGGCGGAGGCTTTTATGAGAATATTCCTCGTATGCTTCCGAGTGGTGTTGGAGCTGACATTGATTTTGGATCATGGCCTGTTCCACCAATTTTTGCTCTTCTTGAGGAAAAAGGCCAATTGGCGAAGAAGGACTTGTTCTCAACGTTTAATATGGGAATTGGCATGGCATTAGTCGTTTCCAATGATGAAGTTATTCCAGTTGTTAACCGTCTTGAAGCAGCAGGGGAAAAAGCCTATATCATTGGTCGAGTCAGAGAAGGAGAAGGTGTGGCAATAGGAGGCCTGGAGTAATGAAAAACATCGCAGTGTTTGCATCAGGCAGCGGGACAAATTTCCAAGCAATCATTGATGCGGTTGAAGCAAACGAATTACATGTAGAAATTAGATTACTTGTAGCAGATAAAGCGAATGCCAAAGCGATTGAACGTGCCGAGAAACATGGGATACCAACTTTTGTCTTTCATCCGAAAGAGTATACGAATAAGCAGGATTTTGAAACCGAGATTTTAAGCAAGTTAAAAGATAATGATGTCGAGTATATTGTACTCGCTGGATACATGCGTCTCATTGGTGAAACATTACTTTCAGCATTCGAAGGAAGGATTCTTAATATTCACCCTTCCCTCCTTCCTGCTTTTCCTGGTAAGGATGCGATTGGACAAGCGTTTGATGCAAAAGTGAAAATAACAGGAGTTACCATCCATTATGTTGATGAAGGGATGGATACCGGACCAATTATTGCTCAAGAGGCCGTGTATATAGATGAAAAGGATACATTAGATGACGTAAGGAAAAAAATCCAAGCAGTTGAACATGTACTTTATCCAAAAACACTTGCTGCAGTATTGGATAAAGTGCAAGAAGCGAAGGGAGTTAATTAATTCATGACAATTAAACGTGCATTAGTGAGTGTATCGAATAAAGAAGGAATCATTCCTTTTGTAGAAAAGTTAGTGGGGTTAGGTGTTGAAGTTATTTCAACAGGCGGGACGAGTAAGGCGTTACAAGATGCCGGAATTAAAGTAACAGGAATTTCTGAAGTGACTGGTTTCCCTGAAATTTTAGATGGTCGTGTAAAAACTCTTCACCCTAACATTCATGGTGGATTACTTGCCATGAGAGAAAGTGAAGATCATATGAAACAAATTGCTGATCATGATATTAAGCCGATTGATTTAGTCGTTGTTAACCTGTATCCATTTCAAGCGACAATTGCTAAGCCTGATGTGGATTTTGCAGATGCTATTGAAAATATTGATATCGGTGGACCAAGTATGCTCCGTTCAGCAGCAAAAAATCATAGCTCAGTAACTGTAGTTGTTGATCCTGCTGACTATGAAACTGTTCTTAACGAGCTTGAAGAACAAGGACAAGTGAGTGTTGAAAGCCGTCGCAAATTTGCAGCAAAAGTTTTCCGTCACACAGCGGCTTATGATGCAGTGATTGCGGAATATTTAACAAACCAAGTGGGAGAAGAAAGCCCTGAATCATACACAGTAACGTATGAAAAGAAACAAGACTTACGTTACGGTGAAAACCCGCACCAGAAGGCAGTCTTTTATCAAAAGCCACTTGGAGCAGCAAGTTCGATTGCTCGAGCGAAACAACTACATGGAAAAGAACTTTCTTATAATAATATCAATGATGCAGATGCGGCACTTTCTATTGTCAAAGAATTTACGGAGCCAGCTGTTGTTGCCATTAAACATATGAACCCTTGTGGGGTTGGAGCTGGTGAAACGATTGAAGCAGCTTACGACAAAGCATACGCGGCAGACCCTGTTTCAATTTTCGGTGGGATTATAGCGACTAACCGAGAAATTGATAAAGAAACAGCTCTGAAAATGAAAGAAATTTTCTTAGAAATTATCATTGCTCCTTCATTTAGCCAAGAGGCATTAGCTGTACTGACAGAGAAGAAGAACCTGCGTCTTCTTACATTAGACTTTAATGAACCAGCAAAAGTAGAGAAGAGAATTACATCAATTCATGGTGGGGCACTTGTACAAGAGGAAGACAGTTATTCGCTAGAAGATGCTACGATCTCAATCCCTACTAAGCGTGAACCGACAGAAGCTGAGTGGGATGCATTAAAAATGGCTTGGAAAGTTGTTAAACATGTAAAATCTAATGCTATCGTATTAGTTAAGGATGGAATGACAATTGGTGTTGGAGCAGGACAGATGAATCGTGTTGGTTCAGCGAAAATAGCGATTGAACAGGCCGGAGATAAAGCAAATGGCGGCGTAATGGGATCTGACGCGTTCTTCCCAATGAATGATACAGTAGAAGAAGCAGGTAAAGCAGGAATTACAGCTATCATCCAACCAGGAGGATCAATTCGCGACGATGAATCGATCGCAAAAGCAGACGAGCTAGGAATCGCCATGGTATTCACTGGTGTAAGACATTTTAAACATTAATTTAGAATTTAGAATTATTTGGGGGTTTTTCGGGGAAGTTATTTAATGGTCTTCGGAGAAATCTCTGACGAAGGTTTTAATTATAAATTATACATTATAAATTATAAATTCTAAATTCGCTTTTGGAGGTTTTTTCTATGAAGGTTCTTATTATCGGCAGTGGTGGGCGTGAGCATACGATTGCTTGGAAGGTAGGACAAAGCAGCTTGATTGAAAAGGTTTTTGTAGCTCCTGGTAATGACGGCATGAAAGATGTGGCTACGGTTGTAAATCTATCAGAAAGTGATCATGACGGGTTAGTAACATTCGCTAAAAACGAAGGAATCGATTTGACGATTGTTGGGCCAGAAGTTCCTTTATTAAATGGTGTTGTGAATGAGTTTCAAGCTGCAGGACTAAAAGTATTTGGACCATCAAAAGATGCGGCATTAATCGAAGGAAGTAAAACATTTGCTAAAGAAATGATGAAAAAGTATAACATCCCAACAGGCTATTCAGAAACGTTTACTTCATTTGACGAAGCGAAAGCTTATGTTGAAAAAATGGGAGCACCAATTGTTGTAAAAGCAGATGGTTTAGCTGCTGGTAAAGGTGTTGTCGTGGCGATGACAAAAGAGGAAGCAATCTCAAGTTTACACAATATGCTTGAAGGTAATCAATTTGGTGATGCTAGTGCAAAGGTTGTTATCGAAGAATATTTAGAAGGTGAAGAGTTATCTTTGATGGCTTTTGTAAATGGTGAAACAGTATTACCAATGGTTGGTGCTCAAGATCACAAACGTGCTTTTGATGGCGACACTGGACCAAATACTGGTGGGATGGGCGCATATTCACCTGTTCCACAGTTCAATGAAGCAGATGTGCAAATAGCAGTCGATCAAATTTTACTTCCAATGGCAAAAGGGCTTGTAAAAGAAGGCCGTTCCTTCACAGGAATTTTGTATGCGGGTTTAATGATGACGACAGATGGTCCAAAAGTGATTGAATTTAATGCTCGCTTTGGTGATCCGGAAACACAGGTCGTATTACCCCGCTTAGAAAATGATCTTGTTCAAGTTATCATGAGTTTATTGAATGATGAAACGCCAATTCTTACTTGGTCTGATAAAGCTGTGCTTGGTGTTGTTTTAGCTTCTAAAGGATACCCTGGTTCATATGAAAAAGGAAAGGTAATCACTGGATACAACGATCTGAATAACGAAACTTTACTTTTCCATGCTGGGTCAAAATTAGAAGGTGATCAACTAGTGACGAATGGTGGACGTGTGTTATTAGTTGCTTGTTTAGCTGATGATTTGAAAACTGCACAAGACAGTGTGTATAAGGAAATTCCGAAAATTAAATGTGATCATTTGTTTTATCGAACAGACATTGGAAAAAGAGCTATCTTGCACTGCTCTTCCTCTTCTTAAACCAAACTGCTGCGATTGCGATGATACTTCCTATTAAAAGGACATAAACAAAAAGAGTATCCGTTAATAATTCCATTAACAATTTTATCAACTCCTAATTAACAACCTTATAAGATCAATGGATCTTATAAGGTTGTTTTAATAAGTTTTTCTATATAGTTACTCGAAAAAATGGTAAAATATAGACAGTTTACAGTTTGAGACTATGATGGATTAATTGTCTCGTATAATTTAAGTTCATTTTGCTCAGCTGTATCTACTCTTATGTTACCAATTTTATCTTCAAATAAATCAGTGAGCGGGCAATACCGTGTAATTCCTTCAGCTACAGATAAAGCACCTAACATAGCTGCCAAAAGAGGTGTACTGCGATAAGGACGACGGACAAGCTTTGATGTTGCCCAGGCTAACACAGTGAATCCGGCAGTGATTCGGATTATAGCGTTAATAAGACCAACATTTTGTTTCATATTAACTATCTCTCCTTTTGAAGTTCATATTGTTGTAAAATGTTATGACAAACTTTATTGGGTTAAATGATAAAAATATGGTACGATATTATATAGTTTTTACATTATAAAGAAACGGGTGATACGTATGGCAGAAAAAATCCATCGTTGGACGAAAAGACATCTTCGTCAGCAACTAGGAGTTATACGCGGTGAAATTGCCCCAACCATTGTTTTAAAAGATGCAACTTACTTAAATAGTGTTAGAAGTAAATGGCTTCGTGCAAATATATGGATTTTCGATAACCGCATAGTTTACGTTGGTAATGACTTACCTGAAAAAATGACAAATACACAAGTAGTTGATTGTCGCAATTACCATCTTGTACCGGGCTACATTGAACCACATGCCCATCCTTTTCAGTTATATAATCCCCATACATTTGCTGAATATGCAACGGTCAGAGGGACGACAACGCTAATAAATGACAATATGATGTTTCTTTTACACTTAGATAAAAAGAAAGCGTTTTCACTAATTGAAGAGCTTGATAACTTGCCAACCTCTATGTATTGGTGGTGTCGTTATGATGCGCAGACGGAACTTGAAAACGAAGAAAGTCTGTTCTCTAACTCAAAAATACACGGTTGGCTTGAGCACCACTTAGTTGTACAAGGTGGAGAGTTAACGTCGTGGCCAAAAGTTTTAAATGGCGATGATACCATTTTGCACTGGATGCAGGAAACAAGAAGGCTAAGAAAGCCGATTGAAGGCCATTTTCCAGGCGCTTCTGAAAAGACACTTACGAAGATGGCTTTATTAGGTGTAAATGCCGATCATGAAGCAATGACTGGTGAGGAAGCATTGATGCGTTTAAACCTTGGCTATACGACATCATTACGTTACTCTTCAATCCGTCCAGATCTAAAGAGGATGTTAAAGGAAATGCAGGAACTAGGCGTTGATGACTTTTCTCGGGTATTGTTTACCACTGATGGTTCGACACCTGCCTTTTATGAGCAAGGGGTCATAGATAAGATGCTCAGTATAGCAATAGAGGAAGGAATTGACCCTATCATTGCCTATAACATTGCTTCTTATAATGCAGCAAGACACTATCATCTTGACCATAAATTAGGCATGATTGCGCCAGGGCGCATTGCTCATATAAACTTTTTAGAAGACAAACATAATCCGGTTCCTGTTTCAGTTCTCGCTAAAGGACAGTGGGTTCGATATGAAGGTGAAGATCGTTATCCTGTGAACTCATTCCCTTGGAATGAATTTGGGATCGATGCTCTTTCAATTGATTGGGACCTTACAGATGACGATTTACATTTCTCAATGCCAATGGGAATTGAAATGATTAATGCTGTCATACTGAAACCATATCGTATTGCTATTGACGTTACGCAAGAAACAATTGCTGCTGATCATGATGAAAGCTTTTTCGTTATGATCGATAAAAATGGGAAATGGATCATTAATACTGTTCTAAAAGGGTTTGCAAATCGTGTTTCAGGTTTTGCAAGTTCGTATTCCAATACCGGTGATATTGTCATTATTGGTAAAGATAAAGAAGATATGAAAGTGGCATTTGAACAGTTAAAGAAATTAAATGGCGGTATGGTTCTTGTTGAAAATGGTGAAGTTGTTGCACAAATTGACCTTGAATTAATTGGTGGTATGTCGACAAAGCCAATGCCAAAATTAATTAAGCAACAAATGAATTTAGTTGAGTGCTTGCGTGAACGAGGATATAAGCATGAAGATCCGATTTATAGCTTATTATTCTTTTCTTCAACACATTTGCCTTATATCCGTATTACCCAACGAGGAATCTATGATGTAAAGAAGAAAACAGTACTCTTTCCTTCGATTATGCGTTAAACTATAAAAGTAAATTGTAATCTTACAACTCTAAATAGAAGGTAGGAATAGTATGAATCGCACTTCAGTCACAGTATTAATTATTCTATTGCTAATGCTCTTCGCTACAGCTTGTAAAAGTGATCAGGATGTAACGAATATTGATGAAGATATCGTAGAAGAAGTTGAAATTGAGGGTCCGATTGATTCCGAGGATGAAGAATTTGAGTTTGTTGCACCGTTAACTGGATTAGGTACGAATGAAAATATTGATTATCGTCCATTAGGAGTGATGATTGAAAATTCTAGATCAGCAAGACCACAATCAGGAATTGACCAAGCCGATCTTGTTTATGAGGTATTGTCTGAAGGAACGATTACACGATTGTTAGCATTTTTCCATAGTGAAAAGCCTGAAATTATCGGTCCAGTACGCAGTGCAAGGGATTACTATATTCATTTAAATAATGGATACAATGGATTGTATGTATCAGCGGGTGGAAGTCCAGGTGCTTTTGCAATGATTCAACGAGGCCAAGTGGATCACATTAGCGGACTGACTTACGATGGAAAATACTTTTACCGATCCAAAGAACGGAAAGCCCCACATAACTTATATACAAGTTATGATAGTATACTAGATGCGGCAAATCATGCGCATTTTTCCATGGATAAAGAGCTATTCCCATTGCTGTTTATCGATGAAGAGGAATTTGAGGCTAGTGATATTGTAGCAAACAAGGTTGATATCAACTATGGCAGTGAGATTAACAATGTAAGCTATGAATATGATCCAGAAACGAAAAGCTATTTTCGTTTTAATGGGGGAGAACAGACGATAGATGCTGAAACTGACTCTCCTGTAACAGTGAAGAATCTTTTAATTGTTGAAGCGGCACATCGTGTGATTGATGATGTAGGCCGACGCGAAGTTAATTTACAGTCTGGTGGAAAAGCTTATCTTATTCAACACGGTACTGCGAAGCCAGTTGAGTGGGAGAATAAGGATGGAAGAATTCTGCCTGTATTAAACGGGGAAGAAATTGGCTTTCTGCCGGGTAAGACGTGGGTTAACTTTGTTCAGACTAAGCCAAGTATTGATGAAAGTGTAACGATTTATGAGTAATTCAGAGCATTAGTTTTGAAAGGAGAAATAAATCCGTGCAAATTAATAAACTACGTGGCAAAGAGCTAGACCAACTGTTTAATGCCATTTTGTCTTTGAAAGATCTTGAAGAATGTTATTTATTTTTTGATGACCTTTGTACAATTAATGAGATTCAGTCTCTTGCCCAAAGGTTAGAGGTAGCAAGAATGTTAAGAGAAGGAAATACGTACCATAAGATTGAAACTGAAACTGGAGCAAGTACAGCGACAATTTCCAGGGTGAAACGTTGTTTAAATTATGGGAATGATGGCTATCAAATGACTTTGGAACGAGTAAAAGAAAATGAAATGGCTAAGAAAGAAGACCTGTAACATTATGTTATAGGTTCTTTTTCTGTATGTAAGCTTTTTCTCTTATCTTGGTTTTCGTTAGATGGTGAGTTAGAATTGTATTTTTGGTATAATCTTTGAATGAGAAAAAAATCAGGACAGTTATCCGAAAGATGGATAATCAAGTGAAGAAGGTGGGCAGGATGAAGATGCTTGAATATAAGGAATGGAAGCACGCATTTAAACTTGATCCGAATAAAGAGCTTAGTGATCAAGATTTAGAATTGATTTGTGAATCGGGAACAGATGGTATCATTGTTGGTGGCAGTGACGGAATAACTTTGGATAATATTCTTGATCTATTAGTAAGGATTCGACGTTATTCAGTCCCTTGCGCTTTGGAAGTATCCTCCATTGAAACGATTACACCTGGTTATGATTATTACTTTATCCCAACAGTGCTCAATAGTGAGGAAACATCTTGGATTACTGGTCTTCATCATGCTGCTTTAAAGGAATACGGAGCCATTATAAATTGGGATGAAATTGTCATGGAAGGCTACTGTATTCTAAATGCAAATTCCAAAGTTGCGAGATTAACAAATGCAAAAACTGATTTGGATTTAGAAGATACTGTTGCGTATGCCCGATTGGCAGAGAGAATGTTTAAGCTGCCGGTATTTTACATCGAATACAGTGGCACATATGGTGACGTCGAAATTGTACAGGAAGTAAAAGCAGTGCTTGATAATACTCGACTGTTTTATGGTGGCGGAATTAAAAATGAAAAGCAAGCAATGGAAATGGCTCAGTATGCTGACACCATTGTAGTCGGAAATATCATTTATGAAGATATAAGTGCTGCTTTAAAGACTGTAAAGGCTGTAAAATAGTTTGTTGTTGTATAGTACGTTCCTCAGTAAAAATTTTTTTGAAAGGTCTCTTTGTTTAAGATAGAATAGAACAGAACGTATGTTTCTTCTCAGGTGAGATATTCAAGATTTCAAATAAGTTGGTGATTAGCTTGTATAAACAAACAATTGAACAAATGCTTTCAGGATTGAATCCGGAACAGCAAAGTGCTGTAAAAACAACAGAAGGTCCACTCCTTATCATGGCTGGAGCCGGAAGTGGAAAGACACGTGTGCTAACACATCGGATTGCTTACCTTTTAGAAGAAAAAGGAGTTGCACCTTGGAACATTCTCGCAATTACATTTACAAATAAAGCAGCACGAGAAATGAAAGATCGTGTTCGGGTTATTGCTGGGGATATAGCAGAGGATATTTGGATTTCTACGTTCCATTCAATGTGCGTCCGCATCCTTCGTCGTGATATTGATCGCATTGGTATCAATCGAAACTTCTCGATCCTTGATCCCTCTGATCAATTATCTGTCATCAAGCAAGTGTTAAAGTCGAAAAACATTGACCCGAAAAAGTTCGAACCAAAAGCGATTTTAGGAGCGATCAGCTCAGCAAAAAATGAATTAAAAAAACCTGATGAATACGCCAAACTAGCTAAAGGACCATTCGAATCCGTTGTTCATGATGTCTATACACAATACCAAAAAGAGCTACATCGAAATCAGTCCCTAGATTTTGATGATTTAATCATGATGACGATCAAATTATTTAAACAAGTACCTGAAGTGCTAGAATATTACCAACGGAAATTCCAGTACATTCATGTGGATGAGTATCAGGACACAAATAGAGCTCAATATATTTTAGTACAAATGCTGGCCGATCGCTTTAAGAACCTATGTGTCGTAGGGGATTCAGATCAATCTATTTACCGTTGGCGGGGAGCTGATATTGCAAATATTCTTTCTTTTGAAGAAGATTATCCGAATGCCAAAGTGGTTTTGTTAGAGCAAAACTATCGTTCGACTAAGAATATTCTTGCTGCGGCAAATGAAGTCATTAATAATAACCGTGGCCGTAAGCCTAAAAAGCTATGGACGGAAAATTTAACTGGTGACAAAATTTCATATTACCGTGCCGATAATCAGCAGGATGAAGCATACTTTGTAACTGGTAAAATTCGTGATCATGTAAGAGAAGGGAAAAAGCTTGTTGATATTGCTATTCTTTATCGGACGAACGCCCAGTCTCGTGTGATAGAGGAAATGCTTCTTAAATCGAATATTAATTACAATATCGTTGGCGGTACAAAGTTCTATGACAGAAAAGAAATTAAAGACTTACTTGCCTATTTACGGTTAATTGCCAATCCTGATGATGATATTAGTTTGAGACGAATTATTAACGTTCCAAAACGAGGAATCGGGGCTACGACAGTTGATAAAATCGCAAATTTTGCAGGGAGCCAAGGAATATCAATTTTTAAAGCTCTGCAGGAAGTTGAACAAATTGGGTTAAGTGCAAGGTTTGCAAGTACTTTACGTAAATTTATCGATCAACTGAACGGGTGGACAGAGATGCAAGAATATCTATCAGTATCAGAGTTAGTAGAAGAGCTGTTAGATAAGACAGGTTATCGTGACATGTTAAAAAATGAAAATACTATTGAATCTCAAAGTCGCCTGGAAAACATTGAAGAGTTTTTATCAGTGACAAATGACTTTGAAAACAAAAACGATGATAAATCATTAGTTGCCTTTTTAACGGATTTAGCTTTAATTGCTGATATTGACCAGCTTGGTGAGGATGGAGATCAAGTTGATCAAGATGCAGTAACATTGATGACACTTCATTCAGCAAAAGGTCTTGAATTCCCTGTTGTCTTTCTTATTGGTATGGAAGAGGGGATTTTCCCGCATACAAGGGCACTGTTTGAAGAAGACGAAATGGAAGAAGAACGAAGACTTGCTTATGTTGGAATCACAAGAGCGGAAGAGACATTATATATAACCAATGCTAAATTACGTACATTATATGGACGAACAAATACGAACCCAGTATCACGGTTTATTGCAGAAATTCCAGAAGAATTACTGATAAATTTAAATGAGGATAAATCAACACCGCCATTGAGTAAAACAACACGAAGTAACGAACGAACGGCGATGGCAAGGCCAAAGATCCGTCCGAACACAACGTTAACAGGTGGAGATCAGTTTTCTTGGTCTGTTGGCGATAAAGCAGAACATAAAAAGTGGGGAGTAGGAACTGTTGTCAGTACGAAAGGTGAAGGGGATTCGGTTGAGCTAGATATTGCGTTCCCGCAGCCTATTGGGATAAAACGTCTATTTGCAAAATTTGCACCAATCACGAAAAAATCTTAGTGATTGGTAATGAGAAAGGAAGAACTTGATGAATCAAGTAGAAGCAGAAAAGCGAATTGAAACTTTACGAAGCCTTCTTGAAGAGTATGGGCATCAATATTATGTGCTCGATAATCCCGTTGTTTCAGACGCTGAGTATGATCGGCTAATGCAGGAACTTATCAGCCTTGAAAAGCAGTACCCAGATTTAGTAACCGACGATTCTCCTTCAATGAGAGTTGGGGGGAAGCCTCTTCCACATTTTGAAAAAGTTCAGCATGAGGTACCGATGCTCAGCCTTAGTAATGCCTTTAATGAACAAGAACTAAGAGACTTTGATCGCCGTATTCGCCAAGGGTTAGAAAAAGATCATGTGTCGTATAGCTGTGAATTGAAAATTGATGGACTTGCTGTTTCTTTAACGTATGAAAAAGGAAAGTTTGTGAGAGGAGCAACACGTGGTGACGGAACAATTGGTGAAGATATTACGAACAATTTAAAAACAGTTCGTTCGATTCCAATGAGATTAAAAGAGACTGTTGACCTTGAAGTTCGTGGTGAGGCATTTATGCCGAAAGCCTCTTTTGAATCACTTAACTCTGCTAAAAAGGAAGCGGGAGAGGAGCCGTTTGCTAATCCAAGGAATGCAGCAGCTGGCTCTCTCAGACAGCTTGATCCTAAAATAGCGGCGAAACGAAATCTTGATATCTTTTTATATGCGATCGGTCAAATCAAAGAAGTCAAAATTGATTCACACACGGAAGCGTTAAATTACCTAAGTAAGCTTGGTTTTAAAACAAACCGTGAACAAAAGCATTGTGGCTCAATTGAAGAAGTCCTCGATTATATTCAAAGCTGGCAAGAAAAGCGTGCAGATTTAAATTATGATATTGATGGAATTGTAATTAAGGTTGATGTCCTTAAGCAACAGGAGAGACTTGGTTTTACGGCAAAAAGTCCGCGTTGGGCAATTGCTTACAAATTTCCTGCAGAAGAGGTAATTACAAAGCTTGAAGGGATTGAGTTAAGTATAGGGCGTACTGGTGTTGTTACACCTACTGCCTTATTATCACCAGTCACTGTTGCAGGAACGGTTGTCAAGCGTGCCTCACTGCACAATGAAGACCTTATTCGGCAAAAGGATATTAAAATTGGTGATACGGTTGTTATAAAAAAAGCAGGGGATATTATACCCGAAGTAGTAAATGTATTAACTGATCAACGTACTGGTGAAGAAATTGAATTTACGATGCCAACGAATTGTCCAGAGTGCGAAAGTGATCTTGTTCGTCTAGAAGGCGAAGTGGCACTCCGGTGTATTAATCCAAAGTGTCCGGCGCAAATTCGTGAAGGTCTCATCCATTTTGTCTCACGTAATGCAATGAACATTGATGGTCTTGGCGAAAAGGTCATTGCTCAACTTTTTGATAAAGGCTTAGTTCGCGATGTTGCCGACTTGTATCAATTGAACCGGGAAGACCTTCTGAATTTAGAACGGATGGGTGAGAAGTCGGTCGACAACTTATTGAATGCAGTAGAAGCTTCAAAGGAGAACTCTCTTGAGAGACTTTTATTTGGACTTGGTATAAGATTTGTCGGAGCAAAGGCCGCGAAGACTTTAGCTGCGCATTTTGAGATCATAGACGAGCTTCAGAAGGCGACGGAAGAAGAGTTAACCGCCATTAATGAAATAGGTGAAAAAATGGCAAATTCAATCGTCCGCTACTTCTCCAAACCAGAGGTGACGCAATTAATCACTGAGTTACAGAGGCTTGGGGTAAATACAAGTTACAAAGGTGTAAAGAGAGCTGAGCAAACAGTAACAGACTCATTCTTTGCAGATAAGACCGTTGTCCTTACAGGAAAGCTTGAACAATTAACACGTGAGGAAGCGAAGACAAAATTAGAGGAATTAGGGGCAAAAGTAACAGGTAGTGTTAGTAAAAATACGGATCTTGTTATCGCAGGTGAAGCGGCTGGATCCAAGCTAGATAAGGCAGAAAAGCTAGGAATTGAAGTGTGGGATGAACAACGGTTAGTTGATGAATTTAAAAATGTAGAACAATAAGAGATACTATTATGATCATTCAAAGAAATTTTGGATTTTAGATTTTAAATTTAATATTTTAGACTGAGGAGTGTTGAGGGGATGATCAAACGTATTGGTATGATCGTCTTAATGGGAGCATTAGTTTTAACTGGTTGCGTCTTTCCCTCTATTGATGAAGAAGAGGAAATAATAGAAGAGGTTGAGCAGCAAGAGGAAGTTATGGTCAGCCCGGATATTAAAACATCTGAAAACTATTATCGCAATGTCCTTCAAGAGGGAAAGTATCGACATAGTGAGGCTCGTGGCTATATTAATGCGGTTGTCTTTAATCGGTTAGATATTGACCATTTAGAGGTTGGCTTAATGGAAATTGCATCTGAAAGATTTAATCATGAAGATTATTTTTTCCAAGAGGGTCAGTATTTAACGAGTGCAGAAATTAACAAATGGTTAATACGTTATCACGAAACGAATAATACAGAAGGAATTAATCCGCCACTTGGTGCAGGTGATTCCTTGCGCCAGAAAGAAGAAAGCAGTCCACGCTATTTATCTCATATTTTGGAGCAGAACTATTTAATTCAAAATGAACAAGGTAGCTTTGAATTAGGTGGAGTGGCGATTGCCTTATCACTAAACCAAGTTTACTATTTTAGAACCCGTGATGATCAAGGGCTATATAGTCCTTGGTATGAAGTGGAGATTTCACCAGAGACAATGGAGCGTGAAGGGAAACGCATGGCGGAGGAAGTACTGCAACGCCTGCGTGAAAAAGGAGAGTTAGCAGAGGTACCGATAACGATTGGTCTCTATAAAGAAGAAACTCGAAATTCTTTAGTACCGGGAACGTATTTTGCTGTAGCAACGGCAGAGCCGGGCAAAGGTTTCGATCGTTGGCAACGGATCAATGAAAAGTATTACTTCTTCCCATCAAGAGAAGCAACTGAAGCCAATAGACCGGACGCGACAAATTTCCTGAATTTTAAAGAGGATATTGATCGTTTCTTTTCGAACTATATTGGGATAATTGGTCAAGGATTATATCGGAATGAGCAACTGCAGGAATTGAAAATCGAAATTCCAATGCAATTTTATGGGAAAGCTGAAATCATTGCCTTTACCCAATTTGTTACTGATCGAATTGAACAGCGCTTTCCAGATCACATCCCAATTCAGGTATACATTTCATCAATACAAGGACCAGAAAGTATTATCGTCCGCGAACCGAACGAAGAACCTTTTGTACACATATACCGTTAAGAAAGAGGCAAAGCCTCTTTCTTCTAGTTTAGAGTTAGAGTTTAGAGTTGGTCCAGCCAATTCCAAGATGTCTTTAAAAAACTTCATTGAGAAACATAACTTAATTCTAAATTTAACTCTAAACTCTAAACTCTAAACTCCAGCAGTCGTTCTGTTGCCTAGAGTACGGTTCTTTGATATTATCAATATATTGTGAAAGCTCGAATTTTGGAGGTGAATGAAATGGCTCAAATTACGAAAGACCAAGTGAAACACGTTGCTAACTTAGCTCGTCTGTCGATTACGGAAGAGGATGCTGAAATGCTTACACAACAGCTAGGTGCCATTATTAATTTTGCAGAACAGTTAAATGAATTAGATACAGAAGGTGTTAAACCAACAACTCATGTACTTGATGTAAAGAACGTGATGCGTGAAGATGTTGTGAAAGAATCTTTACCACGGGAAGATGTATTGAAAAATGCACCAGATCATCAGGATGGACAAGTGAAAGTACCATCAATTTTAGAGTAGAGGAGGGAAAAAAGTGTCGATTTTAGAAGGAAGTTTTTCGTCATTACATAGTAAGTTACATAGTAAGGAACTATCGGTTACAGATTTAGTTGATGCTTCATTTAAGCGAATTTCAGCAGTTGATGACAAAGTAAAGGCATTTTTAACGCTAAACGAAGAAAATGCCAGAGCTTATGCAAAGCAATTAGATGAAGCACTTGATACTGAGAAAACACGTGGTCTTCTCTTTGGATTGCCTGTAGGGGTTAAGGATAATATTGTTACAAAAGGACTAAGAACAACTTGTGCTAGTAAGTTGTTAGCTAACTTTGAGCCGATGCATAATGCTACAGTTATCGAGAAGTTCAAAGAAGCTGAACCGGTCATTATCGGGAAGTTAAATATGGATGAGTTCGCTATGGGTTCATCAAATGAAAATTCAGGGTTCTTCCAGACGAGAAACCCATGGAATACGGATTATGTTCCTGGTGGTTCGAGTGGGGGATCAGCAGCATCTGTAGCTGCAGGAGAAGTATTATTCTCGTTAGGTTCAGATACAGGTGGATCGATTCGCCAGCCTGCTTCATACTGCGGGGTAGTTGGATTAAAGCCGACATATGGTCGTGTTTCACGCTTTGGTCTTGTTGCGTTTGCATCTTCATTAGATCAAATTGGACCACTAACACGTTCAGTTGAAGATAATGCGTATGTCCTTCAAGTACTGGCTGGTCACGATAAAATGGATTCTACATCTGCAAATGTTGAGGTTCCAGATTATTTATCTGCCTTAACTGGTGATGTAAAAGATCTTAAGATCGCCGTACCAAAAGAATACTTGGCTGAAGGTGTCAATGAAGATGTGAAAAACCGTATTCTTGAAGCACTGAAAGTACTGGAAGGCCTTGGTGCGACATGGGAAGAAGTTTCACTGCCACACTCTAAATATGCAGTAGCTACATATTATTTACTCGCCTCTTCAGAAGCATCAGCAAACTTAGCTCGCTTTGATGGGGTTCGTTATGGTGTGCGTTCAGATAATGCCGAAAATCTGATTGAAATGTATAAGCAATCAAGAAGTGAGGGCTTCGGTGCTGAGGTGAAACGTCGTATAATGCTTGGTACATATGCCTTAAGTTCAGGTTATTATGATGCGTATTATAAAAAAGCACAGCAAGTTCGTACATTAATTAAGAAAGATTTTGATGATGTTCTTGAGAAATATGATGTCATTGTTGGACCGACTGCACCAACAACTGCCTTTAAAATCGGTGAAAAAGTGGACGATCCATTAACGATGTATGCGAATGATATTTTAACGATTCCAGTGAACCTCGCTGGTGTGCCGGCAATATCAGTTCCGTGTGGTTTTTCAAACGGCCTTCCAGTAGGACTGCAAATTATTGGAAAGCACTTCGATGAAAGCACAGTATACCGTGTGGCACATGCCTACGAACAAGCAACGGATCATCATAAGGCAAAACCAGAACTGTAAGGGGTGAATAGTGATGAAATTTGAAACAGTGATCGGATTAGAGGTTCACTCAGAACTGAAAACAAACTCAAAAATATTTTGTGGGTGTTCAACCGAATTTGGGGCACCGCCAAATACACATACATGTCCAATTTGTTTAGGGCATCCAGGTGTATTACCTGTATTAAATAAACAAGCGCTTGAATATGCAATTCGAGCATCAATCGCTTTAAATTGTGAAATTGCCGAAGAAACAAAGTTTGATCGGAAGAACTACTTTTATCCAGACAGTCCAAAGGCTTATCAAATCTCTCAATTTGATAAACCAGTTGGTGAAAACGGATGGGTAGAAATTGAAGTCAATGGTGAAAAGAAAAGAATCGGAATTACACGTATCCATCTTGAAGAGGATGCAGGAAAATTAACACACTCGGAATATGGCGATTATTCACTTGTGGATTTTAACCGTGTTGGAACACCATTGATTGAGATCGTATCAGAACCGGATATTCGTACACCAGAAGAAGCGTATGCTTATTTAGAAAAGCTAAAAGCAATCTTAGAGTATACGGAAGTCTCTGATTGTAAAATGGAAGAAGGTTCATTACGTTGTGATGCAAATATTTCGCTTCGACCATACGGCCAGGAAGAGTTCGGTACGAAAACTGAGTTAAAGAATTTGAACTCATTTGCGAACGTGCAAAAAGGGTTAGCCTACGAGGAAATCCGTCAAGCTGAAGTATTGAATGCAGGCGGTGAAATTCTTCAGGAAACTCGCCGCTGGGATGATGCGAAAAAAGAAACTATTCTAATGCGCGTAAAAGAGGGCTCTGAAGACTACCGTTACTTCCCGGATCCTGATCTTGTGTCTGTTTTCATTGATGAAGAGTGGAAAGAGCGTGTTCGTGCTGAAATTCCTGAGCTCCCAGATGCTCGTAAAGCTCGTTATGTTGGAGAACTGGGTTTACCAGCATACGATGCTAGTGTCATTACAGCGTCAAAAGCAATGGCAGATTTCTTTGAAGAAGCTTTAACACATACGTCAGATGCCAAGCAAGTATCAAACTGGTTAATGGGTGAAGTATCAGCATTTTTGAATGCCAATAACAGAGAGATTAGTGATGTGCCTTTAACTGCTGAAGGATTAGCGAAAATGATTGGCCTCATTGAAAAAGGAACGATCTCATCAAAAATTGCAAAACAAGTGTTCAAAGAAATGATTGAAAATGGTGGCGATCCTGAAACAATCGTAAAAGAAAAAGGCCTTGTTCAAATTTCTGATGAAGGTGAACTGAAAAAAATCATCGCTGAAATTGTTGATAACAATGACAAATCAGTAGAAGATTTCAAAAATGGTAAAGAGAAAGCGATCGGCTTCCTCGTTGGTCAAGTAATGAAGGCAACAAAAGGGAAAGCCAATCCGCAAATGGTTAATCAACTGCTTGTAGAAGAATTAAAACAACGTTAATAAAGCAGAGTCTAGTATATCGAAATAATGATAGGCTAGACTTTTTTTCGTGTCAAATGAACCTTTTGGAAAGTGAAGTTGTTTATTTTTTTGTTGGATTCATGATTTATTTAGGCTAAAATGAGGACAAGGATTGTTAAAAGATGGGATTGACTATTATTTGATGAATTTATCGTGAAGGCAAGGGGATATTTATGAAAAGAGCACGCGTAATCTACAATCCATCAGCAGGTCGCGAACAGGCCAAACGACAATTACCATATATCTTAAATAGACTTGAACAGGCTGGATATGAAGCAAGCGCTCATGCTACAACAGGAAAGGACTGTGCAAAGAATGCAGCAAGTCTAGCTAGTGAGCGAGAATTTGATCTTGTTATTGCAGCTGGCGGAGATGGCACCATTAATGAAGTCGTCAATGGACTAGCAGAACGATCTTATCGACCAAAGCTAGGACTAATACCTTATGGAACGACGAATGATTTTGCCAGAGCAATTGGAGTACCTCGTTCAACTGAAATAGCCTGTGATGTATTGTGTGATGGCCATGAAATGCCAATTGATATCGGGAAAGTAAATAATCAATATTTTATTAATATTGCCGGCGGTGGAAGTTTGACAGAATTAACATATGAGGTACCCATCAAATTAAAAACAATGATGGGGCAGCTTGCCTACTATGTAAAAGGGATTGAGAAACTTCCTTCGATTAAACCCGCCACAGTAAGGATAGAGTATGATGGAAAGCTTTTTGAAGGCGATATTATGCTGTTCTTAGTTGCCAATACAAATTCAGTTGGTGGGTTTGAAAAATTAGCACCGGATGCATCATTAAATGATGGGATGTTTGATTTACTCATATTAAAAAAAATGAGCCTTCCAGACTTTCTGAGGATCTCCAGCTTGGCGTTAAGAGGAGAGCATCTATTTGACCCGAATATCCTTTATACACAGGCGAATCGCATTAAAGTGTATGTAGAAGGAGATATGCAGTTAAATTTAGATGGAGAATATGGTGGTGTTCTTCCAGGAGAATTTGTAAACCTGCACCACCATTTTCAAATGATTGTCCCTGAGAATCGCACAAAATATATATACTATTAGAATAAAAAGGTTGAAATGGTAGATGACCAATTCAACCTTTTTTATTTCCCATAATATAATCCCATATGGCAGAGATGACACCTGCATGATATAAAGACATAATGATAACGAGACTCACCGGACCAATGATTAACCCAAGAAAACCAAATAACTGAAGACCTACAAATAGCGAAATTAATGTGGCTAGTGGGTTTAAGCCAAGATTAGAAGAAAGTACTTTCGGCTCTATGAATTGTCTTATCGTAATCGTTACAGCATATAATATTGCCAAACCAATGCCGATAAAATAATTTCCGCTAATTAATGTATAGATACTCCAAGGAAGTAAGACTAACCCCGGACCTAAATACGGTAGAAGGTCCAATAAACCCATGATTAATGCAAGAGTTAAAGGTTGTTCCACACGTAAGATTAATAGGCCGATCAGTGTTGTGATTGCTGTAATGCTCATTAAAATAACTTGGGCGACTAAAAAACCAACTAATTTTGATTTTAAATCAGAAATAACCTCAATTAATTTTTTTAAAAAAGCATCGGAATGAATAGCATTACGGATAAATCCCCCCAGTTTGTACCAATCCTTACTAATAAAAAATAAAGCGATAATAATAAAAATTAGCGCAGTTAAAGTAATCGGCAATGCACTTATGAACTGAGAAAGCGAATTTGCTATCGTCTGACCAATACTTCCTAATATCGCCCCAAGCTGTAACCCGACCTGCTGAATATTCTCCATCAATGTATCTCTTTGTGTTTCTTCCAGCTGATTAAAGATGCCAAGGAAATTCTCCCACGAAGGGATTATCGATTGATTGATAAACGATTGAATCATTGTAGAGAAAATTTCAATATGCTGAGGCAGGTTAAATGACAAGTATTGAAAACCATCAATGACTTTAATAATGATAATAGTAATAATGCCCCCAACAACCCCAAATAAAAAGAGCATACTAATTAAGACAGATATCCCTCGTGGAATCTTTGCTTTTGTTACTAAGAAATTCACTAACGGATTCATTAAAAAGGCTAATGCTAGAGCAATTAAGAAAGGATAGGTTAATCGAAAACTATAGTATATGGCAATGATACCTATGATGCTTAAAACTAAGACAATCAATGCTCTTAAGATAATCTGAATTAACTTGTTATTCTTCAATAGTTTCTACCCCTTATTTGTAGAGTGTTTCTAAATTAATTAGTAGTGTAGTAACATCCATAACAATCATAACAATATAAACTCATCATTAACTAATTTCTTGCTCATAAAAGGAATACCCTTTTTTCTTTTTGCAATAGATTGTGATAAAATCTACGGTAGCAAATAGATGAAAAGGAAGAACGAAATGAGTAAACATAGTGTACCAGTAGCAAAAAACGAATATGTAGAAGTAACCTTTGAGGATTTAAGTCATGATGGAGCGGGAGTAGCTAAAATTAATGGTTACACACTGTTTGTTCCAAAAGGGCTACCTGGAGAAAAGGCGAAAGTAAAAGTAATTAAAGTAAAAAAAGGCTTTGGTATTGGACGATTAATTGACATTATTGAGCAAAGTCCAGATCGTACCGAACCACCTTGCAGCATTTATCATCAATGTGGCGGCTGTCAATTACAGCATTTATCATACGAGGCTCAATTAAAGCAAAAACAAAAGCAAGTGAAAGACGTACTAACAAGAATTGGTGGTCTTCCACATGTGCCTGTTCATTCTGTTTTAGGAATGGAGGATGCATGGCGCTATCGCAATAAGGCACAAGTTCCGATTGGAGAAATGGAAGGCGGATTAGTCGGTGGTTTCTATCAGGAGAGGAGCCATCGTATAATTGATTTGGACGATTGCTTAATACAGCATGACGAAAATGATCGTATTATTCAATTGGTGAAAGATATTGCGAAGAAGTACGGCATACGAGGATACGATGAAGAAAAGCATAGTGGTACACTGCGTCACGTCGTTGCCCGAATTGGGAAAGTGACTGGGGAGTTAATGGTTGTTTTCGTAACTAGAACAGCGGATTTACCACATAAAGAGAAGTTGATAAAGGAAATTGTACAGCAAATTCCAAACATTAAATCGATTGTTCAAAATATCAATTCAAAGAAGACCAATGTCATTTTTGGTGACAAAACGACTGTGCTTTGGGGAGAAGAGTATATTTATGATTACATTGGTGAAATAAAGTTTGCGATTTCAGCTAGATCGTTTTATCAAGTTAACCCTGAACAAACCAAGGTCCTTTATGATCAGGCCTTACAATATGCGAACTTAACAGGGAATGAGACCGTCATTGATGCTTACTGCGGGATTGGTACAATCTCATTATTTTTAGCTCAAAAGGCAAAGAATGTTTATGGAGTTGAAATTGTTCCTGAAGCGATATCAGATGCAAAGCGAAATGCGAAGTTAAATGGAATCGCAAACGTTGAATTTGCCGTCGGTGAAGCTGAAAAAGTCATTCCTTGGTGGTATGCCCAAGGAATTCGTGCCGATGTCATCGTCGTTGACCCACCAAGAAAAGGCTGTGATGAAGCTCTGTTAGAAACAATCATCAAGATGAAACCAAAACGAGTCGTCTATGTCTCGTGTAACCCGGCTACATTAGCACGTGATTTGCGAATATTAGAAGATGGGGGCTATTCAACGAAGGAAGTGCAGCCAGTTGATATGTTTCCGCATACGACACACGTGGAATCAGTTGCATGTATAGAATTGAAAATTTAGTTAATATGTTTTATAAGAGGGGTTCTTTGATTGGAACTCCTTTTTGTATTTATCAAAAATAGTGTATCTATAAGGTCTGGTCTTACACTTAAGTAGTTTCTTTTAGATAAAAAATTTAAGAAATATGCTGGTATGATTTGAAAGAATTTTTTTCTTCTAATATTTACAAACAATAAACTCTATTTTGTACCTAACGCTTCTAATTAGTTGGTAGTATACTTTCTATTATGTAGGATAGACGATTGTTACAATTTAATAATATTTATAAAAAGTAGGGGGAAATGACTGTAAAGATCATGTTTGTATAAGACAGTACATTAAATATAAAGGGTTGGCGGAAATTATGAAAATAGTAATTGCAGAACGGGATAATCATGAAGGTGTTGCGATAGAATGGCTGATTTCGACATATTCTATCCCAATTAATAACGTTTTTATTACGAAAACAGTAAAGGAAACAATGGCAATACTTGAAAAAGAATTCCCTGAGGTTCTCTATCTAGAATTAGATATGGTTCCAGCTGAAAATTGGTCACTAATTACGAGATACGTTAATAATTATTCACCAAAAGTCATTGCGGTCACAGCAGAAGCGACATTTGAGCGGGCAAAACAGGCAATTGAACTAGGGAGTGTTGATTTACTCGTTAAACCACTAGATCCAGTAAAAATTAGACAATGTCTTAAAATGGCATTATCACTTGTTACACATCGGGAAACAGCAAATGTCTTTTCACCACATAATGATGAGGGATATTCCTATCGAACATTATTTTTAGATGAAGAGCAAAATACTGGGGATATTGCTTTGATGCTTTTGCATACGGAAAATAACAAGAAACTAGCTGAGTTGCTCCAATTTTTAACGTATTTTCCGTTTCGTGAACATCCGACCATCCTGCCGTTAACAGATATGGTTGTGTGTTTATTCAAAAAAACAACTCACAATATAAAGGAAGAAACATTGAAAATAATGAGGGAGTGGGAAGCCTCTAGCATAGAGCCACTTGCTGCCGTGATTATCCCGCCTAATACGAAAATGAAATCTATACATGAAATGTATTTAGCTGCTAGAAGGCTGTTAGAAATAACATTTTTTATCGGTTATCGTCAAGTAATTTTACCGAAAGAAGTGTATGAGGGTTGGTATGAAATGGACCCATTTTTAACCTCTGCTGAACAGAGGGAATGGGTAGATATGTTAAATAGTTTTGACAAACAGAAAATAAAACAGTGGATGCATCAGGAGTTTTTGCATATGGAGGTGCCCTTTCCTAACCCGGAAACGTTAAGGACAAGGCTGACTAGTATCCTAGCTCAAGTAAGAAGATTTATGAAAACATACCAACTTGATCATGGTGAAATGGAAGAATATTATATGAAAATATTTTCGGAGATTTTGTACAATCGAGTTTTATATCGAATTGTTCAGGAAATGCTTTTGTTTCTCTATGAATTACTTGACCGTTCGAAGATTGGTGAACTGTTTTCGAAAAAAGATGTGATTGAAAGAGGCATTCTTTATATCGAAAAACATTATATGGATCCTAATTTAACATTAGAAAGTGTGGCCGAAGCAGTAGGGAGAAGTACGGCCTACTATAGTCATTTGTTAATGAAAAGACAGGGCATTTCGTTTCGGCAGCTATTAGCTAATAAACGGATAAATGAAGCAAAACGTCTCTTACAAGCAAGCCAGCTAACGATCAAAGAGATTTCACACCAAGTCGGTTTCCATAATCCTAGTTATTTTACGCGACAATTTAAAGAAATGACATCGCTAGCTCCGCGAGACTATCGATTGCAGATGAGGAAGGGAAATGAATCGTCACTTACTAAAAAATCGTAAATAATTATAAGAATCGTAAATAATTATAAGTTTTTAGTGAAGTAAAGGAATGATAATTCACGCACTTCGAAAAAAAGTATCAATATTCGAAAATGAATCATCTATTTTATGAGGCAATTAGTCTTTATAATTTTCAGTATATTAAGATAAGGAAAAATTATTTGGAGTGATAACAGAAATCACTAATTTGAAAGCGCTATCTCTTAGTGTAAGTAGTGCATTCTACATCTTTATCTTTTTTAAAAATAATAGTAGAAGGGGGAGTTTCTATGTCATTGGTACCGGAAAAGGGAAATGCACCTATCGTCGAGGACAAGAAACAAAAAACACGATTATCTGTGTTTTTACCGGCTTTTCTAGTCGTAGGTGGAGGCGCCGTTCTAGGAATTGTCAACAATCAATTACTGGCTGACATTTCAATGAATGGATTTATCGGATCTTTACGGGGGCTGGGGTGGCTTTATCAAATTATATCTATCGCCGCACTGATTATTGTTAGTATCGTAACCTTTTCAAAACTAGGTAATGTTCGTTTAGGGGGTTCGGAGGCAAAGCCTAAATATTCGTTTATGGTTTGGTTTGCGATGGCATTAACTGGAGGGATTGCCACGGGAGTCATAACCTATAGTGTGAATGAGCCGATCATTTATTTTGGTGATATTTACGGCGAAATGGCACAGACAGGTGTAGAGTCTGGGACCGCGATGGCGGCGATTTATGCTATGGGACGTTCTTTATACAATTGGACATTCATTCCGTATGCGATGTATTCGTTGAGTGGTCTAGTTGTCGCGTATATGTATTTTAACCGAAAACAAGAATTGTCTGTTACTGGAACATTAACCCCTCTTTTTGGAAACAAAATTACAAAGGGAATTTGGCCAGGGATTATTGACACATTAGCGGTGTTAGCGATCGCCCTTGGGCTTGCATCCTCTCTTGGCGCTGGTTTAGCCTTAGTAGGATCTGGGATTGAAACGATTTATGGTATTCCGCAAGGACCGGTTGTCTGGTTCATCTTAGTCCTTGTGATTACAGGATTGTTTACAGTTTCTGCTTTAAAAGGTCTAGACAAAGGGATTCGCCGCATGTCAGATATTAATGCAAAGGTATTTTATATTCTTCTTATTGTCCTTATTGTTATCGGACCCACCTTATACATTCTCCAATCGACAACGGCAGGATTCGCCTATTGGCTGCAGAATTTCTGGGGTTGGGGTCTTGATCCGAGCCTCATTGGAGGAGAAGCACTTGTTATGTGGTGGACATTATATGACTGGGCAATCTGGATTGCTTATGCACCGTTAATGGGGATATTCCTTGCGATTATTTCATACGGTCGTACGATTCGTCAGTTTATGTTAATCAACTGGATTTTACCAGCTGTATTCAGTATTCTTTGGTTCGGTGTTTTTGGTGGGACAGCGTTACATTGGCAGCAGAACGGTACAGTTGACTTAGTATCAACGATTCAACAGAGTGGAGCTGTTGCAGGTTTATGGGCATTCTTAGCTAATTTACCATTGGCAGCAATCATCATTCCAGTTGTGATGATTGCGTTAATTCTTTCATTTGCTACCGCAGCTGACTCAATGGTTCGAGCGATTGCGACGTTATGTACGGTAAATATTCGTTATGATGAGGAACCGGCGAAATGGAAAATGTTAATCTGGGCGGTGTCGATTGCGATTATAGCGTATGTGATGGTTGCTTTTGCAGGTGGAGCACAGGGTGTTGATGGTGTGAAATATCTTGCTGCTTTAGGTGGTTCGGCTGTGCTATTCGTATTTGTACTTCAAGTTTGCTCAGCAGTGAAAATGTTCTTCATCGATAAAATTGAAAAATAAATTTAAGACAGAAAAGAGGCAATGAACATGGCGGATCAAGGGAAGAACAAGATAGCCCTCGGTAATGCGATCACTTTAGATATGTTTGTCGCCATCGCCCGTGATGGTGCTCATGTAGACTTTTCAGACGCATACCGCCAGCGAGTAGAGAGGTCATGTCAACTCGTGAACAGGTGGATTGAAGAAGAGAGGGTCATGTACGGGGTCAATACAGGTTTTGGTGCTCTATCAACACAAATTATATCCGCAGATCAGACGGCACTGTTGCAAAAGAATATCCTATTGTCTCATGCCACATCTGTTGGAGAGCCATTAGATAAGGAATGTGTCAGAGCGATAATGCTTATGGTTTTGCAAAATTTAGGGCAAGGGTATTCGGGTGTCAGGCTTACTACATTGGAACTGTACCGCCAATGTTTAAATCGTGGTGTCTCCCCCTTTGTTCCTCGGGAAGGCTCTGTTGGCTATTTAAGTGTTGAAGCCCATGTTGCCCTTGTGATGATTGGTGAAGGAAAGGCCTACGTCGATGGGGAGTTGTTATCAGCGAAGGAAGCCCTTCGCAAAGTAGATCTAGAGCCGATCGAGCTCTCAGCAAAAGAAGGTTTAGCTTTAATAAGCGGAACGACGAGTCCGACGGCGATAGGGGCACTTGCCTTACATGATATGTTAAAGGCTGCTAAGTCTGCTGATATCATTGGGGCGATGGCTCTAGAAATATTACGAGGAACAACGCGAGCATTTGACGATCGATTGATGCGTGTTCGTCCACATCAACAACAACGAGACACCGCGGCAAATGTACGAAGGATTTTAGCGGACTCGGTGATTGCGAAAAAATCTGTCGAGCATCGCTTACAAGATGCCTTGTCGCTACGAGCAATCCCTCAGCTTCATGGGGCAGCTAAAAAAACACTGCTCGATGCGTTAATTACTTTTGAAGTAGAGATGAATGCATGCTGTGACAACCCGATTTTGTGGCCGGATGAAGAGAGTGGCGGTGCAATTTCAGGAAGTAATTGTGATTCAGCGTATGTAGGGATCGAGCTAGATTCGGCGTGTATTTCTGTCTCGGCAATCGCGAAAATGTCGGAACGAAGAAACTATCGATTGATCAATTCTCATCTTTCAGGTTACCCTACTTTCCTGGTTCAAAATGCGGGGATTAATTCAGGGTTAATGATACCCCAGTATTCACAAGCGGGACTTTTAAATGATATGAAATTATTATCCCACCCTGCAACCGTTGACAGCATTCCGACGTGTGCTGACCAAGAGGATTATGTTTCAATGGGCTACAATTCAGCGAAAAAGGCACGCGAGATTGCAAGAAAGTTAGAGTATGTTTTAGCGATTGAGCTGTTGTCGATCTATAATGCCCATCAATTTATCGAAAGCGATCATACTCCTGGCTCTGCTTCAAGTGCTGTGTTGAAGCGAATTGCTCAATCGATACCAATAATGAATGAAGATATGTATCTCTATCCTTATCTAGAAATATTGCGCGATTTTATCCATTCAGGTGAGATCATTTCAGTAGTAGAAGAGAAAGTTGGAAAGCTGCTTTAAAAATTTTTATAAAAATAATGAATTGTGAATATCAAAGGAGGCCATCAAGATGGAACAAACAAAAACTCAAAAAGTAATTCGATACCGTGGATCGGAATTAAATACAAAAGGCTGGTTACAAGAGGCAGCACTACGTATGTTAATGAATAACTTAGATCCTGAAGTTGCCGAAAGACCAGAGGACTTAGTCGTTTATGGTGGAATTGGAAAAGCAGCACGAAACTGGGATTGCTTTGATGCAATCGTCAAGTCACTAAAAGAACTAGAAAATGATGAGACGTTATTAGTTCAATCAGGGAAACCTGTCGCTATTTTTAAATCACACGAAGATGCACCTCGCGTATTGATTGCTAATTCTAATATTGTTCCTGCTTATGCAAATTGGGAGACTTTCCATGATTTAGACAAAAAAGGGTTGATGATGTACGGACAAATGACGGCGGGAAGCTGGATTTATATCGGTTCTCAAGGAATTGTTCAAGGGACGTATGAAACGTTTGCGGAGCTTGCAAAGCAACATTTTGGCGGAACACTAAAAAATACGATCACGGTAACTGCTGGTCTAGGTGGAATGGGTGGTGCTCAACCGCTTGCAGTGACAATGAATGGTGGCGTATGTATCGGCATTGATGTCGATGAAACTCGCATCGACCGTCGAATTGAAACGCGCTATACAGATGTAAAAACAGATTCATTAGATGAAGCGATTCGTATGGCAACAGAGGCAAAGCTTCAAGGGAAGGCACTATCAATTGGGTTAATTGGAAATGCTTCTGACATTCTACCAGAAATGCTTGAAAAAGGATTTATTCCAGAGGTTCTTACTGATCAGACATCAGCACACGATCCTTTAAACGGATATGTGCCATCTAAGATGTCTCTTGAAGAGGCGGCACAATTACGTGCGAACAATCCAGAAGAATATGTAAAGAAATCAAAAGCGTCGATGGCTCAACACGTTCAAGCAATGCTCAACATGATGGGAAAAGGGGCAATTACGTTTGACTACGGAAATAATATTCGTCAAGTTGCCAAGGATGAAGGAGTCGAGAATGCTTTTGACTTCCCGGGATTTGTTCCGGCGTACATTCGACCACAGTTTTGTGAAGGGAAAGGTCCATTCAGATGGGTAGCTCTTTCGGGAGATCCAGAAGATATCTATAAGCTTGATGAAGTTATTTTACGTGAATTTAGTGATAATGAGCATTTATGTAACTGGATTACTATGGCTCAAGAAAAAATTCAATTCCAAGGCCTTCCTTCTCGTATTTGCTGGTTTGGCTATGGCGAAAGAGCACGCTTTGGAAAAATCATTAATGAAATGGTCGCGAAAGGTGAGCTGAAGGCGCCTATCGTCATTGGCCGTGATCATCTTGATTCAGGCTCTGTTGCTTCACCGAACCGTGAAACAGAAGCAATGAAAGATGGCTCTGATGTTGTAGCTGACTGGCCAATTTTAAATGCGATGATCAATGCTGTTGGTGGTGCGACATGGGTATCATTGCATCATGGTGGCGGAGTTGGCATGGGTTATTCGATGCACTCGGGTATTGTCATTGTTGCAGACGGTACGAAGGAAGCAGAAGCACGAATCGAACGTGTTCTTACAACGGATCCGGGAATGGGCGTTGTGCGCCATGTTGACGCTGGTTATGAATTAGCGAAGAAAACGGCGCGTGAAAAAGGGGTAAACATTCCAATGTTAGAAATGGGGAATAAATAAGATGGTAAAACCGATTTGGATCAAAAATATTCATCAGCTGGCAACCCTTGCATCCAAAGAGGAAGGACCTCGCTCTAAGTCAGCGATGTCTGAGTTAGGTTTAATTGAAGATGGAAGCTTATGGATAGAAGATGGGATCATCCAAGCAGTAGGATCAACTAAAGAAATTGAAGCGCAGTATGCAACTAGACTACAGGAAGCTGAGATTGTCGATGCAACCGGTCACTTAGTTACCCCAGGGTTAATCGATCCTCATACCCATGTGGCGTATGGAGGAAGCCGCGAACGTGAATTTGAGATGAGGCTTGAAGGGGTCCCTTATATGGATATTATGAATGCGGGTGGTGGGATTCATGCTACTACTCGCATGACCCGTGAATCAACGGAAGAAGAGTTGATCAATCAAACAACGAAGCGACTTGATTCCTTTTTACAGCATGGTGTAACAACAGTAGAAGGAAAAAGCGGCTATGGTATGAACCTTGAAACAGAGTTGAAGCAGCTGCGTGTCATGAAACTATTACAAGATGTTCATCCGATTGACCTTGTGCCGACGTTTATGGGAGCACATGCTGTTCCGCCTGATTACAAAGGGAAAGAGGAAGAATTTATCGACCATTTAATAAATGACATGCTTCCTGTTGTAGCAGATGAGAAACTAGCAGAATTTAATGATGTTTTTTGTGAAAAAGATGTCTTCACTCCTGAACAATCCGAGCGAATTTTAGAAGCTGGAAAGAAGTATGGCCTAATTCCAAAAATTCATGCCGATGAAATTGTTCCATATGGAGGAGCGGAATTAGCGTCTAAAGTAGGAGCGATTTCAGCGGAACATTTATTGAAGGCATCTGACGAAGGAATCAAGGCAATGGCAGAATCGGGAACGATCGCCTGCTTACTTCCGGCGACAGCTCTTTATTTACGTGAGGAAGCAGCCAACGGAAGAAAAATGATTGATGAAGGGGTAGCCGTTGCCATTTCGACAGACTGCAACCCTGGCTCGTCCCCAACAACATCGATGCCGCTTGTCATGAATTTGGCCTGCATCTCGATGCGAATGACACCTGCAGAAGCATTAACGGCTGCAACATATAATGCAGCGTGTGCTGTCAATCGTCAAGATCGCATCGGTTCTCTTGAAGTTGGTAAGCAAGCCGATGTAGTGTTATGGAACGTGAAAAGCTATCAGGAATTACAATATTTGTTTGGTGTGAATCACACGAAAGCAGTATGGAAAAAAGGCGTAAAGGTAGTGGGGTAAAAGATGAGTGAGCAGTGGCTACAACAACCAGAATGGTTATGGAATGTGAATACAACCGACCCAACCTATGTCCATCATTGGGTCCGACAACTTAAAGAGATGGAAGGAAACCCAGATCTTATTGTTTATGGCGCACCTATTTCTCGCTCTTCGATAAGCGTTTCAGGTGCGTCCCTTTACCCAACTGAATTTCGTCGGTTGTGGAAAGGTTTTGCAACATACAATTTAGATGAGGATGTTGATCTAGCACCTTTTAAAGTTGCCGATGCTGGAGATATATTGATGCATACAACAGATATTCCCTTGTCGCATCAACGGATTCAAGAATCGTCGAAGTATCTGGCGGGTAACTATCCTGAAGTGGTCACCTCGATGATTGGTGGCGACCATTCAATAACAGCCTGTGCAGTACGTGGGATACAGGAAGCTTTTCCGGATGATAGAATCGGGATCTTACAGCTTGATACTCATCTTGATGTACGGGACCCAGCGGAATTGGGACCGGCGAACGGAACGCCGATCAGACAGTTAGTTGATGGAGCAACGGTCAAAGGAGAAGATATCGTCAATATTGGATTGCATGGCTATTTTAATGCCAAACCGCTAATCGATTATGCTAAAAAACATTCTATTCAAATGGTGACATTAAAGAATGCTCGGAAAGCGGGATTCGTTCATTCTATCAGGGAAGCCCTCAATAAGTTATCAGCAAAAGTGGATCGAGTCTACGTAACGGTTGACATGGATGTCCTTGATATCGCTGTTGCACCAGGAGTACCAGCTTCCACCCCAGGAGGTTTGTCAACCGCTGAGCTATTTGATGCCCTACTAGAGATTGGGAAGCATCCTTGCGTTCGTCATATTGACTTTGTCTGCTTGGATCCTAGTAAGGATTCTGCGGTTTCAGAAACAGTGAAAGTCGGTGTTTATGCGTGGTTACAATTTGTGACGGGTCTAGTTTGCCGAAAATAGATTAGCAGCCAAACATAATCTAAATAATATTTTTTACACGTTTTAAAGATTTTCCTCCTATTCTCTTCAGCTAAGTATGCTTGAACAGAATAGGAGTTTTTTATCTGATAAGATAATATAATAGTTATTCTATTAATAAAAAAACTATTTCTTTAAATCAGAATGTGTACGATTCTCCGTCATCTGGCACTAAAATATTAGAGGAGATTCCTTTTTCATTAGCAAAGCTTTTTAATTCTTCTCTTGATAATGTCCAATGGTTTATTGCTTCCATGTGGACAGAGATAATTTTGGCATTTGGAGCAGCCTTATACACTTCATAGACATCATCTTTCCCCATGACCAAAGAACCACCTTCAAGAAATTGATTATCTCCTGCATTGACGACAATAATTTCAGGTTGATGTGTGTCGATTACTTCCTGAACTGCATCATACCAAACCGTATCTCCTGCAACATATAATGTTTTCTCCGATGAATGTTTAAAGATAACGCCACACACTTGTCCGGCAAGGTTTACCATTTCGCCTCTTCCGTGTTCGCCTTTTGTTTTAATTAATTGGATACCTTCGAAGACTGTATCGTCTTGTAAAACCGTTACATTCTGAAAACCAGCGTTTCGAATTTCAGTAGCATCTTCTTCATTCTGGGAAAATAGTTGAATTCCTTTTGGCAATGATTCCTTAGCAGCATCATCCCAGTGGTCAGGATGCAGATGAGTGACGATGACCGCATCAATACCTTGTATAATATTGTCAATGGATGTTGGCAAGCTTACCAAAGGATTGTTCTGATCTTGTCTCGGTGCATCTGGATAGCCTATACTAGGTCCAATAGGAGGATAAGCTCCTTTTTCCGCTAACATGGGATCAATTAAGAACTTTTTCCCCGCGTATTCAACAACTATTGTTGCATTTCGTATTAGTTGTATATTAATATGAAACAACTCCTTTTCTTTTAAAATAACTTTGAACAATGTATATTCTAAACTATGACCTATGGACGGATACATAGATTAAATAAAGTGTTTTGGCGGTTTTACTTTATTTATGAAAGGAGTTTACTAAATGTTAGATAACACTGATATTCTTATCTTGGATGAACTATCCAAGAACAGTCGGATTACGATGAAAGAATTGGGCGAGAAAGTCCATTTAACTGGACCAGCTACTTCAGCTAGAGTGGCGAAATTAGAAGAAAATGGGGTTATTGAAGGGTATACCATTAAAGTTAATCAAGTAAAAATGGGGTATTCTGTTCACGCAATTATACATATTTATGCTAAAAGCACCAATCATCAACCGTATTTGTTGTTCATAAAAAAACAAAATCAATACGTCATAAACAACTACAAAGTCAGTGGAGAAAGTTGTTTTCTTCTCGAATGCAAATTTCCATCCAATGAAATATTAGATGAATTTTTGACCGACATGAGCAATTATGTGAGCTATAAATTATCGATTGTTATTAATAAATAATGTACAAAAAGATGGGGCAGCCCTCTATGTAATTTAATAAGAGCTTATTTTTATGCAGTTTGTTGAATTGTGAAAATTATGATATTATCAATATATAAACTTTATGATCAAGATCGTAAATTTTATAGTGATAATAATTGCTAAGTGCATAACATAATAATATTTAATTTGAATGTATCCTTTACACTTGTACAGACAGCCACACTAATGGTTCAAGTGTAAAAAGTGGGGGGAAAACCTAATGGCGAGAAGTGAAAAACAAACTGAACGAATGATAAATTATTTCATTGATGCAACAGCCAAATTACTTAAAGAAGAAGGCATTAAAAATATTAGTATTAGAAAAATTGCAAAAGAAGCAGGATATACAAGTTCAACTATCTATAATTATTTTTCAGAAGTGTCTCATCTTATATTTTTTGCTGGAATGCGCTTTATGGAGGATTATATAGAGGATTTACCTAAATATAGTGCAAAAGCAAAAGATCCATTAGAAAAATATTTATTAGGGTGGGAATGTTTTTGTGATCATTCATTTAGGGAACCTGAATTATATCATGCTATATTTATTGCTGATCTAGGAGAACATCCAGAGGAATTCATAAAGCATTACTCTTCAATATATAAGTTTGATTCTCTTCAACTTCCGGAAGAATTAGAGGTCATAATGACTGAGCAAAATCTAAGTAAAAGAAGTAAAAACGTTCTAGAAAAATACGCAGAAAAAGGTGTATTTAGAAAAGAAGATATTGAGAAACTTAATGAAATTACAATTTTCATATGGCAAGGCATGATTACATCCCTTCTTAACAATCGAGTAACGTATACACCTGAAGAAGCCTCTAAAAAGACAATGGAATATATAAGGGATGTAACATTAAATACAGCGAACTTAATAGAAAACAAGTAATTATTTTATCGTAAAGAGGCAGAAAGAAAGCACTTCATTCTTTCTGTCTCTTTTTTGTATGGGAATAATTAAGGCTAATAAATAACCCTTTTTTGATATTTAAAAATATTTAAAAAAATATAATTTTTATTATTTACAAATATTTAAAAACGAATTATACTATGGTTAACAAATCGCGATCATAAAAATATCGTGATCTTAAAACGTTTTCAAAATCATTTCTAGAAGGCACCTTAGTAAACGTTGCAAATTAAATCCTGTGGATTTAAAAAAGTTAATTTTCGTATTATGAGAGGAGTTATTAAAATGGTTAATGCAATTAATGAAAAAAGTGTTGCTGGTTCTGCAAAGACAAAACAGTTAGTTATTGATTCCGATGTTCATTCTTATTTAAATTCACTTGATGACCTTGCACCATATTGTGATGAATCGCTTCAAAAGCGTTTAAATATTGGGAAATTTAAAAAACAAGCTTTAAGCGGGAAATTAGTCTCTGCAGCAGAATTTCGCTTCCCAGAATGTAGATATATCAACCCAGTTTCAGTAGTGCGGGGAGATGCTTTTTCACCGGAAGGGGCAATCCCAGGTGCTGATCCTGAATTTGTAGCGAAAGATTTGTTTGATCGTTCAAACACACAATATGGAATTTTGAATTCATGTAATGCAACAATGGGTGCTTTTCACAATATAGATATCGCTAATGAATTTAATTCAGCTTTTAATGACTGGCAATATGAGAATTGGATTGAAAAAGACAGCAGGTATAAGATGTCTATGCTTGTATCACCTCTTGATCCTGTGGCAGCAGTAAAGGAAATTGAAAGAATTGGGGAAAAACCTGGAGTTGCAGCAGTTAATTTACAAACTACTTATATTCCATTTGGAAATAGAAACTTATATCCAATTTATGAAGCAGCAGAACACTATGGACTGCCAATGCTTATCCACCCAGATTCTGAGGCCTCAGGAGAGAACGGCCCATCCCAAGCAGTAGGTCCAGCATCAACTTACCTGGAATGGCATACTTGTTTAGGGTTTAATGCTCAAAGGAATATTGTTAGTTTACTTTGTGAAGGGGTTTTTGAAAGGTTCCCTAAATTAAAATTTGTATTTGTAGAATATGGTGTCGCAGGAATTGCGCCACTTATGTGGAGAATAGATAAAAACTGGAAGACACTTCGTGAGGAAGTACCTTGGGTAAAAGAGTTACCTAGCGAATATATTAAAAGAAATGTCCGCTTAGGAACGCAGCCAATTGAAGAGCCGTATCGTCCTAAAGATTTATTGGAAATTATTCAAATGGCGGGCATCGAAGATATGCTTCTTTATTGCAGTGATTATCCACACTGGGATGGGGATGAAGCAGGACGTGTATTTAATAATTTTCCAAAAGAATTAAGAAATAAAATTTTCTATGAAAATGCTTTAAACACTTATAATTTTGAGCGAAAGTAGAAAGGAGAGCAGGACAATGAGTGAATTGAAAACGGGTACAGTAGTTTGCTCTGCAGTAGATTTAAAGCCAGGACAGCGGCAATTAGTAAAAGTTGATGGATCAGAAATTGCTATTTTTAATATCAATGGTCAGTTATTTGCCCTTCGAAATAAATGTCCGCATCAGGGAGTATCAATGATATATGGTTCGATAGATGGAACAATGTTACCAAGTGATCCTCATACGTATCAATATGGAAAACATCATGAGGTTTTACGTTGCCCTTTACATGGATGGGGATTTGATGTTAAAACAGGTGAATCTATATTCAATGATAAAAATTGTAAAATAAAAACGTATGATGTCCGTCAAGAAGACGACTCGATTGTTTTGTATCTTGATAAAGAACCAAAAACAGTTTCGTTTGTTAAACCTCATGGTTGTATAGTATCCTAAAAATAAGTGTATTTTTTATTGACTGTAAAAGATCACGATCATTTTTAAATCGTGATCTTTTACCAAGAAGAAATATGTAGTAAGGAGAAGTGAGAATTTGGAAAGAAATGAGTTGTTAGAACCAATTCCATCACAAATGAAGGCTGTAGTCGTAACAGAATATGGCGGCTTAGAAAAGCTTGAGGAACGGATGGTACCTGTACCAATCCCTAATGAAAATGAAGTGTTGGTAAAAATATATGCCTGTGCTGTGAATAATTCAGATATTTTAATGCGTGAAGGTGGTTACGGTACAGATACGAAAGAAAATGAAAGAGCAGGTTGGAAACGGGAGGGAATTTCTTTTCCACGTGTTCCAGGAACAGATGTGGCAGGGAAAATTATATCTGCAGGTTCAAACATCGATCCAAAATGTATAGGGGAAAACGTAGTATTATTCCCTTTTATGTCTTCAGGAGCGGATGGCTCAGAGCATATGGCCGAAGATATAACGTTAATGAGTTCTGAATGTGATGGAGGTTATGCTGAATATATTACATGGCCAAAGGAACTGTGCAGACCTATGCCTCTGGAGAGTTATGCTGAAAGTGCTTCTTTTATTGTTAGCTGTTTTACTGCATGGCATATGCTTGAAAAAAGCAACGTGGTTCCTGGAGAAAAAATTCTTATTACTGGAGCTACTGGAGGCGTCGGCTCCTATGCAGTTCAACTTGCTTCAAAAGTATTTGGTGCAGAGGTCATTGCATTGGCTAGAGATTTATCTTGTAAAGAAAGGTTGATAGATCTAGGGGCAAGTGAAGTTTTATCCTACAAATCAGCAACATTATCAGATGACATTTTGAAGGCAGCGGGTGGCGAGATTGATGTTGTATTGGATGTCGTGGGAAATCCTTTATTTTCAACTTGTTTACAAGTCCTGAGAAACGGGGGCAGATTAGCAACCTCTGGGGCTGTAGCTGGGGCGGTTACTCAGCTTGACATTCGTACAGTTTATTTAAAACATTTATCAATAATAGGGTGTACGTTAGGTACTCGGAAAGAATTCGATCAAATGTTATCTGAGATTCGTGAAGGAAAGATTCAACCTCTTATTGATAAGGTGTTTCCATTAGAAAGAGCTCGAGACGCTCAAGAATACTTTAAAAAGTCTGAAAAATTCGGGAAAGTAATATTGCAAAATGAAACGAATATTTAATTCATACTTGAGGAGGTTTCTATATTGAATAAAATAGTGTCCAAAGAAATTAAAGATCTTGCAGATTTTTTAATTGAAGCGGAGAAGAATCAAAAAACGATGAACCCTTTAACTGAAGTGAAGCCAGATTTAACGTTAGACGAAGCATATGAAGTTCAACTGCAAGTTGTTCAGGAAAAATTATCTCAGGGAGCAAAAATTGTTGGCAAAAAAATTGGCTTAACTTCTCGCGACATGCAAATCATGTATGGTATTGATACACCAGATTGTGGTCATTTATTTGAAAATATGATTGTTGAAAATAATCAGGAAGTCTCCTTTAATGATGTCATTCAGCCGAAGATAGAAGCTGAAATAGCATTTGTATTAAAAAAAGATTTACAAGGTCCGAATGTAACCGTTGAAGAAGTTCTTCAAGCAACAGATTATGTTCTTCCTTCTATTGAAATCATTGATAGTAGAATAAAAGATTGGAATTTAAGATTACAAGATACAGTTGCGGATAATGCATCTTCTGGTCTTTATGTTCTTGGAGATAAACCAGTTTCAATTGATGAAGTTAACCTTCCTGATATCACTCTGAAAGTATATCAAAACGGTCAGTTAATGAAAGAAGGTATAGGAAAAAATGCTATGGAGCATCCTGCTGCTTGTGTTGCATGGCTGGCTAATAAATTAGCAGAGTTTGGCGTAGTATTAAAAGCTGGGGAAGTGATTCTTTCTGGGGCCCTAGCTACTACCATTGATGTTGTACCGGGAGATGAATTTACTGCTGTATTTGATCATTTAGGAGAAGTGAAAGTTACATTCGCAAAATAAAATAGACCGTTTTTATAAAATGTGTTAAAAAGAATGTAAGTTTTGCTTCTAATGAGGGGATCTTCACTTGATATTTCTATCGATTTTAGGACCTATGATTATTATGGGGGTTATTTGTGTAATTGGATATATTCTTGCAAAAACGAATGAAATTACCGATGAAGCAAAGAATCTACTTATTAGTATTATGCTCAATGTAGCTATTCCCTGCATCATTTTAGATAGTGCTTTTAACACGAATGTAGGGAATGAGCTAATTTCTCAGTTGACGATTATTTTTATATTTTCTATCATCATTAGTTTATTAGGATTAGTATTAGGGTTCATTTTTGCAAGAATGTTCAACTATTCTTCTAGCAATGCAAGAAAAATAGCTTTTATTGCTGGATTAGGAAATACAGGCTTTATTGGAATTCCATTATGTGCAGCACTATTTGGTCCAACAGGGGCTCTATTTGCAGCAGCGTTTGATACAGGACTAGGTATTGTATTATTTACAGTAGCCATTGCTATAATACAAAAAGATTATAAGTTTTCACTTGCATCTCTTAAACAATTAATAAATCCACCAACGATTTCAATTGTTTTGGCTTTATTTGTTATCATTTTTGAAATTCAACTTCCAGAATTATTTATACAATTGAATGGGATGTTAGCAAGCTTAGCCACACCTCTTGGTATGCTATACATTGGAATACTCATACAGGTGATGCTTAAAAAAAGGGGGGCAATGTCAATAAGTCAATTAACATTGCCTTTATTATTGAAATTGATATTCTTCCCAGCTTTAACGATAGTACTTGTCTCGTTGACCAACTTTTCCGTGTTGATGAAGCAAGTCATTATTATTCAAGCTGCTATGCCGACAATGGCAATCGCTCCAATATTATTAGCACGTTATGCGCAAGATGAAGAAATCGGGGTAATAGCGGCAGTTTTTTCAACCATTTGTGCAATATTGACTGTTCCTTTTATTGTTTTCTTAGGAAGTAAATTTTTTTAAACATTATATTCATATTTTCAAAATTTTAACATGACATTATAGGAAGGGTTGGTTTGTGATGGCAGTTAACACAGAAATCAAAACATATAATAATTATATAAACGGAAAATGGCAGTCTTCATCAAATAATGAAGTTCAGGCTAGCATTAATCCAGCGAATAAGAATGAAATTGTCGGTTATATTTCACAATCAACGAGAGAAGATTTAGATCAAGCAGTTGCAGCAGCTAAAACAGCACAGGTAGCTTGGAGAAAGCTATCTGGGGCAGCAAGAGGAGATTTCCTTTATAAGGTTGCTAACATTCTTGAAAATAGACTTGATGAAATTGCAGAAACGATGACAAGAGAAATGGGAAAAACTCTTCCAGAAGCAAAAGGAGAAACCGCTCGTGGAGTAGCAATTCTACGTTATTACGCTGGAGAAGGGATGAGAAAGGTCGGGGACGTGATCCCTTCAACTGACAGCGATGCACTGATGTTTACGACTCGTACTTCTTTAGGCGTTGTTGGTGTGATTACACCTTGGAACTTTCCAGTTGCAATTCCAATCTGGAAAATAGCTCCAGCACTTGTATACGGTAACACGGTAGTATTAAAGCCTGCAGGTGAAACAGCAGTTACAGCAGCGAAAGTTATCGAGTGTTTTGCTGAAGCGGGTCTTCCTGAAGGTGTTATTAACATGGTAACAGGATCAGGTTCAGTTATTGGTCAAGGAATTGTTGACCATCCAGATATTAATGGAATTACATTTACAGGTTCTGATCAAGTTGGGAAAGCAGTTGGACAAGGTGCGTTGGCTCGAGGCGCAAAATATCAGTTAGAGATGGGCGGTAAGAACCCTGTTATCGTAACTGATGATGCTGATCTTGATCTAGCAGTTGAGGCAACAATTAGCGGCGGGCTTCGTTCAACAGGTCAGAAATGTACAGCGACAAGCCGTGTTATTGTTCAAAGCGGTGTCTATGAAGAATTCAAAGAGAAGTTAGTCGCTAAAGTGAAAGAATTAAAAGTTGGTAATGGCTTACAGGAAAGCACATGGATGGGTCCTTGTGCAAGTGAAAGTCAACTTAATACAGTACTTTCTTACGTTGAAAAAGGTCAAGAAGAAGGGGCAACACTTCTATATGGCGGAAAGAAACATGAAGAAGAAGGCCTTGAAAATGGTTTCTATGTCCAACCTGCTGTGTTTGATAATGTAACCAATGACATGGTGATTGCACAAGAGGAGATCTTCGGGCCTGTACTAGCTTTAATCAAAGTTGACACAGTAGAAGAAGCGCTAAATGTAGCTAACGATTCCAAATTTGGATTAAGTGCATCAATCTTTACAACAAATGTGTCAAATATGCTTTCTTTTATTAAAGATATGGATGCTGGTTTAGTTCGTATCAATGCTGAAAGTGCAGGGGTTGAACTTCAAGCGCCATTCGGAGGAATGAAGCTATCCAGCTCAGGTTCACGTGAACAAGGAGAAGCTGCAAAGGAATTCTTTACTTCAATTAAGACAGTGTTTGTAAAAGGTTAATATCATTTTTATCCCTTAAGAAGGAGAAGGCCCTTTTTAAGGGATATTTATTTCCGCTCTGGTTGAAAACTTTACCAATTATAGCGCGAACGCGTGTGTTTAGAGCTTACACTTTTAATTCTTTAATGTTTTTGACTGGAGGTTTATATGAACTTTATTAGACAAAGTGTTGAGAGACAAATATTAGTACCATTTATTACACTGATTGTCATTGCTATTGTGATTTCAGCAATCATTAGCTATCAAATTTCTGTAAAAACAATGGTGGATGACTCTTCTAAAGATACAATGAACAGGATTAAGGATACTAATGAAGCGTTTAATGATTTTTTTCAAACCTATGAAAAATCACTGCATGTTCTATCAAAGAGAGAAGAAGTGGTAAACATGGATGAAGAAGAAATACATCGTATATTCAAATTATTTGTAGAGGCTACTCCAGAGGTTACTGATCTGTACTTTGGAACAGAACAGGGGGAATACTATATGTACCCCGAAGTGGAACTTACTGATGATTTTGATCCAAGAGATCGACCATGGTATCTGGAAGGAATTAAATCGGATTCGATCGCTTGGACTAATATCTATCAATCGATAACTGGTGATCACATTATTAGTATCGCTAGTAAAGTCTTTAATGAAGGACAGATCATTGGTGTTATCTCAATGGATATTTCTTTAAGTACTCTAGTTGCAATGATTGATAGTATTAATATCGGGGATACAGGTTATGCGACTGTCATTGACCGAAATGGAAAGATTATCGCCCATCCAATGCAAGAACAAATTGGTTCTGATATTACTCATCTGACTTATTATAATGAGATTGAGAAAGAGAATCGGGTAGGAATGATTAGTCATAACTTGGATAATCAAGATGCACTGATTGGGTTTATTAAAAATGAAAAGACAGGGTGGAGTATTTTAGGCATAGTGTTTGTTAATGATTTTAAGCAAAAAGCTGAAGCTATTATTATGCCTCTGATAATAAGTTCGTTTTTACTTATTCTTGTATCCATTTTTGTTTCAACTATTATTTCAAGAAGGATAACAAAACCTCTAAAAGAAATAGCACACACGCATGAAAAAAGCTGCTAAACAAATTGCTGCAGGCGCATTCACTCAATCAGAATTTAAAAATAAAGAGAAATGAATATAAGACGTATATTCATTTCTAATAATAGAAAAGGGCATTTTTATATAATATGTACTCTTTGTAAAGTACCTTATAAAACGAGGCAACCGAAGAAGATAATTCTGTATTGTGCAGCGGTTATCTTTTTTATCCCACTTGATATCTAAGTAAAAAGCCCGTCAACTCGGATATGGTAATAACTAGTTAACGGGCTTTTTTTATTAAAATATTTTCTTATTTTGCTTGCTTATACATATTAATAGTTTTTTCATTTGATTTTAAGTAAGGATGGGGTGTTTCATTTGATAGTTTATTATTTTTTTTAATATCTTTCATAATGGCATAGCACATAAATACCATAAGAATATAGAATGGGAATGTAATAGCAATAATGACATTTTGCATCGCATCGAGTCCGCCGCTCATAAGTAAAACTACCGCTGCAGCTGCAAAAAGGATTCCCCATGTCATTTTTATGGCATTAGAAGGATTAGTATCTCCATTTTTGCTGTACATACCTAATGTAAAGGTGACTGAATCGGCAGAGGTAACAAAAAACGTTACAATTAAGAACACCGCTAAAATGTTTAATACGGAACTATAAGGGAAATAGCCTAAAAAAGCAAAGAAAGCTACGGATATATCAGCATTAACTGCATCGATTAATGGTGTAAATCCTAAATTATGGATGAGATGAAGGGCAGTTCCTCCAAAAATTGAAAACCACACGATCGCTATTCCTGTTGGAGCGGCAAAAACTCCAAATACAAATTCTCTAATGGTTCTGCCCTTGGATATTCTTGCAATAAAGCTTCCGACAAATGGTGTCCAAGCACACATCCATGCCCAATAAAATACAGTCCATGAGTTAATCCATGGATCTTCAGCAAAGGTTTCCAAGCGAAGACTTGCTGGTATTAGGGTTCCTATATAACTTGCCGTAGAGCTTATAAGAATGTGTACAAGTTGAACAGATGGTCCAAGGAGAAAGATAATTGATAGTAACAAAAAGCCAAGAAGCATATTTGTATTTGATAAATATTTTATGCCGCGTTTTAATCCTGTTGATGACGATATTAAAAATATAACCGTTAAAACTCCTATGACTATCATTTGCGTAGTTAAATTATTAGGAACATCCCAAATAGAGTTAAGTCCACTCGTCAACTGCATTGAAATCATTCCAAAAACAACAGCTGTGTTAAGAGCGACCATAAAAATCGCATAACTATCGATTGTCTTACCAATCGGTCCATAAATTCTATCTCCTATGATCGGATAAAAGATAGAACTTGGTAATACAGGTAACCTTTTTCTATAATGAAAATACGCGATACACAATGCAACGATACCATAGATCGCCCAAGCACCTAATCCCCAATGGAAAAAGGAATATCTCATTGCAAGATCTGCAGCTTCTGCTGTAAATCCTTCACCGAACGGAGGGTTTTGGTAATGATTTACAGGCTCTGCTATACCCCAAAATACTAAACCGACCCCGATACCAGCACTAAATAACATGGCAATCCAAGTCGATGTACTGAATTCTGGTCTATCAGTGTCATCTCCTAATCTGATATTCCCATATTTTGAGAAAGCCAGGTAAAATCCTACGACAAGGAATAAAAATCCTCCTAGAATGAAAAACCAACCGAAGTAACCAACGATTCCTCCCACGATTAAGGAAAATGATTGATTTACAAAATCATTAAAAAAAACTCCTAAAAAAATAAATAACAATGTAGCGACAAGAGATGTAATAAAAACAGTATTCTTTTTCAACAAATAAGTTCACTCCTTAAATGATTTGTCTATTGTAATGGTAACGTTTTCAACTATTACTAAATCGCGATAGTTAAATGATCGTGATCATATTAATAATATTATCATAGTGGAAATGTATTTAAAACCCCTTATTAATAGATTTTTCAAAAAATTATATTTATTAAAAATAAAATCGGAAGAAAGCTGTATAAAATATTTAAAGTAAGTTTTACGGCCTCTCCAATAGGATGACAAATAGACTTGAGAATGTAATGATCTTCTATCTTCTTTACAATAATTTCTTCAAGATTTTTTTTCTCTAGTAAGACTTATTATCAGATTATCAGTTTAATTATTTTGAAAATTGTATAAATTCAGAGTTGTCTATCCTATTTTGTTGTGATAATATGTGATCACGAACATATTGAGATCAAGATCTTTTATAAATCGCGATCCTTTTTATGTTTTCATGAATTAAATTCTACAGATTGGCTTTTCTTTTCAGTTATTAAAAAATATCAGAGAGGTGAACAGTTGAATGGATAGTTACTCGGGAAACACAAAATTAAGAGTTAAAAATGTAACTAAGATCTTTGGGAAAAATCCTAAACAAGCAATTAAGTTACTAAACGAAGGGGAAAGTAAAGATGAGATTCTAGAGAAGAGTGGATTAACAGTCGGGGTAAACAATGCGAATTTTGAGGTAAATCAAGGTGAAATCTTCGTTATTATGGGGTTATCTGGAAGTGGTAAATCGACTCTTGTAAGAATGTTGAATCGTTTGATTGATCCAACTATTGGTGAAATTTATATTGATGGCCAAGACATAACAAAGATGAATAAAGAAGATCTGAAAAATACTAGAAGAAAAAAAATAAGTATGGTATTTCAGCGTTTTGGATTATTTCCTCATAGAAGTGTATTAAAAAATATCGAATTTGGTTTAGAAGTTCAAGGTTTAGATAAGAAATCCAGAAAAGAAACTGCTATAAAGTCACTTGAATTAGTTGGTTTATCAGGATATGAAAATAGTTTTCCGCATCAACTAAGTGGTGGTATGCAACAACGTGTTGGACTTGCAAGAGCATTGGCGAACGACCCTGATATTTTGCTAATGGATGAAGCGTTTAGTGCACTTGATCCTTTAATTAGAAAAGATATGCAAGAAGAACTACTTAACTTACAAGCAACGATGAATAAAACGATTATTTTTATTACACATGATTTAGATGAAGCATTAAGAATAGGAGACCGCATTGCTTTAATGAAAGATGGAAGTATTGTTCAAATTGGCGAACCTGAAGATATACTGCTAAATCCTTCAAATGAATTTGTAAGTTCTTTCTTAAAAGATATTGATTTATCAAAAGTGTTAACTGCTTCAAATATTATGACAGCTCCTCTATCAATGGATATCAGAAAAGATATTAAAAATGCTATTAGTCTTATGGAATCCAATGAGTTATCTACTATTTTTATAACAAATAAGAAAAAAGAGTTAATAGGAGCTCTAACGTTAGAAGGGGCCAAATCAGCTCTAAAAATAGGAAAGAAACTTGATGATGCAATAGTCAGAAACGTTGAAAGTGTTTCTGAAGAGACATTGATAGTTGATTTACTTGGAAAAGCTTTCTACACAAAGATACCGCTTGCAGTACTAGATGATACTAGAAAATTAAAAGGGGTTATATTAAATAGATCGATTATTGGTGCAATGTCCGGTAATAAGGATTTGATTAACCGCAGTTCCAACTTTAATGATAAAAATGAAATTAGTAGTAAAGCTGAGGTGATTTAGATGGATTTGTCTTTTAATAAAATACCAATTGGTGACTGGATAGAAGTAGTTGTTAATTTTTTAATAACAAATTTAGGTGGATTTTTTAATCTTATAACTACTATTGTTGGTTTCTTTGTAGACACTCTTCAAGGAACGTTTGCGAGTATACCACCTTTGTTATTTATCGTTATTCTTATTCTATTTTCCTGGTGGATTAGTCAGTGGAAAATGGCTCTATTTACAGCAATTGGATTGTTGTTGGTGATTAATTTAGGTTTATGGACCCATGTTTTATTTACTTTATCACTTGTCCTAACAGCTGTTTTAATATCAGTTTTAATAGGCGTTCCTTTAGGGATATTGTGTGCAAAGAATGATACTGTAAACCAAATCGTAACACCTATTTTGGATTTTATGCAGACTATGCCAGCATTTGTTTATTTAATACCAGCAATTTTCTTTTTTGGACTAGGGATGGTACCAGGAGTTTTTGCATCTGTAGTTTTTGCAATGCCTCCTACTATTAGACTAACAAACTTTGGGATCCGTCAAGTTAATGAAGAACTAATTGAAGCTTCAGACTCTTTTGGGGCAACCGGAATTCAAAAACTTATAAAAGTCCAATTACCAGTTGCTTTACCGACTGTAATGACAGGAATCAATCAATCTATTATGTTAGCTCTATCTATGGTAGTAATAGCATCAATGATTGGAGCTCCTGGCCTTGGAACAGAAGTTTACCGTTCAATTTCCCAGTTGAATGTTGGCATGGGGTTTGAAGCGGGTCTAGCAATTGTAATAGTAGCCATTATCTTAGATAGACTAACCCAAAATATTGGTAAAAGAAAGAAGGGGAATTTAGCATGAAAAAAACCGCAATATTCATTTTATTAATGTTATTTTTATCTTTTGCAATTGTAGGATGTAGTGGAACAGAAAATACAAATAGCAAAGAAGAGGATACTGAAAAATCAGTTGGAGATTTGGTAAACTATACCATTACAGGTATTGAACCCGGCTCAGGGATGATGGGAGTTACTCAAACGGCAATAGAAGAATATGGGTTAGACAAATGGATATTGTTTGAAAGTTCCGAAGCAGCCATGCTTGCAAGTCTTAATAGTGCGTACAAAAATCAGGAGCCTATAATCATTACTGGATGGGTACCTCATTGGATGTTTTCTGAATGGGACTTGAAGTTTTTGGAAGATCCAAAACAAATTTTTGGTCCAGAAGAACAAACACATACTATAGTTCGCCAGGGGTTAAGGAATGATCATCCTAGTGCCTACGATTTAATGGATCGTTTCTATTGGAATCCGGATAATTTAGCAGATGTTATGCAATCAATTGAACATGGAAACGAACCTAAGTTGGCAGGTGAAGAATGGGTTAAAAATCATAGTGAATTAGTGAAAGAATGGACCGAGGGAATACCAACAGTAAATGGGGAAGAAGTCAGTATTGTACACAATTCGTGGGCAGATGTTATTGCAGGATCAAACGTAGCAGCAGCTTTATTGGAGACAATTGGTTATGATGTGAAGTTAATTCAAGTGGAAGCAGCTCCTCTTTGGGCCGGATTAGCAAAGGGGGATGTAGATATTTTTGTAGGAGCATGGTTACCGACTAATCATATGGCTTATTATGAAGAATATAAAGAGAAAATAGAGGACCTGGGAGCTAATTTAGATGGAACAAGAATTGGTCTTGTTGTCCCTGAATATATGGATCTTAATTCTATAGAGGATTTAAAGTAGGGCATTTAAAACGAATCGGCCGGGGCGATATTGCCTGCGTTTTATATCCATTTCAGTAAAAGATAACAGAACAGAAATGGGAAACGAAAGGAAGGTAAATGCAATGTTAAATAGTAATAACAGACCAATCAAGCTCGGAATGCATACTTACACCCTGCACTTTTTTGGTTTGGGCGAAAGCTGGGGCTTTGGAGGGGACTATGCATTTCCTCAGACTATTAATTTGAAGCAGCTGATGGATTATGCAGTTGAATGGGAGCTGGATGGGCTTCAAATCACAAAGGTCGATCTGCAGAATACGGAAGCAGAGCATCTTGCAGAGGTCAAGGCCGCTGCTGAAGAACGTGGTTTGTTTCTGGAGTTCAACGCTTCGTTCGATGCGCCCAGTGATTCGCGGGTAAATTGCACTGTACGGGAAGCACTGCAAATCACCAAGGCAATTGGCTCCGATCTGGTAAAGTTCAGCCTTGATGTGAAGCGCCCGCGCCCCAACTACGCCACCCGATTCCATCCGGATGTCATGCGGCAGCTTGCCGTCCGTTATGAAGAATTCAAAGAAGCGCTGCCTCTGGTCGAAGAGCTTGGCTTGAAAGTGGCGATTGAAAATCACTGTGACACTTATGCTGATGAGGTTCTCTGGCTTGTTGATCAGATCGACCATCCGTTAGTTGGTACCTGCCTGGACACAGTCAACTCCGTCTCGGTCACTGAGGGACCGGAGGAATCGGTGAAGAAGCTCGCGCCCGGTGCATTCTGCTGTCATTTCAGCGACAATAAGCTGGTAATCGATCCTCTTGGTGCGCACTGGATCGGCGTTCCACACGGTACGGGAGATATCGACCTGCCGAAGGTTCTAAAAGCGCTGAGAGAGCAATCCAAACTGGATCGCGTCATTTTTGAGAATGAAATCCCCTTCCTCCGTCCGGATGAACCGTTGGAGGAGGCGCGCGAGAGAGAGCTTCAGGCCTGCAAGGAGAGCATTGCATATCTGAGAAATGTGCTGCAGATTGGTGTCAGAAATCGCTAAGCATGTTTCTGCCGGTCTATCAAATGAACTTAGAAAAATGTAAGGGAACTAAGCTTAAGCTTGAAATACATGATTGGTTTGGGGTGAAGAATATTTTTGAAATGATTTTAGGCATTTGATTAAATGATTTAGAAAGTATAAGGTAAACACCACTGCATCAATATGTCAAAAATTACCTCCCGACCCGCTGTGAGGCAGTCGCGCAGGTCATTATAAAAGAAGAAGCAGGTACCCAATAAGGGTTTCCTGCTTTCAGTATTATTAGCATCAACATAAATAAGAATGAGTATGATTTTCCGTCATCTGGCACTAAAACATTAGAGGAGATTCCTTTTAGCAAGGGGTTCTGTTGTTCTATTACTGACTTAGAGAACTAGAGTTGTAAATTCAATTCTTTAGTTGATTTTATATTTTTTCATCTTATTATAGAGAGTGGCCCTGGAGATACCTAATAGTTTCGCAGTAGCAGACTTGTTCCCGTACGTTTTTTTTAGAGCTAGTTTTATTTCGTTCTCTTCACCTTTTATTAATTGAGAGAATGCCTCCAAATCGTTAGCGGATTCCTGTAATTCTGGTTCAGTTTTATCTCTAAAAAAATTTGATGGAAGATGATCAGGTTTAATAACGTCATTATCTCCTCCTAAAATAACAATTCGTTCAATGACATTTCGAAGCTGACGGACGTTTCCTTGCCAGCGATGTTGAAGAAAGGTATACATCACTTCCGGGTCAATCTTAGGAATAGGTGTAGCATACTTTGCTGAAAACTCTTTTAAAAATAATTGAATAAGTTCTGGAATATCTTCAATTCTTTCCCGTAAAGGTGGAACAGAAATAGAAATCACATTTAAGCGATAATATAGATCTTCGCGGAAGCTGCCGTTTTCGATCATTTTTTCTAAATCCCGATTGGTAGCTGCAATAATTCTAACTTCTATCGGTATTGCTTCATTTCCGCCAATACGGTAGAACTTTCTTTCTTGTAAGACACGCAATAGTTTTACTTGTAATTCAAGTGGCATTTCTCCGATTTCATCTAGAAAGATGGTCCCATCTTTTGCGGCATCAAATTTTCCTTTTTTCCCTCCTTTGACCGCCCCGGTAAATGCTCCTTGTTCATAACCGAAAAGTTCACTTTCAAACAAAGGGGCAGGGATCGCTCCGCAGTTAATTGCAATGAAAGGATTTTCTGAGCGATTGCTTCCTTTATGAATGCCCTCGGCAAATAATTCTTTCCCAACCCCGCTTTCTCCCGTAATTAACACAGCAGCATCAGTTCTTGCTACTTTCGCCGCTAAATCCACGGATGATTGTAATACTTTACTCCGTCCTTTGATTTTCGAAAATGGTGACAATTTTTCGTCTCCTACATTACTCTCTAATTCATGTAAGTAAGCGGTTGTCGAAGAAAGTTCATCATTTAATCGAACTACATCTGTAATATCCCGTTCAATGGAAAGGCCACCAATAATTTTGCCGTCAACATAAATGGGGGCAGTATTAATTAAAACATGGACATGGGATTTTGGCCGATTATACTTGTTAACTACTCCATTGCCTTCTTTTATAGTAGTCATAAGAACAACTGCTTCTTTTTTGAAGAAGTTCGTAATCGATTTTCCTTGTACTTCATGTGATGATAGTCCGTACATTTCTTCAGATTTAGGATTCCAGGAAAGAATATTACCTTTGTGATCAACGATTGTCACGGCATCATTGACTGTATTTAGTAACTCCTCGTAATATGCTCGTGTCTTTTTCCATTGTTTAAAGACTTCGGTTTGAATGGATTTATAAGGAACCCACCCAATAATTGTTCCATCATCATCCTCTAATAATAAGTCAGTCTCGTCTTTATTATCAGCAATCTCTGATAATGGTAATTTATAATAGCACTTTTTCATCGATTCTAGGTTCAAGTTCTTATATAAAGGTAAGGATAGATCGTTAAGTGTAATGTAATAGTTCATGTCGAACCTCCTTTTAAGTGGTTTTACAATTATGTTAATAGTTATTTTGATTGTATACACAATTGTTTGAAAAATCCATAAATTCTTACAAAAGTATCAAAATTGTATAATAATTGGATTTTAGAAAAAGAAGTTTAAAGTTGAGGAAGATGAAATAGTGTAGGGTAATTGAAACCAATATAATGTGATATTTTTTACCCGCAGCTATATCAGACTAAAATACTCAAGAAAATGCAGACTGTATAAAAAGGTTATACAAAACCGTCTAACTAGATTGGTATTTATACACTATTGTATAAATTTTATAGAGTAATAAATGTTTAGATGATTATAGGATGTGTAAATGAAACTAAGGCATTAAAGCATTATAGGAACCTGATTTTAAAGTTGGCACGATTGTTGCATTAGAAATATTGTGAGTATACAAACAATATTATCGGAGGGATTTAGATGTTAACACCTTACAAACATGAACCGTTCACGGATTTTACAGTAGAGGAAAACCGTATAGACTTTGAGGCTGCATTACGCCAAGTAGAAGGGGAGTTAGGTAAGGAGTATAGCCTTGTAATCGGCGGAGAGCGTGTGTCAACGGAAGAGAAAATTGTTTCATATAATCCGTCAAACAAAGAAGAAATTATAGGGATTGTATCAAAAGCAAATCAGGATCTTGCTGAAAAAGCAATACAGGAAGCAAATAATGCTTTTCAAACATGGAGAAAAGCAAACCCAGAGGAGCGTGCAAATATTTTAATACGTGCCGCTGCAATAGTCCGCCGCCGTAAACATGAATTTTCAGCATGGTTAGTCAAAGAAGGAGGAAAGCCTTGGAAAGAAGCTGATGCAGATACAGCAGAAGCGATTGATTTCATGGAGTATTATGCGCGTCAAATGGTTGAGATCAAAAATGGGAAATCAATAAACAGTCGTGAAGGAGAACTGAACCAATATATGTATACACCGATTGGGGTAACTGTAACAATTTCTCCATGGAACTTTGCGTTCGCGATTATGGCTGGAACGACAGTAGCGCCTATAGTGACTGGAAACACTGTCCTATTAAAGCCTGCTAGTACGACTCCAGTTGTAGCGGCGAAGTTTGTAGAAGTATTAGAAGAAGCTGGACTTCCAAAAGGAGTAGTCAATTTTGTGCCAGGAAATGGGGCGGAAGTGGGCGATTATCTTGTTGATCATCCAAAAACAAGCCTAATTACGTTTACAGGGTCACGTGACGTTGGAACTCGTTTGTATGAACGTGCTGCTGTCGTTCAATCGGGTCAAAATCATTTGAAGCGTGTCATTGTTGAGATGGGTGGTAAAGATACTGTGGTTGTTGATAGTGAAGCTGATTTAGATTTAGCAGCCCAATCAATTGTGATCTCAGCGTTTGGTTTTTCAGGACAAAAATGTTCAGCAGGATCACGTGCTGTGATACATGAAGATGTTTATGATGAAGTATTAGAAAAAGCAATCAAGCTTACACAAGAGTTATCAGTTGGAGATCCAACAACAAATGAGCATTATATGGGACCAGTTATTGATCAAAAGGCATTTGATAAAATCATGAGTTATATTGAAATTGGTAAAGATGAAGGACGTCTAGTTGCCGGTGGTGAAGGAGATAACTCGATAGGGTATTTCATTCAGCCGACAATTTTTGCAGATGTTGATCCACAAGCAAGGCTCATGCAAGAAGAAATCTTTGGCCCAGTTGTAGCGTTTAGTAAAGCAAAGGACTTTGATCATGCACTAGAAATCGCAAATAATACGGAATACGGGTTAACAGGAGCCGTCATTACAAAAAATCGTGAACGAATCGAACAAGCGAAGCAGGATTTTCATGTTGGAAACTTATACTTTAACCGTAATTGTACTGGTGCGATAGTCGGCTATCACCCGTTTGGAGGCTTTAAAATGTCAGGAACAGATTCGAAAGCGGGCGGACCGGATTATTTAACACTTCATATGCAAGCGAAGACTGTTTCTGAAATGTTTTAATAGATTCCTACATGCCATATTAGTCCTAGAAGTATAGATTATTAAATTACCTCCGAAGTAAAATGAGAAAAAGACCTTCTTAAAAGATAATCTTAACTCATACTACTTCGGGGTCTTTTCTGTGGAGACAGCTACGTACTACTTGAAGTTCGACCTACCACCATAGATAAGATTGTGTAGTAATAGCACGCGCTTCCATCTTCGCCTTGATAGCAAGTACTTATATTAGCATTTTGTGAAAAAAAAATGGCATGAATCCAACTAATTATTGAACTCATGCCATATTTTTTAATTTCCTATATAGCTTTATTTGTATCGGTTGATTTTTGTTTAGGTTGAGGATAAATTGCTCGGTTAAACTCCTCTTCTATTTCGGCAGATGGTGCTTTATCAATGGTACTAACAAATATAACAGCAACCGTTGCAAGAATAAAACCTGGAACGAGTTCGTATAAGCCTATACTACTAAACAAGGGAATCTTATTCCAAAAGATAACCGTCATTGCTCCGATTAAGATTCCGGCTAAAGCTCCATTTCTAGTCATTCTTATCCAGAAAAGAGAAAGGATAATAACCGGACCAAATGCGGCTCCAAATCCAGCCCAAGCATAAGAAACGAGTTCAAGGACATTACCCCCGCTTTTTGCCAAAATGACAGCGATTACAGAGATGAAAATAACGGAACCACGGCTTACCCATACAAGTTCTTTTTCGTTAGCTTCTCTTCTTAAAATTTGCTTATAGAAATCCTCAGCAATTGCACTCGATGAAACGAGAAGTTGTGAATCGATTGTACTCATAATGGCTGCTAAAATGGCCGCAAGCAAGATTCCGGCAACCCATGGGTTAAATAAGGATTGAACGAGGAGAATAAAGACACTTTCAGGGTTTTCAAGAGGTGTTTCAAAATATGTAATTCCTACTAAACCCACTAACCCCGCACCAATTAAAGATAGTACAACCCATACAATAGCAATTAGTCTTGCCTTTGGAATTTCACTTGCACTTCTGATACTCATAAATCGAGTAAGGATATGAGGTTGTCCAAAGTACCCTAATCCCCAGGCTAATAGTGATATAGTTCCTATTATACTAAATGTAGTGATATTGGTTGTCCAGGTTCCATCTTCAACTCCAACAGATTTCATAATATTAAGTAAGTCAATATTTACTTGTCCAATAGATCCCCATAGACCAGTGAATCCACCTAATGAAACGATGATTACTGTCGGAACGAGCAATAATGCACAGAACATGAGGATCCCTTGAATAAAGTCGGTTAAGCTTACAGCAAGGAAACCACCTAAAAAGGTATATGATACAATGACAATCGAGCCGACGAATAATGCGACATTATAATCAATTCCGAAGGCTTGTTCAAAAAGAACAGCTCCTGCAACCATTCCTGAAGAAGCATAAAATAAGAAGAAAAGAATAATAGTTAGTGCTGATATTACACGAATTACTTTTGAATTATCTTTAAAACGGTTTTCCAGGTAGTCTGGAATTGTAATTGAGTTTACTGCTTCAGTGTAACGGCGTAAACGTTTTGCGATAAATTGCCAATTTAGATATGTTCCAACTGCTAATCCAATTGCAATCCACATTCCATTTATACCAGTTACATAAATCGCTCCAGGAAGCCCTAGTAGCAACCATCCACTCATATCAGATGCTTGAGCACTCATGGCAGCAACCCAGCTATTTAATTTCCTACCGCCTAGGAAGTAGTCAGAAATAGTATTTGTTCTCCTGTACGTCCAAAGTCCAATGAGAAGCATTCCAATTAAATAAACGATAAATGTTGCAATAGTTCCTAAATTCAACGGCGATCACTCCTTTTCAGTAAATAAAGTTAGAATTGACAATGCTATTATTGCGAGCATAGGAATAAAAATCCATAGTCCAGTGGTTAGTGGTAAGTTCATCTTCATCCTCCTTTAGTAACTATTTAAATATTGTGTTAACTATAATTAATGCAAATACTATGCCAAGATCATAAGCTAAGGTTTTTTAAAGTAGAAAAATGAAGTGAAATCAATACCAATGCTAATTAGGGAAAGTAAACAACTAAAAATTTGGTTTAGATCCTCGAAATCTAGAAAAGGCTTTAATATTTACAATAATGTCTATTGTGGTATACAAGGTTGTGTAACGCCTTATACACATTCTCTTAATAAATGCTCTAATTGCTAATCTACCACCATTTATTTTTGGCATTGTTTTTGCAGTATTAACTGATAAAAAACAAAATGAAAGGTGGAGAGGTAATATGTTAGAGCAATCAATGAAATCATTCTTTATGTTCCTTTCTCAAAATAAAGCAATGAATCATGCGGCTAAAAAATGGGGATTAAAGTTTGGAGCATCACAAGTTGTCGCAGGTCAAACAATTGACAATGCGATCCTAAAGGTCAAGGAACTAAATGAAAAGGGATTAACTTGTACAGTTGATCATTTGGGAGAGTTTGTTGAATCAAAAGAGGAAGCAATGGAATCGACAGAATATTGTATTAAATCGATTGAAACAATTGCTGAATCAAAAGTTGACTGTAACCTATCATTAAAAATGACTCAATTAGGTCTCGATATTAGCTACGAGTTTTGTTTAGAAAATATGAGGAGAATTTTAAATAGTGCTAACAAGCATAATATATTTGTCCGAATCGATATGGAGGATTATGCCCACTGCCAACAGACATTAGATATGCTTGCGGAACTCAGAAAAGAATATAACAATGTAGGAACAGTCATCCAAGCCTATCTTCATCGAGCTGAAAAAGATATAGAAGATTTAAATGGGGTACCTTTACGATTAGTGAAAGGAGCATATAAAGAATCGCCGGAGGTTGCTTATCAAGATAAAAATAAAATTGATGAAAATTATTTTAGGATAATTAAACAGCACTTAACGAATGGAAGTTATACAGCCATTGCTTCTCATGATCATACAATTATTGAAAAAGTAAAGAAATTTGTTAAAGAGAACAACATTCCCAAGGACTTATTTGAATTTCAAATGCTATATGGGTTTCGAACTAACCTTCAATTACAATTAGTGCAGGAAGGTTACATTGTAAGAGTGTATGTTCCATTTGGTAAGGATTGGTTTGGCTATTTTATGCGCCGTATGGCTGAACGTCCACAAAATGTAGCTTTTGCGGTTAGAGGATTGACCTCAAAGTAAAGAGAGAAAATATAGTAATAGAATAATAGTAGACGGTCACATATGAGCATATATGTGACCTTATTTTATTATTAGACTTGAAGCGGACTTTTTGTACCTAATGAATCATTACCTCGTTTTCCCATAGATTAACTTAGTTCAAGATCTTTTATACTTATGTCTGTAGCCTATTTATTAACTGGAAATTTTTTTCAAAATTACTTAAGTTTTGATACAATGAAGATATTATAGCTAACGTCAGAAAAATAAAAGTACATAACAGTATAGAAATAGTACTTTTTACGATTTCTTAGCGAGTTGGGCTAAAGGGGATAATTTTTTAGGGTAATAATCTATATTTATTCATTCGAATAGCATTCAGGGAGGTGTTATCATGAAAAAACCAAAAACCGATAAACTTTTGAGAGGATTACTTAGTTCGAGTGTTGCTTTCATGGGATTGGCTGGATGTTCGCCTGCGATACAGGATGAATTGTTTTCCCCGCCGGCGATGCCGGACCCGAATGTACAACCAGACCCTGATCTCCTGCCAACTCCTGAGGAGGCGGACTGTGATACATGGAAATGGGATGAAGAAGCAGAGGGCTACCAATGCGCAGAGCAGGGTAACGAAAACTATGGTCATTATTATTATGGTGGGATGTGGTTTCCTACAATGGCTGCTTTTATGGCTGGGAGAGCAACGGCTGGCGGAGGAACAAGAACGAGACAGCCTGGCGTAACAACGCCGCGAACTGATCCGAATGTAAATCCTGATCGACAACAGACTAGAAACCCTAACCAAGTGACCAATCCTCGCTCAGGAATTGGAGGAGGGGGGAACATTGGTGGATAGGCGAGATGCCTTTTATACCAGTATCCCATCATTTTGGGATCGATTATACGGTGAGGAATATGCGCTGTATGACTGTTTGCCACTTGAGCAAAAAGATATCAATTTGATTCGAGAAGCCACTAATGAAATTTATTCGATTTATAAAAAATTTAATCATATGCTAAAAGGAGTTCCAGACGAGACGTGCATCACTCTTGGTTTTTCTGAAAAAGCATTACCTTTTCTTAAGATGGCGCTTCTCCCTTATGAAACAGTAATTGGACGGTTCGACCTGATTCCAACAGTGGAAGGGCTAAAAGTTATTGAGTTCAACTCGGATACCCCAACATTTATTCGTGAATTATTTGAGGTGAATGGGCTAGTTTCTAAGCAATTTGGAATGGCTAATCCGAATGCCGGGGAAATGGAGTATTTAGGCAAAGCACTACGTAATAGCATTTTTCATTGTGCGAAGCAAATAGGGGTGACCGGTCATCCATATGTCGTATTTACTGCCCACGAAGAGGATGTTGAAGATCGTGAAACGATGATGTTTTTGCTGAAAGTTGCCCAGGTGAAAGGAGCTACCTTTGTCCCGCTGCATCAGCTACAAGTCGATGCAGGCAAAGCAGTTTATGACGGGATGGGAAATAAAATTGATATACTCTACCGTCATACCTACCCTCTAGAAGCTTTACTTGAGGATGTAAGCGACGATCAGTTTCCAGTTGGAATCGAATTCATGAATTTGGTGAAACAGAGAAAAGTGGGCATGTTAAACCCGGTCTCTGCGTTTTTAATGCAGAGTAAGGCGGTAATGGCGGCGATATGGGGAATGCATGAACTAAGGAGTCCGTTTTTTACAGAACGTGAGCATCAAATCATCAACCGCTACTTTCTACCGACGTATTTAGATGAGGCCCCTTTTGTTGAGAGGAAAGAGCGTTATGTCAAAAAGCCTGCTTTTGGCCGTGAAGGGGATACGATTGAAATAAGAGAAAATGGAGAGACGCTTTATGCTCCAACGAAAACAACCTATGACCATTATGTAAAAGTCTATCAAAAATATGTCGAGCTTCCTAAGGCACTTGTGGCAACAGAAGCTGGCAAAAAAGAAGCTCACCTGCTAATAGGAAGTTTTATTATTAATGAAAAAGCTAGTGCGTTTGGATATCGAGCCGGTGAACACATTACCGATAACCTATCTTATTTTTTACCTTGTGGAGTAAAAGGAGGAAGCGAATGAATATAACCTATTATCTACAAACCTTTGATCACTTTTTAATTTATTTGGCCGTATCTCTCGTTTTATTTTTTATTGGAACCTATATTTTTAAGTTAATCACGCCATACTCGGAACGGGATCAAATTAGAAACGGTAACACAGCAGTGGCATTAAAGCTCTTAGGTAAAATGGCAGGCCTTGTAGTTGTTCTGCAATCAGCAATCCACCATTCGATTAACCTAGTTGATTTAGTTATTTGGGCATTAATTGCGATTATCGTTCAAATTGTATTGCATCTTGTCATTGAATACGTTTTTACCCGCAATACGAATTTGGCGAAAGAAGTGGAAAATGGCAATGTTGCTGTCGGTTTGTTGCTTGGTGGAGTTTCGGTATTAGTTGGCCTTATTGTTGCTGCCAATATAAGTTTTTAAAAAGGAGAATATTTATATGCTTCCGTACAAATCATTAACTGAACCATTTGAACCTGAAGTTTACTTAAAGAGGTGGGAAGCAATCGAGCGGAAGGTTGCCGCCAAAGGGTTTACGTGGGCAACACTCTATGAAAACGGTGAAGATAATCAATACATGAGTGATTCTTTACTCATTGTTCCACCACCTGTCGTTCGGGAGTTAGAGAATGCATCGAAAGCTGTAAACGATATTTTTCAAAAAACATATGAGCAGATCGTAAATGATCGTTCGTCTATCCACAAGATGGGAATCCCTGTTTCCTTATGGGATCTTTTTCATCAACCAGGAAAGACGGCATTTTCCTATTTTACGAGGTATGATTTTATTGCTTCAGCAGACGGACTTAAGGTGATTGAGGGCAATACTGATACACCAGTCGGGATTGTTGAAGCAGCCATTGCCCAAGAAATCATTTGTAAGGAACATAGTAGTAAAAATCCTAACGAGCGAATTGCCACAAACATCAAAAACGCTTGGAATCAAATCATACGTGATTACAATATTTCAAGCACTGATACTCTTTACTTTACATGTGCAGATTGGCACGAAGAGGATAAACAAACTGTTCAATACTTAATGAGTCTATACCCTCAACAATCAGAATACATACCATTAGATCAAATTGTCGTTGAAAAAGAAGATGTTCGGACACCAAAAGGAGAACGAATCTATTTTTTGTACCGTCTTTATCCGCTTGAATATTTTCCGGATGAAATAGGGCCAACTGGAGAAAGAATTGGAGAGCAATTCATCGCCCACATTATTAACGATAAAATCAAAGTGATCAATCCCCCGTCTAGTTTACTGATGCAATCGAAAGCCCTTTTCGCATTGATAACAGAAAAGAAAGAAGCGTGGTACACAAGGACGGAACAAGCGGTGATTGAAGAATACTTTTTACCTACATATGAGACATCACATTCGCTGCATTCCTATGTGAAAAAACCTGTACTTGGTCGTGAAGGTGGCGGCATCCAAATTGTCTCAGAAGGACAAGTTCTAGACGAGGACGCAGATTATTACCAAAATCAACGGGTTGTCTTTCAACAATACTTCCCGTTGCCAGACCAAACAATTGATACATGGGATGGACCATACACTGGAAAGCTATTAATCGGCTCTCATGTCATTAATGGTGAACCAAGCGGGCTATTTTTCCGGGTTGGTGGTTTAATTACGGGTAACCTCTCTATGTTTGTCGCATATACAACCAGTTGAGGAGGAAAATAAGAATTTATTGGTACCAGGTACGGCTTGTGGGGATTAGATCGGCTTTTGTCTTTTTGTGTTAGGTAACGATTATACTATCAACAGTATGATTTTCAACCCATTGTTATTAAAGTGGAAAATCACCTACCATATTACGAAGCATTAGATAAAGCATAGCATATATACAGAAAATATATGATGACCTTGTTAATGTGAAGTGTGTGGCGCAGGTCATTTTAAAAAAAAAGAGAAAGCAGGTACCCAATAAGGGTTTCCTGCTACAAAAGAGGCATTCCTAAAATTAAAAAAATTTTGAATTTGTCAATTTCGCATTTTTTCGGTATTATAAATAGTAACCAAAAATTTTTCGTCTAACAGGGACGTTAAATGGCTCGCATGGACAATATTTGTCCCTGCAATATTTAAAGGAGTTGTTGCTATGCTAAAAGTAGATGATCCGAATACACTATTACGAAATGATGTAAGAAAGCTTGGTAGTATGTTAGGGGAAATATTAGTACACCAAGGTGGGATTTCACTCTTAAATAAAGTAGAAACAATCCGGAAAAAGACGATTGATTTACGAAAAGGTTTTGATGAAAAAACATATGAGGAGCTAAAAGAAGAGATTCATAGTTTAGAGCCTCCAATGCGTCAACAAGTGATTCGGGCCTTTGCCATTTATTTTCACCTGGCCAATATTGCAGAACAGAACCACCGAATCCGACGCAGACGCGAGTATCAACTTCAGGGAGATGAAGTGATTCAACCATTTTCTCTTGAAAAAGCAGTAACTGCCCTAAAAGAAAATGATATATCAGAGGATGTAATCCAACGTGTTTTAGAGGATTTATCCCTTGAATTAGTGATTACTGCGCACCCAACGGAGGCAACAAAGCGATCAATACTTGAAACGCAAAAGCGAATTTTATTGATTCTCAAAGAATTTGATCGTGCTGTATTAACGAAGAGAGAAAAAGAAAAATTGGATGAAAGCTTGTTCAATGAGATCACTTCATTGTGGCAATCAAATGAATTAAGGGATCGTAAACCATCTGTTTTAGATGAAGTGAAAAATGGTCTTTATTATTTTGATCAAACATTATTTGATGTGTTGCCAGATATCCATCAAGAGTTAGAGTATCAACTCGAAGAACACTATCCAAACGTGAAATGGGATGTACCAGACTTCCTTCGTTTTGGTTCATGGATTGGCGGAGACCGTGATGGAAATCCATTTGTAACACCTGAGGTTACCTGGAAGACACTTGAAAAGCATCGAAAGCTAGTTATTAAAAAGTACGATGAAGCCATTGTCGATTTAATGAGACGGTTTAGTCAGTCAACGGCACGCGTATCGGTGAGTGAGGAGTTACTTACGTCCGTAGAAAAAGACGAGAATCTCTACCTGGATAGAGGAGAGGAGTGGCCAGTACAATCAGAAGTATATCGTCGTAAGTTTGCTGTAATGATCAAACGGTTACGACAGGTTGGAAAGTCAGAGATTGGCTATCAATCGTCTGAAGAGCTACATAAAGATTTACTGCTCATTAAAAATAGCGCTGATCAACACCAACCCTCACACCACAGATTAAAAACGTTGCATAAAGTAATTCGTCAAGTGCAATTGTTTGGTTTCCATTTAGCAACGTTGGATATTAGAAACCATAGTGGAGAGCATGAATCAGCGATGGCGGAAATCTTAAAAGCTGTCAATATATCTAATGATTATGCATCCCTATCAGAAGAAGAGAAAGTGACTGTTCTTGAAAATGCACTTAAAGATCCAAGACCTCTATTATTGTTTGAACAAGGCTATTCCAAAGAAACTCAAAGTGTTATTAACGTATTTAAACTGATAAAAAAGGCGCACGAAGTATTTGGAAAACGTTCAATCGAGGTTTACCTTGTAAGTATGACTCAATCTGCAAGCGACTTACTAGAAGTACTTGTTCTTGCAAAAGAAGCAGGGATCTATCGCAAACATGCCGATGGCAGTGTTGAAAGTGGATTAACGGTGGCTCCTTTACTTGAAACGATCGATGATTTAGTAGCGGGTCCTGAAATTATGAAGAAGCTATTTACGATGGATGTGTATCGTGCTCATCTGGAGCAACGTGGTAATCACCAGGAAATCATGCTGGGTTATTCTGATGGAAGTAAGGATGGCGGAACCTTAACTGCGAATTGGAAGTTATACAAAGCACAGCAAGAAATACATGATATGGCGAAAGAATACAACATTCGATTGAAATTTTTCCATGGTCGAGGAGGTTCATTAGGGCGTGGAGGCGGACCGCTAAACCGCAGTATCTTATCACAGCCAGCGGAAACGTTAGGAGACGGTGTGAAGATTACCGAACAAGGTGAAGTATTATCTTCACGTTATTTGTTAGGAGATATTGCTTATCGTAGTTTAGAGCAGGCGGCTTCAACTTTACTAAAAGCATCGGCTCACGTATCGAAAACATCTGAGGAAAATCACTATAGGGAAAAAGCATGGGAAGAAGCGATGGAGGACATTTCAGCACAGGCGCTAAAAAAATATCAATCTCTCGTTTTTGAAGATAAAGATTTCTTAACCTATTTCAATCAGGTGACACCTTTAGAAGAATTAGCGGCACTAAATATCGGATCACGTCCAATGAAACGGAAGAATAGCAATCAATTTGAAAACTTACGGGCAATTCCATGGGTATTTGCCTGGACACAATGCCGACAGTTAATCCCTGCATGGTATGCTGCAGGATCTGGGCTAAAAGCTTTTGCATCAAAAAGTGATAAGAATATCAAACTTTTACAAAGCATGTATCAAGAGTGGCCATTTTTCCGCTCAACGATTAATAATCTTCAAATGGCTCTCATGAAAGCAGACTTAACAACGGCGAAAGAGTATGCAAAATTAGTCGAAGATCAAGCTATTGGGGAACGTATTTATCAAAATATTGTTGATGAATACAACAAGACGAAAGAGATTCTGTTAGCCATTTCAGATAACAAAGAGTTATTGGATCATACACCAAATATTAAGGAATCTGTTCATTTACGAAATCCTTATATCGATCCACTTAACTTCTTACAAGTGGAATTAATTAAGAAAATGCGTGAATCAGAGGAAAATAAAGAAGACCTCTTAATTGAAGTGTTGTTAACGATTAATGGAATTGCCGCAGGACTTAGAAACACAGGCTGATTTAAAGGAACGACTCCCACACGGACACGAGAGGCGTTATTTGTGAAAAAAAGCCCTTTCTAGAGGTTAAGCGGACACCACGGCTCTTATTTCAGTGAAAAGGGGCAGATTTATGCTCGGTTAAGGCAAATAAGTGCCCTCATGTCCGCCTAGCCTTTTAATAGGGTCAAATCATATAAATAAGCTCTCTCATGTCCGGATAGGAAAAAAATAATTGAAAGAGAAAGGATTTGTTAATATGCCATTAGTATCAATGAAAGAAATGTTAATTAAAGCGAAAGAAGAAGGATATGCAGTAGGACAATTTAACTTAAATAACCTAGAGTATACGCAAGCGATTTTACAAGCGGCAGAAGATGAAAAGTCACCGGTGATTTGCGGAGTGTCTGAAGGGGCAGCACGTTACATGGGTGGGTTTAATGTTGTTGTTGATATGGTGAAAGCATTAATGAAGTCATACAATGTAACAGTACCAGTAGCGATTCATTTAGATCATGGATCAAGTTTTGAAAAGTGTGCAGAGGCTATTCAAGCAGGCTTTACATCGGTAATGATTGATGGTTCACATCATCCGCTTGATGAAAACATTGCACTAACAAAGAAAGTCGTCGAGCTAGCTCATATTCATGGGGTATCAGTTGAAGCGGAATTAGGCCGCATTGGCGGACAAGAGGACGACTTAATTGTTGATGATGCTGATGCAGCTTATGCAATCCCAGCCGAGTGTGATCAATTGGTGCGTGAAACAAATGTTGATTGCTTTGCACCAGCACTGGGCTCTGTACACGGTCCTTATAAAGGAGAGCCGAACCTTGGTTTTGACCGCATGAAAGAAGTTATGGAATTAACTGGGGTTCCGCTTGTGTTACACGGTGGAACAGGGATTCCGACTAAAGATATTCAAAAAGCAATCTCACTTGGAACAGCAAAAATTAACGTGAATACAGAAAATCAAATTTCGTCCACAAAAGTCATTCGTGAGGTTTTAGCAGAAAAGCCAGACCTATACGATCCGCGAAAATTTTTAGGCCCAGCTAGAGATGCGATTAAAGAAACAGTCAAAGGGAAGATGCGCGAATTCGGATCTTCAAATAAAGCGTAATATCTAAGGGATTGATTGTCTAAAAACTAATAAATAATAGTAGAATAGATCTCATAGAACCTTTATTATAAAAGGCTTTCGATAGTTCATAATGTGGCTACTCGAAAGTCTTTATTTTTGTAGTTGTATAATATAGTAATTTAGTATTTCTACATAAAAAAACCAGATTCATTCTATAGAATCTGGTTTAAGGCTATTTTAACGTTCTTAGTTACTTTTAAGCAAGTCTCATTTTGAAATCTTGATAACCAAATTGATGCACGATATGACAATCTCCATCTTTGTCTTTAACGGCGATAGCTGGTAATGGCATCCCGTTAAACGTAGTGTTTTTCACCATCGTGTAGATTGCCATGTCGCCAAAGACTAGGCGGTCACCGCTTTCCAAAGGCTTGTCAAAAGAATAGTCACCAATCGTATCTCCTGAAAGACATGTTTGTCCACCAAGTCGATACGTAAATGGTTTTTCGCCAACTTCCCCTGATCCGAAAAGTGGAGGACGGTATGGCATTTCCAAGACATCAGGCATATGACATGATGCAGAAGTATCAAGGATTGCAATCTCCATTCCGTTTTTCATCGTATCAAGTACGGTTGTGATTAGGTAGCCTGCGTTTAGAGCAACGGCTTCTCCAGGCTCAAGATAAACCTGTAAATCATACTTTTGTTGCATTCTTCTAATGCACTGTTCTAATAGTGGAATATCATAATCTTCTCTTGTGATGTGGTGTCCACCACCAAAGTTAATCCATTCCAACTGCGAAAGCCACGGTCCAAATTTTTCTTCAACAGCATCTAGTGTCTTTGCAAGGTCATCAGAGTTTTGCTGACAAAGAGTATGAAAGTGAAGTCCGGAAATCCCTTCAAGTGATTCAGGACGGAAGTGTTCGATTGTCACACCGAATCTAGAACCAGTTGCACATGGGTTATAGATTTCATGTCCAACTTGAGTTGAGCATTCTGGATTAATGCGAAGACCGATTTTCTTACCAGCATTTAAAACTTTTTCACCAAATTTCTCCACTTGTGAAAATGAGTTAAAGATAACATGATCACAGTAAGAAATAATTTCATCAATTTCATCTTCACGATAAGCGGGGGCAAAGACATGGTTTTCTTTGCCCATTTCCTCATAGCCAAGTTTTGCTTCATATAAGCCACTTGCAGCTGTACCGCTTAAATATTTACCAATTAGTGGGTAGGTTGTATACATCGAAAATGCTTTTTGCGCCAGAATGATTTTCGCTCCTGTACGTTCCATAACACCGTTCAAGATTTTGAGATTTTTTTCTAAAAGGGCTTCGTCTACTACATAACAGGGTGTCGGTAAGTCTTCAAATCGCATTTAACGTACAGACTCCAGTTCTGGTGTTTCCGATTTAATAGGATCATTGTCAACAAGCTTTGGATCGAAACTTTCTTTCCAAGGTAATCCCCACTTGTTTAATGCATCCATGAATGGATCTGGATCAAATTCTTCGATATTGTATACGCCTGGCTTATTCCATTTTCCAGTCATGATCATCATGGCACCGATCATTGCTGGAACTCCTGTTGTGTAAGATACTGCCTGTGAACCGACTTCTTTAAAGCATTCTTCATGGTCACAAACATTGTATACGTAATACGTCTTCTCTTTTCCGTCTTTTTTACCTCTAAAGATACATCCAATATTTGTCTTACCCTTTGTACGTGGTCCTAGAGTAGAAGGATCAGGTAATAAGGCTTTTAAGAACTGAAGTGGGATAATTTGTTTTCCTTCATATTCAATTGGTTCAATTGAAGTTAAACCAACATTCTCAAGACACTTTAAGTGCGTAAGGTAGCTCTCGCCGAATGTCATGAAGAAACGAATACGCTTAAGTCCAGGAATATTTACTGCAAGAGATTCAAGTTCTTCATGGTATAATAAATACATATCCTTTTCACCGATTTCAGGGAAATCATAAACACGTTTAATTTCCATCGGTTGAGTTTCGATCCACTCACCATTTTCCCAATATCTTCCGTTTGCAGAAACCTCACGGATATTGATTTCCGGGTTAAAGTTTGTAGCAAAAGGATATCCATGGTCTCCAGCATTACAGTCAAGAATATCGATATATTCAATTTCATCAAAGTGATGTTTAAGCGCATGTGCAGAAAATACACCTGTAACACCTGGGTCAAATCCGCTTCCTAAAAGAGCTGTAATACCAGCTTTTTCAAAACGCTCGCGGTAGTCCCATTGCCATTTGTATTCAAACTTAGCTGTGTCTTCCGGCTCATAATTCGCAGTATCTAAGTAGTGTGTTTTTGTTGCAAGGCAAGCATCCATAATTGTTAAATCTTGATAAGGTAAAGCCAAGTTCATGACGATATCTGGTTTTACTTCTTCAATTAAAGCAATTAACTCATCTACATTATTTGCATCAACTTGTGCAGTTGTAATTTTTGTTTTTCCACCATCAAGTTTCGCTTTTAAGTCATCACATTTTGATTTCGTACGACTAGCGATACAAATCTCTTCAAAAACCTCGCTGTTTTGAACGCATTTATGGATGGCTACTGACGCCACTCCACCGCAACCGATAATAAGTGCTTTTCCCATTATACATATCTCCTAACTAAATAGATTTTTTTAAAATATAGAGGATCTTCACAACAACCAAAATAGAGGTTTATCAACTATAATTAGGATGTCATTAGGAAAATAGACTGTTGTTGTTATAACCTCTTAATAAACACAAAAAAAGCAAGTGTAAACGCATATATTGCGCACAACACTTGCTAAGATACCATCATCAATATTAAAAAGCAAAAGAATAATATGACAAAAGTCATATATTTACATCTCATCTATCATAACTAATTTAATCAATATGATAGAAAGCTCTTTAATATTCAATATATCTTACATAAGATCAGAGTCTATATAGCAAATAATTACTTTTTAGCACTCTTATTGACCGTTTCACAAGTTGTTGTGCAAAAAATGCACTGGTTGTAAAGTAACCAACTTATAAAATTTGAGCTTTTAACTCAATCAATAAGGCAACTTAGTTGCCAATCGGCATTTGACCCAGCTGTCCGTATGGCTTTAACTTCCTTGAGGAAGTGGTCAAAATTATCTGCTTGGAAAGACCTGATAATTTGAATATTAACTTTCCAAATAACGCTACTATAGAGTATCAACATCTAGTGAAAATTTCAATAGAAAAAATGAAAAAAAAATTACAAATTTCGACTAGCAAATAAGATCAATAAATGGTGCTGGATATTATCCACTGAAAAATTACTTATATATAATAAGGAAGAAACTTGTATCACAAAAGGATATTGCCTTGCGGGATATTAGTTATTATGTGTATGGTATTAAATTATTATGAAGAAATACAAAAAAATATCTTTTTTTAGATAGATATTGCGCAGAATGTTGAGATGTGATATATTATTCATTGTCGCTGATGAGCGATATAAGATTTTGTTAAAGATATATCCATCATATTCCTTCGAAAAAAGTTCTTGCATTGAAGAGTTGTTTGATGGTATGATATTCATTGTCGCTGTTAAGAGACACGTTAGTTCTTTGAAAACTGAAC
>NZ_JBJMAU010000014.1:0-74422 GCF_052119505.1 Anaerobacillus sp. MEB173
AAAGCAAACACATCCGTTTTGGGTGTGTTTTTTTATTGATTTTTTATCTAAATAAATACAATTGTAAGATAATTGAAATTTCCTAATGCAAAAACTTTGTTAAAATAATAGAATAAGCCATAAAGAATAATATTCATACGAATTATATTAAAACCTTACTACATAAGGAAAGGGACTAATACTTATGACACTTGAGAATCATTTGATTAATAAGACTTATTATGAACGGTATTTGATAGAGAACAATGGCACTCATGCAATTCAACTACTCGCTGAACTATATATTACTGAAGAACAGAATGATTCACCGGATGTAAACTATTTGCGTTTTTCACAAGGTGAGATGTATTTTCATTATAAGGATTTTGAGGCAGCAATATTTAAATGGGAGAAGGTTTCAAATGAATTAGAATCTTGGGCAATCAAAAATATTGCTGATTCTTACTATAAAATGGGGGATTTCTCCATTGCTGAAGAAAAGTATAAATCAATTAATACGGATAGCCTTACCCTTAATACTGAGGTTGCATTAAAGTTATTTCAAATCTATGTTGAACAGGAACGGATAGATGAAGCGACAAAAGTAATAAAGAATGTGGTCGCGATTAACCCTGATTATGAAACTGTTACAATGATTGCCAGAACCTTTTTTGAAGAATTTGGGGATTGGAGTAATGCGATTGAGTTAGCTGTATTCGAATCTAACCGAACAGAATCGTTAGAATGGTTCGAAGCTTTGAAAACTTATGTAGACCAAGGGTTAACGAAAACAATTGCTCCTGAATACTTCTCTAAAGTATTACGCACATTGTTTAATGTTGACCAGGTTGTATTTGAGCATTTAACGTCAGCATTATGGAAAAGTTACAAAAATGAAAAACTCTACTTTACATGGATTAGTGACTTTAACGAAATATTCTTACAGATGGAAGTTAACCGTACAGAAGCGTGGAATGAACTAGCCAGTCTTTATCAGGAGACATTCTATGATTTGATTAATGGCGATTACTTCGTAAGTGAATTGTCAGAGGTCATACCAAAACTATTAACGAACTGGTTAAAGGTAACGGATTCCTCACATGCACTATTAGCAGCAGCCGCTGTGCTTTCTTGGAACGAGATGTTTCCTTCAAGTATGAGTTCGTCAGTACTGAGTGAAGCGGAGAAAAAAAGTTATGAAACAAGTGATTATTCTGGTGATATAGAGCAAAGTGATAACTTGTTTACTTCTATTGTCAATTGGTCACAAAGTAATGGATTAGATGTAGGACATAGAATAAAGTGGATTGTTGATGAACTTACAAATTTAAATAAAACGCACCTTTTAATTGCTGGTCTGGCCGGGAGTGGAAAATCATCTTTTATCAATTCTATACTTGGTGAAAAGATCGTAGAAGGTTCATCCTCAACATTTGTTATGTTTAAGGATGCTTCGGACACAAAGATTAAAGAAATAACAGATACTGATATTAGTTCAGATTTGACACTAACTGATTTTCATACAGTAACTGCAGTACCGCGTCAATCGCATATTTTAGATTTTTCAATACCTAACCAATTTTTAAATGAGCATTCACTTGCAATCATCGATACTCCAAGCTATAAAGGAGTCAAAAGTTGGAATGAATTGTTTAAGTACCTACAATTAGGCGACAGTATGTTGTTTGTATTAGATGCTAGAATGCCTTTTACTGATAAAGAATGTGATATTCTACTACAAATTAAAGAACTTGCTCCGAATATTTCCATTCACTTTTTATTAAATAAAATTGATGTAATAAATCATAACAAAGAAGCAAAAGGACTTATTGATGAAACTAGAGTGAAGATTCAAAAACATTTTCCAAATGCACATATCATACCTTACTCTTCACGATTTGATTCTAAAGGTCAAAGGGATGACCTTATTGCATTAGTTAATCAAGTGAAGTCTGCACGGAATCATGAAGAGAGAAATAGAAAATTACTTTTCTTTATTCGTAAAACGATTGCCCACCTTTTTGAGAAACGAGTTGAGATGGAAAACAATATGTCTGTCTCAATTAACTGGAATGAAGAACTAGTTTCGAAATTAAATGGAGCTGTTAATCAGTTAAAAGATATAGAGAAAGAAAAAATAAAAAATATCAAGCACTCGTACATGATGATTAAAGACGATATGAAGAACGATTTAACGAGTACGATTCCAAGTTTACTGCGTGAGTGCGCGAATTTAATTAAAGAAGATAGTGATTTAGGAACCATTCATCAACAGTTGAATGATGAAATGAATCAAAGAATTCGTCAATACATTCAACAGACGTTATTGCACAAATTTACGATATCAGTTCAAGAGTGGATTCAATTAGCTAAAGAGGAATTTAATGAGAGTCAATCTTACCTAGAGGATATTCGAGATGGGTTTAATGCTCTGTATGAGGAAGAAAAGTTAAATTTGGAATGTGATTTCAAAATCCTTGATGATTGGAGTCGTGATGCCCAACGAATGACAACGGGGATCCAATTAGAAAACATTAATATTCTAAGTGGGTTTAAACCGTCTTTAATGTTATTAAAAGGCTCAGGAAAGTTATTTGGAGGACTTCCAACAAGCAAAACCCTATATAAGATATACAAGAAATTTATAGAGAATGAAGGTTATGAACAAGCTTCTGCACTTGTTTCGAAGCAGTTTATGTTACAGTTTGAGTTATTTGAGAAGGGGATTGAGCGGGATATTACTTTATTCTTCAAAAACCCATTCGATATACTTAATGCTGCAATCGAGGAAGCACAAACGGAAATAGAAATAAACAAGGAATCTTTACAAACCTTAAAGTCAAATCCTGAGATTTATTTCGACCCGTTAACCTTATTTGAAATAAGATTACGTCAATATGAGTTAGTGATGGATGCTCTACAAAGGCAACAAACAAGAGAAAAACGGCATGTCAATTAATAGATGAATGACAATAATAGAGAGGGTTCTCACGTGAAAAGTTGAGAACCCCCTTCTTTTTTGCATGTAATTAGGTATAGATTAGTTATCTGTATTTCCGGCACGTTCACTCCAATCCTCATCAACCTTATATTCCTCTTTGATTTCACCACAGGCGGTTAGTACGGTTACAGCTAAGATACCGGCAATTAATGAAAGTAATAATCTTTTCATTTTTGATCCTCCTGATTGACTTTATATTATTTTTTTATAAATGTATGAGTTATTTATAAGAATTATGAATATTTATAAAACGCTTGAATAGTTTTTAAAAAAAAGAGTTGTACTTCAGTGAGTAGCCAAATAGTGGTTTGAATTGTCACGTAATCTCACGTATTTTTTCTCTATATTATATTTATTACCGTTTACTATATTGCAATAACAGAAGTTTTACTTTATAATTCGAATATATTAAAGATTCAAAAAGATTACAAAAAAATGGTAGAGAAAAAGGAGGCAAATTTATGGAACAAATCGTCAATTGGCTTAATGGTGTTCTGTGGAGTAACCCGATGATTTATTTTTGTTTAGGCGTAGGTTTACTTTTTTCAATCTTAACGCGGTTTTTACAAGTCAGACATATTAAAGAAATGGTTCTATTAATGTTTAAAGGGAAAAGTTCTGACGCAGGCGTTTCATCTTTTCAGGCATTATCAATTGCTCTTTCAGGACGAGTAGGAACTGGTAATATAGCAGGTACAGCAACTGCGATCGCGTTTGGTGGACCTGGGGCTGTTTTTTGGATGTGGACAATTGCTTTTATTGGAGCATCAAGTGCTTTTATTGAATCAACATTAGCACAAGTATACAAAGAAAAACATAATGGACTATATCGTGGTGGCCCAGCCTTTTATATTGAAAAAGGAATTGGTTGGAAGTGGTATGCTGTTATTTTTGCGATCGCTACTCTATTAGCGATGAGTCTTTTAATGCCAGGGATTCAATCGAATTCTATTGCTGTAGCAGTTGAGAATGCGTTTTCCATTTCACCATGGACAACTGGCTTTATCCTAATGGCTATTATTGGTGTTATTATTTTTGGTGGAGTTAAACGTATTGCAAATGTTGCTCAGCTCGTTGTTCCATTCATGGCGGTAGCTTACATGCTTTTAGCATTTGTTATTATTTTTGCAAATTTTTCTCAACTACCAGCAGTTTTTTCATTAATCATTAGCAGTGCTTTTGGTGCTGATGCTGCATTTGGTGGTATTATTGGTTTAGCGATTGCTTGGGGTGTAAAACGTGGTATTTATTCAAATGAAGCAGGGCAAGGAACTGGACCACATGCTGCAGCAGCTGCTGAAGTATCACATCCAGCTAAGCAAGGGTTAGTTCAATCGTTCTCAGTATATATTGATACACTTCTCGTTTGTTCTGCAACCGCTTTCATGATTCTTTTCACTGGTATGTATAATGTTGTTGATGGTGCAGGCAATACCATTGTGAATTACATCGGTGAGATTCCTGCAGGTGCCGGCTATACACAAGCTGCGATTGAATCCGTAATACCTGGCTTTGGCGCAGCATTTGTTGCGATTGCATTATTTTTCTTCGCATTTACAACGATTATGGCGTACTACTATATGGCGGAAACAAATGTTGCTTATTTAATAAGAGGAAAAAATAGTAAAATTGGAATGTTTATTTTGAAAATCGTATTATTAGGTGCTGTGCTTTTTGGAGCGGTGAGAGAAGCAGACCTTGCATGGGCACTAGGTGATATTGGATTAGGGCTGATGGTTTGGTTAAACTTAATTGCCATTCTTATTCTAGCAAAACCTGCACTAAGAGTTTTAAAGGATTACGAAGAGCAAAAGAAACAAGGGCTTGATCCAGTTTTTGATCCTGAGAAACTTGGAATTAAGAATGCAGATTATTGGGTAAATGAATACAAACAAGATCAAGAAAAAATGGATAAAGAACGCTCAAGCTAGTTTTGATAGAAGAAAGAGTTGCTCCTATAGCAAACTCTTTCTTCTATTTGTTTCTAAATGTTGATGCAAATGTGCGATATGTTACAGACGATGAATAGAGAACTGCGCTATACTGGATTCAAAGTATGATCAGTGAGGTGAATGAATTATGATATCTGGTGAGTTTCTTTATTTATTTATGAACGGAGCAGCAGCATTAATCTGTATCATCTTCATAATACAAGTCATCCGTTGGACAAAAAAACGCGTATAATTTAATCAAAAGGGGATGTCTAGTAAGCAACAGCTCTCCTCTAACGTTTTCAAAATCCAGAAGTTACATCACGAATTTACTTCTAGATTTTGTGTTCGAGGTGACTGTTACTTTGCATTAGAGACATCCCTTTTGATGTTACTTTGTATCGTCATTAAGTCTTTTTAGTGGGGATTTGGCTGGTCCCTCAATCACTGACCCTTCGATTGAAAATCTTGAACCATGACATGGACAATCCCATGATCGATCACCACTGTTCCATTCTACTTCACAACCCATATGAGTACATGTCGTATCAACGAGATAGAGATTTCCCTCATTATCTTTATAGGCTCCGGCTCTCTTACCATTTACAGATACAACTGCACCTTCGTCGGGATCTAAATCCTCTGGTTTTCCGAGCGCCATTTCCACTTTTCCTTGAATAAGATGCTTTGCTACATCTAAATTCTGACTCACGAAGTGTTTAATACTAGGATCAGCGACAAATCTTGATGGCGTGACCACATCATGATATAAGTTGTCTTTTCCAGTAATTAAATCAGTGAGTAATAATGCTGCGGCGGTTCCGTTAGTAATGCCCCATTTTCGATATCCGGTAGCTACATAAATGTTTGTATGATCCCTGGAAATGCGGCCAATATAAGGAAGTTTATCTAATGTTGTTAAATCTTGGGCTGACCAACGGTACGGAATTTCTTTGATACCGAAAGTTTCATGGCCGAATCGCTCAAGTGATTCATAGTGCTGAATGGTTGGAATTCCTTGTCCTGTTTTATGGTTTTCTCCACCAATGAGTACAAGCCTCTCACCATTCATGTTTGCATAACGAAGGGAGCGTGTTGGATTTTCAGCGCTTAAGTACATACCACCTGGAAACTCCTTTTCTGTTCTGACACCAAGAACATAAGAACGCTCGGCATACATTCGTGAAAAATAAAAGCCGGAGCCATCGTCGAATGGAAAGTGTGAACAGGAGATGATATGTTCTGCTGTAACTCGATTCCCATTGGATGTCACTACATGAATCTTGTCACCCTCTTGGTCAATATGGTCTGCTGTTGTTTGTTCATAAATAGCCACACCAGATTCAGTACAAAGATCGAGAAGGTGTTTCATGTACTGAAGTGGGTGAAATTGTGCCTGTTTTTTCATAACGATTGCTGCTTTTACATCAATAGGAATCGGGATCGACTCTACATATTCTGAATCAGCACCTATAATTTCATAAGCGAGAATTTCTTGTTCTAATTTTGAAATTTCCTGTTTTGAGTTCGTGTAAATATAGGCGTCTTCTTCGCTAAGATCACAATCGATGTTATGTTCAGCGATGGTATCCTTAATAAATTGAGAAGCTTGTTGAATCGCTTGATAATAAAGCTTTGTTTTCTCTGGACCGAAATGATTGAGATATTCATTGTAGATGAGTCCATGTTGAGCTGTAATTTTTGCTGTTGTATGACCAGTCGTTCCATTGAGCACTACCCCAGCTTCAAGCAAGGCAACTTTTACCCCTTCTTTCGCCAAAAGATAGGCATTAGTGATACCGGTTATTCCTCCTCCAATAATAGCTACATCAGCCTTAATATCTTCAGTAAGCTTTGGATAGGAGTTTAGATTAGTTGAATCTCTCCAATAGGGCTCTGGAAATTGAGGCATATTCCCTGATTGTAAATGTTCGCGCATGTTTTTCACTCCTAATCTTTTTCATCGTATTCATTATTTCCATTTAATAGAAAATAAATCAAAATGAAAAGGAATGAATGCAAATAATATTTAAACTTGTCTCATATCTATATAGAAATAAGCCTTGATAAGGAGACTTTCATCTATGAATACATTTTTTCGAGGAACGCTTCTTTTAGTTATTGCGGCATTTATTGGGGAGTGCTTAGAATTTTTCATTAATATGGTATTAGCTAGAGAGTTAGGTGAAGAAGGATTAGGGCTATATATGGCCATTTTCCCTTCAATTATATTTGTTGTTGTTCTTGCAAGTATGGAACTGCCGATTTCAATATCGAAATTCGTTGCGGAGAAAGATAAGAAATATCATCAAAGTATGCTCAAACATGCGTTACGATTTATAGTTATATTCACCGTGATATTTGTGCTTGTTGCTGCTATTGTTATTCCGATGATTCCGGTTTTTGATAAATATCATCCGTTAGTTCAATGGCTTGTTATCATTCTAATACCGCTCATTTCCTTATCAACCATTGCTAAAGGGTACTTTATGGGCTCCCATCATATGGGAAAAATCGCTTTTGCAAGTTTCTTAAAAAAGGCGGCTCAGCTAGTCCTATTAGTGGCTGTTTTTCAATTTTTTGAGTTTAAGCAGGATGTGGCGATTTTAATTGCACTTTGTACATTGGTAGGAAGTGAATTTGTCATTTTTGTGTATTTAATCACTGTCTACTTTATTCAAGTTCGCCATATGAAGCATGGACCTAGTGCAACAATGAGTGGTAAATCTGTTCGCAAACATTTATTAGCGGTATCGCTTCCAACAACTGGTTTACGGATTTTTCATGCGGCATCTTTTGCGATCAAACCATTTTTAATAAAAGCAGCTTTAGTGAGAGCAGGTTTAGCTGAACCGCTTGCTATGGTCCAATATGGCAAATTAGCAGGTGTTGCGATGACAATTGGTTTTTTTCCGGCGTTTATAGCGCACTCTTTTTTGATCGTACTTATTCCAACTGTTTCTGAAGCTTATTCTAAAAATGACCTTGAGAAGCTGCACAAGCTGTTGAAACAAGTAGTCATGTTGACTTTGCTCTATGCGGTGCCATCTGTGTTTGTGTTTTATTTTTACGCGGAACCATTAACTGATCTGTTCTTCAAAGACTCTCCGGCAGCTGGGTATTTGCAGTTACTTATACCTTATTTCTTTTTTCATTTTTTCGTTATGCCATTGCAAGCATTTTTGATTGGATTAGGACTTGTCAAAGATGCCTTTCTCCATTTCGTTTATTCAACCTTTATATCATTTGGGCTAATGTATGTTCTTGGTTCGATGGCTCATTTACAGATGGATGGAATTATCATTGGGATGAATACAGGGGCTGTCCTTGTGACATTTATGCACTACTTAACAATTTGTAATAAAATAGGGATAACTAGTACAATGACAAGTTTGGATAAAAGGAAGGTAGTATAACTATCAAATTCATTTAATGGAGGTGGGTGGGTTTTGGATCGAATTGTGTTACGCGGACATCACTTATTGTGTGTTCATGGCTTTCAAGGAATGGGATATAGTCTTCGGTTTGTAGAAAAGATGGAAGAGATTGTGTCAAGAATAAGAGATAGACAATTAGATTTTGAGATTCAAGTGGTTGCTGCTATTGATGATGCATGTCATGTTTGTCCTAACCGACAGGATGAGATATGTATGGCGAATATAGAGTCAAATCCCCATGTCTTATCAATGGATCAACGAGTAATGAAGCAGCTGGGAATTCAACATAACGACGTATATAAGAAAAGTGATTTACTGCGTTTAACCGTGAAAAAGGTGGATCCTGAGGATTTAGATTATTTGTGTGAGGGCTGCTCTTGGTTACGTTACGGCGTTTGCAAAAATGGATTAAAGCAGTTAAAAAAGCATGATGTAGAATAGCTTTTACTCATTTGAATACAAGAAATGGATCTAAAGATTAGTCAATAAACAAAACTGTTAAAAATTCTCTAGTATTCAATAGATTGACAATGTTTAAGAATCTTCTAATCTGGTAATAATTTATACTACTATATATAAGAACCGTTGAGGAGATGATAGAACATGAGTTTTAAAAATAAAAGTGATATTTTAAAAGCAAGACTTACCCTACTAACACTTGGTTATACGTTCAAAGAATTAAACACGATGAGTGAAACGGAACTGATATCATTGGCTATTCTATCATATCGTAAAAGCTCTTTAAGTAATTAATATAGTAGTTTCATAATTTGATCAGAAATTGAAAGGGTATACCTTTCTTTTTTTTGCCTGCTTTTGGAACAAATCAAAACTTTTTTTTCAAATCTAAATCATCTATTATTTTAAAAAAATGTAAAATAGTGTTAAACTATAAGGATTATTGTAACTAATGTTAGAAGGTGTACAAATGACTAGATCTTATCTTTTATTAATTTTCACTGTCTTGTTTTATTCAGGTAATATTTTGATTGGAAAGGCCATAAATGATTTGCCCCCAATTACAATCACGCTTATTCGCTGCTTGATTGCATTCATCATCTTATTACCAATAAGTATTAGAGAGATTAGAGTTCATAAACAGTTATGGCGGAAGGAATGGAAGCCATTAGTTTGGTTATCGTTAACGGGAATTGTGTTGTTTAATAGTTTGCTATACGGATCGTTACAATTTACCTCATCTACGAATGTTGCCATCATTGAAGCGATTACCCCTGTTTTTACAATCCTTTTAGGTATAACCTTGTTAAAGGAAAGACTTAACAGGTTGCAGTGGGCAGGGATTTTACTTTCAATTATCGGGGCGATTTGGGTGATTTCCAAAGGTTCATTGCAAGTAATTCTGCAGCTTCAGTTTAATCTAGGGGATCTTATTGCCCTTTTTGCAGTCGTATCATGGGCAGTTTATTCAATTTTAGTCAAACAGCACAGTTATAAGTTCCCGGTATATGGTGGCATAGCTGCTATGTTACTCATAGCGATCATTTTCTTAGTCCCTTTAGCTTCAGTAGAGTGGAGTCGGGATCTGCTTGATTTATTTAATCTGAAAATGATAATGGGTTTATTATATTTAGGAATTTTCCCGTCAATTTTAGCATTAATGTTCTGGAATAGAGCTGTAGCTGACATTGGCCCATCAAGAGCATCAATTTTTCTTAACTTATTACCTGTTTTTACAATCATAGGTGCAGTTCTTTTTTTAGGAGAAACGGTAACGATTGTTCAGTTATTAGGTGGAGTAATTGTAATTGCAGGTGTATTTTTATCAACGAGAGGCAAATCGAAGGAGCCGTTGAAAGAGGAATATAAGGAAAAAAACTGTAGCTAATACGAGAATGATCAATACATAGGCCTTAATTAAACGATTAATTAAGGCCTATGTTCGTATATATGTAACAATTGTAGAGAAAACGTCAGTTAATCACTTCCATATTTAAGTATCCACACATATGTTGTTATAAGGATCATTAATAATAGCAACAAGTTTTGATAAAAGGAGGTAAATTAGCTATGAATCCATGGTTTGGGGGCTTTCACCAGGTTCAAAATACTCCCTTTGATCAACAAATATTTGGACCTTTTCATGGGTTTCCGTTTAACCAAGTTCCTATTCACCAAGGGCCATTCCCGTATGGAGGAAATCCGTTTCAACAATTCCCATTTCATCAAGCACAACAATTTCAGTCACAAATACCGCAGTTTCCATTTCAATCGTTATTACCACAACACCAAAGTCAGCAAGTAACACCATCTCAACAAAATACACAGCAGCAATTACCTGGACAATTCACACCGCCAGATCCGTTTGCTGGCTTTAAGACGAAGGATGGAGATATAGACTTTACGAAGATTGGAAATAGTATTAATCAAGTGATGGGCATTGCCAATCAGATCGGTCCATTAATGAAAACCTTTGGGATAGGAAGATAATACATGATTAACAGGGGCGGTCATTTATGAGACATCCCCTTTACATAATCAGTGAAAAAGTGAATAAATTGAAAATAGATGATCTGTGATACTTGAAACAAAAAGGGGAGATTTCAATGGAGAAGGCTAATAGTAGAAAAGTACATATCTTTGCTCATCGGGGCTATTCTGCAGCTTATCCTGAAAATACAATGGCAGCATTTAAAGCCGCTGAACAGCTTCATGTAGATGGGATAGAATTTGATGTCCAGCTTTCGAAAGATAATATCCCGGTAATTATACATGACTCGACACTTGAACGTACGACAACAGGCTATGGTGAAGTCCGAGCCTGTACATTTCAACAGCTTCAGGAGCTAAGTGCCGGAAAGTGGTTTTCTAATTATTTTCAAGTTGAAAAAATCCCTTCTTTAGAGCAACTGTTAAATTGGGCGAAGGGAACAACATTACTCTTAAATATCGAATTAAAACCTCGACCGATTGATCGTGCTTTATTATGCGATGCTGTCCTCCAATTAGTCAGAAAATATCAACTCGAAGATAGAGTGATTATCTCATCATTTGATCATAAGCTGATTCAACACATTTCAAGTAAAAAACCTCATATTGAATCTGCTATTATTGTAGCGTCTTCTTTAGTGAATCCTGCAAACTATTTAAAAACAGTTGGAGTGACAAGTCTTCATTATGATTATCAAATGATGGTTACAAATGATGTCGTAGATCTGTTAGATGAAGGGATAAAGGTTAGACCGTATACAATAAACTCTGAAAAAGAGATGAAAGTATGTTTTCAAAACGAATATTCTGGCTTTTTTACAGATAATCCGAAGTTGGCGATAGAAGTTAGAAACGCTATCCATTGATACTCTTTTTTTGTTAATTAAATCAAGTTTAGGTACAATGAAAGTGAATATAAATATGGGAGGGCATTACATATGGTTACTAGTATTACCGATTGTGCAACGTTACATAATGGTGTGAAAATGCCTTTGCTTGGTCTTGGTGTCTATAAGGCAGAGGACGGTAAGGAAGTTGAAGAAGCGATTCATTATGCGATTAAAGCTGGCTACCGCAGTATTGATACAGCTGCTTTTTATCAAAATGAAGCGGGTGTTGGCAATGCAATTAAAGATTCAGAAGTTCCTCGTGAAGAATTATTTATTACGACAAAAGTTTGGAATTCTGATCAAGGTTATGAAGAGACGTTAGCAGCTTTTGAAGAAAGTCGCCGAAAGCTTGATCTTGAATATATTGATTTATATTTAATTCATTGGCCTGTAGAAGGAATGTATAAAGACACATGGCGTGCACTAGAAAAGCTCTACAAAGATGGCCTTGTTAAAGCTATTGGAGTTTGTAATTTCCAAGTTCATCATTTAAAAGATTTAATGGAGACGTGTGAAATCAAACCAATGGTGAATCAGGTGGAATTTCATCCGCGTTTAACGCAAAAAGAATTACTGCAGTACTGTAAGGAACAACAAATTCAACTAGAAGCATGGAGCCCATTAATGAGAGCGAAAATTTTTGATAACCCTGTGCTTTGCGAAATAGCTGAAAAACATGGGAAATCACCCGCCCAAATTATTCTTCGCTGGGATGTACAACATGGTGTTGTAACCATTCCGAAATCAGTGAAAGAACACCGAGTAAATGAAAATGCGGGCATCTTTGATTTTACCTTGACCCAAGAAGAAATGGATAAGATTGATGGGCTGAATAAAAATGAGCGTGTCGGTCCAGACCCAGATAACTTTAGTTTTTAAGCGTAAGCCTCGGTATTGCCGAGGTTTTTCTTATGGGAAGAACAAAGGTAACTATCGTTATGAAGAACCTCCTCCATGAAAAATCATATATTAACATTGATGGGGAGGTAAAAATTATGAGGAAAAGACAGCAAAATATCATTTGGGGTATTGATTCAGCTGCAGCGGCTAATGACAATTTATATGAATGTGTTAGAGACAATTTCGGGCATCCTGACTTTTGGGGTCGGTACTTAAATACAATTCCTAATGTGAGTGAAGGGTTAACTGTAAATGAAATCACTTTTTTAAAAGGAAAAGGGATTAAAATAATGCCGATTTATAATAACTTCCGTGAAGCAATAGGATATCGTAATGGTTCAGTGGCAGCCAGGAATGCGATCTTTAATGCGCGCAGACTAGGCATTGATGAGGGGGTATTTCTTTTTGCCAATGTTGAAAGGTTCTTTCTTGTTGATGCTGATTGGTTAATAGGCTGGGTTGAGACAATGATTCCAAGTGGTTATCGACCAGGCATTTATAATGATCCTAATGAGGGGCCATTTAATGAAGCCTATTGCGAAGCGATTCAGAGAAATAAACAGGTTAGAATTCAATCAGTTTTATGGAGCGCAGAACCAGAACCAGGAGTTACAGCAAAATCGAATCCCCCAAGATACAATCCGACTACTCCAAATTGTGAAGCGAATGTTTGGGCATGGCAATATGGACGTGATGCGAATGAATGTCCTATTGACACAGTTTTGATGGAACAAAGATTATATGTAAACCTGCATTAAATTGACAAACCTCTTAGTTATTTCATACTAAGGGGTTCTACTTTTGTTTTATATACAAATATTACATACGTATTTTAGTTATTATTTTGTTACTATTAATCGATGGAAGTCGTCTAATTAGTAGATCATGATCGTTCATCACAATTATATATAGAGAGGTGATCACCGTTGACTGATGAACAGCTTATCGATAAGGCTAAAAGTGGGGAAGATGAAGCGTTTCAAATGATAATAGAAAAACACTATAAAACAGTTGAGAAATTTGCCTATCAAATTGGTGTTAGACCGGAAAATATAGAGGATGTTACTCAAGAAGTTTTTTTGCGCGTTTATCGATTTCTTACAAAATATACAAGGGGTAAGTTTACGACATGGCTCTATACATTAACATTAAATGTTACCCGAGATTTAATAAGAAAAGAAAATAGCTTGCGAAAAAAAGCGGAAAGAATGCAACGGGAAACTGTTGATAATGCGTACCATGAGCTGGCGGTTGATGAAGAGGCACTTGAGCTTCATAGTGTGATTCAGCAGTTAGAAGAGAAATATCGAATCCCAATCGTCCTTCATTATTTTCATGACCAAAGCTATAAAGAAATTGCTGTTGTACTTGGTGTTAGGGAGTCAACAATCAAAACGAGAATGATGCGGGCAAAACAAATGTTAAAATCAAGCCTTGAGAAAGGGAGGATGCTCTATGAATAACGAACATTTTGAAGACATAATGAGCAGGTTAAAAAAGGGATATAATGGACTTCCTGAACACTCCTCTCCAGAGAGAATTATGCAGCATATTCATATGCAAAATAAAAATAGAAAACCTAAGCGCCAATGGATGTATGCAGCAAGTATTTTAATAGTCGTTACACTTGGAACGATTCTTCTTATGAACCAGTGGACCGGTACAGAGCAAATGGCTTCCGAAGATAGTGCAGGACATGATTTGACACCCGAAAGTGCGGCTATAATGATGGAAGAAGAGTTCGATAAGAATAATCAGGAAAGTGAAATGAGAGTGTTCATTGATGATGTTCCTGAAGGGGGAAGTAAAGTTGATCGTGATAAACAAATAGTAAAGTCTATTTTAATCGAAGGAATGGAAGAAGAAGTACCATTCACTCTTTATGTTGATGAATACTTTCAGTTTTCAACGTATTTGCCAGAGCAGTTTGAGACAGAACAATCCTCTACTGATGAAGGTACAACGACATTGATACATCCTGTCTTTAATGGGGTCTATCATGAAAATTCGTTTATTAGCATTTCTGAAGAGGAAAACTTCAAGAATCAAACAATCGATCAAATAGCTGAGAATCAAACATTACTATTGGAGGAAAATGGATTTAACGTTTCTTCTATAGAAGAGAGTATGAGAAGAGAGATTGCAGTTGACCACTATGCATATAGTAAGGGGTATAATCTGTTAGGCGAGCTTATAATTGTTGAACATAATGAACGGAAATTTGTCATTAAAATCCAGTATAGTGCCGAGCTAATGGATGGAATAAATCCTCGATTAGATGTCATATTTTCAGAATTAGAGTGGATTGAATAATGATAACAAAGTAGTAGATAACCCTGTTCCTACATGTACTGTAAGAACAGGGTTTTTTTATAATATTTTAGGTTCTGATTATTTTGTTTGTATCGATTCTTTTACTTGATGACGTTCATCTAATTTTTTCTCAATTTTCATAATAGCTGCTGGATCGCTTAATAGTTTCTTTTTGTTTTCACGTACTAATTCATCAAATGAAATTTTTTTATGTCTGCGCATGTTTACCCACCCTTTACATTTTTTTAAATTTTCTATTTATTTCTCTCCTACATCTATTGTACATAATTTTGTCGAAAAAAGATAGCAGAATTGTTACAATTATTCGAAAACTTATATATCGACATTTTTTTTGCTTCATTCGATAAATTACAAATTTGTATTAAAATTCGTGTTATAATTGATCAAAGTAATAGAGTTTTTTTAAATTTAGACAAGAAGATAGTCGATGTAATACTAATACTAATACTAATACTTCGGAAGAATAGTTCCTGAAGGGTAGGGGTTTCCTATTGTTGTATTTTAAAACAAGTGAGATAAGTCCAAATCATGAGTGGGTCGTCTTCTTTCATGGGTTAGGTGGCAATTCATCAATTTGGTATAAGCAAATAAAAGACTTTAAAAAGCATTACAACTTATTGTTTATCGATTTGCGTGGCCATGGTAAATCGAAGAATAATTTAAAAGAATTGTCGCAGTATACATTGACCACGGTCGGACAAGATGTGATTGAAGTAATGGATCATTTAAATATTAAAACAGCTCATTTTGTCGGAATTTCATTAGGTTCGATTATTATGAACAGAATTAGCCTATTTGCTCCTTCAAGAATTTCATCGATGGTATTAGGGGGAGCAATTGCCAGGTTTAATTTGCGATCCAAAGTATTAATTGAAATTGGTGATATTGGGAAGGCAATCACCCCATATATGTGGCTGTATCGTTTTTTTGCATGGATTCTAATGCCAAATAAAGATCATGCTTATTCCCGAAATATGTTCGTTCGTGAAGCAGAAAAACTGGGACAAAAGGAATTTATTAAATGGTATAAATTAACAAAGGAAGTAGAGCCGCTATTTAATGAATTAAGGCGAAACGAAGTACCTATTCCTAAGTTTTATATTGCGGGGAAAGGTGATCATATGTTTCTGCCTATTTTGAAGCATGAAGTGAAACGAGACAAATATGCTTCTCTTCATGTAATTGATGAGTGTGGTCACGTATGTAATATTGATCAACCTGAGGAATTCAATAAACATGTGATTAAGTTTTTAAAAAATACCAGTGCTGTTCAAAAACAAGCGTTATAAGAAAATAGGGGATGTCTCATAAGTGACAGCTCTCCTGCAAAATCTAGAGGTTACATCATGGATGAACTCTAAATTTTGTGATCGAGCTGACTGTTACCTATGAGACATCCCCTTACTAATGGGAATGAATCTCTCTCTTAAACTGTTAGGACAAATTGTTTATCCATATATGCTTTTACAATGAAGCCGTACATTTCCTTTGTAATATTTAAGCGCGGAATCCTGGCTTCTGCTAAAACTCGCTGCATATTCGAATCATCAAACGTACCATAATGATGTAAATAATTCTCGTATGTTTGCACGAAGGAATGAAGAATTTTCTCTTCCCTAGTTAACTCTTCAGTTGCAAGTCCTTTTATTAATTCAATTGAAAAGTCACGGATATCTAGAAGCTGTAATGATTCTGTAAATAAGAATTTATTTGAAAAAGGGGTTGAACTTGTTAAATGATAGATACCTGTTTGAATACCTTGCTCAAAGGCAGCCAAAATACAATTGCAAACATAATTTACCGGGACAAGGTTTGATGTTCCTTCAGGGTCTCCAATGATTCGGATTGTCCCGCCAGCAACTTTCTTACCAAATTTTCTTTGGAAGAGCTGGACCCCTCTCATATATCCGTAAAGTGTAAAACTAGTATCAGCTTCCCCAGTTTCAGAGTCTCCAACAATAATACTTGGCCGGAAAATAGCTGTTTTAAATTGCTCATCTTGGGCATTTGCTACCTCATATTCAGCAAGAGCCTTTGATTCTTCATATGGATTGTGAAATTGTGTGCCTGCAGGTTGAAGCTCTTCAGTTGCCAGGCGGTTTTTTCCGATTGTATAGGCCGTACTAATATAGTAAAAGGTAGTGACACATATCTGTTTAGCAAACGAAATAAGATTTTTTGTACCGTAATAGTTAACTTTAAATAGTTCATCCTTAAGTTCTTGATCAAAGCGTACTAGACCTGCAGAGTGAATGACGGTATTGATTGCCCCTTTCAGAGCGTCGATGTCTTTCTGTTTTAGTCCAAGGTTTTCTTTTGTTACATCTCCAGTAATAATTGTTATTTGATGATGGTACTGATTGTCGATAATGTCGTGTAACCGTTCTTCAACAGATTGTCCTCGTTTTTCACGAATGAGTACATAAATATGATGTCCTTTATGAACAAGACGGTGTAAAAGGTCCTTCCCCAAAAAGCCAGTGGTACCAGTTAATAGTACAGTTTTTTTCATTTTTAAACCCCTTGTCTTAACACATAGTTAAAAAGCTAGCTTACTAGCGATTATAACATGAATTTCGACATTTTTTGCTTTTGTCATGAAAATTTCTAGTTGGAAAAAGCAGCTAATGAAAACATACTATATGGGATATCCACAGTAGTTACTAGAATAAATCCGAGATTTACACAGTTTTATCCACATTATTAACAACGATGTGGATAAATTTAAACACAAAGTTACTAACAGCTCAAATAGTATCAATACACATGTTGTTTATTATATCCACATTTGTGGATTTGTTTGTGGATAAGTATCCTTCAGGGCGGAAAATAAAGAATTAAAAAAAAATTGAAAATGACAGCGATTACATTTTAAAAAGCGGTTTACAAATGATTCGAGAGTTGTTAGAATATTTTTAAATTAATAAAACGACAAAATGTTCAATAAACATCGATGCTGAACAACGGTTCAAAGGTAGTTAAAACGGTTCGTTCAGAGTCGAAAATTCTTTTAGTTATTATTGTCAGAAAATTCAAACAAATTAAAAGTGGGGAGAGGATCAAGATGACAGTAACAGTAGACGTAAAAGTATTAGAGGAAATGGAAAAGAAAATCGAGAGCTTAACAGTTGAATTAAAACAATTAAAGAAAGTAAAAGCTGAGGGATTTGAAAAGCTTGATACTGATTGTTACTTAACAGAAGTTTATAACTGATGAGTTAAAAAAGTGCTTAACTATAATGTTAGGCACTTTTTTGTATATTTACAAAAAAATACAATAGAGTAGTTAGAAAATACTGACAATATCACTGTAATAAGATAGAATTAAGTTATACATTAAAATTACAAAAGGGGGAGAGTATGCATGGAAGAGGAAATGTTTCACCGATTTACATTCTTGGTCGAAAAGGGAAAAGTAAAAGAATTTGTGCAAGCCATTGGAGATTCTAACACAATCTATGTTGATGAAGAGGAGGCTCGCAAACAAGGATTTAGGAATATTCCTGTACCACCTACTTTTGGAACGGTCATCGAGATGTGGGCTGGATTAGACTTTGAAGATCTTATTAGTAAATTTAATTTAAATATATTAAGAGTTTTACATGGAGAACAGTCCTATGAATATAAAGGACAGCTTTGCGTAGGTGATGAAATAACAGGCGAAACAACGGTAATCGATCGCTACGAAAAGAAGAAAATGACATTCTTAAAACTAAAGACAACCTATACAAATCAGTTTGGAGATGAAGTTCTTGTTGCCAAATCACTCATTATTGAACGGTAATCTATTGAGCGCTCGTTCATTCTGTTACTAGTGAAAAAAAGGAGGTTTTTCTATGGACTCATTCAAGCCGCTAAACAAGAAAGAAATCACTCATTCTCAGCTTGTGAAATATGCAGGTGCTTCTGGTGATTTCAATCCAATCCACACTGTGACTCCGATTGCCGAGCAAGCTGGACTAGGTGGTGTGATTGCTCATGGTATGTTAATTATGGGGTTTGCCGGACAAGCGATCACGCAGTGGTTTCCATTAAAACATGTAAAGGAATTGAATGTTAGATTTACAGCAATTACAAGACCTGGTGAATCGATCACGATTTTTGGAAAGCAAATTGAGGAGCAGCAGGTTGAAGGAAAGACCTATCTCATTGGAGAGGTTATTGCAAAGAATGAGGAAGGCGAGATGAAGTTAAAGGGACAGTTCAAAGTAGAAAAGTAGCGAAGATAAGGGGGAAGAAGGATGTTAGATGGGATAAGAGTGGTCGATTTTTCACAGTATTTACCGGGTCCCTATGCAAGTATGAGATTGGCTGACCGAGGGGCAGAAGTAGTTAAGGTTGAATCATTAAATGGTGATCCGGCAAGGGTAATGGCTGATCAAAAGGATGGTACAGGTCTTATATTTCTGGCAAATAATCGTAATAAAAAAAGTGTCGCATTAAATTTAAAAGAAGATGAGGGCCGGCAAATTGCATTGGATTTAGTTGCAAATGCGGATGTAATCATCGAAAGCTTTCGTCCTGGTGTAATGGCTCGGCTTGGGTTGAGTTATGAAGAAGTAAAAAAAGTAAACCCGATGATCATTTACTGCTCACTTTCTGGGTACGGTCAAGATAGTTCAATCAGTCATTTAGGTAGTCATGATTTGAACTATATGGCGCTTAGTGGGTTGTTATCACAACTAAAAACAAGTGATGGTACACCAGTTCAACCGAGTATGACTTTTGCCGATCTCATTGGTGGGATTGCTGCAAGTGAGGCGATCTTAGGGGCGTTAGTTCAACGGGGACGCAAAGGAATTGGACAATATATTGATTTAGCCATTGCAGATGTTATGGTCTCCTTTATGGCAAATCATGCTGCTATTGCTTCTGAAACAGGGCATAAGTATGGATTATCTGAATTAGCAGGTGAACTAGTATGCTATAACATTTATCAAACACAAGATGATCGATACATAACTTTAGGAGCATTAGAGCCGAAATTTTGGCAGAACTTTTGTAAGGCAGTTGAGAAAGAGCAATGGATAGAAGGACATTATTCTAAGGCAGAAGAAAGTAATACTCTATACAAAGAAGTAAAGGATTTGTTCTTTTCAAGAACTTTTGCCGAGTGGCATGAGTTTAGTATGCAGGTTGATTGTTGTCTGATGCCGGTGTTTGAAACCAATGAATTAAAAAAATTGCAGTATATTAATGAAAGAGAATTAATAAAAGATGATCAGTCAGGTACAACCTATGTAGCAACCAATACATCGCTTAGTCAAACTCTCATGACACCTGGTCTAGGTCAGCATACTGAGGAATTATTAGGGCAATTGTTAAAGAAAAACAAAAAAGAAGTAGCTCGCTTGAAAGAAAAAAAGATCATTCCAGATCAGACGGTGAATGTACAAAGGTAAAATGGGAAACGTATTTATAAGGGGATGTCACTAATGGGACATTCCCTTACTCTATTTGACGAAAGATTCAATAAATTTCAGATTACTGCTGTGCCATTGTTAATAGTTATTGATAAAATATAGGCGAGGCATAATGAAATAGTATTTGCTAACTAGTAAGGGGGAGAATTTATTGGAAAACAATACACTTTATAAAGGGATACTTATTGGGGGAGCTATTGGTGCCGCTATAGTATTAATCAATCCGTCGACAAGATCAAAAGTCATTAATAATCTAAAGGATATGAGCAACTGTACTTCAGAATGTATTAAGTTGATTTCAGAAAATCGCTCGGAAATTATTGAACAAGTGAAAGAATCAACAAACAAAATTTCAGATGTTGTAAGAGAGGCAAAAGATGATGTCTGCCAAATTGCTGAACGAATTGAGCATCTGAAGAAGAATTCGACTGAGATTATTGACACAGCAAAACAGGTAAAAGATGACCTAACTAATATGACAAGGAAATTAAGAATAGAACAGGGACAGGAAAATTAAAATCTTAATTAAATTTGTGCATGTTTAATTCGATTGTGGATATCCTATTTTTTGAACGAAATGAAAAGGAGGATGTCTTACATGAGTAAAAATAAACAAAACCATAACAACAAAAATAATAAGAAGCAAAAAAGCGGTAGTAATCATAAGACAAGCAGTAGTGCTAATAAAAAGAATGATTTTCACTAATTTAATTCATAATTTTTACCCCTTTTGTTAATATTAGGAGTAACAGTCAAAGGTATCCTATTGTAATGATTCATTTGCAGCTGCAAGCCGTAAGGCAAAGGATGACCATCTTGACTTGTTAATATCAATATGGTAACTTTTATCATATCAAAAGAATCATTTCTTTTGGCCAACTTTCTTTGCTTTATTACATAAGTCAGACTGCTTTAAATGAATCACCTTCATTTTTCTTTTTCGATAGTCTTAAGTTTTATGTAAGAGTAAAAAAGTGGTAACAACTTTAGTTCGCAGAATATTGTGTACAGATTTTAGGAGGAATTTACAATGCAAAACGGTAAAGTAAAATGGTTTAACGCAGAAAAAGGATTTGGATTTATCGAAGTTGAAGGTGGAGACGATGTATTCGTACATTACACAGCAATCGAAGGTGAAGGCTTTAAAAGTTTAGAAGAAGGTCAAGAAGTTAGCTTCGAAATCGTTGAAGGCAGCCGTGGACCTCAAGCTTCAAACGTTACAAAAATTTAATAACAATAATACAAGCGTGAGAGAAATTTCTCACGCTTTTTTTGTTCGGTTTTGCTCCACGGACTGCACATTCTCTTATCTATGCAACTCCTTCTACAGTTTCATTCTGATGGTTTTTCCCGCCTTTAAAACATAATCCGGCAATCGATACTAAGAGTAATACTCCACTAATTAAGAAATATATACTCCCTGAATCGAACAAATCAATAAAAATGCCACCGATTATAGGTCCAATCATGCTTCCAATTCCAAAACTAATAGCGACCATCACATTTCCAGTAGGTAGTAAATGGCGAGGAAGAATGTCAGCTAAGAATGCAATTCCTAAAGAATATAAAGAGCCAACTAGCGCTCCGCTAATAACAAATAAAATAAGCAGGCTATTCATTGATGATTCAAAGAAATTCATACTTAAGAAGGAAACAAAACCAAGAGAGGTGACTAAGAGTACTATGTTCCGCCTGCCAAAACGATCACTTATGATCCCTAACGGTAGTTGTGTTATCAATCCCCCAATGACAAATGATGGCAACAAAATAGATACCCAATCAACAGCAATTCCGGAGCGTAATGCATAAACTGGGAAATTCCCATGAAGTGATGCCTCAAGAAACCCATAACAAAAACCAGGTAATAAGGCAAACCATGCTTGACGGAAGACTGCTTTGTACCGTTGCCATACACCTAACTGGTGCATCGCGTCTGTATTCTTTTCAGGCCATTCATTTCTAAGAAAAATGACAAATCCCCATGTAAGGAAACTGGCAATTGATGCAATAATAAAAGGTAAGTATGGATTTATGGACAATAGCCTGGTCATCATTGGCCCTATAGCAAATCCCATTCCAAATGCAAATCCATATATTGAAAGGTTTCGGCCTCGTGTTTTAAGTGAGCTAGTTGATGTTATCCATACTTGAGTTGCAAAGTGTACCATGTTATCACCAATACCGACGATAATTCTAAGAATAAACCAAAACCAAAACACTTGCCAAAATGGAAAAAGCAGTAATGAAACTGTTACTAGAACTAGCCCAATCATGATAATTGGTTTGTAGCCATAGATACGTAATGGTTTTTCAATAAAGGGAGAAACAAGTAATATCCCGATATATAATCCAGCTGCATTAATTCCATTTAACGAAGAGGAGACACCAATGGTTTCTAACATAATTGATAACAATGGTAAAAGCATACCTTGGGAAAATCCCGTGATTGCCACCATAATAACTAAAACGATAAACCTGTATACCGGACTATTCAAATTCTGTTCATTTATTTCTTTTCTCATTACATCGCTCTCTCCAACTAAAAAAGTTACACACTATTCATATTTTAGAATTATTATATTCATTCATGCAACTATCATATATTTCCTAATTCGTGACGCAAAACTGTTTTAATTATACAATAGATATATACTTAGAGAAGGGGTTGGAAAAGTTGGAATTTAAAATGAAGGAACACAGTTTTGTAACAGAAGTTGAATTTGGTGAACTTGAGGTATCAGGTGATGCGCAGTATGGGTATCGACCATATCAATTGCTCGTTTCTGCAATAGCCGTCTGTAGCGGAGGTATTTTAAGAAAAGTGCTTCAGAAGAAAAGATTAAGTTACGAAGATATTCAAATTAAAACAGAAGTAACCCGAAATGAAGCAGGAGCTCAGGAAATTGAAAAAATTCATATGCACTTTATTATTAAAGGTTTAGAAATAGAAGAGGAAAAAATGGAAAAAATATTAGCCATTACAGAGAAAAACTGTTCAATGGTTCAATCTGTGAAGGAGAGTATCGAGATTACTGAAAGCTTTGAGATGATAAAGTAACGTCAGCAGCTCGATGATAAAAGACTAACCCCCTTTTTGAAAGTGGTTCTTTCAAAAGGGGGGAAGTTATTATTCATCAATGTGCAATGTTTCTGAATGACCAGTCGTACTTTCAATTAAGTGAAATAAATAAGGTTTGATTTCTAGGATAACGTAATTAGGATCTTCAGGTCCTTGTAACCATGGTTTTAGATTATCGTTCCAAAACTTCTTTTTTAACTCCTCAGTATCAATCACATTAGCAGTTGCCTCAACTTCCACGTAGGTGTCACCTTCTTTTTGGTAACCAAGTATGATATGAACGTTATAGTTCTTTTCAATTTCTTCTACCTTATGTGTTTCCTTACTAGTAGCTGTATAAAGCTTTAGGCCCTCATTAAAAATCATCATATACCTTGCGTGCGGCTTGTCTCCTTTAATCGTAGATAAAACCCCTAAACGATTATTTTCAATTACCTGTAAGATTTTATTTTTAAGGTCTGTTTGAGACATTATTATCTTCCTTTCTAACAATATTTACCTTATTACTATTTCTAAATTAATGAATTTTAAAACACAAATAATTAATGAGGATGCTTTTTCTTTTCGATATTCCCAATCGTTTCTTCATTAGCTATATTATATAACCTGCTTTTTGGCTCAAAAATTGTTTGTGAAGGCCATAAGCTGTGATGTCCTGATACAATATAACTAATAAAACATGCAATAAAAAAATATTCTATTCCTTTACCATTAAACATTTCTACGCTTAATAGGAAAGCTGCTATTGGTGTATTTGCGCCGCCACAAAATGTAGCAATCAATCCTAAGCCAGCAAGGAAGGAAGTCGGAAGGTTAATCACGTCAGATAAACTATTTCCAAGTGTTGCTCCAATGAAAAATAAAGGTATCGCCTCGCCACCAACAAAGCCCGATCCTAGTGTTATGGCTGTGAAGATCAGCTTGAAAATAAATGCGAAACTAGGAACGTCTTGTTTAAATGATTGTTCAAGCATGTCTAGTCCACGCCCATTATAATCTTGTGAACCGATCAAAAGCGTTAAGGCAACTATTACAATTCCACCAACAAAAGCTCTAATCATATGATTCTTCTTGAAAATTCTTTCTGACTCCCTTTGTATCCCATGTCTTAATTGACAATAGAAAACAGCAATAAGGCTAAAAATAATGGCAACGATAATGACTTTAAGAAAAGAAATAACCGATAATTCTGGTACAGTTTCAATAATGAATTTTTCATGTTCAACTCCCCATAGGGCATGAGTTATATAGTGACCAACAAAACTTGATACTAGACATGGAACAATGGCTTCAAATTTTAGTTTACCTAAGGAAGCCATTTCAATTCCAAAGATAGCACCTGTAATTGGTGTGCCGAAAGCTGATCCAAATCCAGCACTTATCCCGCTCATTATAAGAATCTTTGTGTCTAAAAAGTAGACTTTAAAGTACTTGTTTATAGCTTCGGCAACACTTCCCCCCATTTGAATTGCTGCACCTTCTCTTCCGGTTGATCCCCCAAATAGGACTGTAATAAATGTTCCTAAATAGACAATAGGCCCCATGCGCTTTAGAATCTTTGCTTTTCCATGGACAGCTTCTATTACTAAATTATTACCTTTTGCAGAGTCATTCCCGGCATACTTGCCGTAATACATATAGAAATAGCCTAAAACAATCCCGGCTAAAGGCAGAAAAAAAATAAGCCATGAATTTTTTTCTCGTACTTCTCCAAGAAAATCGTTCGTTGTTAATAGTAAAGCAGTTGTTGATCCAATCACTACACCAATAATTCCCCCAAAAAATACCCATTTGGAAAGGGTTGAAATAAAAACTTTATATTTTAGTTTGTCATCCATTGCTTTTCCTCATTTCAAATGTTCTGGAGGTGGGTTGGAATTCCCATTATTTTTAACTTCTGTAAAAAGATTATTAGGTGTATTAAAAAGGGGTATTGGATGTTGTTGTCCTGAAAGATTAGGATTATTACTTGTTTGTAATAAGGAAATTATCATTTGTATATCTTCTTTTGTAGCGTATTGTTTTTCAGGGTTTAGTAAGTACCCTAATTGACCGTTGGACTCAATCGTAGCCCATTGTATATCACTAATATTTTGAATGCCTTGCTGTCGTATTCGCACCTCAAGCATATCTACCGTTAAACGAATTTTTTTTAAGTTTTTCTCATTAATTTTGCCGTTTTCGACGACGATAATTGACTTGCCGTAAAAAAAACTTTCAAGTGCGTTATATTTTAAGACGATATACTCAATGAAAATAAGAGTAAGTACAAGCAAAAACGTAATGATCATAGTAATCCAAATATTCCTGTCACCAACTGGCTGAATAATTAGTGAACCAACGGCAACCATCATGACCGTTTGCGCAACAGTCAGTTGCGAAATTGATTTCCTTCCGGCTAATCTTAAAATAAGTACCCCACCAATAACAATAACGATTGCTTTCCATATAAAGTGTAAGTCCATTGAATATCCTCCATTTATACCTACCAATTAAACATTTAGAACTCAGATATTTATTGTGAATTAATCTTTTATTTTGTTAGAGTGACAAAATATAGGAGAATTTATTCTATATATATGTAGAATGATAATTAGTACATAAGTATGACTGAGCTTAAGCTTATATTGGAGATGAGGATAAATGTCAAAGTTTATTAAACGAGGAATAAGCTTTATCTTAGGTTTAATTATTCTATCTATTGGGATATCATTCACGATTCTTGCAGGGCTAGGAACAGGGGCATGGGATGCGCTGAATGTTGGGCTATCTCAACAAATAGGATTTACAGTCGGAAACTGGGTAATTATTATAGGGGTGTTATTAATTGTTATCAATGCCTTTTTACTTAAGGCAAGACCAGAAGTGGTTTCAATCATAACTGTAATATTGATTGGCTACTTTATTGATTTTTGGTTACTGTATGCTTTAGTGAATTGGTACCCTGAACCATTCTATTATCAAGTAATGGTATTAATTATTGGAGTGGTTTTGATGGCACTTGGTATTGCTATTTATTTGCAGGCAGAGTTTGCCGTCATTCCGATTGATCGATTAATGATTGCGATCAGACGAAGAACAGGGTTTAGCTTGATGGTTTCCAAAACAATAGGAGAAGTCATTGCCTTAGTTTTTGCCTTTTTGGTGGGGGGACCGATAGGGTTAGGAACAATTGTTGCTACATTCTCTATCGGTCCATTAATTCAAGTCTTTTTCCCACGAATTGAAAAGCTTGTGAAAACGTAATAAGCTTCTTAGTACCTATTTTTAAATAATTTTTGAATTTAAATGATGCGGTTATGGATAAATTATTACCTCCTCGAAAAAACTATGGTTACTGAATACAGAGTTTTTGTCCTATATCTATGTTTGATTCAAGGAGGAGCAATATTATGAAAAAGTTAACATTGTTCTTGGCTGCAATTATTCTTTTCATGTTGCCATTACATAGTTTGGCTGATGACAAAAAAGAGGAAAATGCTAAGAAAATACCTGATTATGTGATGAATATTTCTAAAGAAAATACGTATCCAAATCCTACTCAAGATTTACCGCAACTTCAGCCTAGTGAGCTGGCCCAAGAGTTACTAAACAGTGCCGACGTCAAAATTGAAAATCCTGAGCTGATACGAATGTTAAATGAAACGACCATTAACGGTTCAAAATTAGCGTTACTGTTTAATGCCTCCATTTATTTAGGACAGTGGCCTTTAGCCTATGAGTCAGCTGAAACAAATGTCAATTGGGAATTTAAAAAAATTAACACAAATTATGTAGATAACCGTGGTGGTAAGGCAGCACAAAGAATGCAGTACGCACAAGAGCAACAAAAAAATGTAACAGGTGGATTAACGGCCAAAATACCAAATAGTGAAGAAGTAAAGAAGATGATGATGATTAAAGCAACAGAAAATACCGGCTTACCGCTTGCTTTTGAAACAATTATCGGTCAAGGAACAAAAAAAGGAGGCGGTCATTACTATAATATCGCACCTAAAAATGTCGGATATCTATATGCTTTTGTTCCTGCCGCAAATGAAAAAGGAAAAGTCACATATGGTGAGGTCTATTTAAAGCTTAAAGGTGGTAAAAAATCATTAGAAGTGAAAAATGTAACACAACAAGGAATTGGCGCATGGATTCCAGTTCAAGACCATTTGGCATTGAAGTTCAATACTTCGAATCACCCTTACTAATAAAAAAACAGACGCATGTCTTGTTCCTGCGTCTGTTTTTTTTTTGGTGTAATTATAGCCGAATTTGTGCTGTTTTCGTTGTAAAATCAACACCTTTATAATATGAATCTTTAACAAGGACATTAGGGCCGAGACATTTCACGGCTGGACAATGACAATGTAAGTTCTTGGCTAAGTCGGTACTAAGCCAATTGTTATATGCATTCTGTAGTGTAGTTGTTTGAACATTACCAAGCGGAGGAGTATCCCCAAAGTCAGTAACAATAATGCTGCCATCAAAAATATTAATATTCAAACGTGAACGCCCGTCAGGGTCATTTCGTACTGTTACATTTTTTTCTTGATATAGCCGTCTAAGAATGTTTTGGTCATCCTTGTTTGTACTACAAGGGTAGAATGGCAATGTTCCAAATAACATCCAAATTTCTTCGTTCCGATGGTCAAGAAGTCTATGAATACCACTTCTTATCTCAGCTAATGAAGCAGTTTCAAGAGTACTGGCGAAATCACTAGAATACATAGGGTGAACCTCATGTCGTACACAATTCATCGCAACAATTTGATCGTGTATTTGTTCGAGATATGGTAGTGTACGCTTGTTGATCATTGTTTCTGCTGAAATAAGAACTCCAGATTTAGCAATTTGCTTTGCATTGTCAACCATCTTATCGAAGTAGGCTATTCTTTGTTTATAATTAGGTTTTTTGTCCATCATGGCAAAACCAATCTCTGCGAAGTCATCCACAGTCCCGTAATTATGAGAAATGTGGAGAACATCAAGATATGGAAGGATTTTTTCATATCGACTTAGATCAAGGGTGAGGTTTGAATTAATTTGTGTTCGAATTCCTCGCTCTCTCGCATACTTTAACAAAGGGACAACATAGTCATTCACTGAGGAGATCGATAGCATCGGTTCACCACCAGTGATGCTTAATGAACGTAAATGGGGGACTTCATCAAGACGTTTAATGAAAAGCTCGATTGGTAAAGCTTCTGGATCTTTCGATTGTAAAGTATACCCGACAGCGCAATGTTCACAGCGCATGTTGCATAATGTTGTTGTAGTAAACTCAACATTTGTCAGGCGCATTTCACCATACTCCTCTATATCTAAATAAGCTTCCCATGGATCATAGCTTGGTGTAATTGATTTCAGTTTGTTAATAAGCACTATAAATACTCCTTTATTTGAACAAATAATCATTCTAAAAAAGACTACCTTTTATCATAACGTAAAAATGATGAAAAGGAAAAACAAATAACAAACTCATGATTTTTTTTGTGTTTGGTTAGGCTAATGTTGTAGGTGCAGAAAAAATTTGATAAAGTTACGTTGTATGTGAAAGGAGCGAAGAAGATGGCAGAAACAGTATACCAAAAGTCTCAAATGAGTGATTTATATAGTCAAATGGACGGTTTGTTAACGATGTTGGATACGATTAATCCAGAAGAGGCTGGAGTAGAGGAAATCGATCGAATTATCGCAATGCTTGATGATCTTGAGAACAAGTGTCGAGAAGTTCGAGGAAATTTCTCTTCTAAAGGAGAAGCATAAAGAATGAAGTTATATTTAATTCGTCATGGTGAATCTGAGGCAAATCGAATTGGTAAGATTCAAGGCTGTCAGGACTTTCCGCTTTCTTCATTAGGCAAAGAACAGGCTTCTAAGCTTGGCGATCATATGTCCTCGATTACACTTGATTATCTTTATAGCAGTGATTTGACACGTGCTTATGAAACGGCAAAGGCAATTGAAGCCAGACAACCAGTTTCCGCTAATAAATGGGATAGAATCCGTGAAGTAGGGCTTGGACCATTCGAGGGGAAAACAAAGGATGAAATTTACGGTTTATATCCTGAAATGAGGAGCTTACCATTACTAACATCCGGTATTAAAGGGACAGAGACGATAGAACAGTTAACCGAACGTTGCCGATATGTATGCGATCAATTGTTAAGAGCTCATGATCGACATCAAGTGGCACTTGTCTCCCATGGTGGATTTATTTCAATACTGATCATGTTTATCATGTTAGGTGAAGAATGGTCTCAACATCATCGTCCCTTTCAGATTGATAACACAGGTATCACCCTTATAGACTGGCAACACGGGCAAAAGCCAATGATTGAATATATTAATCGTAATACACATCTTCTCGACCTTGAAGAACATTACAGAAAGTCGATTTAACATTGGAATCATCGTGAGGAAGCTTGTATCTCATCAAGAGGTCACAGGCTTTTTTGCATTGGAAATACAAATAAGATCAATTTGAAAGGATTCCCTTTTTAGAAAACCTTTCGAAATCTTTCGACAAGGCGTATAATATTAGATGGGAAAAATTTTTTAATAGATTTATAAAATATTAATCTTTTAGGGGAAAGGGAGTTTTTTTAGTGGAAAAGATAAAAGATAGTATGTATCAACTTATTCTTCAAGCATCTACTAATCTTCCAAAGGATGTTCGCCGGGCAATCGTTCAAGCAAAAGCAAAAGAAAATGCAGGAACACAATCGGCATTAGCACTATCAACCATTACTGATAATATTACAATGGCAGATACAAATGTATCACCGATTTGCCAAGATACGGGAATGCCAACATTTAAGTTTAAAGTACCAGTTGGCGTGAACCAAATTGAAATGAAGAAGGCCATCTATGAGTCAATGGAACAAGCGACAAAAGACGGAATTCTCCGTCCAAACTCTGTTGATTCATTAACAGGTGAGAATAGCGGAAATAACCTTGGTCCTGGTACACCAGCGATCTATTTTGAGCAATGGGAAAAGGACTACATTGATGCTCGCCTTATTTTAAAAGGCGGCGGCTGTGAGAACAAAAATATTCAATATAGTTTACCTGCAGAATTAGAAGGTCTTGGTCGTGCTGGACGTGACTTAGACGGTATTCGTAAATGTATCATGCATTCCGTATACCAAGCACAAGGACAAGGCTGTAGTGCTGGCTTCATCGGTGTTGGGATCGGTGGGGATCGTACATCAAGTTATTCATTAGCAAAAGAACAGCTTTTCCGCTCGGTTGATGATCAGAATCCGATTGAGGATCTTCGTAAGTTGGAAGAGTACGTAATGGAAAATGCGAATAAACTAGGCATTGGAACAATGGGATTCGGTGGTGAATCAACATTACTAGGCTGTAAAGTTGGTGTGATGAATCGTTTACCTGCAAGCTTCTATGTTTCTGTTGCGTATAACTGTTGGGCATACCGTCGTGTTGGTTGTCAAATTGATGCTGATAATGGTTCAATCCAAGAATGGTTCTACCAAGAAGGTGAAGAGGCTGACTTAAATAAAGCGATCGAAGAAGTGGCGGCAACTACAGAAGAAAAAGAATCTCGCACTGTTGAGTTAACTGCCCCAATTACTGAAGAACAAATTCGTGAATTAAAAGTTGGGGATGTTGTCGTGATTAACGGTATTATGCATACTGGACGTGATGCAATCCACCATCACTTAATGGACCACGATGCGCCAATCGATCTTAACGGTCAAATCATTTATCACTGTGGACCAGTTATGTTAAAAGACGATCAAGGTGAATGGCATGTAAAAGCAGCAGGACCAACAACTAGTATTCGTGAGGAGCCTTACCAAGGTGATGTTATGAAGAAGTTTGGTATTCGTGCTGTAATTGGGAAAGGCGGTATGGGTCCAAAAACACTTAAAGCTCTTCAGGAACACGGTGGTGTGTACTTGAACGCAATCGGCGGAGCGGCTCAATACTATGCTGACTGTATTAAGAAGGTTGAAGGTGTTGATTTAATGGAATTCGGTATTCCAGAAGCAATGTGGCACCTTCAAGTTGAAGGATTTGCAGCAATTGTAACGATGGATTCCCACGGTAACAGTTTGCATGCCGATGTAGATAAATCTTCATTAGAAAAGCTGGAGCAATTCAAAGAGCGTGTATTTTAATAAAAAATAGTAAAAGGGATGTCACTTATGAGACATCCTTTTTTGCTGTAAATGTGTGGAAAATTATTCCCTGTATAATGCTCCCAAATCGTGTGAAACTACTCACTAGAATAATGTAAAGGGGACGTTATCCAAATGAAGAAACATCTATTTCTTATTTTTCTATTACTAACAACTGTTATCGCTCCACTTAGCAGTAGTGTAACAGCAACTGAAAATTACAGTAATAAAGCTTATGATTGGAGCTTCAAACCGAATAAAACCAATGAACCTGTTACAACAGAACCTCTTTATGACGAGTTGCTTACGAAATATGGTGGATATTTTATTGGGGATTCAACAAAAAAGGAGTTGTACTTAACTTTTGATAATGGTTATGAAAATGGGTATACTGCCCAAATCCTCGATGTATTGAAGGAAAAGCAGGTTCCGGCAGCCTTTTTTGTGACTGGCCACTATTTAAAAACTGAAGAGGCATTAATTAAACGGATGGTAGATGAAGGGCATATTGTTGGCAATCATTCATGGCATCATCCGAGCCTTGCCGAAGTAAGTGATGAACGTTTGAAAGATGAGTTAGAAAAAGTAAGAGATAAATTTACAGAGATGACGGGAATAAAAGAGATGAATTACCTACGTCCACCGCGTGGGATTTTTAGTGAACGAACTTTAGCACTGTCTAATGAACTTGGCTATACAAATGTTTTCTGGTCAATGGCGTATAAAGACTGGGAGGTTGAAAAACAAAAGGGATGGAAGCATGCATATGATCAAATTATGAAGCGCGTACATCCAGGTTCAATCATGCTTTTGCACTCTGTTTCCAAAGATAATGCAGAAGCATTAGGTAAGGTAATCGATGATCTTAAGGTCGAGGGCTATACATTTAAAAGCCTCGATGATCTTATGATGTCAAAACATCTTCCTAATTAAAGAGCAAACAAAAACTCCCTTTGTTTAAGTGTGACAAGGGGAGTTTCATTATTATTATCTTTTAACTTTTAACTTTTAACTTTTAACTTTAACATCTAATTCGCAAAGCTGCGTTCACCAATCGCTTGGGCGATCGTTTCGAGGGTTGTAACATCTGTTACATCAAAAGCAATTGGCTGTTTACTGCGAACGACCATTGTGCCAATCTGCTGGTTATTTGAATTTGTGATCGGAAATTTCAGTTCACCATTACATTCCCATGAAATATCATCTTCAATATCGGAAGCAGCCACTAATGTGTTATCCTCATTCTCAAGTAGATAGATACCGACCCAATCTATGTAAGGTACCTCATTTACAAGACTTTGGACCGTTTTCTCAAAAATGTCTGATAAACTTTTTCTTTTATATACATCAGCCATTATTTGAAGTGATGCTACATCTGTTGGTATAGACAAAATCATTCTCTCCTTCCCTAATACGTGCTTATCTAATTTTAACAAAATGTTCACCAAAGTTGTTCTAGTAAGTTTTAGGAATTTTGCATGTTATAATTGGAAAGAAAGTGAAAGGAAGGGGAAAATTCATGTGGCAGGAAAAAGTATATCCAAATGCCCCCTATGATTTCCAACGTGTGCTAGCAAGATTAGCTGTTGATCCACTTGTTAATCTGAATCTAGAGAAGAGTGAAATATATGTTCCACTAGAAGTGGGCGGTGAAAATATTGTTGTTCATCTCAAAAGTCTTGGACAGATTGAAAAACCTCAATTTTTAATAACGTGTAGTAGGAGCGATGTCAAACAAGAGATTCTTACTAAGCTCGCACATATTTTTCAATGGGATATGTCTTTAGAAGAAGTGAACAACCACTTTTCAAATACTAAATTACATTCAATCTTCACTGCATATCGAGGAACACCACTTGTGTGTGATTTTGATCTCTATCGATGCTTGATGAAAACGATTATTCACCAACAACTTAATCTTAAATTTGCCCACATACTAACAGAACGTTTTGTCAAAGAGTTTGGTAAAGAAATCGAAGGCACCTGGTTTTATCCAACTGCTGGGCAGGTGAGTGTCATTTCCTATGAGTCGTTAAGAAAGTTGCAATTTAGCCAACGGAAAGCAGAATATATCATTGATACATCAAAGCTAATTGCGAATGGTCAGCTTCAATTAGAGCAGCTTGAAGAAATGAATAGTGACCAAGTCATTACGACCTTAACAAAAATTCGTGGCATTGGCCCTTGGACTGCACGTAGTTTACTGTTATTTGGATTAGGGAGAAAAGATCAGTTGCCAGCGAATGATATAGGCATTCAAAATGCTTTAAAGAAATTATTTGATTTGGAGAAAAAACCAACTGTTGAACAAATCAACGACTATGCTAACACATGGGCACCGTTTGAGAGTTATGCCTCACTTTATTTGTGGGAAAGCTTAGGGAATCAGACGGTAAATAATAGTTGAGAGTTGAATTATGCTGCTCAGTAAAGGAAATTATAAATTTTGAAATGAAAGACCGGTGTTTTGAATGCAGAAATCTTTTAAAAAGCAAAAGAGCGTTTTTATGAAAAAGGGTCAGGAATTCCCGTTAACAATCAAGCGTCTTGGCATTAATGGGGAAGGTGTTGGCTATTTTAAAAAACAAGTAGTCTTTGTACCAGGAGCACTTCCGAATGAGGAGATTGTTGCTGAAGTAACGAATGTACATACAAAGTATGCGGAAGCAAAAATTAAGAAAATCCGCAAAAAATCACCAGATCGTATAAAACCACTTTGCCCAGTTTATGACCAGTGTGGCGGTTGTCAGTTACAGCATTTAAGCTATGAGGCACAATTAAGAGAAAAGCGTGATATTGTCAGACAAGCGTTTGAACGTCATACAAAATTAACGGAAAAGCAATTAAAGATTAAGGAAACGATTGGAATGGAGGATCCTTGGAAATACCGTAATAAGAGTCAGCTTCAGGTTGGAAAAGAGAAAGAAAAAGTTATAGCAGGATTATATGGTCTTAATTCACACAAACTCATTGATATATCTGAGTGCATGATTCAACATCCAACTACAAATAAAGTGACACAAAGGGTAAAAATGATACTGCAAGATTTAAATATTCCTATATATGATGAACGAAAACGTGAAGGGCTTGTTCGAACCATTGTAACGAGAGTAGGCTTTGAGTCGGGTGAAATACAGCTTGTTCTAGTTACAACAGAAAAAGAGATTCCGCGTAAAGAGTTGCTCTTATACAAAATACAAGATGCTTTACCAGAAGTGACCTCCATTCTGCAAAATATAAATGGACAAAAAACATCGTTAATCTTTGGGGATGAGACTGTTCATCTACAGGGAGAAGAGGTCATCCAAGAAACATTAGGTGATGTTTCATTTGAATTATCAGCGCGTGCCTTCTTCCAGCTTAATCCGAAGCAAACGGTTAAATTGTATGATGAAGTCAAAAAAGCAGCACAACTAACCGGCAAAGAGAGAGTCGTTGATGCTTATTGTGGAGTCGGAACGATTGGTTTATGGCTCGCCCCGCATGCAGCTGAAATTCGTGGAATGGATGTAATTTTAGAATCGATCGATGATGCGAATGTGAATGCAGCAAAGCATGGATTTACTCACGCAACCTATGTAGAAGGAAAAGCAGAGTATTGGTTGCCACGGTGGGTGAAGGAAGGTTGGAAACCTGATGTTATCGTCGTCGATCCGCCAAGAACGGGCTGCGATGATAAACTCTTAAATACGATTATCAATGTAAAGCCAAAGCGTCTGGTATATGTCTCATGTAACCCAGCAACATTAGCGAAAGACTGTGATAAATTAGTAAAAGCAGGATTTAAAATTAACTTTTTGCAACCGGTTGATATGTTTCCTCATACAGCTCACGTGGAGGTTGTTGCGGAGATTGAATTAAAAATATAGGCTCACGTACTAATTTATAGTACATACTATAAATTAGTACAAATAAGGAACAAATAAGACAACGGTTATTTTATGGCCGTTGTCTTTTCTATGTTTAATAGATGTAGGTTTATATTAATTTTGAGCTAATCTCGGTGTGATCTCAGAAGGCGTTTCTGTAATAGGCTCTTCTGCTTGTTTTGCCCTTTTGATAAAGAATGCAAGAATAAGGGCGACAACGGCAATGAAAGAGGAGACGAAGAAGGCAAAGTTTATCCCATCCAGCATCGCTTGAATAGCTATCTGTTGTTGTAATTCTGTAGTTAGTTGATTTGTTGACTGCTCTGCATCAACTGTTAAGGCTGCAGCACTTGCTTCCATTCGGTTTGACATTACCGTGACTAACAATGCTGTTCCAATTGCGCCTGATACTTGGTTTAACGTATTGTTCATCGCGGTACCGTGTGGGTAGAATTGAGCGGGTAATTGATTTAACCCATTGGTAGAAACGGGCATCATCACCATTGACATTCCAAACATACGAATGGCATGGAGAATCATTAAATAATTGTAAGTCGTATCAAGTGATAATGTACTGAAAAGATATGTCGTTACTGTCATAATTGATAGTCCGATGATGGCTAAGGCACGTCCTCCAAACTTATCAAACAATCTCCCAGTAATTGGTGACATGAAAGCCATAACGAGTGCTCCTGGTAACATCATTAGACCGGCATCGAACGGTGATATTCCTCTTACGGTTTGAACATAGATTGGCAGAAGCAACATTCCTGAAAACATTGCCATATTAAGTACCATCGCAATGGATGATGAAAGTGCAAACATCGGATATCTGAAAACGCTGAAATTCAGCATTGGTCGTTGCAGTTTTGATTGGCGGGCTATAAATGTGACTAATGAGATACATCCAACAATAATTGTTATATATACTTCAGGACTAGACCAACCTTTGCTGCCTGCAGAACTAAAACCATAAAGAATTCCCCCAAAACCGATACTCGATAATAATAAGGAAATTAAGTCAAGACGGATATTGACTTTATCTTTTTTATCTTTAAGTAAGAAAAAGCCAAGTGCTAGAATTCCGATAGCAATGGGTGTTACAAAATGAAAGAGCATTCTCCAGTTGTAATGTTCTACGATCCAGCCTGATAATGTAGGACCGATAGAGGGGGCAGCCATTAAGATTAATCCGAAGACACCCATCGCTGTTCCCCTTTTTTCAATTGGGAAGCTGATTAACATTACGTTCATTAATAGCGGCATCATAATGGCTGTCCCTGAGGCTTGGAGCATACGTCCAGTTAATAACAAAGGAAATGAATGGGCAAGACCGGAAAGTATCGTTCCGATCGTAAAAAGTCCCATGGCGGTTAGAAAAAGTCGACGAACTGAATATTTTTGTATTAAAAACGCTGTAGTTGGTATCATAATCCCATTTACTAACATAAAACCTGTTGTGAGCCATTGTACAGTTGCTGTATCAACCTGTAAGTCATTCATAATGGACGGTAGGGCAATATTTAAGAGTGTATTATTTAAAAAAGCAATAAAAGCACCAACCATAAGGATCGATAAAATCCCATAGTTCGGTCGTTGGATTTCTTTTTTGGGTTGATCCATTTTTGATTCCTCCTGTACTAGCGGTTCAATAATTTATACCTTTAGTTTATCCAGATAATATCTTATACTAGGAGTTCAATAATTGCAATGATAATATGTTCCTGATACATGAGTGTTTGTGTAAAGGTTAAAAATAAGGTAGTATGAATTTTATACAGGTGGTCCAACCAGGCGAGAGGTGAATTTTATGAACGACCGGAAACAGCATGTCATTAAAATGGCGCATCACTTATTTATTGAAAAGGGATATCAAGCTACGTCAATTCAAGACATATTGGAATATAGCGGTATATCGAAAGGAACTTTTTATAATTATTTTTCATCTAAGAATGAATTAATCATTGCCTTATTTAAATCAATCTTTGAGAAGATGAAACGGAAAAGAACTGAATTGCTTGTCGGACAGGATCCTTCCAATATAGAAGTTTTTATTAAACAAATCGAAGTGCAAATGCAAATTAACAAGAAGAATAAATTATTTACTCTATTTGAAGAAGTTCTTGTTTCCAATGATGACGAGCTTAAGCAATTTATAAAAAAAGGTCAATTAAATTTGATTCGGTGGATATACTATCGCTTCATAGACATTTTTGGTGAAAACAATAAAACGTATCTATTGGATTGTACTATTATGTTTATGGGGATTTTGCATAACAATATGAAGTATTATTCTATGGTACATGATCCAAATAGCAGCATCAATCAAGTTGTCAAGTATAGTGTAGAAAGAGTAGTAAAGATTGTTCAAGAGGTGGCTGAGTCAGGTGCGCAATTAAATAAGCCTGAACTTTTTGGACATATTTTACGTGATTGTAATGAGGGAGACCACACATTTCAACAAACGTTATCTGAAACCGTACTACTCCTGAAGGAAAAGGTAAGAAATCAAGAAGAACAACCTAAATATAACGAGCTGTTGGACTTTATTCATGATGAATTGCTGCATGTTAAGGCGCCGAGAAAATTTCTAATTGAAAGTGCAATATCGACAATGAAAAATGATCAATGTCCTATCGAAAAAAATCATATTGAAAATTTAGAGAAAATAGTGGAACAATATTTTAGTCAAAGTAAAGAGAACGTATAAAATTGTTTTATGGTGATGGGACGTGAATAGAGAAATGGTATTATAGTTCCAAAATCAAGCAGATGGAATGATTTATTTTTTGAAAACTGTTATAGTTAGGTTTTCTGATATCGAAAATCTAGAGCAAGCTCATGGTCCCTTAACAAAATAATAATAGTACATATCATAATTCTCTTCTAATTTTCGATTGTTTCACTAAACTTTTGCGTTGGAACATGATTTAGTGTATGTAGTGGATGAAATGAATAAAGAGAAAGTGGGTAAAGTAATACTGAGTTCCCACTATAGGAAATTAGGAAAGTAGTTGGATGGCTGTTTTTTTAATCTGGGATTGATTTATTAAGAAGAAAGGAATTTTAGATGAAAAAAATATCAAACGTTTTTTGGATTGCGATAGCAATTGTACTTGGAGCAGTAATTTTTGGTGTTACGGCGCCAGATAGTTTTGAAAGAGTAGGTGCAAATCTTCAGGCATTTCTTACAACTGCCTTTGGATGGTATTATTTAATTTTAGTAACAATAATTGTCATTTTTTGTATATTTCTTATCTTCAGTCCTGTTGGGACGATAAAACTGGGTAAACCTGATGAAAAACCTGAGTTTTCAAAAGCTACTTGGTTTGCGATGTTATTTAGTGCAGGTATGGGAATCGGGCTTGTATTCTGGGGAGCTGCTGAACCACTTTCGCATTTCATCAGTCCGCCATTGGCAGAGGGCTTAACTCCAGAAGCACAGAGAGAGGCAATGAGGTATACGTTCTTTCACTGGGGAGTTCATGCTTGGGGAATTTATGCTATAGTTGCTTTGGCGCTAGCATATTTTCAATTTCGTAAAGGCGAACCGGGTTTAATTTCGGCGACATTAAAGCCTGTATTAGGTAAAAGTATGGAGGGTCCATTAGGGACTGTTGTCGATGTTCTTGCTGTATTTGCTACTGTTGTTGGGGTTGCGACAACTCTTGGTTTTGGAGCTACGCAAATTAATGGGGGACTATCTTATTTATTTGGGATCCCCAATAATATCCTTGTGCAATTTATTATCGTTGCTGTAGTAACAGTCCTATTCATGATTTCTGCATGGACTGGATTAGGCAAAGGGATTAAATATTTAAGTAACACAAACATGGTCTTGGCAGTAGCATTGTTAGCCCTAATGTTTATTACAGGTCCAACGATCCTAATATTAAATATGTTTACTGATACGATCGGTGGATACATTCAAAATATTACCCGAATGAGTTTTCGGATTGCACCACTTGATGAAGAGCACCGCTCATGGATAAATGGATGGACGATCTTTTATTGGGCTTGGTGGATTTCATGGTCACCATTTGTTGGTATTTTTATCGCCCGTGTATCGAGGGGGAGGACAATTCGGGAGTTTTTAATAGGAGTATTATTACTTCCCTCAATTGTAAGCTTTTTTTGGTTTTCGGTATTCGGTACATCTTCAATCAGTGTACACAACGCAGGGTTTGATCTAACACAGTTTGCGACAGAGGAAGTGTTATTTGCGACTTTCAGCCAGTTGCCATGGTCTAGTATCTTAGCGGTTGTAGCAATCACACTGATCAGTACATTTTTTATTACTTCAGCAGATTCGGCGACATTTGTTTTAGGCATGCAAACAACCTATGGTTCGCTGACACCGCCTCGTTCAGTGAAATTGACATGGGGAATTGCGCAGTCAACGGTTGCATTAATTCTTTTGTATAGTGGCGGATTACAAGCCCTTCAAAATGCTTTAATTGCTGCTGCATTTCCGTTTTCTTTTGTTATGATCTTAATGATGATATCACTGTATCGATCTTTAATGATAGAAAAGAAAGAACTTGGCTTATATTTCAAGCATAAGACAAAGAAAGAATACAGATAAAAAAGGTGCTTTCTCCCGGCTTTACTGTTAGGGAGAAGGCATTTTTATATGCTAACAAAAATACAATTGATTTTAATAAGAGCTGTGTTGTACATTGAACGTGTACGGCAGCTTGTGGAAATTTATGTGAGTCATTATACAATGAAATGAAAGGGGGAAGAAGAGGTGAAGAAAAGAATAACACTATTTCAATATGAATTTTTAAAAAAGGAACTGATTTATCTTGAAGAACAAGGTAAGTTACTTCCTGAACAGGCCAATGAACTAATGGAATGTTATGAACTTGAGTCGAAAAACACAAAGGCAAAAGGGAATATACATTTTGTACAACTTTTATCGATTATTGGTTCTGTATTAATCGGGCTTGGTATACTTAGCTTTGTTGCAAGTAATTGGTCTGGTCTTTCCGATATGACCAAGTTCCTTGTCCTACTAAGTGGACTTATAGTAACTTATTGTTTAGCTTGGGTGTTCGAGGAGAGAAAGCCCATCTTTTCAAAAAGCTTATATTACATCGGTGGATTTGCTTACGGGGCAGAAATATTCTATATTGGGCAACTTTTCCACTTGGGAGGTTCATTGGAAAATGCTTTGCTAGCTTGGGCACTAGGCGTGTTACCACTTGCTTATTATTTAAAAGACAAATGGATTTATATCTTTAGCATCATTCTTATCTATCTTTTTATCGAATTGAAGTTCATGATTATTGAAGGTGAACCATCTTATTGGATGGTTGTAGTTATACCAATGCTTTTTGCAGTTTGGTATTATTTTTTGAAAAAATCAACTGTTATGCTCTTCGTTAACTTTGTGTTACTCTACCAATTTATCGAGATGAAATTTGGTTTTCACTATGTTGAGGTGGGAGAGTATCCGATTATCTTTACAATTTTACTGCCGATTCTATTTGTCATTGGGCATAAGATAATGAATAAATCAGCACCGCTTTTTATTGTTAATATGCTGCTGTTTTATCAGTGGATAGGTATTACACTTCATTATTTGCATGTTGAACGTGTGGTTATTTATGTACTTCCATTTTTTATCATTGGACTTTGGTTATGGCATAAGCCTTTGCGCGATTATCAGGAGGTAGCTAAATTACTAGGTTTTTTAACTCATTTTGTTGCCGGGTTATTGCTGACAATGGAATGGGTATGGATGGCGGGCATTGGAATGAATCCTAACTCAACTGCATTTCCATATTGGATTATTGTAGGGGTTGCCTATATGATTTATGGTCTGTGGTTATCTTACAAAGGAGAACTAATAGGGATCTTTTTAGTAAGTGTGTTAATATTCCGCTTTTATGTTGACTTATCATTAGTCTTTATGAGTAAATCGATTGCCTTTTTCATTGGTGGTATTCTACTGCTTGTACTTGGCTATTGGTTTGAAAAAACGAGGAGAGGAGAGAAGAATCATGATAAAAAGACGACCAACTAAATGGTTTTTCTTAGCTCTAATCGTTCCGGTATTTGTTTTAACAGCAATGCTATTAAAGCCGGTTCAAGCCTATATGCTTGGCGATGAAATTCGTTTAGCTACTGTACCACTTGATCCTAGAGACCTTTTTTACGGTGATTATGTCATCCTTGACTTGGAGATTGAAACCGTACCAACAGACTTGTTAGATCAGTCACTGCTTTCAAGAATAAAGGAAACAAATGAGTGGAGACCTTTTTCAGTCTATACATCACTACAACCAGGAGAAAATAATGTCTATGAAGTTGAAAAAGTTAGTGAGGCAAAACCTGATGGATTATTCATTAAAGGGGAAGTCTATCCTTATATCCATGATGAGAGACAATGGAATGAGGATTCAACAATAGAACCATATGTGCAAATATCATATGGAATTGACCGGTTTTATGTAGAAGAAGGAACGGGTTTGGAGTTAGAAGAACTTTCGCGACAAGGAAGAATCGTCGTTACCGCAAAAGCTCATAATGGGTATGTTATTTTAACAGATATTGCAGAAATAGAATAATTAGCTTAAAATAATAAAATTCATAGATTTTTTACTCTTATAATATTAGACCACCGAGTGAATACACATATAAAGGTGGCTAATATTATTTTTTTGTCCATTCATTCAGAAAATTCCTTTAATTTTTGGCGAGATGTTATATAATAATGTATAATGTTATATAACAGCAAATTACCATCTAATGGGAATGGTAACATTCTAGGTAAATATTAAGGAGGCATATTTAATATGAGAGACTATGTACAGGTAGGAAACATTCAAGTTGCTACAGCTCTTTATCAATTTATCAATTCCGAGGCACTACCGGGAAGTGGTGTGACGAATGAGCAGTTTTGGGCTAGTATGGAAACGGTAATCACAGAATTAACTCCTGAAAATAAAGAGTTGTTATTTCGCCGTGAAGAGCTTCAAAAAGCGATCAGTACATGGCACAAGGAAAATAAAGAAAGTTATACATTTGAAAGCTATAAAACATTTCTACAGGAGATTGGCTATCTAGAACAAGTTGTGGATGATTTTGAAGTTTCCACTGAGAATGTTGATGACGAAATTGCACTCCAAGCCGGACCGCAACTTGTAGTTCCAGTAAATAACGCTCGATATGCTTTAAATGCAGCAAATGCAAGGTGGGGAAGCTTGTATGATGCTCTATACGGAACCGATGCGATTTCGGATGAGGATGGGGCTGAAAGGGGAAAAGAATATAACCCAAAGAGAGGAGAGAAGGTTATTTCATTTGCTAAAGACTTTCTTGATCGAGCTGTTCCCCTTGAAGAAGGCTCTCACAGAGACGTTGAGAAATATGTGATAAGCAGTGGAAAGCTGACTGCTTTGCTCAGCAATGGAAAAAATACTAAGCTTCAAGATGCTGCGAATCTAGCAGGCTATCAAGGACACCCTGAAAATCTATCAACGATTTTATTAAAAAATAATGGGTTACACTTTGAAATACAGCTTGATCGTAATCATCCAATAGGTAAGACTGATCAGGCTGGTGTAAAAGATATTTTGATGGAAGCAGCAATTACAACCATTATGGATTGTGAGGATTCTGTAGCAGCTGTTGATGCAGAGGATAAGGTCGAAGTGTATCGAAATTGGTTAGGTCTGATGAAGGGGAATTTAACGGAAACATTTACGAAAGGAAAGAAAACAGTAACACGTTCACTTAATTCTGACAGAACATATACATCCCTTTCTGGAAGTACATTTACATTACCAGGACGTTCGCTCATGTTTGTTCGTAATGTTGGACACTTAATGACAAATAATGCTGTTCTTGATCAGAATGGTGAAGAAGTCCCTGAAGGAATTCTAGACTGTATAATAACAAGTGTCATTGCCAAGCACGATCTATTAGATAATAGTAACGTGAAGAACTCAAGCAAAGGTTCAATCTATATTGTTAAACCAAAAATGCACGGCTCGAAAGAAGCAGCATTTGCTAATAAACTCTTTAATCGTGTTGAAGATTTACTGGGACTTGAGAGAAATACAATAAAAATCGGTGTAATGGATGAAGAACGACGTACATCATTAAATCTAAAAAACTGTATTCATGAAGTAAAGGAAAGAATTGCATTTATTAATACCGGCTTCTTAGATCGAACAGGTGATGAGATGCATACGTCGATGGAAGCAGGGCCGATGATTCGCAAAAATGATATGAAATCATCGACTTGGTTGCAATCATATGAGAAATCAAATGTAAATGTAGGTCTTGCTTGTGGCTTACAAGGTCATGCCCAAATTGGAAAAGGAATGTGGGCAATGCCAGATTTAATGGCTGAGATGTTAAAGCAAAAAATTGGCCAATTACATGCTGGTGCTAATACAGCTTGGGTGCCATCACCAACAGCAGCGACATTGCATGCTCTTCACTACCATCAGGTGGATGTGCCGCAAGTTCAAAATGAATTGAAAAAGAGCATCAGTAACTTACAAGATAAAATATTAGAGTTTCCAGTCGCTGAAAATCCAAGTTGGAGCGAAGAAGAAATACAACAGGAATTGGATAATAATGCCCAAGGAATTCTTGGTTATGTTGTTCGTTGGGTAGAGCAGGGAGTTGGTTGCTCTAAGGTCCCGGATATTAACAACATTGGTTTAATGGAAGACCGCGCTACATTACGTATTTCAAGTCAGCATATGGCGAACTGGTTACGCCATGGAATTTGTACGGAAGAGCAAGTGGTAGAAACGTTAAAACGAATGGCAAAGGTTGTTGACGAGCAAAATGCTGGCGATCCTGCATATCGTCCTATGGCACCTAATTACGAGGGTTCTGTAGCTTTTCAGGCGGCTTGTGAATTAGTGTTTAAAGGAATTGAGCAGCCTAGCGGTTATACAGAGCCAATTTTACATCGTCGTCGTATCGAGGCCAAAGCAAAATTCGCTGCAGAAAAAACAACGAAATAATGTAATTGATGGGGATGTCTCATAAGTGGCAGTTTTCCTCGAACACTTACAAAATCTAGAAGTTACATCACGGATCAACTTCTAGATTTTGTGGTCGAGGTGACTGTAACTTTGTGTTTGAGATATCCCTTTTATTTATGGGGAAACTAATAATAGAGAGTTCGAAATTGCTAAATTTCATACGCTTTTGTACGACTTTTTAAGTATTTATTCATTATTATGGTAAAATCGAATGATCAAAATGTTGTAGGAGGTAAATTGTGATGAACGAAACGACTCAAAACTACTTTGAGAAAAACCGTGAAATCCATCTTTCTGAACTGAAAGAGTTATTAAGAATACCAAGTATTAGTGCGGAATCTCAATATAAGGATGATGTGAGTCAGGCAGCACATTGGATTACAAAGTCATTGCAAAAAGCAGGAATGGAAAATGTTGAAGTGATACCGACAGATGGTCATCCTGTTGTATATGGCGATTGGTTACATGCTGAAGGGAAACCAACAGTACTTATTTATGGACATTATGATGTTCAACCAGTCGATCCTGTTGAGCTTTGGGATAGTCCACCATTTGAACCTGACATCCGTGATAATAGGATCTATGCACGTGGTGCGAGTGATGACAAAGGGCAAACATTTATGCATATTAAAGCCCTTGAGGCTTTGCTGCAAATAGAAGGGGCACTTCCTTTTAATTTTAAATTTTGTATTGAAGGTGAAGAGGAAATTGGAAGTCCGAATTTAGATCGTTTTGTTGCAGAAAGGAAAGAACAGCTAGCAGCTGATGTATTAGTCATTTCTGATACACCAATGCTTGAAAAAGGAAGACCAGCAATTTGTACGGGATTACGTGGTTTGTGCAGTCTGCAAATCGATGTAAAGGGTACGAAAGGGGACCTCCATTCAGGATTATACGGAGGCGCAGTTCAAAATCCGATTCATGCTCTTGTACAGCTTCTTGATTCAATGAGAAATGAAGATGGACAAATCACCATCGATGGATTTTATGATCATGTTACACCGCTTTCCAAGGAGGAAAAAGAAGCATTTGAAGCATTAGGTTATGATGAGGGAGCAATGCAACAGGAGTTAGAAGCACCAGAATTATTTGGTGAAAAGGGTTATACAACGTTAGAGAGGACCTGGGTTCGTCCCACATTAGAGGTGAATGGCATTTATGGAGGGTTTCAAGGAGAAGGTGTAAAAACAGTCATTCCAGCAGAAGCCCATGCAAAAATCACTTGTCGTCTCGTTCCTGACCAAGATCCGGAAGAGGTTGTATCACTCATTGAGAAGCATATTGCCAATCATACTCCGAAAGGGGTAACGATTACGATAAAAAGATATGACAGCGGCCGACCTTTTGCAACACCAATTGATCATTCTGCCATACAAGCAGCGGGGAGAGCATATGAGAAAGTGTATGAGACCCCTGTCGCATTCACAAGAATGGGGGGCTCGGTTCCCATTGTGGAAACGTTCAATCGTCTCTTACAGTTACCTGTTGTACTAATGGGATTTGGGTTGCCGAATGAAAACTTCCATGCACCAAATGAACACTTTCACCTTGAAAATTTCGATAAAGGATTACTGACACTTTGTGAGTATTGGTATGAGCTAGAAAGAACTCTTACGAAGTAATGGTTTGGTTGTGATAGGCGTCACTTCTATAGTAACGGTTGTTTGTTAAAATAAAACTAGTTAATGATAACATTTCTCATTAAATGGTTGTTAGACTGAACAATTATTGTACTATAGAAAGGACGTTGACAATGGCAAATATTCGAATTGAAAAGAATGATTTAATTCTTGAAGCAGATTTAGCAGACTTACAAGTGATTATTGAGGAAGCAACAAATAATTTAGATAAGTATAAAGAGGAGATCGCGGTTATATACGAAAAGATGCCTAAATTTGATTATAAGTATTTTTGCTTTTACGCATATTCTACGTATCGACTGCTTGAAACGGCATTAAACTTTGATACAGACAAAGTAGGGCATTTTCGTTTAATCGCACCAGATGAGTTTTTCTATGCCTTTTATGGTATGATTGCTACTCTTCACGAACAAGCGAATTTGGTAGTTGAAAGTTGAAAGTTAAAAGTTGAAAGCATCGATTTCATGAGTGAAATCGATGTTTTTTGGGCGGCTTTCTGTTACGAGATCATGAACAAAAAAGCTGAACAGAATTTTCTGTTCAGCTTAACTATTTAGTATATTGAAATAGAACAATTGATTTTTAAAATGTTATTTAGTTCTTTTTCCTTTTGCCCGTTTATCAGCAGCTTCTGCTCTTGCTTGGGCTTCCAAATCATTATGATCTGCTAATTCACTTGAATATTCTACGTCCAAACCATCTGGTTCTGGTGTGTTGTTTTTACGATTTTTCTTTCCCATCTTGCCATCCTCCTGATTATGTTTATTATTGAATGTTACCCACGTCTTGATGAATTATAGATCCGATCAGCGGCTTTAAATTCTGAAAAAAAATGAACTTCCTGCGCCTTTTTTAAAGTCCGTCTTTCTTCTTTCGCACGGCGTTTCTTACTTTCCATGAAAATTCCCCTCACTTTCCTAGAAGTTACGGATATTTTTCCCAAAAACAATAAAATCTATGTAGAATTTAGAATTTAGAATTGTTTGCGGGTCTTTTCAAGTAGGACAAAAAGGCCTCTTAGAAATCGCTAGATAATTTTACATTTTACATTTTCAATTTTACATTAAAAAAGATGACCGGCTCTGCGGTCATCTTTGGTATTATGCTTCTTTCAAGTGGCTTTCTTCGATTGCTGTTTGTTGACGCATTGTGTAGAGGTGATATTGATCCTTTTCAATTTGAAAGAGATCGTATATTATCTCATTGGCATTAATTTGGTTGTAGACATCAGAGCGAATTTCGTTTGCCAAGGTAGAATAAGGTAATTTGCTTGCTGCTCGTATTGAACGAATATTTTCCTTGCGGATACGCATGAAAATCGTCTGAATATCAAGTTCAAAGAATAGTTCCGAGAAGAAGGCGTTTTTGGCAGCTTGATTATAACCTTTGCCAAAATAAGGCTTACCAATCCATGTTCCCAAAAAGCCTGCACCATCCTGTACATCAAATAAGTTGATCGTTCCAATGGGATTTCCCCACTCGTCGACAATCGTACGAGAGACGAGTTCGCCTCGTTCTTCTGCTTCAATCGTTTGTTTTGTTAAAAATAAAAATTCATCATAAGAATACGCTTTTTGCCTTACATACGGAAAGACAGCTGGGTCAATCAATAAATCATATAATGCGTGACAATCAGTGAGTTCTCGTCTTTTTAGCATAGGAAATCCCTCCTTGCGAGGGCAGAAAACAAGCCCACCCTCGAATTTAATGTGAAATTACTAATCAAATTCGGGGTGGGAATCGAACCCACTAAAACCAGTTGTTCACTGGTGGCGCAACCAATTGCCTTCCCATTTAAGTTTTTATGTGAAAGTGTTTTGACTTTTTAATGAATACGGAAATAGTTTTCATTTTTATAATTTCTCCGTATTATGGTGATATTTATGGAATTAACCCGTATTCAAGAAAAAGAATGTATTTATATATAGTATGATGTGCTTTCCTCTGTATTCCATCAAATATCTTTAATTTCCTCATTTATCATAATCGATTTTATTCTAAAATGATACTATTTTTTTGTGTCATTCTTGTAAATTTTTTCCCCGTTAATAATTGTCATAATGGGAGTAGCAAGGTAGTGAAAAGGATGATGGTTCCATAATACGAAGTCGGCATCTTTTCCTTTTTCCAGACTTCCAACAAGATGATCAACACCTAAGTTTCTTGCCGGATTAATCGTAATTGCTTCGAGAGCTTTGTGCTCATCCAATCCTTCACGAACAGCTATGGCTGCACATATATTTAAATATTGAATGGGTGTATATGGGTGATCCGTCGTAATTGATACCGAAACGCCATTGTTAGCAAGGACATGGTACGTATCCCATGTTTTATTTTTTAACTCGATTTTTGAACGCCGGGTTAATGTAGGACCAATACTTACTTGCAGGTTAAGATGTTTTAGTTCATCAACAATCAAATGTCCTTCTGTACAATGCTCTAAACGCAGGTCAAGATCAAATTCTTCAGCAAGACGAATGGCTGATAGAATATCATCAGCACGATGGGCATGTATTCTTGTTGGAATTTCTTTATTTAGGGCGGCAACTAAAGGGGCAATCCTTGGATTATTAGGCTGCTTGCTATGTTTTGCCTCATAAAATGCTTCACGCAACATGCCCATAATCCCCATTCGTGTAATCAAATCGTTTTTTGAGGAATTACTATGGATGCGTTTTGGATTTTCGCCTAGAGCTATTTTTAAACCGGCATTTTCACGAATCATCATGTCTTTGATATTTTTTCCGACAGTTTTAATTACTGAAGTAGTTCCGCCAATGACGTTAGCACTTCCAGGCATCACTTGGACTGTTGTCACACCATATTTAATAGCATCTTTGAACCCAATATCAAGCGGGTATACACCATCCATTGCCCTTATATGTGGTGTTAGGGCTTCTATGGTTTCATTGGCATCATTACCTGCCCAACCGGTTCCTTCATCATATAAGCCAAGATGCGTATGAGCATCAATAAAGCCGGGTAATAAGTGCAGGCCATTGGCATCAATGATTTTCATTGTGTTATTTTCAGGGATGTGCTCACTAACTTCATGAATCTTTCCATCCTTTACATGAAGATCAGCTTTATTTAATATAGGTGATGTTATCGGATAAACGGTAGCATTTTTAATTAAAAGTTCCATAAGTTCTCCTTTTCCTCGAGTTCATAGGTAATAATAGTATATGTAATGTGGGCGATTATTGCTTATTGTCTTACTAGATCGGTTAATGCTTGAGTTAAGGTAGGATAATCGAATGTGAAGCCAAATTCTTCAGCTCTTTTTGGAAGAACATATTGTCCTTCTAAGACAAGCACACTCATTTCCCCTAGAATGATTTTCAAGGCTATGCCCGGCGTAGGTAACCAATGGGGTCGCCCAATGACATTACTTATTTCTTTCCCCATTTCCCTCATTTGAACTGGGTTAGGAGCCGTTACATTTAATGGTCCTTGAATAAGATCATTTTCAAGCGCAAATAGGATCATCCTTATAGCATCGTCAATATGGATCCAAGATAACCATTGCTTACCTGATCCAATCGTTCCGCCGGCAAAAAATTTATACGGAGTAACCATTTTTTCAAGGGCACCACCAAGAGTAGACAAGACGACACCAAAACGTACTAATACTGTCCTTACACCTAAATCGTTTGCATGATTTGCAACCATTTCCCATTGATTCACGACATGAGCCAGAAAGTCAGTGCCGCAAATTGTTGTATCTTCAGTAAACGTCTTCGTAAGCGAAGTTCCGTAATATCCTATTGCCGAGGCATTAACCAATACATGTGGATTTGTTTCCAGTTTCTCAATTAGATTTAGAATTTCATTTGTTGCATCAATTCGGCTATCTAATATGTTCTTCTTTCTCGTTTCCGTCCAACGCCCACTGTTCAATGATTCCCCGGCAAGGTTAATTACTGCATCTATTTGTTTAAGGTGTTCCTCAGGCTGGTCTCCATCATTTAACCATTGAACATATGTAACACGCTCACGATTGTTTTTATTCTTCGTACTACGAGTCAAAATGTAGATATGATGACCAGATTGAAGTAACATTTCAGTTAGTTTGCTACCAATGAATCCTGTTCCACCTGCGATAACTATATTCATTCTTCATTCACCTTCCAAAATAAATGTATTAATACTACTATACTCTTTTAGGATACAGATCTTCACTAAGAGAAAAATACTCACTGCCTATACTCTAAACTCTACACGCTAAAAGTGGTAAAATGAAAGAGGGTGATGTTCTGAATGATCTTAGTTACAAGAATTACGACACAAAAGAGGAATCAGGAACGGTTTAATGTTTATATTGATCGGGGGAACGGTGAGGAGTATGGTTTTAGTGTTGATCAGGACGTTCTCATCTCATGTCAATTAAAAAAAGGCTCTAATGTTGATGAAGCCCAATTAAAGGTAATCTTGTATCAAGATGAAATTAAAAAAGGGTTTAATGCAGCACTAAATTATTTATCATACCGAATGCGGACGGTAAAAGAGATACATAGTTATTTACATAAAAAAGAATATTCAGAAGCGGCCATAAATGAAGTGATAAAGAAATTGTACGAATATAAATATGTAGACGATCTGGAATTCGCAAAGGCGTTCGTTCGTACCCGAAAAAATACAACTGTGAAAGGTCCAGAAAAAATTAAACAAGAGCTTAAGGAAAAAGGTGTAAATCAAACTCATCTAGAAGCGAGCCTTGAGCAGTACTCGTTTGAAGAGCAGGTTCAAGCTGCTGTGACTTTCTTAGAAAAGAAAACAAAAATGAGTAGGAACCAATCAATAAATTCGTTGAAGCAAAAGCTAACAAGGACACTATATGGAAAAGGATTCTCCTTGGAGGTCATTGAAAAGGCTTTTGGATATGTAGACATGTCTGTTGATCAAGAAACTGAATGGGAAGTGCTTGTGAAAGAAGCAGAAAAAGCAATGCGAAAATATCATCAAAAATACCAGGGGTGGGAGCTGGAACGACGCATTCGGCAATATTTATACGGCAAGGGCTATTCATTTGAATTAATTGATAAATATATTAGTACAATTCCCGACAATAATTAATTTACTATATGACAAAATAACTTAAAGGAGATTTGGCAATTATGGAAAAAAGATATAGTGAGCTAACAGAATATGAATTAAATCAAGAGATTGCTGCATTAAAAGAAAAGGCTAGAAAAGCAGAACAAATGGGGATGGTCAGTGAATATGCAGTATATGAACGGAAAATTACGATGGCGAAAGCATATTTAATGGATCCTGATAATTACAAGGAAAATGAAGTGTATGAAATTGAAGGGGAGGAAGGATCAGTATTTAAAATTTCATATATGAATGGAAGGTTTGCGTGGGGTCATCGAAATAATGAAAGTGAAGAGAGCGCTTTACCCATTTCCTTATTATTGAAGAAGGTTGAAGAGAAGTAGTCGAAACTACTTCTCTTTCGGTACCTACGCGCGTTTTCTTGTTTGGATTCGTAATACTTGGTTGTGCAGACTACGCTCTGTTTCACCGTTAACTTGTGCAAATGCATGTTTTGGATTAGCTCTTGGAGATTGGAAAGGGTCGCTATAATATCTGTGACTATTTGCATGTTTTTTACCCAATTTAAACGCCTCCTTAGATGATCCAGTTAGACTTATTAGCACTACTCATTTTTAAAGATGATTAACCAAGTATTTATGCTTCATTGTTATTCTATTTCGCGCTTTTTGTTGGAGTTGAACATTCGTTCTTGTGGATGGTCACGAGTTGTTCCATTAGGTCGTTTAGAGGAGTATTCCTCCTTTGCTCGAGGTTCTCCATCATATGACATCCGATTAGGAAAGCCATTTTCTTTATTTCGCACCATTTGGTGAAACCTCCTTTCTAACCGGTACAAGCATAGTATTTGTTGTTTTCAATTCTTTATGGTATGTAAGTATTGTTAACTTTTTTAGGGGGTAAAAAAATGAATGATCGCTTTAATCGTTTAGCAGCTACATTGCTTGAATACAACGACCAACTTTCGTACGGTCAAGCGCTTTCTTGGGTCGAAAGTATGTGGGAAGATTACGAAGCAACCTATGCCAAGGCAGGAAGAGAATACAGAGATATAAAAGAAACAGAAAAAATGATCTTAGACTGGATCCAAATCTACGGTCCGCACTTACACGAAATCGTCAGCCTAAACCCAAAATTTGCACATTTACTGGAAGATAATTATTTGAAACACTGAAGCCTAATTTAGAATGTAGAATTTAGAATTCTTGTAAGTAATCTCATTGATGATATAAGGAAAAAAAGTGATGTATAAAGTACATCACTTTTTTAAAAATTACTTCTTTGATTTTCTTAAATAATTCTAAATTCTACATTATTAATTCTAAATTAAACTAGTCTGTTGCAAATTCGAGTTTCTTTTTTAGCGTTTCCTCACTGTAGACCCAGCCTGTGTAGGAGCTAAGGATATTGTAATCGTGGTCAAGCTTTACAATGGCTACAAATGGGTAGTGACCTTTACTTCGGTAACGGAGGTCGATAAAGCGAACTTCGTTGTAGTCCTTTTTTTCTTCGACTTCCCAGCGGTATGTTGGTGAGAAGGACAGAAACGCATGTAAATTGTCATCTTTTCTCGCTGCATTAATTAACGGTGTATCGGGAATAGGGATAAACTCGTACTTCTCAAAAAAGTTAATCTGATGATTTCTTGATTCAGCAACATATAAATATTGCCGTGTACGGATGACAAGATGCCATTGGTTCCATTTGAAACTGGGTGAAATAAACACATGTGTTGCATCAGGAATAATTCTTTTTGCATGTTTAATGACACTATGTCTGGCATTTGTTCGCCAAATATAATAGAAGATCAAAACAATATAGAGGGTAAGAAAGGTATAACCGGGATCAAAGCCGTAACGCCACAAAATAATGGCAATTATATGAGAAAAGAAAATAAACGGATCAAAAATATTTATAATACCGAAGGCAATCCAACGCTTAGAAAATGGTGCTAATCCTTGTGTGCCATAGGCATTGAACAGATCTACAAAAACATGTAAAAACACTGCTAAAAATGTCCATAACCAAAGATGAAGTAAGTTTGCTTCAGGAACAAAGAAGAAGATTCCTGCAGTAATCAGCAATGGCCATATGATAACAGCAGGTATAGAGTGTGTCATTCCTCGATGATTACGAATATAGGTTGCATTATTTTTTAATTTAAGTATTGTATCAAAGTCTGGTGCTTGTGAACCTATGATGGTTCCGATCATCACAGCTTGAGCAAGTGCAGGATCATTTCCAACAACAGGATCTAATGTTGCCAGGCCACCGAGACCTATCCCCATAACAACGTGGGTCCCTGTATCCATCTTATGTTTGATCCTCCTTAATGTAAATGTGTGCTATCTATACTTTGCCTCTATACTTATTTATACCCGATAATTGTGAAATTAAAAAGGGAGGAATATGAAAATTGCGAGAAAATTTACAAATCTTTATTGAATACAAAATTAAAGCTGAAGCTGTTCAAGCATATGAGCAAACTATGAGAAAAATTATTGATCTATTGCCAGAATTTGAGGCGAAAAACATCCAATGGTTTGTGGCAACAGACCAGCCACATCTTTATGTAGAGATGTTTGAAGTTCCAACTGTTGCCCATTACCATGCATTAAAGAAACTTAGAAGATCGAATGATCATCACTTATTTAAAGAATTAGATCCATTAATTGATGGCGGACTGCAAAAATTAAATTGCTGGGCGTTCCAATCATGTCAGCGAGAAGAGTAACTGGAGGAGAATTTAAGCGTGAGAAAAAATACATTACAACAAGATTTAACAACATGGTTCAAATATAATCAACGCGACCTGCCATGGCGGGAAAATCAGGATCCATACCGGATTTGGGTTTCTGAAGTGATGCTCCAGCAAACGAGAGTCGAAACGGTGATTCCGTTTTATCATCGATTTATAGAAAAATTCCCAACAGTTGAGGCATTAGCATCGGCTGATGAGGAACACGTATTAAAAGCGTGGGAGGGCTTAGGGTATTATTCACGGGTAAGGAATTTGCAGAGTGCCGTTCGAGAGGTATCTGAAAACTATAATGGTGTCGTTCCAAATACTAGTGAAGAAATTTCATCGCTCAAAGGTGTTGGACCTTATACAGCCGGTGCGATTCTAAGCATTGCTTATGATCAGCCTGAGCCAGCCGTCGATGGCAATGTCATGCGGGTATTATCACGCATTTATAACATTTGGGATGATGTTTCTAAACAAAAAACAAGAAAGAATTTTGAAGAAATCATTAGAGAACTATTAATTGATACAGATCCATCGATGTTTAATCAAGGATTGATGGAATTAGGGGCTTTAATTTGTACACCACGGAGTCCATCATGTGAAACATGTCCGGTCCAAGTCCATTGTCTGGCATATGAAAAAGGAGTACAAGCAGAATTGCCAGTCAAGAAGAAAAAGAAGGCGCCAAAGCCAAAGAAAATGGCAGCTGTTTTCTTAAAAAATGAAAATGGAGAAGTACTGATTCATAGACGCCCTAACACGGGGTTACTAGCACGTCTATGGGAGTTTCCAAATCACGAAACCATCGAAAAAGCCGGCTCACAACAGGAACAATTAGGGGCCTTTTTACAACAGGAATTTAACATTAAAGCAATTATTGGTCATGAAATTCAACAGGTTGAACATGTTTTTTCTCATCTTGTTTGGAATATTACCATTTATGAAGGAGAGCTTCTTGGTGAAAAATTTGAGGATGAGGATTTTCACTGGGTGAATGCGACTAAAATTAAACAATATCCATTTCCAGTTTCTCATCAGAAAATCATTGCCCAAAACATAAAGGAGGAGTAAATTCTTGGATTTAAAATTGCAAAATAAGGTTGTTTTTGTTACAGGTGGCTCAAAGGGGATTGGAAAAGGAATTGCTAAAGCTTTTGTTGAAGAAGGAGCGAAAGTGGCTATTGCTGCAAGATCCAAAGAAGCACTGCTGAAAGCAAAGGAAGAGCTCGGAGGTCATGTTCAAGTATATGAGGCTGATTTATTGATAAAAGAAGAGCGCGAACAGCTATTTGAACATGTAATCAATGATTTTGGAACGATTGATGTGCTGATTAATAATCTTGGCGGCAGTAATGGCAGTGCAACACTTGAGACTGAGTTATCATTATTCGAGGAAGCGATGAATTTAAATTACTTTTCAGCTGTTCACTTTAGTCAGCTTGCTGCTAACGAGATGAAGAAGAAGCAGTGTGGTGCGATTATTAACATCTCCTCTATATTTGGACGGGAATCAGGCGGTAAGCCAACCTACAATAGCGCCAAAGCAGCAATGATTAGTTTTACGAAATCATTAGCAGATGAATTGATTAAAGATGGAATTCGTGTAAATGGTGTAGCCCCTGGATCAATTATTCACCCAACAGGTAATTGGCAAAAACGGTTAGATGAAAATCCTGATAAGATAAATCGATTTGTTGCTGATGAAATTCCTGCTGGACGATTTGGAACAGTAGAAGAAATAGCGAATGTTGTTGTCTTTCTCGCGTCAGAAAAATCCTCCTGGGTCGTTGGGGCCACAGTGAATGTTGATGGCGGACAATCAAAATCTAATTTTTAATATGGGAGTGAAAGACATTCACTGTATTAGTTTAAGATTGCTAAATAAATACCACAACATGCGAAAATTAACATGTCAAAAAAATGAGCTGGAGGATGACTGCTAGCTCATTTTTTTCACCAACTTATAATTTTGTAATTAGCGGTTTCAATCGCTGGGCTGCTTCAATTAATCGATCGTCTGATTGAACAAGGGCAATCCGTACATAGCCTTCTCCTCCATCTCCGAAAGCATGCCCGGGAGTAACGATAACACCTTCATCAATAGCAGCGAGGGCAAAGCTTAATGACGTCCAGCCTTCAGGGATTTTTGCCCAGATAAACATTCCGCCTTGTGGTACTTGGACATTCCAGCCTAATTTATGTAATTCATGAATAAAAACATCACGACGCTTTTGATAAATCGCTGTAGATTCTTCTAAAAACTGATAATTACTCGTTAATGCTTGTGTGGCAGCTGCTTGGATTGGATGAAATACGCCGTAATCAATATGTGATTTTAAGATTGCGAGTGGTTCTAATAATTCAGGCTTACCAATGATGTAACCGATGCGGGAGCCAGCCATATTAAAGCTTTTTGATAATGAGTTTATTTCAATGGCAGTTTCTTTTGCACCTGGTATGGATAATATACTTAACGGTTTATTCTGATCAAATAGTAGCTCACAATACGCAAAATCATGAACAATTAATATATTATGTTTCTTTCCAAAATCAATTAGCTTTTCAAAATAGTGACGGTCGACCAAAGTTGGAATTGGATTTCCGGGGTGGCTTACAATCATTATTTTTGCTCGTTTACAAATTTCCTCAGGGATGATATTTATATCTGCCTTAAAATTGTTTTCTTCGTTAAGTGTGACTGGATACAGTTCGCCTCCAGCGATATGGACACTCGCAGAGTAAATTGGGTATCCAGGATCAGGAACAATTACAATGTCACCTTTATCTAAATATGCAAGGGCCAGGTGAGCAAGACCATCCTGTGAGCCCATTAACTGTAATACTTCATTTGACGCTAGATTTACGTTGAAACGATTTTTGTAATAGTATGCAACGGCTTCTTTAAATTGTTCAGTTCCTGATAGTGCATAACCATATTGATCATTTTTCTTAACTTTCTTTGCTAAACATTCTTTTACAAATTCAGGTGGTGGAAGATCAGGACTTCCGATACTTAAATCAATCATATCAAAGCCTTTTTGAAGCTTTAGTGATTTTTTTGCTGCTAAATCACTAAAAACACTGGTTGCTAAATGCTCTAATCTTGAAGATGGTGTAATCATAAATTTCCCCCCATTGTCTGATTTCTCTCTTTATTCATTATATAACAAAAGAAGTTTAGAGTTTAGAATTTAGAGTTTAGAGTTAATTAAATGGATATTAAAATAAAAATAATTTTTCATATTAGAGTAGGTTTCAATAACTCTACACTCAACACTCTAAACTATTTAACGTTTGTATAGTTAATTTAAGGATAGAAGGGAAATCTTCTAGGTGATCTTCATTTAGTTTTCGGTTAAACTGAAGGTTGCATGTTGAAGTTAGATTTTGTTTTTGATGATTGTTCCAATTGTAGGAGATCTGTTGGGTAATTAATGGTCTGGATTGCCAGGCATCCTTTAATATATGATAGATTTGTTTTGGATCGTCATTTTCATCCTTTATTGGAATCGTGAACGAAATAACAAGGTGGCAGCCGTTGTTTTTCCCGTGTTGCTCAAGTATCTCACCAGCCAAGTCCTCCGTATTAGCAATGAGTGTAACCGTTGCTGAAACGGGTGTTTCTTGTTTTTTCGTTTTAAATGTACAGTGATATTTACGTGACATAAGCGCTAAATCTATTAAATCCTTCCGATCAATAATGAGAATTTCCTCATTCAGATCAAGATCATAAATCACCCCTTCAAGAACAACTTTCATATTTTCATATATCGTAGGATCAAACATAATATCACCTTTCTTCTAAATTTCTCACTCCTTAACGATCTTATCACAATGAAAAGGTTGAACATTAATGACTATGCTCAACCTTCTGTATCCTAACATTGACGCATCCTATAGTATTAAAAGCCTTTATCTAAATAATCAAAGGAAGGATCTGACCCATGTTCGGCAACAACGTTCTCCTGTTGCAGACCGCCTCGGGCTTCAATTTCTTCAATAATTTCGCGGTGGATCGTTACACCCTCGGAATTTAAATACGGTGTCATTTGCTGAAGACCGTGATGAAAATACGAAAGTTCTTTATCACTCCATTCAGATTTGGGCATCATTGAAAGTTCAGTCATATCGCGACCATCATACATATTAATACCTCCATGGTTGTTTTTTTATAGTCTTTCTATGAAGATGTGAAGCTATACGATATAATGTTTTCTTAAGAGCATGAAAAAAATATTATTGTAATACATACATAAGGAGGAAATTAATTTTGGAAAGGAAAGTAGCATTAGTTACTGGAAGTAGTCGAGGAATTGGGAAGCAAATTGCCTTACGTTTAGCAGAAAAAGGATATGATCTTGTTATCAACTATGCGCGTAGTAAAACGGCAGCATTAGAAACAGCGGCTGAATTAGAAGCTTTAGGAAGTAAGGTGTTAGTAGTCAAGGCGAATGTAGGTAAACCTGAAAAAATTAAAAATATGTTTCATGAAATTGATGAAACGTTTGGGAGACTGGATATTTTAGTAAATAATGCAGCTTCTGGTGTACTGAGACCTTTAATGGAATTAGAAGAAAGCCATTGGGATTGGACGATGGATATTAATAGTAAAGCATTATTGTTTTGTGCGCAGGAAGCTGCGAAAAGAATGGAGAAAAGCGGTGGAGGGAAGATTGTTAGTTTAAGCTCTATTGGGTCGATTAGATATCTTGAAAATTATACAACTGTAGGGGTATCAAAAGCAGCACTTGAAGCTTTAACACGTTATTTAGCCATTGAATTAGCACCGATGAATATTGTTGTAAATGCAGTTTCTGGAGGTGCGGTAGATACAGATGCGTTAACACACTTTCCAAACCGAGAAGAGATGTTGGCAGAGGCTAAGCGCCGTACACCTGCTGGACGAATTGTAGAGGCGGAAGATTTAGCTAATACTGCGATGTTTTTACTTTCCGATGATGCAAGTATGATTCGCGGCCAAACAATTGTTGTTGATGGCGGGATTACTTTATTAGTTTAAAAAAGTATAGAAATATAGGATAAAAAATCACCTCTTGGACAAATTAATTCTTGTGGAGGTGATACACAATGGCTAATCAACAACAAAATCAAAACCAAACAGCAGCAGGAACTAACATTCAAAAAGTAAGACAACAAAATGCTGCTTCTGCACAAGGTCAAAGTCAAAACACTGAGTTTGCTAGTGAAACTAACGCTCAGGAAGTAAGACGTCAAAACCAACAATCTCAAGCGAAAAAACAACAAAACCAACAACAATAGTTGTACAAAAGACTCCCTATCTATTCGTGATTAGGGAGTCTTTTGTGTAGAGATGGATAAAATGGATCATTTAATGTTACAAATAAGATGTAATTAGTAGTATTAAATGATTTATTTTACTGATCAATTAATCCACATTGATTTAAAAATAAGTATGAAAGAGGTATAATAATATAGATTACAAAAGCAGAAAAGCGGTTTCAGAAAAAATATGTTAGTAAGTGTTAAGTTAGTAAGTGTTAAGTTAGTAAGATGGTTAGAGGTGATCGTATAAATTTAAGGAAAGGAGAAAATTGATGAGTTTCCCCAAAACCGGAAGTAAGGTACAAATCCAAAGTTATAAACACAATGGATCTCTTCATCGCATTTGGGAAGAAACCATCGTATTAAAAGGTACATCAAATATCGTGATCGGTGGAAATGATCGGATTCTAGTTAAAGAAGCAGATGGTAGACACTGGAGGACTCGAGAACCAGCAATATGTTATTTTGATGCGAAACATTGGTTTAATACGATTGGTATGATTCGTTCGGATGGAATTTATTATTATTGTAATTTAGGGTCTCCCTTTTCATATGATGAAGAAGCATTAAAATACATTGACTATGATTTAGACATAAAAGTCTTTCCGGATATGACATACACGTTATTAGATGAGGATGAGTACGCCCTTCATCGAAAGCAAATGAACTATCCAAAGGCCATCGATGATATTTTACAGTATAGTGTTAAAGAGCTTATTTCATGGATAAATCAAAGAAAAGGTCCATTTGACCCTCAATTTGTGGAAATGTGGTACGAGCGTTTTTTACAGTACCGATAAAATTATATATCGTGTAAGAAAGCCTGTTGAATAAGGTAATTATCATTCAGCAGGTTTTACTAATTGTTTGAGGTGATTTTTTCTGGATAGTATTATTCGTTATTTCAGGTTTGTTAAGCCTTATTGGAAGATGATTATTGCAACAATTGTTATCGGTATCTTGAAGTTTGGAATACCGTTAATGGTACCACTATTATTAGCGTATGTGATTGATGACATAATAAATGGAACAGGAATGACGCAAGCCGAAAAGCTTTCTCAACTTGGACTGGTTATGGGAATTACTTTTATTATATTTCTTGTTGTCCGTCCTCCTGTTGAGTACTATCGCCAATATTTTGCACAGTGGACGGGGAGTAAAATTTTATATGATATCCGTGATCAACTGTTTGATCATATCCAAAAATTAAGCTTACGTTTTTATTCAAACCGTAAAGTAGGCGAGATCATTTCCCGAGTTATTCATGATGTGGAACAAACGAAAAACTTTGTAATAACGGGGCTAATGAACTTGTGGTTGGATATGTTTACGATTGTATTAGCAATTATTATTATGATGAACATGAATGTTTGGTTAACACTTGCGGCGATAGCGCTTTTTCCGTTATACGGTTTTTCAATCAAGTATTTTTATGCTAGGTTACGAAATTTAACAAAAGTCAGGTCACAAGCACTTGCAGAGGTTCAAGGGCACTTACATGAACGATTGCAGGGAATGAGTGTCATTCGAAGCTTTGCGCTTGAGGATCACGAACATAAGCAATTTGATAAACGTAATTCTCATTTTCTCGAAAAAGCATTGGATCATACGAAATGGAATGCAAAAACGTTCGCTGTTGTAAATACAATCACAGATATTGCCCCGCTTCTAGTCATTGGCTTTGCTGGGTACCTTGTTATTTCTGGTGAATTATTAATTGGGCAAATGACAGCTTTTGTTTTATATATGGAACGTCTATATAACCCTTTACGACGATTAGTCAATTCATCGACAACATTGACTCAATCGATTGCATCAATGGACCGGGTGTTTGAATTTATTGATGAGAAATACGATATTGTTGATAAACCGAATGCGAAAAAGATTAGTAAGGTCGAAGGAGATATTCAGTTTGATCATGTGAATTTTTCCTATAATGAAAATGAAATTGTTGTACTTAAAGATATAACACTTCATGTAAAAGCAGGTGAAACAATTGCTTTCGTAGGTATGAGTGGTGGCGGAAAGAGTACAATTGTTAGTCTTATTCCAAGATTTTATGATGTGACAAAAGGCAGAATACTGCTTGATGGCGAGGATATTCGAAACTATCAAGTTAAAGATTTAAGAAATCAGATGGGTATTGTGTTGCAAGATAATATTTTGTTTAGTGATTCTGTGAAATCGAATATCTTAATGGGCAATCCGTCAGCCAGTGATGAAGAAGTAATAGCAGCAGCAAAAGCAGCAAATGCACATGACTTTATTATGGAATTGCCTAATGGATATGATACAGAGGTTGGAGAAAGAGGCGTGAAACTATCAGGAGGACAAAAGCAGCGAATTGCAATTGCTAGAGTCTTTTTGAAAAATCCACCGATCCTTATCTTTGATGAAGCCACTTCGGCACTGGATTTAGAAAGTGAACATTTAATTCAGGAGGCCCTCGTAAAATTGGCAAAAGACCGGACAACATTTATTGTAGCGCACCGTTTATCAACAATAACTCATTCTGACCGGATTGTGTTAATTGAAAACGGTCAAATTGTTGAGAGCGGTACACATGATGAATTAATGAGAAAACAAGGAAACTATTATCATTTATTTGAAGTTCAACATCTTCAGTAAGTTTTCAAAGTCTTGTGTAATATCACTTGCCACTTACATACAATGTAAAAAAGGGGTAGGTGATCAAATGGAATTCATCTTCCATTTTGAAGATACAATGAAAGCCTTGGAAAAACTCGAAAAAGGAGATTTTGCTTATTTTTACTCTTGCGAATGTCTTGTGATGATTAAAGAAAAGGATGACACATTGATCTTTGAATCTGATCATCATAAGACATTTATTACTGATCTTTGTGATACAGCTATAAAAATTTCGAACGGTAAAAAAAGAGCAACAATTGAGAAGTACGGATTCCCAGGACAGTATTGGTTTGCCAGCTGTGATGGTAAATATATAGGTATCTATGAAAAAGATGAAATGATGCAGACGGTTACAACGATTGGTATTTATTCTGTAAAAGAGTTCAGTCAAATGATCTATCATTTAGTGAATGCATATCAAAAAATTCTAAAAAAAGTAAATCCCGATGTAACATATGAAAAAGAATTTGGACAATTAAACAAACTAAAGAAGCAGATTAAATTGTCATAAAAAACCACTATGAATTGTTCTTTCATAGTGGTTTTTCTTATGGCCTTAATCTTTATCTTCTTTTACGTAAATTTCATTATCTGCGGAATGGTGATTATAAAAGTTAATGACTAGCTTATCTAATCGTTCTAGCTGGTCACTATAATCAATAATTAAACCTAAGATGGGGAAGATGTGTAGCCATTCTGTGCGATCTACTTGCTGAGTATCATAGAAATCCATAAAGGTTTCAGTTAAGGTTTGTTTTTTATTTGAAACCTCTATATAAATATCATTATCTGTATGAGGACGCACTTTCCCGATAAATGTTAGTAAAATTCGTTCGTGATAGGATGTTAAATCTTCTAGCTGAGATTGAATCAAATCCTGAAAATGCTTTGGCATATGATGCAGTTCATGTTCATGGCGCCGCAAGTTTTTTAGAAGAAATAAGGCTTTGTTCGTCGCGTTTAACATTTGTTTAAATACTACGAGCTTACGTGCCTTGGATTGTCTTTTTTTACGTTGATAATTTCTCTCTTCTTTATAAAAGAGAAAAAGTGTTTCCATTTTTACCATACTTTCTCTAAGCCTTGTTAAATCTTTTTTCAAAGCTTTTGGATCGGTGTCATGTTTAATAATAAGTCGTATCCATTGAATGATGGATTCTGTATTATCCACTATTTTATGATAAAGCTTTGTTTCGTATTTTGGCGGGATGAAGAAAAGGTTAACAATGAATGCCGAAACAACGCCAATTAAAATCAGTAAAAAGCGGGTGGAAGCAAATTCAATAAAATTATCAGTAGGTGATTCCATAATAATAATGACAGTGACAACAGCAATTGGAATGGCAGTTTCAAATTTAAGCTTTAAGTTAATGGCAATGACAATAATACAAACTAATCCAATCACAAAAGGTTCATGCCCAAAGGTAAGTACAAACAGTACTGCAAATACTGCTCCAATAATGTTCGCTTGTATTTGTTCAAGTATCGTTTGATAAGAACGATAAATGGAAGGCTGGATAGCAAAAATAGCAGCAAGTGCAGCGAACATAGGTGGCTCTAGCTTAAGTAACAGCGCAATATAAAGTGATAGAACAATTGCGACTCCGGTCTTTAAAATCCGGGCTCCAAGTTTCATATAATAAGCTATCCTTTCATTAAGGTTGTTTCAAGACATTCAGTTATATTTTTCCACAGCAAGTAAACCTTTAAACTTTAACTGTAGTAATATACAACGATCCATTAGATAAATCAAGGGGGAATTAGTTTAGAATTTAGAGTGTAGAGTTTATAGTTATTTTTGAGAAGTACGAAGTAGGGGAAAACAAACTTCAATGAATAAGCTTAATCAACTCTAAACTCTACATTCCACACTCTAAACTCCAAAAGAAAATCCTACTCGTGATGAGTAGGATTTTCCTTTTGAAATATTATTCCGTTGATACTGACGGATCTGCTTGTAATTTGCTTGGGATAACTTGCAGGAAGTTTCCTTCTAAGTCTTCTAGAAGTGAAGCTATTAAGGCAGCTTCTTCATCTTGACCGTATTCTTTAAGTCGGTCATGGTATAGGCCTAGTAATTCATTAAGGTCATTGACACCTTGTTCTGAAAGAGGTTCAATGGTTACTTTTGCCCCTTTAGCAATACGTGCTTCTAATGCTTCTTTTGTTAAGCCAACTTCTGGTTGATGACGTAAATAGACAACTCCACCAGTCATACCTGCACACATCCATGGTCCAGGATCGCCTAAAACAACCCCACGGCCATTTGTCATATATTCGAAAGCAAAACCTTTAATGTTAGAATAAACACCGATGTTTGCTCTTGAGTTAGATTTAAGAGGTTTTGTTACTCGACCCCCGATAATGATGTCAGCACCGGATAGACGAATACCTGCTCTTGCATCAGCGTTTCCTTGAATCATAAATACGCCTTGTTGAGCACCATAGGCTAATCCTTTACCAACAGAACCATTATAGAATTTCCCATCGCGGCCTTTAGCTTTAAAGATCATCATCTTTCCGCCAAATGAAGTTTTACCGATTCCGTCTTGAGCACCACCGTCAACATGAATATCGATTCCGCTACTGTTGTATGCTCCAAGACCGTTTCCAGGGATTGACCCTTCACGGAAGCTAAGTTTAATATCTGGAAGTTTACGATATGATCCATCAAGTTTTCCGCGTACACGGTGACAAGATACCCGGCTTCCTAATATTCTCTGCTCAGCAGTTACACCAACAAATTCACGCGATTTTAATAGTTCACTTACATTATTATCAAGATACTCAGCTCCAACTGCTGCTGGTAATGATTCATCTTCAACAGCGGCTGCTACTTGAAGTTGTGAAACTTCCTGAGCTGGTAATGTCTCAATTAACTTTGAAAGGTCAATCTGTTCCTTACCGCGGGCCTGAACAAGTAAATCAGAACGACCAACAAGATCCTGTGTATTTTCAAAGCCTAATGAAGCCGTCAATGCTTTCAGTTCTTCACCAAATGCAGTAAATAATCTAGTTAGATTTTGTACTGCAGTCTCGGATTCACGTGGTACGAAGCGGCGTAAGCCATGCTCTTTCGCTTGTTCTACTGATTCGATTTGTGTAGCAATACCTACATGACAAGTGTCTAAGTGACAGCCACGACAAGTCGTACAACCGACAGCAATCATTGATAATGTTCCAAAACCTACACGGTTTGCACCAAGTAACATAACTTTAACAACATCTAAGGCACTCTTGATACCGCCGTCTGCCCAAAGCTCTACTTTGTGACGCAGACCGCATTCTACTAAAGCATTGTGAGCTGCTTTTACCCCAATTTCAACTGGTAAGCCAACATGCTGTAGGGCATGAACACGAGCAGCACCTGTACCACCATCAAAGCCACTTAGAGTAATGTAGTCAGCTCCTGCTTTGGCAATACCAACAGCAATTGTACCTATATTTGGAACGATCGGAACTTTTACAGCTACTTTTGCTTTATCATTAGCCGTTTTAATTTCGGCGATAATTTGCGCTAAGTCTTCAATCGAATAAATATCATGGTTGTTTGATGGTGAAATTAAGTCTGATCCTTTTGTTGCGTTACGAGCAGCTGCAACTTTATCAGTTACTTTAGATCCTGGTAAGTGTCCACCTTCACCTGGTTTTGCACCTTGACCAATTTTTATTTCAAGAAGGTTTGAAGAGTTTAACAGCTCGACATTTACCCCAAAACGTCCGGAAGCAATTTGCTGTCCACGCGTGTTCGGATATTTTCCGAGCATATCTTTAATTTCTCCACCTTCACCGTTTAAGCTGATCATGTTTAAGCGTTCAGCTGCTTCAGCATAGGCACGGAAGGCAACTTCATTTTGCGATCCAAAACTCATTGAACTAATGATAAATGGTAAACTGTGATTTTTAATGCCTACATTTACTTTTCCAGCTTCAATGCTTGATTGAATCTCTTTTAAGTCAGCTAAATGTCGGATTGAGATTGGATTTTTCTCTTCTTGCTCTATTAGTTTGTCACGGTAATCCGCATAAGATATTGTTCCTGCTGCAACTTCGCCAATCGCTTTCCAAATACGAGGGAAGAAGTGGAATGTTTTACCTGGACGTGCTTTGTCGTTATTAAATTCTTCCACACGAGCTTGACTATCTTCTTTCATTTCTTTGAAGTTAAATCCTAAATCTTTTGAACCTAGGAAGTTAACAATATTTAAAATATCAGAGACTTCTGTATTTAAACCAATAGCTGAGAATAAACGTCCATATCCACGAAGTTCATGAATACCTAATGTTGATATGACTTTCTCTAAGCCTTTATTTACAGATTCAAATAACTTTGCGGCAGGTGATTCTGAACTATCAATTACCGTTGCAAACATGATATGAGGATTAATAATATCAGCACCTAAACCAAACACTACCGCAATATCATGAAGGGATCGAATAGCACCAGAACGTAAGGCTAGTGAACAGTGACGACGTTTCCCGTTTTCTTTTAATCCTTGATCAATGGCCGAAACTACAAGGTGTGGATCAATCCATAGATGATTTTCTGTATGTGCTTTTTCATCATCAAGGACGAGTAATGTTGCTCCTTGCTCGACAGCTGCAACTGCTTCACTCGTTAAACGCTGTAATGCTTGCTCAATTGTTTCTTCATTACTAAACGTTGTTGATAAATAATGAAGTTCATTACGTTGTTTGAACGTTGCCAGAACTTGTTCGTAAGATGGTTGCCCAAGCTCTTTCGCTAATGATTTTCCAGCCGCACCTTCAATAAGGATCGGTGATGGAAGTTCAATATTTGTATGAACATCTTCTTTTTCATAGAGAGAAGGACGCTTTCCAAGGACAACTCTCGTTGAGAAATGTTCCATTTCACGATCACGGTCAATCGCTGGGTTTGTTACAACAGCAACGCTTTCTTTAATAAAGTCAGCAATGTTTTTTCTTCCTTCATGTAACGGAGCCAGTGGTGCATCATGACCTAAAGAACGAATTGGTTCTGCGCCTTTTTCAGCCATTTGTTCAATCATTTGGATATGCTCACGATCCCAACCGAACGCAGCATAATGTCCATTTGTTACCTTTGGTTGTAATGAAATAGTAGTTGGTATATCGAGAACAGGTGTATTTAAACGATAGCGACTATTGCTTAAATTCACGCGATTTTTCATTCGATTATAAACTTCTTCTTGGAAGTCATCATGGAAAAGAACAGCCATTGTACCATCTTCTTGCCATTTCAATCCAACTTTTTCACCTGGTGCAAGTGGTTTCGGTTCTGCAACAAATTCTGATGATGGAATGATTCCTTGCTCAGATGCAAAGTAATAAGATGTTTCAGTTTCGATCATCCATTGTGGGCGTAACCCTAATGCATCTACACTGAAAGCTGCTTCGTCACCATATCTAGAAATGATTCCTGCCGGCCCTTGAGCGAAATGTCCCCAACCTTCACGAATATACGTGTATAAATCCTGTAAATGTTCAGGTAACCCTTTGATTTCATTGATGATAGGAGGGAAGAGGACTTCAAGTGCCTCAAATAAACTGTAGTTATGATTTAATAACAAGGTTTCAATTGTTCTGTTTAAATCTTGTGAGTCACTTCCACCGTCAACAAGAGGAACTCCTAACATTTCAGCTTCATCACGTAATTTAGCAATTGTGTTGATCTCACCATTGTGACCGATAACACTAAACGGCTGTACACGGAAGAAGTTTGAAAGAGTATTAGTCGAGTAGCGGTTATGACCAAGTGTCATTGTTGATGCTACAAGTGGATTAGCCAAGTCATGATAATAACGTGGTAATACATCACCAGCACCCATTACTTTGTATACTGCATGGTAATTACTTAGTGAAGCCACATGGACATTCGTGTCTTTCTCAATTTCAATCGTAAGTTTAAATAAAGTTGAATTTAATTGTTTTTGCTCCTGTTCGGATTTGGCAACTAGTGCAACTTGCCAAAATACAGGTTCTTCTTGTCTACCCATTGGTCCTAATGCATCGGAAGACGTAACATTTTCACTAGCAAAAATTAATTCTAAGCCTTGCGCTTCAAATTGAGAAAGAATCTCTTTTTGAATCTTTACATAGTCGGCCTTTTTATTGATAAAAAGGTGACCTACGATAAAGTCAGGACGATCTACAAGGTCAGGATGTTGGCTAGTTTTAGTTAACTTTTCTTTCCATAAGGCTTTAGGAATATCAATATGAATACCTACACCATCACCTTCGTTGTTAATAAAACCAGCACGATGATTCATCTTGACTAGAGCATCTATGCAGTCATCGATGTTTTTCTTTGTTGGTTTACGATATTTTTCCATGACTGAGACTATTCCACAAGCGTCATGTTCAGCATTGCGAAAATTTTTAAATGTACTTGGACTCCAATTCTTTTTCATTTGCTGGTCAGTTTCCTGACCCTCACCTCCTGTTAATTATTTTAGTAGTTGGTTTCTTACCAACCACTAATCAAAACTTAACTGCTCTTGTACCCTTATCATACAGATTTAAATAGTCTGATTAAATAGGTAAGTATTAGTAGTTAACTTTTGATATCTTTCTTAGCCTAAAAAGAAACCAATACAGATTGGTTTCTAAGCAAACGTTATATGTTGTTGCTTTTTATTATGCTAAAATGTGTTTTTTCTCAACTTGGTAACAATTTGAAATTGTCAGTAATCTAAAATAACTATAACACATTGTAATTATAAAATCAATTATTTTTATTCAATAAACTGGATGACTTATTCAGTTAATAATTATTTCGAAATAGTGTCAGATTATGTGACAAACAGGATTTGGAAGCGTTTTCAGTGGTTTTTTTATAAAAAAGATGGAAAAACGAAAGCTTTTCCATCTTTAGATAATGCATATTTATGCATCGTTTAGCTTGGTAAATGCATGATCAACAGCTTGTAAAGTTTGGTCAATATCGCTTTCAGTATGAGAAATGGTTAAGAACCATGCTTCATATTTAGAAGGGGCAAGGTTAATTCCTTGGTTTAACATTAATTTGAAGAATTTCCCAAACAATTCACTGTCACTTTTCTCTGCTTGTTCATAGTTACTCACTTTTTCATTTGTGAAATAGACAGTTAGAGCGCCCTTAAGGCGATTGATTGTAATTGGCATGTCAGATTTTCTCGCAAATTCCCAAATGCCTGTTTCTAACTTTTCTCCTAGTTGATCCAACCTTTCATACAGACCATCTTGTTGCAGTACTTCTAAGCAAGCGATACCTGCGCTAATTGAAGCAGGATTTCCGGCCATTGTTCCTGCTTGGTATGCAGGTCCAAGTGGAGCGACTTGTTCCATAATGTCTTTCCGGCCGCCGTAAGCTCCGATAGGAAGACCGCCGCCGATGATTTTTCCTAAGGCGGTAATGTCCGGTTCAATATTTAAATAGTTTTGCGCTCCACCATACATAAAGCGAAATGCCGAGATAACTTCATCATAAATAACAAGTGCCCCTGCATTGTGGGTTAACTCATTTACTCTTTCAAGGAATCCTTCTTGTGGTTCAACAATCCCAAAATTTCCAACAATAGGTTCAACGAGAACGGCAGCTATTTCATCCCCCCATTTATTTATCGCTTCTTCGTAGGCGTTAATATCATTAAAAGGCACTGTAATTACTTCTTGCGCAATACTTTTTGGTACGCCGGCTGAATCAGGTGTCCCTAATGTCGAAGGACCTGAGCCAGCCGCAACAAGAACAAGATCAGAATGTCCATGATAGCACCCGGCAAACTTTATAATTTTGTCGCGTCCGGTATACGCTCTGGCGACTCGAATTGTCGTCATGACAGCTTCAGTTCCTGAATTCACAAAACGGATTTTTTCCATAGAAGGAATAGCATCTTTAATCATTTTTGCGAATTTGTTTTCTAAGGCTGTTGGAGTACCATAGAGAGTCCCGCTTTCGGCAGCTTGAATGATCGCTTTTGTAATATGTGGATGGGCGTGACCGGTGATAATTGGTCCGTATGCAGCTAAATAATCAATATATTGATTGCCGTCGACATCCCAGAAATATGCACCACTAGCTTTCTCCATAAAAACAGGTGCCCCGCCACCGACGGCTTTGTATGATCGTGAAGGGCTGTTTACCCCTCCAACAATGTGTTCCTGAGCTTCTTCATATAGTAACTGTGATTTCGTGAAATTCAAAACAATAAATCCTCCCTCATCTAACATTATCTAACTTATTGTAGCATCTTTAGGCTTATTTTCCTTTTCATCTGCTTTATTACTTTTATATAGGAAGTTATTGATAAATTGTTTTTTCTCGTTTAATTCTTTTTTAGGAATCACTTCATACCAAATTCCGTTCATTTTTTTTCCTTGTCCTTGAAACATTAGGGTATGAAGGTTATCGATTGAAAAGTCATAGTAATATTTTGTAAATAATAAGGTTTCCTTTAAATCTAATGTTGTATCGACGCTTTTGTTCATTGTATGAACGAGAGAGATCATTTCTGGTAATGGCCGCACTTGGAAAATTTCATTTGCAAGCTCGGTTAGGACTTGGTGTTGCCTTTGCATCCTTTGATAATCACTGTCATGTTTACCATCTATACTCTTGCGAAAGCGGACGAATTTTAGAACCTCATCTCCTGAAAGGTGTCTTTTGCCTTCTTTTAATGTAAATTCAGCGTTTTTCATTGTTTTATCAACATTAATTTCTAAACCGCCTAATAAATTGATTAGTTTTGTAAAACCGTCGTAATCAATCGTAATTGTATCCTCGATGGGAATACCTAACCATTTTCCGACAGTCTTCTTTGTAAGCTGTGGTCCCCCAAGCTGGAAAGCCGTATTGATTTTGTTATATCCGTGTCCAGGTATGTTGATATACGTATCACGAGGTATTGAAAGTAAAGCAATTTCTTTTGTTGATGGTGATGAAAGGACCAAAATGATGGTATCGGACCGCCCGTACTTTTCACCTTTAGTAATATAATCAACGCCAAAGAGTAAAAGAGCACGAGGTTCTGGTGGTTTTAAAAAGGATAAAACTCGTTTTTTCGGTTGCTGTTCGTTCTTAGTAACCGCGTCTTTTTTTAGCTCTTCATTATTTATTGAGAGGGGGGTTTGTCTATGTTCATTTTTAATAAAGTTTCTGGCTGGTTGCGATTCATTTGGGTAAAATGCTGAGATAGAGAACGTAACTAAAAAAACTAAACTTAGTAGGAAAATCATTTTTTTAATGGCGACCACCCCATTAAGTTGTTGTAAGTTTACTATGCTATAGTCTAACCTGTTTAAATAGACATTACTCACTTTAACTGAGGCTTAGGTATGCTTATAAAATCAAATAAATGAAGGGTGAATTCAGAATAGTTGTATCCTTTCGTATATTTGGCTACTCTATATGTATTATCAATACTTTGGAGGCGATTATTATGGCAGTAGAAATTGGACAAAAAGCACCTGACTTTACATGTGTAACAAACAATGGAGAAGAAGTTACTCTTTCTGAATTCAGTGGAAAAAATGTAGTGCTTTATTTTTACCCGAAGGATATGACACCAGGATGTACAACGCAAGCATGTGACTTTCGTGATCGTTATCAGAACTTTGCAGATGTAGATACTGTTATTTTGGGGGTTAGTCCTGATCCTGTTGAGAGGCACGTTAAATTTATAGAAAAACATGAATTGCCGTTCTTACTTTTAGCTGATGAAGACCATAAAGTTGCAGAGTTGTACGGAGTTTGGAAGTTAAAGAAAAATTTCGGTAAGGAATATATGGGAATAGAACGTTCTACGTTTATTATTGATAAAGAAGGAAACCTTGTGAAAGAATGGCGTAAAGTTCGAGTGAAAGATCATGTAGAGGAAGCATTAACTTATATTAAAGATAATTTATCTTAATTTCTTTTTATTATATACAGTCAAATGTCTATACGGATGAAATGATGATGCATATATAATAGTAAAGGGCAAACCTCCTCTTAATTGATTGACGGGAATATATTATTCCCGTCTTTTTTATTTGGATAGTTCACAAAAAGTTCACATTTCTTTATGAAAGTGTGAAGTAAGTCATATCGTCTGATTTTTTTAATGACTATTATAGAGTTAAGATTATTTAGTTGTATTGAATGTAACAACTCCAAATAAATGAGTAAGGAATTAATTGAATTATTAAAACGCTTTTTTGATAGTGTAATCTAATTAATAAAAAGTTCTTTTTGAAATACATTATTAATAATGTTGGTTTACTTGAGTTGTTACTATAATAAGGGGTGTTGTATACGTAGTTGAAAAAAATGTTGGAAATAGATAATGAATAGATAAATGTTACCTTATCTTCAAAAGTTTAATGTCTGGATGAATTTAATGAAAATTTAGATAATTACAACTAATAGATAAGGGCTGTTATTGACACATCTTGATTTGATCACGTATACTAATTATAAGAATTATAAAGTGATAATTTCTTTCGAAAGGGAGGTGCATGACTATGTCAGATCACCGTATACAAGAAGCGATTAATTCTTTGAAAAATACAGGAGTGCGCATGACGCCTCAACGACATGCGATTTTAGAGCACCTTTTCAGTGCGAGAACGCATCCTACTGCAGATGAGATTTACAAAGCATTGGAAGGGAAATTCCCGAATATGAGTGTTGCAACTGTCTATAATAATCTTCGTGTGTTTAAAGAGGTAGGGTTAGTGAAGGAATTAACATATGGAGATGCTTCAAGTCGTTTTGACAGTGACCCGAGTGATCATTATCATGTCATTTGTGATGATTGCGGAAAAATTGTTGATTTTTATTATCCTGGATTAGATGAGGTTGAAACATTGGCGGAGCATGTAACAGGCTTCAAGGTGAAAAATCACCGTATGGAAATCTATGGCTCATGTCGAGAGTGCGCCAAGAAAGAACAGCATTAATAGAAAAACAATATCATGTTTGAATAATAGCTGAGTCAAGAGGTATTCTGTAACTCTTGGCTCTTTGTTGTATAAAAAAAGGTTGTGTCACGTGAGACACAACCTTTTCTATGATGCAATTAACTTTTATTTTTGCTGCTATTATATTTTTCTTCGTAAATCTTCCCTTCGAGTGAAGGATCTAATGTTAATGATTCACGACAATGCATACAAGAATCACAACGACCTAGCATTTTTGTGTATTTTCCGCATGATGGGCATTGGACAGTAACGGCTCTTTTGGTCGTCATCATTCCAACCCAGAAAAAAATTACTGTGCTAAGTAAAATAAGGATAAAACCTAAAAGCATAAGAAGTGTCATTACAAGAGGTGATGCCTTGAAAAATATCCCTACATACATAATTAAAATTCCAAAGAATACAAGAAATAATGAAAAGGTACGTATTCTGTTGATTTTGTTTGAGTGCATGATTGTTCCCTCCTAAAAAGTAAGTATAACATAGTCATTAGTGTGAGAACATCCATTATGTAAGTCACAAAAACAATTTTAATAATTAAAAGGAAATAGTAGAGATGTGTCGAAAAAGTTTCATATAAGCAATTTTCGCATATACTTGGGAGGGTTTATTAATGGAGAGTATTCTACGAGAATTATATCAGGAAAGGGCGAGTGACCCTCATACATTAGGTGTGCTTTTAGTTGAAAAGAAAAGTTCACATCATATGATTACTGACGGCTTTGATGCAATTTTATTATTGATTGTTAATGAAGTTGAGGAATCTTGGTTTGTAAAACATTATGAGTACGCTTCTTTAACAATAGCGCTGCATGTTATTGATGAGGAACTGTTAAACAGATGGTTAATAACGGGAGAAAATCGTTTGGTTATAGATTGGGCTGTGAATGGAAAAATTATTTTTGATCGTAATGAATTCGTGTTGAATTTAAAAAAGAGGCTTGATGAGTTCCCGATAGAAGATAGAAAACAAAAAATAACCGTTGAGTTTGCTAAGCTTATTCGTAGATATTCTGAGGCAAAAGAGTTGTTTCATTCAGGAGACCACTTGGATGCATTCAATAATGTTATGCACGCATTACATCATTTAGCCCGACTTGGTGTTATAGAAAAAGGCTATTATCCAGAAGTGACTGTCTGGAAGCAAGTTAAGCAAATTGATCCTGAAATTTTTAAACTCTATAATGAATTAGTCACAGGTGACGAAGCGATGGACAAACGGCTGGAGTTGTTACTGTTGGCCAGTGAGTTCTCGATTGCATCAAAAACAAAAGTTGGGTGTATTTCTCTGTTAGAGTTGATGAACTCAAAAGATGAGGCATGGACTTATAAAGAATTAATGCAAGTATTTGATTTGAAGAATGCATCGGTCAATTTGAGTATATTGATTGAGCATTTAATACGAAAGGGATTTGTAGATGCGGTTAAGATCGAATCAAAATCAAAAGGGATCTTTCATCGTTTATACAAAACAAATGAGAAATATATTAATTTATAAAAGTTGTTGACTTTAAAGAGGAGCTGTGATAAATTATTACTTGTCGCTGTTCGAAGAGAATTCTTGAAAAAACATTCAAAAAAGTTCTTGACGGCATTTCGATAAGATGTTATATTATAAAAGTCGCTGTTGAGTGGCGGCTCAAAATTAAC
>NZ_JBJMAU010000015.1:0-73583 GCF_052119505.1 Anaerobacillus sp. MEB173
GACTTGCGTCGTTTTCAGCGACAAGATTTAGTATATCACATCATTTAATTCTGCGCAACACCTTTTTTCAAAAGTTATTTCGTTAGAATCAAATGTATTTGCTCGCTCATCAGCGACAAGTAACACTATATCACGTTATTTAATTCTGCGCAAGTAGTTATTTTTAAAATCTTTTTGAGGAAAACTATCTTTTTGCTCAGGAATAATAACTTACCATATCTATTATGGCTGATCAAGTACCATTATCTTTTTATCAATTGCTCACGGTCATCTGCTTGTGGCGGCTCCTCCATCCAGCCATACTTAATCATGAGATTAGTGCCATCTTCAGCATAGAGCCCTAATTCCGGAATTAATGACGCATATTTCATTCCTATATCTCTTCTAGGACTCGCCGCTATCGCCATTCCATAGTTTCCAATGCCTGATGCAATCATCGCTGTTATATGAAAGACAAGTAATTTATCTGAAAAAACCTTTGTAGTAGAGTCGGTAACAAACGTATCCCAACTCATTGGGGCAGGCAGGTCTTCCTCTATTAAATAGTCACTGAAAATTTTCATATGTTTTTGAGCAAGTTCCTTCCCCCTAACTAAAAATTGCTTTACCTCTTCCTTTTGCGCAATTTGAGAAAATCCTATAATTAATGCTCTTCCTACTGCATTGCTTTGTACATTAAAAAATAAATGAGTAACTTCCACTGCCGTAACAGACCTCTTTTTCCCGAAAAAGCCCGCTAAAAATTGCTGTTTTTTTACAAAATCTACATGATCCGGGAGTGATATATAAGGAGGCTTTATATAAGTCCCTTGTTTTAACATTAAATCACGAGTAAGATCCTGTAATTTAATCGCCTTCTTTAGCACCCTTTGATGAAATTCAACAACATCTGGACGTGTTACTAGACCAAGTGCAGCACTATTGGCAGCAAGTGCAAGAATAGACATATACCGTAAGTACATTAAAATGAATGTATCTGAAAACAGTTTCGGAGCATCTGGGTTTACATCTTTGTCAGTAAATCCAATCGGAATCGGAAAGTTTTCTTTTTCAAAGATTTCCTGCATAATTAAAAGGTTTTCTTTCGCCTCATTTAATGTGAACTCAATAATTGGACGTACTTCCTCGTCCTCTATCTTCTCTAAAAAATATGTATTTACACATGTTGCAAGCGTATCATTAATATATTGAGTCCATAAACACGACAATTCAGCAGATGTTAACCGAATTTTGGATTTATCTTCCATAAAAAGATCCTCCTCCATTAAACTTAACAAATAATATCTCCAGAATGGTGGTAAATCATCCGTTCTATATTTGTTAGTTTATTGATGAAAAATAATGCCATAGTGATAAATGAAATCCTCTTTATTTGTGAAAAATAAAAACAGTGTTACCATCTAACACTAAAATGAAAGCAATGTGGAGGGATACATGTTGAATCTACTTTTTCATTTTTTCCCAACATTATATGTTAAGGTACTCCGTATAGTAAATGTGACAAGAAACATGAATGCTAAGTTAAGCAGACTGTTACTACCATTTTTCTATGGGGCACTAGGAATTCGATAATGATATCTCGCATTGCCTAAAAGAGGATGTCTCTAAGTAACAGTCACCTCATTACAAAGTATAGAAGTTCTATATTTTGTAATTGTTCGAGGAGCGCTGTCACTTATATGACATCCTCTTCCAAATCTTTTTTCTTTACTTCCATCAAAATAAACAGCCCTTTGTAATAAGTTTTTTGATTCACTACTTGAAGTCCATTCGCTTCGATCAACTGAACTGTTTTTCGATTCAAGCAGCAGCCGTCGCTCACCTTTTTCCAGTAAGGTGTAACCCAGTCCTGAAGTTTGGCAAGAAATGGGTGATTCATCCTTACATGTTCAAACAAAAGGATTTTCCCTTCTCGTTTGCACACTCTTTTCATTTCCCGAATTGCCGCTTCCGGATTAAGAATTGTACAAAGCGCTAGCGTAGCCACAACTGTATCAAAGGTTTGATCAGCAAATGGGATATGCTCAGCACGCCCTTTTATCACTTTTATAGGGACACACGACTCTCTTATCCTCTTACTCGATCGTTCAATCATAGGCTGACTAGGTTCAATCGCCGTAACATGGTCAACAGAATTATAATAAGGAAAGTTAATACCTGTTCCTGATCCTACCTCAAGAACAGAACCATATGCCTTTTTAAGCATGTTCCTTCTTATTGGTTTGAAATTTCCATTTTCTAATGGACTCATAACAATGTCATACCATTTCGCAAATGATTTTCCCATAATAGCTTCACCACCGTCTCTATAATTCATAAGATAATTTCTTATTGTTTTTATGGCAATCCATTAGCACTATACACTCCTCAAAATATTGGAAAAGATTCACCAATGAACAATCTCTCCTTCTATGTTAGAGTGGATGTAAGTTAACGCTCCTTTGTTAATTTGTTTATGTTTGTTTGTTGTTTACGGGAAAAGCCAGGGATCCACGATGGATACCTGGCTCTTTTATTTTCTTAGAAATATTTTTTCATTTGCCGATTCCTTCTCTGCCGGCTTTCCGATTTCTAATAATACTCTGTTTCGACCAAAGAATAAAGTCAGAACTAACATCAGTATCCCTGTACCAACAAGAAGCCATTCGATCTGAATCACATCAGCGATCGGACCGAAAATAAGCATTCCTAACGGCATCATCGAAGTCGATATCATTCCAAACACACCAAATATTCTCCCTAAGTAATTAGGATCTACCCTCTCCTGTAATAAAACTGTCGTTGGTGTATTAAAAATTGGCATCGCAACACCAAATACCGCCATAAACACGAGATAAAGCCAAAAGATTGGAGAAACACCGAGGGCAAACGTACAAATTGCCATCATTGTACTTGCTAATGTCATCGTATGGATTTTATTTTGAAAGCCTCCCCATACCGCGATAATTCCTCCACCTGCCATCATGCCGACGGAAAAGGCAATTTCAATCGCTGTTAAGCGCCAAATGTCTTCACCAAAGCTACGCGTTACTTGCAAAGGCGTTAAGAAGGCTGCTGGTGCCATTAACATGAAAAAGATCGCAAAAAACAGAAAAAACCTTTTCAAAAAAGCTTGATGACCTATGTAGGTGATCCCTTCTTTGAAATCATTGAAATAGCTTGTTGTCTGCTGCTCAGATGCCTTCTTATGTACTTTAATTCTTACAAATATTAGTAATGTAAAAATCGCAATTGCCGCAGTAATAACATCAATAAAGAAAATAAGCTCTAACGAAGACATTGTCAACAGCGCTGCACTGACCATTGGCGATACGAACATAATCACCGCTTGAATACTTCCGTTGATCCCATTTATTTTCGTCAAATGCTCTTCAGGAACGATTTGCGGCAAAATCGCACCAACTGCTGGCGTTTGAATTCCTGTTCCAGCTGCCCGAATTGCCGCCATGAAAAATAGCAACCAAATCGCATCATATCCCATTAAAATAACAATCGCGAGAACGAGTGTCGCTATCGCAATTAGTGCATCTGCTAAAATAATTAATATTTTTCGATTGTAGCGATCTGCCCACACTCCCGCAAACGGTGACAGGATGAAGGTTGGGATAAAGCCACAAATAATAAATATCATCATCATTATCCCTGACTGAGTCGAAAGCGTTACATACCAAAAAATTGCATATTGGACTAACGACGACCCAAAAAGTGAAATCGTCTGACTGCTTAAAAAGAGGATAATATTCTTTTTCCAATTTTCGGTTATATTATTCATCTTAGTTAGTACCTTCTCTATTCTAAAAATAATTGTCGTTCTTGCTTCCATTGTTCAGATTTTCAACTTCTATATTACCCCATAAAATGAAACTTCCATCAATTGTTTTTTCAATAATTTACCCTTTCTTTACTGAAAATTGCACTTTCCTATAATTAGACGTAAGAAGTTTCCTATTAGTAACACTGAGCCTACACTTTGACATAGACACAAAACCTCTTACTTATTATGGTATACTAATCAAGCTACTATTTCAGACAACACATTGGAGGAAACATGTTAACATTTGAAGAAAAATTAACAATCATTGAATCATTTACTGAGTTAGAAAGAAAAGATGTCTCATTAGGAAGAGTCAATTTTCAATACCCTGACAGCTCCTATGATCAAAAGAATGTTGTTTATCATTTGCATCCTAATGGAAATGGCTTTGTCTATGCCGGAAAAATGACTGGCTATCAGACAAATGACAAAGGAATGGTAAATATCCGCGACTTTACTGAAAAAGCCCTGCGTTCAACAATAAGAAAAGCAATTTTATCTCTAACGCCAAAGGAAACTGAGGAATTACAAGATCCTGCAGAAGAAGTTTGGATCAATGACAATACCGTAACACTTACCTTGTTAAAGGAAGATGAGATGTGGAACGTCTACGCGGATGATTTTTTGGATGGTACATTTACAACATACAAAGAAGCAACAAACTATTTGGAAGCAGAAGGTTTTTCAAGAATATAAAAAATATTGGACAATTTATGAACTTCGAATATATTTCAACATCTAATGACAAAGTTCGCATATAATGATACTATCAATTTCATTTTATTAAAATAATTTCATAAGCAGAACTATGTATTCTTAGTTAGGAGGGGTAGTATGAAGCACCGCTTTTTGATGGGAATGATACTCGTCTTACTCTTAGTTATTGCAGTTGGTTGCAGTTCAAGTAATGAACAAGCAGAAGACGTACTCGCCCTATACAATTTCCCTGATTATGTCTATCAAGCAACATATCCTGGGGCGCTGGATGCTTATCAATATGCTGTCGATGTCAAGGATGAAGAATATTTGGATTACATTCCTTGTTATTGTAATTGTTTTGTAGAGCCTTTCAATCACAATAATGTGAAAGATTGTTTTATCAATAACGAAAACACAACAGAGGATCTACTTGTTTATGATCCGCATGGCGCTGGATGAGGCATCTGTATTGATATTGCACTGGATGTGCAACGACTTAAAGAAGATGGAAAGCCACTAACTGAAATACGTGATTATATTGATGCTAACTACTCACAATATGCAGATCCGACTCCAACACCATATCCACCTGAAGGGCTGTAAGATATAATTAAAAAGGATGTCTCATAAGTGACACTCTCCTCGACCGAAAAGTTATAGAGGTTCCATCGCACATCAACTTCTATATTTTGTATTCGAAGGAGCCGTTATATTACTTGCGAGATATCCATTTTTGTTCCTTCAAGAAATTGACCATATTTTTACCAAAATCCTCTTCTAAATTGAATTGCATTTCGACCCTCATATACATAAGACCATCCTCGAAAGGTTATATTGAAAGAGGAAGGTGAGAGCGATATGAATAAACGAATAACGAAACTAACCTATGAAGAAATCGATCAACTTCTTGAATCAGTTGATAAGGATAGTTCTAAAGATATTAAATGGAAATTCGTAACCGAAGAGGAAATGGACTCCCTCTTACAAACTCCTTAACAAACGGTACTCACAAACATTTCTAATCCTGTTTAAATTTGTTTTGTATTTCTAATAATCAACACTGAATAAAGCCACTAAAACGTAGCTAATACAATAAATTTGTTTGTTCAATTTTTAAAAAGCAAATCACTTATGGTGAATTTGCTTTTTTGCTGTAAAGATTTAAAATTCCTCCAAAAAGGCTATACCATATATATGCAATCTACCAACTTTTCCAGCAAAAATTCCCGTTAATTTTCTACTGATTTTCTACTATTAACAATAAAAAAAGTGATATAATTTTACTATTAATTTATAGCTTTTTGAACAAATACAAGATTAATCATAAAGTAAATCACCTTTAGCACCTAAAAAGTGTGTTCATGACTAAAGAACTTGATTAATACTTATCCATTTGTTTTTCGTTTTTTACAGTTAGAACCAATTAAGGTAGGTGAACATTTTGACGTCAAATAAGAATTCCAGGTTTGAGACAATCGCTCAATACCTTACTCAGAATGAAGCATATTACGTAAAAACCTGGGAAGATAATATCTTAATCGATACTATGGATGATCAAGTTCGACAAAATGGCTATATGATGCTTAAAATTGTCATAAAATCGCTCATTGAGGGCCTTTCTTTAAGTGATCTAAAACATTTAGCCTATAAAGTTGCCAAAGAAAAGGTTGAAGCAAATAGTAACATTGGGGAATTTGTATATAATGTCAACTTAGGAAGAAGCATCATCATTAAATATGTTTTTAAATCAGGTATCAAGTTAGAAGAGTTGGAACCGGTTATCGAATTAATCAATGAACAGTTCGATCATTTTTGTTACTTCGCAGTTACCCACTATACGAAATTAAAGGATAAAGAATTACAGGAGAAAAACTTATATATTAGACAAACTCATAAGGATAGATTGGCCCTTTTAGGTCAGATGTCCTCAAGTTTTGTTCATGAATTTCGAAACCCTTTAACTTCAGTTATTGGTTTTATTAAATTATTAAGAAACGATCATCCAGAACTTAAATATTTAGATATTATCGACCTGGAATTAGATCAATTAAATTTTAGAATCACCCAATTCCTTCACACGTCAAAAATGCATATCGTTACAGAAGAGCGAATGGAAAATGTTTCTCTTAAGACGCTTATAGATGAGATTATTAATTTTTTATATCCTAGTATTGTTGACAGAGATATCAATATAATTACCAACATAAATAATGAGTGTATGATCAAAGTTGTCAAAAATGAATGGAAGCAAGTTTTTTTAAATATCATCATGAATTCAATTGATGCTGTAACTCTAAATAAAAAGAAAAAAGAAGTAACCGTAAATTGTGATCTAATAAAAGAACACATCATTATTACTGTATCAAACAATGGGCCAGCTATTCCTAATGAAACTAGAAAAACAATTTTTGAGCCTTTCTATACTACAAAGGAGTTAGGAACAGGGATTGGGTTGTATGTTTGTAAAAATATCATTGAAAAATATAATGGTACAATAACATGTTCCTCAAACGATGAATTCACTACGTTTACCATTTTCCTTCCTTTAAATAAATAATTCTTCTGAATGAGGAATTCTTAATATGATAAGCAAGTCCAATAAAAAAGTCGGTTTCCTTAACCGAAAGGATCCGACTTTTTAATGCACTTCCCCCCCAAGAATCATTATAACTCTGTATATTTACATGAAAAACATTTGATTTACTATCATGCCATTAGTTAATCATCTGTTATTTTTGTAAATGCTCCCTCTATCATTGTTTCAATTGGTTCCATTCCAAAATAGACGATCAAGAATACGTGATGATCTTCTCTAGCAACAAAGGACGACATAATATGATCTTCCTCACTCACCCATAACTCATCAAAACGGCTTGTAAGTACACGATCATAACTTTGATTCAGAGATGTGTTCTGATCGATGATTGCTTGAACGAATTTTTTTGCAATCCATTCAGTACGAACCTCGTAACCATAAGACCAAATTGCAGGCTGATACGTTCCACTGTTGTCCTCCCACATGACCCCTGGGACTTCAACAGTCTGTATTAACTCATATTGCTTAGGTACTAAGATGCTTGAATTAATTTTAAAGTAATTGAAAGGATCATCAAGATCGGTTCTATATTCAGACTCATTCATGAAATCAGAAAGCTGAACAACAGGTAATTCCCCAGGTGGAATAGGTGAAAATCTCTCTTCTTTTATTGTGAGAAAATTCGTAAAAACCGAGATCACCCAAAGAGTTACAATAAAAAGGACAAAACTAGCGATCCATTTTTTTCGCTTCAGCTTTCTCTTATAATCAACATTATGATCTAGTAGCTTTCCTGACTTTAATTTTTTCATTAGCTTTGACATATGGATCATCCCGCTCACCATTGTATAGCTAACAAAAAGATAAGTCACAAGCAAAAAAAATGAATCTACAAATCTATCATGTATGTAGTTTCCCATGGGATGAATACTCAATTTTCCTAACGCCAAAACCATCAAAAAGAAGGATAGGACCAACGTAAGTATTCCCCTCATGAAGATACTTTCTTTAAGCGTTGAAAAAGACTCAGCTTGCTCGGAAGCATCCGTATACATTTCAATTCCACTCTCACAATTAATTTCTCGAAACACATAAATGGAGTGTCGTGAGCCGACATGCTCCCAACCCGCTTCTTTATATTGTTGAATTCTTTCCTCGCCATCGAATAGCTTGAACACATCACAGCGATAATTTCGCACCTCAGGATCGCACTGCTCAAACTTAGCAAACAAATGACTAAGCCCAACAAGCCTCCACCCTTGTAATGACATATGGGAAAACCACGATTCCAACTCTTCAATGTCCCAACTATCTAACCAGATAATTCTCCTCTTCGCTTTATTTTTCAAGGATAACATCCTTTCTCTGTATAATCTGATTATTCTACTAGTTAATAAAATACTACCATTATAATATCGTAGAATGTGAGGAATTGTTGAAAATAATATAGAGAGTGCACCGACGATTCGTTTACTTAGCATCTTTTATTATCTTACCTTAACAAATACATACTAGTTGATGATACAAGAATTTAATTTGAATGTGGGATTTTCATAATATACATGTGAACCTTGTAAATAAATGTACTAAAAAGAAAAAAAGCGCAGCTCTCTAACATGAGATTGCAGCGCAATTTTTATTAAAAACAAGGTCACGTCCCACAATACGTCCGGTACGGTCGTCCCGACGGCGAAGGAAGCGTCGCGTATTTTTCCTGTTCTATCGTATGCCCGAACGGGGTTGAAAGCACCTTAAGAAGTCTCTCCATGACACTGTAATCCTCATTTCTTACCGCTGCTTCAAGTGCTTCTTCCACCCTGTGATTTCGAGGAATTACCGCTGGATTGCTGTTTTTCATCAACTGAACCGTATCATCTTTTGACTGCTCCTGTCTGGTTAATCGTTCCTGCCACTTTAAATGCCATTGTGAAAATTCTGTTGAAGTAAACAGATCACTATCGTCTAGCTTATCAAATGTAAGGGCACGAAACGTATTCGTATAATCTGCACGATACTTTTCCATCATGCCGAGGAGCTCTTTAATAAGCGCTTCATCCTGTTCCTCCTCATGAAATAATCCTAGTTTCGCTCTCATTCCTGAAAGCCAAGTTGAATGATATAGCTCAATATAATCTGACAGCATATCCTGAGCCATTTTAACTGCCTGCTCCTGATCAGCCTCAAACAACGGTAACAGCGTTTCAGCAAACCGGGCAAGATTCCAACCACCTATTTGCGGCTGATTGCCATAAGCATACCGTCCATTTATATCAATCGAGCTGAAGACCGTTTTCGGATCATAGTTATCCATGAAAGCACACGGCCCATAATCAATCGTTTCTCCACTGATCGCCATGTTGTCGGTGTTCATGACTCCATGAATAAAGCCGACAAGCTGCCATTTCGCAATCAGGACAGCCTGCCGCTTATATACTTCCTGAAACAGTGTAACATATCGATTTTCACCTAGTTCCACATTTGGAAAGTGGCGCTCTAACGTGTAATCGGCCAAAAGTTTGAGTTCATCCTTTGTCCCCCACTGTGCAACATACTGAAATGTGCCGACACGTATATGGCTAGCTGCTACTCGAGTTAGAATGGCACCTGTCTGAGCGGTTTCACGATAAACCGGCTCCCCAGTTGTCACTACCGCCAGACTACGGGTTGTAGGAATGCCAAGGGCATGCATCGCTTCACTAATAATATATTCACGAAGCATCGGACCAAGCGCCGCCCGTCCATCACCACCACGAGAATAAGGTGTTCGGCCCGAACCTTTAAGCTGAATATCATAACGGTTACCTTCGGGAGTGATCTGCTCGCCTAGGAGCACTGCCCTTCCGTCGCCAAGCATGTTAAAATGTCCGAACTGATGGCCAGCATAAGCTTGAGCTAGTGGTTCAGCACCATCGGGAATCTTATTCCCAGCAAACACATCTACACTCTCATCATTTTTCAGTGCAGCAGCTTTCAACCCAAGATCATTCGCTAACCGTTCATTTACGATTGCCAGCTGAGGATCACGGACCGGAGCCGGATTAAGCTTTGTAAAAAACGATTCCGGCAAACGGCGTCTATAGCTGTTATCAAAATTCCACCCTGCTTCATTACTTCCTTTTTCCTTTGTCATATGTCTTCCTTTCTTTTCTTCATTTTATCTCTTATTTCTATATAATTCTCTGCGCTCACCAAATTATTATTCTTATTTTTTCGTTAAATCAATCGCATTTTTAATATCTTTGAATGAGTTTGATTTTCCATACATCAATACTCCACCACGATATACCTTCGCTCCAAATACAGCAAGAATGGCGATTGTAACAACAAGGATGAAAATGCCTATAATTGGCTCAATTGCTGCAATATTCAGCATTCCCACTCTTAGGAACATTACCATTGGCGTAAAAAACGGGATATACGATGAGATTGTAATAAAGGTTGATTCTGGATTCCCAAGACCAAACATTGATATGAAAAAGCCAACCATGACTAATAATGTCATTGGAAAAATCATTTGTTGCACATCTTCAATCCGACTAACGATTGAACCAAGTAATGCAGCAAGTGTAGCATATAAAAAGTAACCGAGTAAAAAGAAAAGAATCGCATAAATAATAATCGAAACTGAAAGGTCACTAAATCCGAATGAATCAAAGAATCCACCTACTAGCACTTCTTGATTACTCATTATAGATGCAGAACCGATCAGTAAAAATAACGTAATCTGGGTCAGTCCTACCAAACCAATACCAATGATTTTGGCAAACATCTGCTTCACTGGCGATACACTAGAAATTAAGATTTCCATCACCCGTGAGGACTTTTCCGTCGCCACTTCCATAGCAATCATACTCGAGTACATAATAACCGCGAAGTAAATAAAGAACAATAATACATAGACAATTCCCCTTGCTTGGTTTAACTCTTCCTCTGATTTCGCACCTTCAACTAATGCTTCATTTGTAAAAGAGACCGGTTCATTCAAAATAGCCAACTCTTCAACAGTTAAATCGAGTTGTGTTGCCGCAAGATCGGACTTGATTGTTTGTAATGCCACGCGCAAATCTGAAGGTACAATACTAGCAGCAAGAGATTGCGATTTATACAACGCCTTAGGAAAATCTTTTTCATCATATGAAAGAATAAGTAATCCAGTATAATCCCCTTCTTCTACCCGACTTTCAAGAGTTTCCATCGTTTGCTTTGAGACTTCGAGATCGATATATTCATTTATTATGCTTACTTGCTCGACTAGTTGTGGAAATAATACACCCGTTTCATCAATCACCACTATACTTTCACTTTTGTCATCACCTTGAACATAGTCAATAATCTGCCCCATGTTCGATAAAATAAAAATCCCTGCAGCAACAATCAAAGTTGTAATAATAAATGATTTTGATTTCAACTTGGAAAAATAAGCATGAGCAAGCATAATCCAAAAATTACTCATAGGAAGTTCCCACCTTTTCGATAAAAATATCATGTAATGACGGTTCCTCTAATTCAAACTTCCTAACAAAGCCTTTAGCCACGACCTCATGAAACACCTTTTCAGCAATAGGTTCTGACTCGACTTGAAGCAATACGCCTTCCGTTGTTTCTTTCATTTTTACAACTCCCGATACCGATTGCAGGAAGGTTAAATCAAAATCAGCATGGATCGATACGTTTTTCTTCCCAAACGATCGTTTGATTGATTTCAAATCCCCATGAACAATTGGACGCCCTTTATGCATAATACAAAGCTTTTCACACAATTCCTCAACATGTTCCATCCGGTGACTAGAAAAAACAATGGTCGTTCCACAGTCACGTATTTCCTTCACCGCTGCTTTCAATAGTTCTACATTTACTGGATCCAAGCCACTAAATGGCTCATCAAGGATTAATAATTTTGGTTTATGTATCACTGCCGCAATAAATTGGATCTTTTGCTGGTTTCCTTTTGAAAGCTCTTCCACTTTTTTATGTTTGTACTCAGGTACATGAAAACGCTGCAGCCAAACATCCAATTCCTTTAAAATATCAACCTTCTTCATCCCTCGTAACCGAGCAAGGTAAACAATTTGTTCACTAATTTTCATTTTTGGATACAAGCCGCGTTCCTCTGGAAGATAGCCAATTTCAGGACTTGTCGTATAATTAATTTCTTTTCCATTCCAAGTGATTGTTCCTTCTGTTTGGTCAAGCAACCCGAGAATCATACGGAAAGTCGTCGTTTTTCCTGCACCGTTCCCACCTAAAAAGCCAAACATTTCACTGCTAGGAATTTCAAGTGACAATGAATCAACAGCCGTAAAATCCCCAAAGCGCTTTGTCACATTTTTCAATTGTAAAGCCATCTCTGTATCACTCCTCTCCACATTTTTTACGATGTTCTTAAATAGAAAGTTTCAATAATTCAGGGAGTTGGCAATATATGTAGACTATCTACTAACACTTATACACTTTCATTAGTCATTATTTTTGCACTTCATCTCCAGTATTAACCTTAACGCGCAGGGATTATCGAAATCCCTTTCCTAAGAAATTCTTAGTAACACGAAAAAAAAACAGGTCCAAAGTTTGAACCTGATTTAGTAATAATTATAAATAAATTGTAACGTCGCCTTCTTCAGTGAGCTTTTCTACAAGTGCCTGAATTCCTTCTGCTCTTTTTTGATTTTTTACTTCTTCCTCAAGTTGTGGTTTTATTTCTTCAAAAGATGGAATTTCTACATCTTCCCCACCCATTTGTTCTTGCTGTGCTACTACCATATTATAATATTCTTCGATCTCTTCATTGGTTGGTTGAATATCCCCAGACTCACTAGCAATAAGCTTGTCAACTTTTACTTGTAATTCTACTTGGGACATTACTTCGTCTTCATCCATGCCTTGTTCAGCCAAAGCAGCCAGGAACTCTTCTTTCGATGCAAGTCCATTTTGAGCTGCGATTCCATCAAGTGTTTCATTTATGTCTTCTTCTGAAGCTTCAAAACCAGCTTTTTCAGCTTCCTGTATGAGAAGCTTCTGACCAACTAAACTTTCTGCAATCTGTTGTTTTAATTGTTCTTGATCAACCTCTTGTCCAAACATCTGGGATTGCATCGCTAACTGCATAAATTGGCCTTCGTAAGTCGTTACAAATTCTTCTTTCGATATTTCTTCACCATTTACTTCCGCTACAACATCAGGAATGCCTTCTAAGTCAGGCTCAGGCATTTCCATCTGTTCATTGCCTTCTCCGTCCTCAGGAGCTCCATCACTATCTCCAACAGTTTCTTCCTCCTGCACATCAGTACCATCATTATTTTCCTCAGCTGATTCATCGACACCACCGCATCCAGCTACAACTGCTAATAGTACGGCAAGTAATACTCCTAGTAACCACTTCTTATTCATGTTATTATCCCCTTTCCAACTCTTGCTGTTGGCTATTGTACCATACCATTTCTGTTGAAACATCCCCATTCCAAACTAGAAAACGAAAATAGCTTTAATGATTTTCATCTCTTATAAGTCTGAGAGACGATCAAACCAAGTGTTACACTATACATCATGTAACACTGTGTAAAAATAACCAAAATTTAATAATGTACTAGTGTTACAGCGACTATCTTGTTCTTCCCCGCTATTGTTTGTAATAAATTAAAGATATTTGCTTGTATGAGCAATATAAGAAAATACTAACCTTCAGAGACACTATAAAGTAACCATAATAAATATTTCTTTTTATTTAATAATTATTATAATAAAATACATTGATTTATTAATGAAAAATGATATCATTTTAATTAAAGATAACAATGAAAAATGTGTAACATCGTACAATGAACTGAATATTATAAGTAGTAATTCCCAATGGAAATATAACAATTCATTTTCATTTATAATTTATTTTTCTCAATACTATCATTTTTCTTTTTCATATAAGATGTCCACTTAAGTACCTGTTATCCATCAAGCAAACATAACCCTTCACCACTGACTCCCTTTACAAACAAGATTTATTTACTTCTAGAATGAAAGGAGAAGGTTATAATGGAATCATCGAAACAAACATGCCCAATATGTCAAACAGAGGTTAAAAAACTAAAACATAGTTTACTTTGTAAATGCGGATTAAAATTAAAGCGTCCAAACCAAAAGCAAACCGCCTAGATTATAATACAAGGCGGTTTGTCAATCATGTAATCACTTTTCATTTTTTTGTTACTTCACTATGCAGCCTTTGATATTGTTGGCTTCTTTTTGACCATGATTACAAAAAGAGTAGCTATTACACATAGAACCCCTGCTGTTAAAAATGTAATCGTATATCCATGGAATATTTCATAAAAGTAGCCGCCTATAAATGCTGCTACCCCTGCCCCAATTTGATGAGCAGCAAAGATCCAACCGTAAATCGTCACTCCTCGTTCCTTACCAAAGTAGTCTGATGCTAACCGAACCGTTGGTGGTACAGTAGCGATCCAGTCTAACCCGTAAAAAACCGCAAAACCAATAAGCAATACATAAGAATTTAACTCAAATGCTAACGGTAATACGAGTAATGACAATCCTCGCAACCCATAATACCAGAATAAGAGCCAACGATTATCAAACCGGTCTGATAACCAGCCTGACAGCATTGTTCCAATAATATTAAATAGACCCATGAATGCTAGTAAACTAGCAGCATGTACTTCAGGTATACCATGATGTGAAGAAGCCGGAATAAAATGTGTGCTAATTAATCCAACAGTCGAAAAGCCGCAAATAAAAAAGCTAAGCGCCAATAACCAAAACGGTAATGAACGGACACCAATACGAAGAACATCAAACGCTTCTTTAATCGGATTACGTTTTGGTTCAACTTGAGATGTCTTAATATGTTGTTGAACTGCTCCATAAGGCAATAAACCTTTGTCTGCAGGAAGATCCTTCATCCAAATTGCGATCACAGGTATAATCACGGCACATAAAAAAAGAAAAAACAGCAGACCAACCCTCCAAGAGTAGGCTTCCGTTACATAAGATAAGAATGGAAGGAAGATCACCTGCCCAGCTGCAGTCCCTGACATAAGAAGTCCAAGCACAAATCCCCTGCGTTCATCAAACCAGTTATTTGCGACCCTCGCTGAGAGAACAGTAAGATAGACACCACAACCAATTCCGATCATGATACCCCATGTTAAATAAAGTGACCAAATTCCAGTCATAAGCATGCTGACTACCATTCCGAGCACTAACAAAAGCATGCCGTAAACCATCATTTTTACGATACCGATTCGCTCCATCCCCGCCGCAATAAAGGGACCTGATATTCCATACAACGTTAAATTAATTGCAAAAGCAAGCGAAATCGCTGACCTACTCCACTCAAATTCCTGCTCTAACGGAACAATCATAACACCCGTGACCGACCTGATTCCAGCTGCAATTAATACTGCAAAAAATGTAATCCAAACTATGATCCAGCCATAGTGTATTTTATTTTGGCTACCCATCTCTCTCACTCCTACATTACGATTTATCTTCTTAGGGGACATTAAGTTTTTTTAAGCACTGGCAGGACATCTTTGACCATCGTTTTCCAACCGCAGAACATAATACCAATATATTACCATATAAATAGTGGAAATCTTCCAAAATATATAAAAAAAGCATTGCCCCTTGTACATATGGGAATGCTTCCATTCAATATGAATCTTTATTATAAGTCGTTTAACGTATGAAATATCAACACAAACTTAAGCTTACTAATGGAACCAAGCAAATAAACATGTTAAAATACATCTTCTAAAAACGAATGGTAGAAATAGTCTACCCATTTGTCAAATCTAGAAGAAAACACATGTTTTTTGGTAACTGGAACTTTAAATTTTACGATGAAAAATATCGTTGAACATAAGGTAAGAACACATGTTATCATTGGTCTCTTCGTAAATAAATAACTATAAACAAACATCTTCATATAGAGGAGGCTTGTCCAATAAATATTCCAACCATGCTTATATTGAATCAGCTTGTTTTTATGGATGAGTAGTTCAATGCTACTTGCCACAAAAACAGCTTTCATAAGATAAAGAACTTGTTTCGTTAAGGTTTGCGGGAACTTAGACAAAAATGAAAGGACTAGTAACGGTGTAACAATAATTACATGAGCTACTCTAATTACTTTCCAGTTTATCCCAACTGGCATAAATTCCCATACCAAATGCCTTTTACAGACAATATAATAAAATGTATTAACTATGCTGACAAAAACTAAACTTTTATAATATTTAGGAATAGCTCGCCAAGACTTCCGAAATAAATTATAAAGAATAATACTTAGTATTAAGATAAAGTGTTTCATTGTTTTCTCCTTAGGATATTTATCTCAATACTATTATTTCCATTTAATTACAATATATGTAAATATCGTAAACTCTCTTGTTTATTACCCAAAAATGTCACACCCATGACAAAAGAGCGGACATATATGTCCGCTCAAAGGGTGCATCATTGCCCCGACTGACAACTCAAATAAGTTGCACAGGAGCAAATTGCAGTTTGAACAACTTTTCACTATCAATTTGTTTTTTCTGTTGCGCCTCAACCTCTGCTCTTCTGTCTTTTTCAAACACTTTGAGCTGCTTGGTACTTGTGTTTTGTTTACGGATCGCTTCGCTAATAATCGGTGCAAGCACATGAGCATCTTTTATCGCACAGTTAATTCCAATTGCACCTGTTGGCGTCATCGTATGAGCTGCATCCCCAATTATCACTAAACCATCCTTCACCCATGTGTCAGAGCGAGAACTTTCTACCTTCAAGCAGACAAAGTCATCCCAAGATTGGAGATGCTCTTTTACAATACTCCTTAATTCCGGAAGATTCTTCATTAGAGGCTCAAGCAAAGGTTCGATTGGCTTTTTCCTTAAAGAGGAATAAGCACCCTCTTTAATGTTCCATCCAATTTGGATAAAACCGCCAGTCTGTGTGAAAAGTGCTAACTGATGTCCATCAACGAGTAACATCCTTGTTGTTGGCTTCCAGTCTTTCGGAGCCGGGATTTTTGCCCATAAGACGTCATATCCATGAGACAAATGGACGGTCGGAATGTTAGCTAGCTTTCTTATTGTAGAAAAACGTCCGTCCGCTCCGACAACGAGCGAACTCGAAACTGTGACTTCCTCTCCGTCTCTTATCCCTTGTACACCGCGATAACTACCATCCCCATCTTGAAGCAACTTTGTCACTGTAGTGTCCATTAACAATTGAAACTGCGGAAAACGTGTTGATTCCTCGATTACTGCTGTAAGTAAATGAGGTTGCGGGATGTGAATACCAACATGACCTACCTCTGTGCTCGGCTCAATACTTTTTACAATCTGACCGTCATCAAAGTATTCTACCTTTTTCATTTTAAGAATGCCTTTTGCTTTTACTTTCTCAAACAATTGATGCTCCTTTAACAGCATCTCTGTTTCATACGTAATATGTTCACCTCTAAATTCCCTCTTTCCACCGTTCGAGCGTTCTAACACAATGGTGGATATCCCATTTTTTGCAAGTAAATAACCTAATACGATTCCCGCAGGTCCGCCACCAACTATACAAACATCAGTTTCTAGATGCATCGTCCTCACCTTTTCCGTTCATGAACTAAATAATTCTGAATCTACTCTGTACATATGCCCCGACTTTTCAATTTTCGTTTGCAAATATCGTTTATTGTGTGCTGAGATGTCACCCCATAATGGTACTGAACGGTCCACAATCATTCCTGCTTCACGTAAAGAAGTAATTTTTTTCGGGTTATTTGTGATTAGACTGACTGGTTTTACTCTAAACGTTTTAAGCACAGTAATCGCCTCACTATAGGTGCGGTGATCATCCTCAAATCCTAGATGTTCATTTGCCTCAACCGTATCAAATCCTTCTTGCTGCAAGATGTATGCTAATGACTTCGAAAATAAGCCGATGCCGCGGCCTTCATGATTTGCTAAGTAGAAAAGGGCTCCGCTGCCATTTTCTACAATCATAGTTAGCGACTGCTGCAATTGAAAACCACAGTCACAGCGTTTGCTGCCAAAGATATCCCCAGTATGACAAATACTATGGAAGCGAATAAATGCTTGATCTGCACTCGAAAAATCACCATACACTAAAACTGATGATTGTTGTGCTGAAGCAAGATCAGCTGTCGGTAACGCTTTTAACAGCTCGTCTTTATCCGAAGGTAAGTCACGCAGCGAAAGCCATGTATACCATTGAAATGTTGCTTCTCTATCATTGAGTTGAACAGGAAGCTGTATTGGTCCAACAAGAGCAAGGTCATGACTATCAACTTGATGCAGTATTTCAATCTTTTGTTCTAAGATATTATAAATTGGTCCATTCATTTATCTATCTCTCCTTTTCCTGTCCATCTATAAACCATATCTATAAGATTAATAGTTTTTTAATATGAATAAAAGTTAATTATAGAATAACAAAACACATACAGTTGGTCAACAATATTTTCTTATATATGAATATTAGTTTCGTATTAAGAATAATAGGTAGTGTCTTCAGATAAAAACACTTTGATACAAAATAAGATGACTCCAGAGGTCCAGTAGGAACCCTAGAGTCATCACTTTCTTACTTCTTCGCTTTTTCTACAAGTTTTTTCAATTCTGGTGTAAAACCCTTTATCGCTAAATCTCCAAACACTGTAACAGGCACACCCAAGAAACCAAATTTCTCGACTTCCCGTTGATATTCCTCACTAGCCATCACATCTCTTACCTCAAATGGTATACCTTCCTCGGTTAACATTTGTTTCACAAAGTTACACTCTACACACCCGTCGGTAGAATAAACGATCACTTTCTCACTCATGCTTTAACAGCCTCCATGAGCGCTGCTTTCGTAATTTTCCAATGAGATGTATTCCAGCGAACATTGCCATCTTCAAGTAAGAAAATTTGCGGCGATTCATGCTTAATCCCAAAATCTTCAGCAATTCGATTCGAAACAGGGCGATCTTCAATCACTAAGACGATCGCTGCAGAGATACCGCTTTCATCCACAAAGCCGACTACTTCTTCGTGGGCTTTTGCACTAATTGGACACGTGGTACTATGCTTGAATAGCAAGTGTTTTCCTGGCTGCTGAACAAATTGTTTCATTTCTTCGATACTTGTAAGTTGCTTCATTGTTTGCACCCCTATATTTTTTATTCAACGTTACTTTACCACACAATTGAAAACTTACCTAAAATTTGGCATCTCTATACTTTTTATTTTTATTGGACGCAATGGCTTGTAAAAACAAAAAATGCACTAGAGATCAGTCTCTAACGCATTTACTTTGTTTTTAATTTGTTGTTTCTTCCTATAATTTATTTCCAGTCAACTCTAAAATTTGGTCATATGCTGTCTGATAATGTTCAGGATTTGGATCTTCCCCGATAATTTTTGGAACATCAAAGTCAGAAAGGACGAAATGATGCAAGGGTATCACATCATGCCTGCCTAAACAGGCTTTGGCACAGGACAAGGTACAACCGTCAATTGCAATAATTTCGCGTCCCGACTTTGCTGTTTTAACAAGCGGCAGTACATCACCACCAACACCTGCTATACAGGACATCTCTGCAATCTTTTGACGATCCATCTTAATGGCAATCATATTTGCCGTTTGTGCTGCAGAAGAACAGCCGGAACAAGAATAAACGAGAGGTAAATCCGTTTTTTTCATTTATGCACTCCCCCTACCTCTTTTTGATTTAAAACAAAACTAATTTTTCAAAAAAACTCAATAATAATAAACCTTATTCTATCGAAGATTTTTTCTGACTACCGTGAGATGCATCACATAAGTGACAAAAAAAGGAATAAAATATTTTTGAATAAAATCAAGAATTTCTAGATAAAACTCATTGTTAGGGTTATTAATATCAACCTTTAGGGGAGTTCATTACAAAAAATAAGGAAAGTCCCTAATTACAATAAATATAAAAATCTAATAAAATCAAATTATATTAAATATGTAGAAATGGTTTTACGAAAAGGAGACAAAGGCCAATGCTTATGCTTATAGGTACGTTCATTATCTGTTATTTAATGATGATTAATTACGTCATTTAGTATGAACGTAAAGTTTTAAAGTAAAAAATCATTATTTGTTTGCAGTTTTACATGATAGTTAATAAAAGAATTAGGAGTGGTTCTTTTGAATATCTATACAAAATTCACCCAGTACATAGTACATTCACTTATTTCTCAAAGAAAAATAAATCTACAAGAATCAGATTTAATGTACATAAGTAGAGAAATAAAAGAAATGAATGCAAAAATAACAAAAGCTGAAGAACCAGGATGGTTAGTCGTTACTTTAGATTAACCAATTAATTTTTCTTAATTACTATAACAAACAAAAAAGAGCCCATCACATATATAATATGGATGAGACCCTTTTTCAATGTTGAATAATTAGTGATTATGGTGCTCTTCGGCAGCCATAGCAATTTCTTTCGTTTCATGAACTGTTCCATATGGATGCTGAGGCGGAGCATAAATTGAATACAGTTTGATTGGAGTATCCCCTGTATTAATAAGGTTGTGCCACTTACCAGCGGGGATGACGAAGGCAAAATCATCATAAACTTCTTCTTCAAAATCTAAGTGTTCTTGGCTATCACCCATTCGTACAAGTCCTTGACCTACTTCAATACGGATAAATTGATCAAGATCCGGATGCATCTCTAAACCGATGTCCTCACCAACATTAATGCTCATTAACGTTACTTGCAGATGGTCTCCAGTCCATAACGCTGTTCGGAACGTGTTGTTTTTCTTACTAGCCTCCTCAATGTTAACAACAAATGGATCTGGTCCATAATCTGTTAATTGATTTAATACCTCATCATTCATAGAACGAAACCGTATAGCGTTTTCAGTATTTATTGCCCCCAAAAATACATTTCGAACTTGTGGATGTTGCGTAAGTATACAACTACGTTGATATTCTTCCTGCCCTTTTCTCTCTGCCTCATACGCTTTTTGTAAACCTTCTCTATAACTGTGAAACGGAACTTTATCTATTTTGTACCGTGGTTGTCTTCCGGTTAACGTCAAATATACATTCGTAAATTGAGTAAAATTGGCCTTCTTTCTTTCCAAAGCCTGAAGAATATCATATTTATGCTTTTGATTTGGTACAACACTTACCAATCGCTGATATAGGTTAATTGCTGAAGCTTCACCTTTTATTGCAGAAAGAATTGCATCAACAAGTTGTTCATCTCCGTTTCGTGTCATATGTTCTGAACGGTAAAGTGGTGTCTGTACATGTGTGTAATAAGGATATGGATACCCATAATACATATTTGTTCATTCCCTTCACAGTTTTATCAACTTATCATATGCCTATTAATAGAGAATGTACTTTGTATTACATACATCATTCACAAATCATTCATTAAATCTTCGCAGATTGGCAATATCTTCGATGAAATCGCTTTAATAAAATTATGTATAATTAAGTTAGATAAAAAATAATTTTCCTCATTACATTACATTGCTTTGTCATTTCACAAAAATTTTTTTACATTATAAAAGCACAAGGGGTGTTGGAATATGGACTACAGAGAAGTTATGGAAACTTTAGAAGCTGTAAAATATTCATTAATGGCAGAATTGAAAAACCCGGACTTATCGATGGAAGAGAAAGAAAATATTAAAAAAACAATTGAAAATTATGATTATATAATTGAATTAACAGAAATGAATCACTTTGAACGAGGTCATGTCGTACATTAAAAGAGCGAAATAATTCGCTCTTTTTTTGTTCCTCTTTATTTAAAAATAATAGTTTAGTTCGTTATGTATGTATTGAGTATTGAGTTAATTGATCTTTTGATTAGCCAAAGTGGTAACAGCTGGCAATCTTACTGTAAAACAAGTTCCTTCACCTAATTCACTTTTTACGTTGATTTGTCCTCCAAGTGATTCAATGACCGAGAAGACAACTGTCATTCCTAGTCCTGTTCCTTTTTCTTTTGTTGAAAAATAGGGCGTCCCTAATTTTTCAATTTGATCACTCGTCATTCCCTCCCCAGTATCTTTAATATCAATTAGGATCGTATCATTTAATCCTGATACAACAAAGTGCAGTGTACCACCCTGTGGCATTGCTTCTATACTATTTTTCCCCATATTAATTAGACATTGGCGAAAACTTTGTTGATCTCCTATGAACGAATATTTTCCGCTTGAATCTAGTTTGATTTGAACATGGTTCATTAACGCATAAGGTGAAAGGATATTTTGAACATGCTTCATTTCATCAATTATATTAATTTGTGTCATTTTTTTTGTACTTGGCTTTGCAAACGAAAGGAAATCATTAATGATTGTTTCCGCCCGATTTAATTCGCTTAATGAGAGATTCACATAATTTTTTCTTTTTTCAGTTGATACATCATCACTTTGTAATAATTGTAAGAAGCCTTTAACAACGGTCAACGGGTTTCGTACTTCATGTGAAATACTTGCTGCTAACTGACTGACGACTTGTGCTTTTTCTGTTTGAATCGCCTGCTCCCTTATCAAAATATTCCTGCGAATCGCTTCAATTAAATAAATCGTTAATGCCGTAGTTAATCCTTGAATAAGTGCATATGGAAACAGAGATTCAACAAGAGTTATGCTCGCAGCCTCATTTTTATAAAAAATAAAAAACAAGAAAAATACCATTGAAGCAGAAACAATCGACATCAAGGATGCTAGCAACACTTTAAAACTAAGCCCTATTTTCAAGTAAAATGTTCTAAGGAAAAGACCAGTCAAAATAATTGAACTGATGACAAAGTAGTTAATATAAACGCCTTCTCCACCAATAAAAAGTCGATAAAAAGCAATCGTTAAAAAGAGAATGATCCCATAACGAAAACCACCATACAAAGTACCGAGGAGTAAAGGAACGTGGCGTAAATCAAATGTAAATCCTGGTGCAAATACAACGGGAAAACCTAAACATAAAATAACTGATCCCGAGGCAAACAAAATCGGAATAACTTTTTTTACCTTATGATTCCCTTTGTCCCGGTCAATCCAAAATAATTGATAGAGTAAAATTGGAACGATAATAAATAGGACATTTAATAGAAGGACTTCGATGTTATTATTCATTTGAAACAATTCTGCAACCCCATTCAATTAGTAATTCTATTCATCAAAAAAGCTCTCTTTTTAAATTTTACAAAATTACTATTTGATTTAATGTGTGAAAAGTCACATGAACATAAAAATGCAACTATTGTAGTGTAAAAAAGATAATATGTAATAATGAGAATACTAATTGAATGAATGTAATTAGCAATAAACTAGTATAGCGAACAGCGCCAGACACTGTTCGCTAATATTTAAAAATTCTAATTATCAAAAAGAATTAAAGAACGTGCTAACGCTTCTACTCCTAAAGCAACATCCTCATATGATGTCCATTCTTCTGGACAATGACTTCTTCCATCTTTACTTGGTACAAAGATCATTCCAATTGGAGCAATCTTTGCTAATTGATTAGCATCATGACCCGCTCCACTAGGCAGCGTAATCGTCTCTGCTGTTTGCTCACAGCCTTTTTTAACTGTATCAATCACTCTGGAATTTACTCTAATTGGCTCCGATTTTGATAAGCAATCGAACGAAATCGATAAGCCTCTCAAGCTTTCAATAGATTGTCCTCGTTCTATCAGTCTATTCATTATTTGCTCCATGAGCTCTGTCTCTAGTGATCGTATTTCTAAATCAAATACAACTCTTCCCGGGATCACATTCGATCCGTTAGGTTCTACATTCAGTTTGCCAACAGTCCCAACAACTTGCTCAGAATATGTTTCATTACAAATATTTTCTAATGCTAAAATTAATTCTGACGCACCTGGTAAGGCATCAAGCCTCATATTCATTGGTGTCGTTCCGGCATGATTTGGTCTCCCTTCTACAATTACTCGATAGCGCTGGATGCCGACAATGCCCGTCACTACTCCTAGTTTTTTATTGTTTTGTTCTAGGACAGGTCCTTGTTCAATATGCAATTCTAAATAAAGTGCAACATCGCCCTCATTTCTTGCTTGTTGGCGAATCCGTTCAGGGTGTCCACCCATTTGACGGATTCCTTCCTTAAGAATTAGTCCTGAAGGATCCTTTCGTTGTAACATATCATCCGTTAAGTTATTAACCATACCACGACTGCCAATTGTAGAAATACCAAACTCACTCGGCTCTTCTGCAGTAAAGTCTACAATTTCCAGTGGATGTCTTAACTGAATGTTTTCTTCCTTTATTCTTCGCGCAATTTCTAGTCCGGCTACCACACCGATAATACCATCAAAACGTCCTCCTCCCATAACCGTATCCGTATGAGATCCAATCATGATAGGTGCTAAACCCTCTTCTTTTCCAGGAATTCTACCAATTAAGTTTGAAGCGGAATCGATGCTAACTTCTAATCCATATTTCGTCATTTCATTTTTTAACCATTCTCTGCTTTCTTCATACCAACGTGTAAATGGTCTTCGTGTCCAGCCCGGCTTTGTTAAATCAACTAATTTCGCCAATGTTTCAATATCATTTTGGATTCGAGCCGTATTTGGCTTTAATTGAAAATCCTTTGTGATCATTTATTTAAACCATCCTTTCACTTGTTAACAGTATAAAAATTGACAATCACTAAAAAAGTTTTAGTGATTGCCTCTTGGAATTTACTTATTGTTTAATACACCCTCAATCGCAAATACACGACATGGTGCACCTTCTGTACCTTTTAACTTAATTGGCGCACAACATAGTAGTACTCTTTCCTCTTTAATTTCAGCTAAATTTGTGCACCACTCAATTAAGCATACATTGTTCCCTAAAAATAGTTGGTGGTTCGGAGCCCACTGATCCGTTCCCCATTCACGTCCTTTTGGTGGGTAAAGTGGATGATCACACGTCATAAAGTCTTGAACCAAGGACTTTATACCACGATCCATTAGCCACTGACCTGCATCTGGTGATAAAGTAATCATATTTTCCCAGAACTCAAACGTACCGAACATTTTATCAACCCACCCTGTACGAATGATGACAATATCTCCTTCCTTCATTTGAACACCAGACGCTTCAAGGTCTGCTGCTGATACACATTCCCCCGCTTTTTTGTGCATCATATCAAACACTACCGCTTCGCCAACTAACCAATCAAGTGGTACCTCATCATTGTTTAATCCACCAATTACATAGTGAGATGGTGCATCGTAATGAGTGAAATGTTGTGTACATAATTCTACTTCATGTGATGAAACTTGATTTTCTTCTACAGAAGCGACTTTTCGAATAACATTCTTTGATTCAGGCTTTCCATACACTTTACTTCTTGGAAATCCAGGGTATTGTGTTTCAGGATCAATTGTTAAACTTAAATCTATTACTCTCATAGCTATTACCTCCGAAAATAATTTTTTATTGTGCTGTATAACCGCCATCAACCAAAATATTTGAACCAATCACGTAGGATGAATCATCGCTTGCTAAAAACAGAACAGCATTCGCAATTTCTTCAGGTTCTGCTAATCTACCAATTGGATGGTTTGCTACTAATTTATTAATAAACTCTTTAGGCTTTGATGTGATAATTGGAGTTAGTGTATACCCTGGGCAAATAGAATTTACCCGAATGCCATTTTTGGCATAATTGACGGCTAAAGTTCTTGTTAAATTAGCTACTCCACCTTTTGCGGCAGCATTTGCTGTAACTGAAGGCTGCCCTACAAAACTTAATACAGAACCATTGTTAATGATTGAACCACCACCTGATTCAAGCATCGCTTCGATCGCAATTTTATTTGTAATGAAAACGGAACTAAGATTAATGTCAATGACCCTCTGCCAATCCGCGATTGACATTTCATGGGCCATTGCTGCTTCTCCAATCCCTGCATTTGCAAATAGGATATCAAGTTTTCCAAATTTTGAAACAGTCTCATTAACAAGATCACGAACATCACTTTCACTCGTTACATCAGTCCGGATAAATAGACAATCTGATGGAGAAGAAGATAACTGCTTCGCTAGTACAGCCCCATTATCATCTAAATCAGCAATAACAACATTCGCTCCCTCTTTGATAAATAATTCGACTGTTGCTTTCCCAATGCCATTTGTTCCACCAGTTACAATAGCAACTTTACCTTTAAGTTTCATATCAGCACTCCTCAACATAAAGTTATGAAAGTTTTGGCTCAACTTTTTCGATGCTGCACAAATCTTCGAGGATAAAACGATTCTTAATAATGTTATGGGCTTGCTCGATGTCCTGTCTTAATACCCGATCATTTTCCAATTTAGGTATGTAACGCCTAATACATTGATAAGCTACTTCGGTACCCTTACCTAATTTCGGTTTGTCCAGTAAATCAATGGCTTGAGCAGCAACCATTAACTCAATACCAATCATCATTTCTAGCTTCTCGATAATCTTCTCCATTTTTTGAATAACGAAAGGTCCCATTGTGGCATGATCTTCAACACCATTTGCAACAGGTAAAGCGTCCAAACAACCAGGGTTAGCTAAATGCCGTATTTCAGCAGCTAATGCTGTATAAGTTTTCTGTAAAGTAGAGAAACCATTGCTTAATCCAGGATCTGAGGTTAAAAACTTCGGTAAATTACTAAACTCTGGTGACATCAACCTTTGAAATCGGTTTTGAATCATATTTGCTAATGAAGAGGACTGGATTCCTAGAAAATCAAACCGCATGGCAATTGTTTGAATATGAAAATTTCCATGTGATATTAACCTATCTTCTTCAAGTAATAACAATGGATTGTCCCCTACACTATTAAGCTCGATGTTCATTCCATCCGCAGCAAAGGAAAGAACATCCCTACATGCTCCATGAACTTGAACCGCACTACGATAACTAATTGGATCTTGGACCCCTCTTTGGATGCCTTTTTCCCATAGGAAGCTATCTTCTAAGTATGCGACTATATTTTTTGTACATCGAGCCTGCCCTTGATGCTGGCGAAGCTCATTTGGCTTATGGTGTAATGGTGTGACATTTCCTCGAAATGCCTCTAACGATAATGCATAAGCCATATCAGCATGATCCAAAAGAGCCGCATAGCGATCAAGTAGTAATGTGCCATGACCAATTGAAACGGCATTATGACTGCATAGGATTAAGCCATCTTTCGGTCCCAATGTAATCGGTGTTAACCCAACCTGTTCGAATGCCTGTTTTGTTGGAACTACTTCACCTTGAAAGCTGACTTCTCCCTTCCCTATGAACGCCAAACCCATTTCAGCCATAGGGCCTAAATCACCAGCACCTATTGAACCTTGTGAAGGAGTGAGTGGGTGAATCTCATAATTGAGCATATCTACATACATCTCAAGGATTTCCGGCTGAACCCCAGTTCTTCCTTTCGCTAAAGAATTTGCTCTCGTCACCATTACTGCCCTCACAATCTCTTCAGAAAAAAATGGGCCAGTTCCGATACAATGACTTAGAAGAATACGAGTCTGGTATTCAGAGATTAAATTTTTTGGTACTTCAATGTTTTTATTCGCTCCAACACCTCTTGTAACCCCGTAAATCGGTGCACTATTTTTTGTTATGTCTAGCAGGGCATTTCTTTCGTGGCGAATTTGTTCAATAACTCCAGTTCCAAGAGTAACTGTTGCCTTATTCTTTGCTACATTGACAACGTCTTGCAATGTCAGCTCTTCCCCGGTTATAACAACAGGATTTATGTTTGTTTGGAACTGGTTACCAAGCATTCCTCTTCCTCCTGAACCTCGTATTTACTCCACTCATTTTTCACCTTTTCCATAATATCCTTTGGAATTTCGGCTTTTGGTAGTGCTGTTTCTTCTCGTAATGCGATGATTCCTATTTTTGAGACTGTCCCGTTTTCAACAACAGCCTCTGCACGGTCTGTTCGTACTCCTGGAACAATAAAAATATCTCGATGTGCCTTCATTCGAGCAGCTAAAGCCCATTCAACATCTACTGCATCAGAAATATCAATATCATCATCAACAACTGTTACTTGTTTAATAAGATTACAGTGGGCAAAAGCAGCAAATGCAGCTTTTTGACCTTCACCTGCTCTTGGCTTGGATAAACTTACTACACAATGTGATCTGCCCATTCCACCTTCAGTAATAAACACCTCTTTGACTCGAGGTACAGCAGCTCGAATATGTCGATATGTTGTCGTCTCAATCGCCATAGCCCCAATAATAAAATGTTCATGGAATCTACCAGGTAAGATCACTTGATAGATTGGATCTTTTCGATGAGTGATCCCTTTTACTTTTAAAACAGGGCTTTTTCCATAGTCAACATACATCCCATGAAACTCTGAAACAAGTCCTTCTTCATATAGTTCACCAGGGACAAACTCTGCCTCAATGACAATTTCTGATCCAGCAGGGACCTCTACATCGACGGTTATACCAGGGGAAAGGTCTAACGCCTCACCAAACATTCCTCCGGCGATATCAAATTCATCAAATCCCAGGTCTACATATGCATTTGCAGCAACTAATGTAGCTGGATGATTTCCTAACGAGATTGATACTTCTAACGTTTCATTTCGTTCTTGTGCCTTTTCTAATAAACGATGCAAATGATGACTTGGCGACATTCCGATCATTAACTTATCAGGCCCTAACACTAATAGGCGGTTCATTGATACGTTCCTTTTCTTTGTTTCAGGGTCCTTTGCAACAATAAGGCCTGCACTGATATAGAAGCCCGCTTCTTTTTCAAAGAATGTCGTAACAGGGATGTGCTTCATAATATCAATTGCACCAGTAATGATGACTTCCCGGCACGGCGCTTGATCCACTACTTTTGCAGTGATTGGATTCTCAATTCCTTTATTGATTAAGCTGAGAGATGCCTCTAGCGTGTTATCGATCCCACAAGACAATGCAAAGTTGTTACGATCGACTAAATTACCAACAACAGGTACCTCGTAGCCTTTAACATTTTCAAAGATTACGGCTGATCTCCCGGGATTTTGAGCTAAAACTGCCGCTAACTCAAAGTTTGGATCAACTTCTCCTTTTACGGTTGTTAGTCTTTTGTTTTCTTTTAATATTTGAAGAGCAGATCTCATATCCTGACCGTTTATGACCACTAGAATCCCTCCTTCTTTAACAAGTACTGCTTATTAAATGTAATTAATTTCAGTAACCTTAAGTTTTTCATTTAATTCCTTAACTTTGGCAAGTAAGAGATCTGTAATAAGATTCTCTTGTTTAATATTGACGCGAAACTTTGGTCCTGCCACTGTTAATCCAGCAATAATATTACCGTTCGCACCAAATACCGGCGCAGCAACTGCCCATGCTCCTACATCAATTTCCTCACTACTAATGACATACCCTTGCTCTTTCACTTTGTTAAGTGCTTGTTTTACAATCTCAATATCATCAATAAGCTGTTCTTTTTTTAGCTGTTGCAATACTTTTTGCTGATTTTCTTTGTCCATAAATGCGAGCAGCACTTTGGCAGAGGCACCCGCGTGCAGCGGGTGCAGTCTTCCTCTCTCAAATGTTAGTTTTATCGCTTGGGTGCTTTCAATTCTGTCGATACATATGGCCTTATTATTAACGACACCTGATAGGATAACGGTTTCGCCTGTTTCTTCTGATAAACTTTCCATGATCGGTGTGGCAAGTTGAAGGAGATCCATACCCGCAGTTGCAACCTTCGCCAATTGGAGAATACTCAGCCCTAAACTATATCGGCCAGATCCACATTCTTGAATCAAATCCTTGCTTTTTAGCGTATCTAATAACCGGTAAGCTGTACTTCTCGGTAAATCTAGCAAAGTCATGATATCTTTAACAGCTAGTACGGGTTGTCTTTCTGTAAATTGAAATAACATTTCTAGCCCTTTTTCTAGTGTCCTATTCGAATCTGAAGCCATGACTTTCTCCCCTTTCATTCTAAGTTAGTAATCTCATGATCAAATTGATCTTACGATAAAGATAACCCTTCGATTGCAAATGCCCGACACGGTGCACCATCTGTCCCCTTTAACTTAATAGGAACACATCCAAATAAAAATCTTTCCTTTTTAATAGATTTTAAATTCGTTAGCCATTCTAGCATCACTACATTATTTTCTAAAAAGGTAAAATGGTTAGGACTCCAATTTTCAGAATCCCACTTTCGTCCTTCTGGCGGATGTAGTGGTGAATCACAGAGCATAAAGTCACCTGCGACTGATTTTATTTTTTGTTCCATTAACCATTCTGCAGCACACGTGGATAAACCAATCATTTCATCCCAAAAACGGTAGGTCCCCCAGGACTCATCTGTCCAGCCGGTTCGAATGACAGCAATATCACCTTCTTTTACTTTCACTCCAGTCTGTATTAAATCGTCTGCAGTTACATAACTCCCTGGTTCCTTGTGAAGCATATCAAACATAACTGCTTCCCCTATAAACGAGTCAATGGGCACCTCATGATTTTTCAGTCCATCTTCCAGAAAGTGAGCTGGCGCATCATAATGGGTAAAGTGCTGAGTACACATCGTAAAATTGTGGGACTGAACTTTATTTTCTTTTAGTGAGGCAACCTCAACAATTTTTGTAGAGGATTCTGGTTTTCCATATACAAGACTTCTTGGAAAACCGGCAAATTGAGTTTCTTCATCAATAGTTAACGAAAGATCAATGATATTCATAATATTTTTTCCTTTCTATTTTGAATTATAAGAATATTAGATCCGTAATTCTATTAGTCGATTAAGCCAACCTCACGTAAGAAATCTTCGGCAATTTTACGCTCATCGATGCGATCATTGTCCATTTTGGAGTTTAATTCTGCCATCGTTGTCTCATCAATGACACCAGCAAGCTTATTTAATACTTCTCCAATCTCTGGATACTGGTTAAGAGTCTCTTCTCTTAAAATAGGTGCCGCATAATAAGGAGGGAAATACCCTTTATCATCTTCCAAAACAACTAAATCAAGTGCAGGGATTCGACCATCCGTTGAATATCCAACTAAAACATCGACGTTCCCTTCATCTAATGCAGCGAATGCAAGTCCGATGTCCATCTCGCTATTACTTTTAAAACCCTCGATTCCGTATGCCTCAGCCAAGCCTTTATATCCATCTTTTCTTTCAAAAAACTGTGCATCTGATCCAAGAACTAGATTTGACATATGCGGTACTAAATCAGAAATTGTTTTAACATTTAATTCTTCTGCTGTCTCTCTTTTTAAAATTAATGCAAATGTATTACTAAACCCTAATGGCTCTAACCAAGTAAATCCATACTTCTCTTCATAACCTTGTTTTGTTCTATCATAAACAGATTCAGGTGTATCACCTTCTTCAAGATCTAAACCCAATACATTAATCAAGCCTGTACCAGTATAATCTGCAAAAAGGTCAATATCACCATCTGTTAACGCTTGAACTAGTACATCTGAAGAGCCTAAACCATCACGATGAACAATCTCATGATCAGTATGATGCTCTAATAATGTACCCATAAGATGAACTAACAAAATTTGTTCAGTCCAGTTTTTTCCTCCAATTGCAATTCTAGTTGTTTCATCCTCACCTGATCCTGAGTTGCTTCCTTGAGCACCAGAACAAGCGGTAACGATAAGCAACAACGACATTATTAGAAGAACACCAATTTTTTTCATAGCTTTTCCCCCAATTTTTATTTAATTTTGTTGAGCAATATTGCTTTCTGACACTGGTTTTGGTTTGAGTGAACTTTTCTTTGCTCTACGGTGTGGTGAAACCCATTTTTCGATTCTCTTTAGTAAAAAGTCAGCAGTTAGTGCTAGAGCTGCAGCTGGTATTGCTCCTGCTAGTGTTAATTCATTTCTCATTAATGAAACACCTCGAAAGATAATTTCACCAAGTCCACCGGCTCCGATAAAAGCTGCGATTGTTGCTACACCAATTGTCATGATCGTTGCTGTTCTTATCCCCGCCATAATAACCGGCAAAGCTAATGGAATTTGGATTGTAAATAGTATTTGACGATCAGTCATCCCCATTCCTTTACCCGCACTTATTAATGCTGGGTCAACTTCCTTAATTCCTGTATAAACATTCCGTAGGACAGGGAGTAATGCAAACATGACTAAAGCAATAATTGTAGGCTTTAATCCAATACCTACAAAAGGCATTAGAAATCCAAATAACGCAATACTTGGAATGGTTTGAAACACACCTGTCACACCTATTATTGGGTCTGCAAATTTTTGATTTCTTGTTAAATAAATTCCTAATGGTACCGCTATTGCCAAAACAATACTCATCGTAACAACTGTCATAAAAATATGCTGCATTAACCCGTTCATAATCATATCTGTACGGGTTGTATAAACTTCCCAAAGCAGCTTTATATCATTCACAGCAATCCCCCCTACTCTTTTTACACATTCACTTCATCTAATATAGCTAAATTCTTTAAGATACTTTTTTGTGTTACTACCCCAATTACCTCGTTATGTTGAATAACTGGAATTCCAGTTACATTTGATGAAAGCAATATCTTGGTAGCATTCTCCCACTTATCTTTGATATCAATCGTAGGGATATTTTTTTCAAGTAACATTTCAATAGGGGTGTCACCTTTTGAAGCATTATTCTCTAAATCTACCTTTGTGACAATACCTGACAGCTTCTTATTATGATCTGTAACAGCCAGACAATCCGCTCCCGTAATGTTAAGTAGCGTTAATGCTTCTGAAACACTGTGATCAACAAAAATATCAAAGGATTGCACATTCATGACATTACCTACTGTTAGCTTCTGTTTCCCTTCATCGATTTGGTTGTTTAATCGTTTTTCACCAATAAAATCTTTAACAAAATCATTCACTGGATTCTTTATGATTGCATCTGGTGTATCCAATTGAATGATGTGACCATTTAACATAACTGCTACACGATCTGCTATTTTTAGTGCTTCATCCATGTCATGTGTAACAAACACAATCGTCTTGTGAATCTCTTTCTGTAATCGTACTAATTCATCTTGTAATTGCTCTCGACTTATTGGGTCCAACGCACTGAATGGTTCATCCATTAATACAACCGGCGGCTCAGCAGCCAGTGCGCGAATGACTCCCACTCGCTGTTGCTGTCCCCCACTTAATTCAGAAGGATAACGATCTCGGTATATCCTTGGGTCTAATCCAACCATGTCTAATAATTCATCGACTCGGTTCGAATACTCTTTCTCTTTCCAACCTTTTAATTTTGGTACAAGTCCAATATTTTTACCGATTGTTAAATGGGGCAATAATCCAATTTGTTGAATAACATACCCAATATTTCTTCTTAGTTCGACTGGATCTTTTTTTGATATATCTTCCCCATCGATATAAATCGTTCCTGAGCTAGGTTCAATTAAACGATTGATCATTCGTAAGCTCGTTGTCTTACCACATCCACTAGGACCGATTAAAGCGATTAGCTCTCCTTTTGCTACTTCAAAGCTAATCTCTTCTAGTGCAGTAAAGTCGTCATAGACTTTTCCAACTTTATCAAACTTAATCATATGACCCCTCCTTATTTCTTTATCATTGAACATTCGCTACTGTTTTACCTTTTCTTTGCCACCTATGCCGGTGATAAACTTTCCAAACCCAGGATCCTTTACAATTTTTTCACCATCATAAACTGTTTCTCCACGGACGATCGTTTGCTTCACCTTACCTTGTAAAGTCATGCCATCATATGGCGACCACTTTGCTAATGATTGAAACTCACTAGCCTTAATTTGAAAACGTTCATCCCCATCGATTACAGTAAGATCAGCATCGTATCCAATTTTTATGGCACCTTTATTTTTTATATTGAAGTAGTGCGCTGGATTCGTAGATAATAGTTTTGCAAAATCGACTGGCGCAACTCTTCCCGACGCTACTGCTGCATCAAACATTAGCGGGACTAAAGTTTCAACACCAGGTAGTCCGGATGGAGACTTAAAGATATTGTCATTACCCTTTGCCTTATCTTCGTAATACCATGGCGCGTGATCAGAGGTAATAAAATCAATGTCACCGGTCTTTAATTGCCGCCATAAACCTTCGACTGAATCAGCTGACCGTAATGGCGGATTCATTTTTGCCAATGGACCGTACTTATTTAAATCTTCCTGATTTAATAATAAGTAGTGGGAACATGTCTCTGACGTAACATCAACACCATCCTTCTTAAATTGCTGAATTAAATCAATACAGCGTGGGTGGGTAACATGAAAAATATGTAGCTTTACACCAGTCCAATAAGCAAAATCCAACAGCTTTACAACTGCACTTGTTTCAGAAACAGGAGGCCGGCTCTCAGGATGTGCGAGGGGATATACTTTGCCTTCCTCTATAAATTGGTTGACAATCGGATTAATGATATCATCGTTTTCAGCATGAAAACCCACTCGTAATCCAGTCTCTTTAATTAATTCAAACGCTTGTAAGATTTCATGATCTGGTATTCTTGGAAACCTGTAAGGGTCAGTCTCAAAGAGTGACATTTTGAATGCAGCTGCTCCTGCCTCAGCAAGAGGTGCAATTTGATCCAAGCCACCTTGCTTTTTTATCGTTGCAATCAATCCAACATCAACAACAGATTCTTTTTGTAAGCGCTCTTTTTTACAATTAAACTCTTCTACATTATTTATTGGGTTAGGCAGGTCATACGGCATATCGAGGAAACTTGTGATACCTCCTACCGCGGCAGAGTGTGACACATTTGTAAAACCTTCATTCGGATTGCTAAAGCAGTGAAGATGAACATCGATAAAACCTGGAAAAATATATTTTTTATCAAAATCTAATATATGATTAGACGCAAGCAAGCCTTGTTTATCAGAAATTTCAGATATTTTACCCGACGTTATCCCTATTTCTCCAAGCACTACTTTATCCTCTAGTACAAGCTGACCACGGACAATCTTATCAAAAAGTTTTTCCATTGATAGCACTCTCTCCCATCTCTATAATTTCATTCTTAATTTATGAAACAACATTCCCTTCATATAAGAATATTTAAACCAAATCTACCATTAATTAACTCTTACTGTCAATTCATAATTTTCAGTATATTATAAAAAATTTTAATAAATAATAACAATACTGATTAACAACTTAACATTTAACAAAGAACATCTTATCAAAAACTAGGATTTATATAGATTATTGCTAAATTATCAGATATTTTCATTACTTTTGTTAGAAATTTTACCAAAATTCTCAAAATAAAAAAATGACTATCCCACTATTTGAGAAAGTCATTTCATTATTCACTTATTCTCCTGTCCATCTTTCAAACAAATTCGCATCGATTCCAAATTGATCTAAAGCCTTACCAACTGTTTGATTGACAATATCATCAATTGTTTTAGGTTTATGATAAAAAGAAGGTACTGGTGGTAAGATTACTCCCCCCATTTGGGTAATTAACGTCATATGTTGTAAATGACTTAAATTAAATGGAGTTTCTCTTACAATAAGTATTAGCTTTCTTCGTTCTTTTAACTGAACATCAGCTGCTCTTGTTATTAATTCATCATTATAACTATTAGCAACTGCCGAAAGTGTCTTGATTGAACATGGAGCAACAATCATTCCATCTACTTTAAATGAGCCACTTGAAATAGCTGCACCAATATCGCGTTGGTCATACGTTCTCGTTGCTAGTTTTAGTACATCCTCTACTTTATACGAAGTCTCATAATGGATTGTTTGGACCGCTGCATTGCTGATAATCGCATGACTTTCAATACCTAGCTCCTTCAATACCTCTAGTGTCCTTATTCCGTATATCGCTCCGCTTGCCCCAGATATTCCTACAACTATTTTTTTCAACTTTTTCCCTCCTCCAATCCACATTTAAATTTATATCAAACTATTATTTACTATATTAATCTTAACAATAATTCTTAATAAATAATATAGAATTATATAATTATTTCCTTTTTTGACCTCATATGACACTTCCTTACAAATTTATACATAAAAATCTTTAAAACGCTAAAAAATAGGATAGTAAGGGAAAAATATTCTCCCTTCTATCCTTTTCTAATTTCTATACAACGTTATTTATTTTACTTAAAATCATCACATTTCACTCACCCTCACCTGGTTCCTGCCTTCATTCTTGGCATTGTAGAGAGCTCGATCGGCCTTCTCAATCAGTTCTTTCGGATCCTTATATTGAGCAGGGACAACTGTTGCAACACCCACACTAATTGTTACATAATCAGCTATATATGAAGCTTCGTGAGGTATGTTTAGACCGCTTATGTTATTTCGTATGTTTTCAGCTAATTGATAAGCAACATCTGCATCGGTATTCGGGAGGACAACCGCAAATTCCTCACCACCATACCGAGCCACTAAATCAGTGGAACGTCTAACAGTATTCTTTAATGTATTGGCTACTTTTTGCAAACAAACATCACCTTGTTGATGTCCGTATGTATCATTGAACTTTTTAAAGAAATCGATATCTAGCATAATCAATGACAACGGATAAGCTCGATGCCATTCCCGTTGTAAAAAGTCATCAAAACTCCGTCTGTTCGCAATTCCAGTCAAACCATCGAGCGATGAAAGTTTTTGTAAAATATCATTTGTTTCCCTCAGCTGTTCTTCGATTACTTTACGTTTTGTTATATCCCTAGAAACCGCGATAATTTCCCCTAACCTGCCACCTTCTTGATAAGAGCTTCTGGCAGTCGTCTCAATCCATGTAAAAGACCCATCTTTTTTTAACATTCGGTAACTAAATGTATTAATATCATTATAATTTGGATCGATTACTTCTGATATTTCTTTTATTACTAAGTCTTGATCATCTTTATAGATATAATCAAGCGGGGATTGCCCGATCAATTCGTCTGGATGATACCCCAATATATCTTGCATCACAGGTGAGACATACAAATATGTACCATCCTTTTTATGATTTGTAATAATGTCTGTGGAGTGTTCAGTAATAAATCGAAACCATTTCTCCCTATCTTTAAGCTCTTGCTCCATTTTCTTTTTCTCAGTAATATCTTCAACAATACCTAGTATGTAATAGTTTTCTTGAGGGTCATCTGATGGGAATAGTGTAACTGTTAGTTTCCCAAGTACGATTTGACCACTCGGTTGAAAATATTTTTTTTCAATACTATACGCATCACGTTTCCCTGTAATTAATTCTTGAAATAGCCTTCCTTCTGGTTGGACTGCTTCTGAGATTTTTGTAATCGGAATATTTTCAAGTTCCTTACGAGTATACCCAGTGATCTTTTCTAAAACAGGATTGATTTCAATAATTTCGCCAGTTGGTTTTCTAAGACCGATTCCGATACCCGAGTGAGTAAAGATCTTTCTAAATCGCTCATCACTTCGCCGCAAAGATTCTGTCATCTCTTCATGTTCTTTAATTTTCATTCGAAATGCTTCAGCCATCTTGTTGAAGGAATCACCAACAAGCTTAAGCTCGTCTTTTGTATCGAGTTTGACTTTTTCATCTAAATGTCCTTGCCCCATACGTGATGCTGTATGTTCCAGTGTTGCAATTGTATTTCTAACAGAGAGGAAAAAACCAATAAATAGATACGTTACAGTAAGTAATATAACAAGTGATAAGATAATTAATCCATTTCGTTTCGATTCAAGAACCCTAATATCTTTTTCTAGCAAGTCATTTAATATCTTCGCTTCGACAATATATAAATTCAACGCACTATCAATTGCCTTCGTTGCAATATTAAAATAATAACTCGAATCCATATTTACGGTTGCTGCTTGCAACAAATCATTTTCTAGCTGATACAAGAACCCATTTGTGTTGATGGATGTTTCAGTGATTAATAAATCGATTAATTCTTTTTGCGGAATATCTTCTTTGAGGATGAGCTCTACTCCCTGCTTGATTTCCTTTAAAGTAGAATCTATTAAAATTGAACGGATAAACAATTCAGTTCTTTCATCGAAACTCAAACTTTTTTGAGCAATATAACCTGCACCAAGTCCTCTTGCTTGTCCGAGCTTTTCTGCCATGTATGGGAGCTTAGAGTAAGTGGTAATTAAATGATAGTTTGTCAGCTTAGAATCCAGAAAAAGATTCGACGTATTCCCTATATAACTCATAAACTGTAATAATTCTTCAATTAACCGGGTATGCTCTTCATAATTTTCTACAGCTGTTAAGTAATTGGCATCACGTTCGAAATGATTCCACCGCTCTTTAATCGCTTCCCATTTTTCTGTACTTTTCAATGTTTCCCCAAGCCTGTCATCGACATTATCAATGTCTTCAATTCTCATCTCAATTTGCAGTTTTTTTTCTTTAATATCATCTTTAAACGCAACATATCCCCTTAAATATGCATGCGACATGCCTCGATGCTGTTGAAAATCATCCATTAAGTATTTCAAATGTAGATTATACTCTACTCCCAATTGTTCCTTTTTTGTAAACGATACATCTCTATCAATGTCAGCAATAATTGTATAGATGAAGAAAAGAACAGGAAATAAAATTATCACCCCTATTAAGGTGAATTTCTGGGGATAGTTTAAATGATTCATTAATCGTATCGCTGGTTCTATTACCCTTTTCAAGTTCATACCCCTTATATTTTTTGAAACAATCTAGAAATAGCACGTTTATCCTTTTCTCTTAAACTTACATTAAACTACAATTCTTTCCTTAAAGTCATTATAAACTAATTTTACCATGTAAAAATGTGCTTTTATGTGACATTTTTCACCCTTATGGATTTATGTAAATGTTTTTTTTTAGATAATATAATCAAAAAAGAAGATTAAAGTCTGTTGTTGAACGAATAAAGGGGGCATCTGATCAAATCAGATCCCCCCCGTAAAAATAAATTGGATTGGTCACACTTAGAACAAACTTAGCTGTTGAGATTCAGGTATTGGACTTTCCTCTTTTGTTTGCTTGTGTTCTTCCTCTTTTTTCTCTTTCAGTACATCGTTGTTATCCTCAGCTTGATTCGAAAGCTCACCAATAATTTTATAGTGAACGTTATTTTCACTGTGTTTAATGTCTACCATTGGTTGAGGTAGATAAGATTCTATAAAAATGGCAGCATAAGGGTAAATTTTATATTTCCCAGTTAAATAAGTACTGCTACTCGAACCATGATCGATCAAGTAATTGCATAAATCAATTAACGTAAACGATGAATTTTTCGATATGTACTCTTTAATTAACTCTTTTTCTTTTTGTGAGAGCAATTCGAATACCCTCCTCTCATTTTCTTTCTTTAGATATAGTATCGCATTAAGTCACTCATTGTAAAGAAGAGCCTGCCTAATTCGATATACCTCAATTAAATGAAGATTAAGTTATTGCACAAGCTATATAATGGTAATCCACCCAATCGTTCACTAATGTTTTACTCTTGATTTCCTGTTAGCCTTGAATATGGGCCTGTTTTTATTCTACAAGATGTGGTTGTTAAGAAAAAAAACGATGACACATTTATTCTATAAATAAACAGGAGGAGATATCAAATGAAAAAGTTATTTATGTTAATGATAACATTCCTATTATTCTTTGTTACCTATCTAGTTATTCCAACAACGCAAGTAAATGCTGAAACTGAAGATACAATTCAAAATGATGAAACCATCCAATTATTTTATAAAATAAACGGGATTGAAAGCAATGAAGTAAAGCTAACAGAATTACTCTATATTCAACCAGCAATGAATGAAATAGAAACTTCAGAAGAACTACTATCCATTTCAAATGAAGAAACTGAACTGCTTGCTCGTCTTGTTCATGCTGAAGCAAAAGGGGAACCGTATGTAGGAAAAGTAGCTGTTGCTACAGTAGTATTAAATCGAGTTGAACACGAGGAATTCCCTGATACAATCGAAGAAGTGATTTATCAAAAAAATGCATTTGAACCGGTTAGTAACGGATCGATTAGTGAACCTGCCGATAAAGAAGCACATCTAGCTGTTCATGAAGCATTAACCAATCCAGAAAACGAAGACAAGGAATTATTGTTTTTTTATAACCCAAAAACAGCTACAAGCGATTGGATTTTCACTCGTAAAGTAATCAAAACTATCGGGAATCATGCCTTTGCAATTTAAAGCGTGCAGCACAAAGCTGTACGCTTTATTTGTTATTCTATCATAAAAAGAATCTTATTTCGTTTCATATGCAGCCGAATAATATGGCGGAATTTTGAGCCATCCTCTTTTGTTCATCAATTTCTTTAATGTTGTACTAAAAGTAAGCATCTCAGACTGAAATTCTGCCCAGATCATTCCAACATCACTGCGTATCGATTGAGATTGACCGGTGGCACATTCGATAATGGCTAATGCAATTTTAATTGAGACACCATTGGCTATCTCATCATCCGAAATTTTTACACCTGCAGGAATATTATTCGTCTGTGCTTGTGGCTTAGGAGGGACAGTCTCAGGTAGAGGTACTCCTTCTTTTATAAGAAATGATTCTAGACGATCCGCCTGTGATTTACACATTGTATACGCATCATTGAGCATTTCCCTAACTTCATCATCAGTTGTTGTATTTAAACCAATTTCCTCATATCTCAGCATATCTTTAATCCCTGCCAAATACGTCCAACACGTCATCACTTCACCAACATGCAAAGGTGCCTTTGTATCATAATCAGTCATTGTTTTTAATGTATTCCAAAACGCTTCAAATGGATTTGGCATATTTTTAACTCCTCATTTCAATAATTTCAAATTATTTAGGTCTGAATAAAGTTAATGGTTCAACTTATTCTTCTTTTCCCTCCTGACAAATTCTCAAAATTTATTAACTATAGTATGATTCAAACAGGCAAAATTATTTGCATTCGCAAATTTATCAATACAACACAAAGAAGCCGACATTTACAAATACTGTAGACATCGGCATTAACAATACTTAATATTATGTTTAAGCAGTTTCTGCATTGTTTCTAACTAGTTCTTTTGACGACTTTTCTATAAATTCACTGTAATTTTCTCCGACCAATTGATTACTTAACAAAGTTAAAACTTCAATAAATTTGTGGAAATCTTCTTTTGGAATTTTTTCAATTAGGTTAACAATTTGTAACTCTGAGCCAGTACTGTTTTGATTGATAAAATCTTGAACAACTTTTCTCCCTGCTTTGGTTAAAGAGATTTTCTTTGTCCTTGCATCTTCACCATTCTCTAATGTAACAAAGCCTATGTCCTTTAATTTTATCAACTGGCGAAATACATTGGAAAGATCTGTTTGAATTAGATAGCTAAGATCTTTCATTGTAATCGTTGAATCAAAATACATAATCCATAGAACGCGAAAGGATGGAAAGGTTAACTCATTATTTTTTATTGATTTTCGAATATCATTTTCTATCAAAAAATTAAGTCCTCTAATCAACGCAAATACCGAGTATCCTTTAGCAAACTTTTCTTTTTGTAAATTCATACTCTTTCCTCCCGCTAGAAATCATTTTGTAATATAATTATTACCAATTTTTGTTATTATAAACTTTTTAATGAAATTCTGCCGTATTCCCCTCCTCAATCATTTTTACCATTACGTAAATTATATCGGTTTAAGATAACCATTTAAAATGATATCCCTTATATGTTCTTTACTAGGTGTATTCCCTCAGTGAATTCCCTGATCTTTCTTTCGGTGTTTCTTATATCCTCCGCTTCCTGTCAGGGTTTATTACTTCATCCGGATCATATGATGTGATTTTCCTCACTGAAAGATCGGGGTTTTCGTCATTATTTTTCAGGAATTCCCCTGATAACATTTACACAGTGCCAATGATATTATTTAAGTAAGATAAGTTTTAGGGAGGAATGTAACAATGGCGATGGTGAATTTAGCTGCGAAACAAGAGAATACATTCTACAACGGGATTAAAGACTTCTTTTCAAGCGAAAATTTTCATAAATTAGAAGAATTAATGAAACCAATCAAAGAAAAAGCAGGATCATATTTATTTTGGGAAGGTGACCAGGCAAAAAACTTCTATTTTGTACGCTCAGGTCAGTTAAAATTAATGAAAACAACTGAGGACGGTAAAGATCTCATTCTTTCGATTGCCAAAAAAGGTGAACTACTTGGTGATTATACTGGATTAGGAAACGGGTTCCATAGTTATTCAGCAATCACTCTTGAAGATGTTGAAATTGGAATGGTTTCTATGAAAGATATTCATAACTTACTCTGTCAATTTGGTAGTTTTTCAATGGAGTTTATGAACTGGTTAGGTGTAACCTATCAAAAGAATCAATCAAAGTTCCGTGATCTCCTTCTGTTCGGTAAAAAAGGGGCACTTGCTTCCACTTTAATTCGCATGGGAAACACTTATGGAATCATGAGAGCAGATGGAATCAAAATCGATGTTAAATTAACGAACACAGAGATTGGTGACTTTATCGGGATGACAAGAGAAAGCGTAAACCGTTTTTTAAACCAATGGCGCGACGAAGGAACGATCTCAATTGAAGATGGATACATTATCATTAGAAAATTAAGCGCCTTACGTGAAGTATGTAATTGTCCGAAAGATACCCCTTGTCCAGTAGCTATTTGCCGTATATAAATCAGATCAAAAAGGATAGTAAGCAGAATTTCTTCTGTACTTACTATCTTTTTTTTGATAAATAACTTTGTATATTTGATAGGACCCTCAGCACTATCTAATTCGAGATTGAAATATTGCTCCACGGTTTACAGTATCTGTTACATTCTCATGCGGATACAGCATAAAGTATTCTTCAACTGCTCGAACCATTGCATCAACGAGCTCGCCTTGTGACTCTTCATCTGTCAAAATACCGAAATCCTTGGAATTACTAAGATAGCCTAACTCAACAATAATTGATGGCATATCCAAATGTTTCATCAGAAAATAAGGATTGCCCTTAAACGGATTCTTATTTACACCGTAATATTCATTCAAATGTCCCTGTACAAGATGAGCCAATTGAAGACTTTTTTCGCTCACTTGATAAATAATAACTGGTCCTCTACGTTTCTTGTTTTTTGACCAATTGACATGCAAACTAATAAACACCCTAGGTTTGAGAGTATTAGCAATTATCATTCGTTGCTTTAAATCCCTCATATGCCGACTTAGGTTAGTGAATTGACTTTCATCGCTTAACGTGGCATCGTTAATTCTTGTGATCCCAACATTAAATGATTTTTTATTTAATTCATTAAATAATTTAAGACCAACTTCTAAGTTAATGTCTTTTTCTAAAACTCCACTAGATGATGTACCACCATCAATCCCACCATGTCCAACGTCAATAACAACATCGGGAGCTAAATAAGGCTCTGCATAAACATATAGATGCACCGGTAGAAATAGTGACAGAATAGTACTTAATAATAACACTTTCCTCTGTAACTTGATCAAAGTCCTCAACACTCCCTATCCAATATACACTGTACCTATTATTTAACATTCAACAATGAAAAATTCTAAGTATAGATTAGTTTGACATAGAGAGGGTTATCGTAATCTGTTCATCAGTTAGCTATCACATTTATCAGTTCATCCATTAATTGTTGAGCTGAAATCGTCTTCTCTCCTCCACCTTGGGCAAACAATTCGTTCCCGCCACCTTTCCCATTTATCAACGGTAAAATCGACTTCACTACCTGATTCATATTCAAGTTCAATTCAACACTTCGCGCACAAATAAGCTGAAGCTTATTGTCATTTTCATTGATGAACAAAACAAGATTATCGTTCGTTTTCGTCGCAATTACTCTCGCCAATTGCTGTAACTCAACGATTGGTCGGTTAGTAAAAATTGCTGTTATCACTTTATAGCTATGGATGTTCTCCGCCGTTTTCATATACCGGATTGCATCATGCTCAATGAGCTCAAGCTTCAATTCATCAATCGCTTTTTCTAAATCTTTCGTTTGCTGTACCATCCGTTCTACCGCAGTCTCGATTTTTTCTTGCGGAACACTTAATATACTCGTGACATTCTGGATAACACGGTGTTTATCATGAAACTGCCTCAAAACTCTCTTCCCACATACAAAAGACACACGAATATTTTTCTTTTGTTTTTCCCAGCCCAAAATTTTCAAAGAACCAACTTGTCCGGTCGAATCAGGATGTGTGCCACCACAGCCATTATCATCGAGATTAGGTATAATCACCAACCGAATGTTTTCTGAAACTGATAATTCTTTTCTAAGCGAATAATTGGATAACTCTGCTTCAGTTACCCACTTTGTTTCGATTGGCCGATTTTCAAGTATGATTTCATTTGCCTTACTTTCAACATGCACGGCTTCATCCTCAGTAAGATTGGCAGTAGTTAGATCAATCGTACACACTTCCTTCCCTAAATGAAAACTAACGGTTTTATATCCATAAAAATTTTCAAATATTGCGGATAAAATATGCTGCCCCGCGTGCTGCTGCATATGATCAAAGCGACGTTCCCAATCAATAATTCCAACTAACTCGTCGTCATCATCGACATTAAGCGGCTGATTAATAATATGACGGATCTCCCCTTTAACCTCCTCAACATTGATCACACTTACATCTTGAAGTGTTCCAATATCATGAGGCTGTCCCCCACCGGTAGGATAAAATGCCGTTTTCTTTAACACGACATAGTTATGCCCTCCTTCATCCTTATCCTGCTTTAGTAGTTTCGTTGAAAACGTTCGTATGTATTGATCGTGATAATATAATTTTTCTGTTGTCATCTCTACCACTTCTTTCATCTATTGTCCGCAAAAATTTTTTCCGACTATTCACTCTTTATATCTAGACTCATATCTGTTTATATACTACCATTAATTCATGTTAAATAATAAAATCATCATGATGGAGGGATAAAATGGATATCATGGTAATCTTGTCTTTTCTTGGTGTTGCGATATTCCTTACGTTAATGCCTGGTCCAGACAATTTGTTCGTAATTGCACAAAGTATAACAAAATAAACGGGCAGGAATCGCAACATCATTAGGACTTTGTACGGATTAATTGTCCACATATAAAAGGTGGCCTTTTGATGTTGATTAGTTTGCAAATTGCCATTAGCCAAAAATAATTCTAACCTTCTAACCTTTCAGGACCTGAAAGGTTTGTGAATTTACTAATAGACACGAACATACCAATCATTCAAATAAAAAATGGGTTGTCTCAAAAGCAAAGTAACAGTCACCTCGACCATAAAATATAGAAGTTGATCCGTGATTAACCTCATATTTTGTAAACGTTCGAGGAGAGCTTTCACTTTTGAAACATCCCCTTTTAAGTAACTATATTCAGTTTTGCTTTAATCATTGAAGCGAACCTTTCTGCCTCCTTTTTTATTAAGCAGATATCAGCCTGTGTATACGTACGCTCCGTCCGACTTCCTACGACTAATACAGCGCTTATCTGTCCGTCAATCGCAATTGGAGAAGCCATTGCTGAGTATAGGCCTTCTGCAACCATACTGGGAAACTCCAGCCTCTTTTCATTAATATTTGCATCCGAATTATCAACAATCATGACATCCCCGAAACGAACAACCATACCTGATAAGTCAATGCCTGGCTTTCCAACCATTTTTTTTAAACGTTGGCTGCAACTTCCCGATACATGTTTCCAATGTATATGCCGTTTCCGCGAATCAACAAATGCCAATGCAGCAAAATCACTATTACTATCATTTATGAGGGATTGTAAACTTGTGCTGTAATCTTGTCCCATAATGCTCCCTCTCCCTTTATTTAGTCTAATCTATATCTTTATTCTAAGCCATTTTGTCCTCAATGTAACTCGGTGAATTCCCTGATTATCTTTTCAGTATCCCTGATTCCTGTATGTTTTTTCAGGGTTTTACTAACATACACTGAGCACTTGTGTGATTTTCCTCACTTAAAGATAGGGGATTTCGTAATTGTTTTTCAGGAATTCCCCCGATAACATTCCCACAATGCCAATGTTATTATCTAAGTAAGATAAGTTTTGAAGGGGGAATTACAATGGCAATGATGAATATAGCGGAAAGACAAAGCCACACTTTTTATAATGGTATCGAGGATTACTTTTCAATGGAAAACTTTCATAAACTAGAAGCATTAATGAAACCGATGAAAGAAAAGGCGGGCACATACTTATTTTGGGAGGGTGACTCAGCAAGTAACTTCTATTTCGTTCGCTCTGGACGTTTAAAATTGATGAAAACGACAGAAGACGGTAAAGACCTTATTCTTTCAATCGCAAAAAAGGGTGAATTACTAGGGGACTATTCCGGATTAGGAAACGCTTTTCATAGTTATACAGCGGCCATTCTAGAAGATGTTGAAATTGGTGTCATTGATGTACAGGACTTGCATAATCTATTATTCGAATTTGGCAGCTTTTCAATGGAATTTATGAATTGGTTAGGTGTAACCTACCAAAAAAACCAATCAAAGTTTCGTGATTTACTATTATTCGGTAAAAAAGGGGCACTTGCTTCTACTTTAATTCGTATGAGTAATACGTATGGAATCATTCGTGCTGATGGGATCAAGCTCGATGTAAAATTAACAAACACAGAGATCGGTGACTTTATCGGAATGACAAGAGAAAGTGTAAACCGCTTCCTAAATCAATGGCGCGATGAAGGAACAATTGCCATCGTTGACGGTCATATAATCATTCGAAAGCTTAGTGACCTCCGTGGCGTATGTAAATGTCCAACAGACGCACCTTGTCCAGTGCAAGTTTGCCGCATTTAGGTGACGCTATGGTGATTGATCAACGTATCATCCAAAGAGAATAAAAAGGATAGTAGTAGAAAATACATCTACGTAACTATCCTTTATTGTTTTATTAACTTTTTTAATTGGGATAACAATCTAAATTCCTCTCCTCAAACCCTACTAAATGTAAGCTCTTCAGTTTAAAATTATTCACTTCACACGTTTTGACTTCAGCATAAACAGCTCTGCTTTTTCAACTCTTATTAACTACTAAACTTGTAATTTGATTAGCATACTTGATATTCAGCTGTACTCGTATCAACAACAGAGGTTTTTAAAACGACTGAATATGCTGCATTTGTAATTGCCTGTGATAACGTATTTCCTGTCGCTCTGATATCATTAAAACAAACATCATTTGCTCCAAGTTTTCTATACGTATAGCCTAACTGTTCTAGTCGTTCAACGATTAACATTGCATGGTCAAGATTTTGTTCTGGCTGAAAATCAGATGTCTGAATAAAAATTCCCTTTTCCCGATCATACCAACGATCCCATCTATTTAATTTCCATCCTAGTATTCTACGAGCGATTGAATCAATTTTCATCATGTTAACTACCCCTTTGTGTTTTATTTTTGTTTAACGTTTCTTTGTTATATAACAAATCACTTATTTTTTTATAATTATATAACACAAGAGAAATATTTACCACTATTTATTTAAACTTTTTTCAATAAATTCTTTATTTCGAAAAAAGAGAAAGATAAATTGAAAGAACATCCTCGAAAAAAGGAGTTAAATAGCTAAACTTTTGTCGAAACCATATAAAAAAGAGACGCTCACCATCATATTGGTAAGCGTCTGTATTTGTTCTATTTTATTTTCTCGCAATCGTGATATATAACACAATTCAACTATCAATTGGTAATGTAACTGTAAACGTTGTTCCCTTATTAAGCTCTGTATCCACCTCAATCGTCCCATTATGCTCTTCAATAATTTTATAAGTAACCATTAACCCTAATCCTGTCCCTTTTTCCTTTAAAGTATAGAATGGTTCCCCCAACCTCGGTAGCAATTCAGCAGGAATACCACAGCCTTGATCAGTAATGCTTATCGAAACACTTTGCTCATCTATTCGTGAAAGCTTTATAAATACATTACCACCTTTTGGCATTGATTCAATGGCATTTTTCAACAAATTAATGAGTACTTGCTTTAGTTGGTTTGCTTCACACGTAATAGGGGGAAGTCCCTCTTCAACTGATGTAAAAATTTGAACATTGTACATTAGCGCCTGTGGATCCATAAATCTTGTTACCTCAAAAATCAAATTTGAGATATTTTCTTTCTTATATTGAAGTGCTTGTGGTTTAGCAACGGACATAAATTCGTTTGTAATGAACTCAATTCGATTTAATTCAGATTTTATTAAAGAAAAATACTGATTATGTTCATCGTTAGAGTTCCGTTCAATTAATTGAATAAAACCTTTAATCGTTGTTAAAGGATTACGTATCTCATGAGCGAAACCGGCTGATAACTGACCGACGACCGATAGCTTTTCCGATTTAATAAGTAGTTCTTCTGTTTCCTTGCGATGGCTTATATCACGAACAATTATCGAAAAGAAAATGACATTTCCTTCATCATTTCTTATAGGAGAAACTGTATAACTAACATGAATTAACATTCCATCCTTTCGTTGTCTTTCTGTTTCAAAGTCGATTACCGATTCCCCGGCCTTTATTTTAGTAAACAATCGCTTTGCCTCATCTTCTTTTTCAGAAGGTATAATTGGCAAAGGTTTTCCAATCACTTCAGCTGGATGATAGCCAAATATTTTTTGAAATGCTGGATTTACATGAAGTACTATTCTTTGTAAATCAATAATGACAATCGCATCAGCAGAAAAATCAAACATTGCTTTAAATTGCTGTTGTGTCGTTGATAGTTGATCTTTTATTAATTTATTTTGCGTAAACGGTTCATCAATTGCCGGAAAGAAAAAACCTTTTAATAAATAATAGTAACCAATTACTTTATAGAGGTGCCCAAGAAAATTATCAAAATCGTACACACTCTTATACATAGTAAAAATGAGTTCGGAGACTAATAAAAAGAAAAAGGCTAGCGCAATCGATAATTCAGCCGGGTTTTGATTTTTCCGATAATAAGTAAAGATAATAAGAATTGCAATGATATGTATCAGACTAATTACATATTCAATTCCATTTTTGAGCGGTGTTGTTCCCATCCCTTCAATAACTAATACTGGAAAAGAATGTTCAAACATATAAATAACAAATGCAAAGAAACTAACATAACTCATTGCTATTGCAAGAAAAACATACCGATAGTCTTTCTCGTTGTTGTTTTTTCTAGGTAAAAGGATTGCCGCTAACATAAATATCGCTTCTGTAAAACGGGCAGCAAGCCAAAATAAAGTTGCTTTTTGAATCGAGCTTTCTGTAATAAAATATGGCATTCCTTTAAATGTTAATGTATGAAATAAATCTAATACACCAACGGCCAGAAAGATGGCTCCAATCATTAATAGCTGTTGAGATTGATAATGACGATATGTAAGCCAACCGTAGAGAAAAATGGCAAAAGAAATCGTAATGCTAAAAAACTCTAAAATAAGATGAACAGCAAGGTGATTGATCGGGTCATACATCTCGTGTAATGGATTAGAAAGCAGTCGAATAGACAATAGTACGAGTATAGCAATCACCGCAATTAGCAATGTTTTCTTTTCAGCTTTATTTAACTTCCTCATACTATCACCCCAGTCCTTAAGTAACGAAACTTTTTCTTATTATGTCGTTTGTGAAAGTTCTTGTAAGTGAGATATGTCAAACACATAAAAATTTTCACGAACATAGCGGTCGTATTTTCAAATAATGATTAAAATAATACGGAATATACTATATTTCGCCATCCACACCTCATCATCCTTTGCCGTCATATCCTATTCCTTAACGTTAAAAAGAAATTCAACATAATAAAACATCCACTACTCTAGTGGATGCTTTTGCTAAATAGCTTTTAATATTTTTGTTTAGTTGGAATCACTCCGCGTACACCGCCACCAGGCCGATCCATATCTCCAATAAATCTAGGGATAAGGTGGATGTGCACATGAAAAATCGTTTGGCCAGCTGCTTTACCGCAATTAATGCCAATATTATAGCCATCAGGGCTGTACGTCAAATCCAACAGTTTCTTTCCTTCTTCCAAAAGCTCATTAAATGCTTGTCTCTCATCATCCGTAGTCTCGAAAAAATCACGAACATGCCGCTGTGGAATAATAAGCAAATGACCTTTATTTACCGGGAATTTGTCATAAATTGCAAAGGCGGATTGATTCGATAAAACTACATCTTCAATAGAACAAAACGGACATTGTTGACTCATCATTTTCCCCTCCAATACTAAACTGTAACATCTTTTCTTTCCTTACCTTTAATACAATTAAATATTTTGAAAATAAAAAATATAATGACGAATCCTATTTTCTATGCTAATATATGATCATGAGAATCATTATCATATATAAAAAGGGTGGTTATAATGAAAAAGGTATATTTTTGTAAAAAAAATGACTTTGAAACAAAACCATTATTTAAAGCACTGAAATTACTTTTCCCTGATAAAAAAATTAAACGTAAAGGCTGTCTCGGAAAATGTAAAACGTGTAAGCATCATCCTTTTGTCGTCGTTGACGGCGTGAACATTTCAGCAGCAAAAGAAGAAAAACTCTATACTCAATTATTTAAACAACTAGGTGAAGAAGCCTAAAGCATTCATTGATCAAAGGGACGCTTGCCAGCCGCCATCTACATATACAGTCTGACCATTGACATAATTCGATGCAGCTGAAGCGAGGTAAATGGCAGTCCCTATTAATTCCTCTGGTATTCCCCAGCGGTTTAGCGGCACTTCACTTTTTACCCAAGCATCAAAATCCGGGTTATTTACAAGCTTCTCAGTGAGATCGGTAATAAAATAACCAGGCCCGATGGCATTGACCTGAATGTTGAATTTTCCCCATTCTGTTGCCATAGACTTCGTCAACATTTTTAGGCCGCCTTTTGCCGCACAATAATTCCCTATTGTTGGACGAGCCCCCTCCGCATTCAATGATGTAATGTTGATGATTTTTCCATTTTCTCTTTCTTTCATATATGGAAAAACAGCTTGCGATACATAAAAGGCTGAACTGAGATTTACTTCGATGACCATTTTCCAGTCCTCGATGCGAAGTTCTTCCAGTGGAGCCCGTTTTTGAATCCCCGCATTATTAATGAGTACATTGATCGGTCCTACTTCCGCCTCTATTTTTTTTATACATGTTTCCACTTCCGATTTATTTGCCACATCAAATGCAATTCCTGTTGCCCTTCCACCAGAGCATTGGATTTGCTCAACGACTTTGTCTACATCACTTTGTTTTCTCCCGTTTATGACAACCTTTGCCCCTGCGTCAGCAAATCCATTGGCTAAGCATAACCCTAATCCTCTTGTCGAACCTGTAATTAACACAACTTTCTCATTTACACTAAACAAGCTGTTCACTTTTATCCCTGCCTTTCGAACGTTCACTTTTATAACGACTACTTATAATGTACCTAAATCTATATCATTCCATGAATAATAGTTTCTTTTTGTTGAACGAACTCAAAGTACAGGTAGTAATGTGAACAACTAATACCAAAAACCATACTCAGCCTTGCTGAATTTACTTTCTTTCAAAAATAGCGATACCTTGTACTTCGCCAATCCCGCCATTTCCATGGACTAAACCATACGATACAGGTCCTTTTTTTAATTTTTGATACATCTCAATCATTCCATTTAAAGCAGGGTTATTCCAAGGTGCTTTTGCAAGGTTCATCCCGCCCGTTATTGTGATGTCATATTGATCTAGGAAATGTGGTAATTCGTCAATGCTTGAAATTATCCCTGACACCAGTAATAAGGCGATTGGAACAGGTGGATAACACGTGTACGACTCAAGATAAAGATTTCTATTATATAAATGTTCGATTACCTTGATGTTTGACTGCTGCTCCGCTTGTTGAAATGCAGTGCGCAAATGTGGAAAGATATTATCCTTTGTGCCAACAATCTCACTAATTTTCTCAGGAGACCCAGCTACCATAGCATAGCTCACCCCTGAAACAGTAATTCGATCTTTAGGTGAAATCTGCAATAACGTCGCACTTTCATCATTTGCTAAGATCAGCCCCCCGGAAAAATCAATATTTGGGTTAGCACAATCAGTCAACTTAAACAAATCGGCGTGAAGCTCATCGAGAGCCCTGCCTCTAAGCTTGGAAACCTCATAACCTGTAACGCGAGTATAAGTTCTAAGATAATTGCTATATAATTGATCAGACAATTGCATAAATCGATCTTCAGACAATTCCAGTTCATCACAAAGCTTATGAGCGAGTTCGTTGTAGCATTGGATAATAGTATGACTGTCAAAAATACTCATCGCCTTTGTCACGGCTTCTTTACCATAGACTCTCTTAGTTGTTAGTAAAGGCTCATGACCAAACAGAAAAACGGCATCATATAACCCACTCTCTATAAGCTCCTTCGCGTCTGCTAACGCTTGGATTGGACTTGCCCCGCTTTTATATGTATTGATTTTCGAAATTGCTTTACATTCAAAGATATTAAAATAGAATTGATTCGCTGCTTCAAAGGCGTTAAGTAACGGATCAATAAAGAAATACGCTATTTTTTTGTTATGTAACAATAATGTTTTATGAATAGCCATTGCTTCCTGAAACGTTTCCTTCAAAATGTCATTTGAAATTTGACACGCTTCAACATTCGTATATTTACCTGAATATATAAGATTAACCATGTTTCACCTCATCATACTCGTCCATTCATGGAAACGATATTTCTGTTGCTTAGCACAATTATTTCAAATAGGCTTATTTTTCGCAATGTTTATATTCAAGTTGACTGAGCCGATTCCTGTCTTTTTTATCGATCGGTGTTAAATGAAAATTGCTAATATAGAAGAGAACTTGATATAATTTAACTAGTTATTTTTGTAGAAAGGACCTTCTCATGCCAGACTTTAAATCACGCCTAAAACGATTAAGAAAACAGAAGAGCCTTACCCAACAAGAAGTCGGTGACAGAATTGGTGTTTCAAAAGTAGCTGTTTCAGGCTATGAGAATGGCATCCGCTCCCCCGAAACGGATACATTAAAGAAAATTGCCGATTTATTTGGAACTTCGATTGATTACCTTATCGGATACTCTGATATACCGAACCAGGCTACTGATGAAAATAATGCCACAATTGCCCATTATGTTTCTGATATGGGCTTATTACAAGGGACTAATAAACTAATTGTTGACAATGAAATAGTAGAAGAAGAATTACTAAAAGAAGCGTTAGATTATATTAGAGCAAAACGGATTATGAAAAACTTCCGTTAAATTTTTCAGAAAGAATAAAATGGCAGAGAAACATAAACAGTTGTTTACGTTTCTCTGCCATTGTTTTTAACGTACATGAAAGTCATTTGGATGTGGGCCTTTTCGTCGATCAATATTTAATTTGTTTATTTCTGCCATTTGCTCAGCAGTTAAGTCAAAATCAAATAATTGAAAGTTTTCTTCGATTCGGGCAGGTGTTACCGATTTAGGTATGACGATGCTTTTATTTTGTAAATGCCAACGTAATACTACCTGTGCTGGTGTTTTGTCATGTGCCTTTGCAATGTCGGTAATAACCTTGTCTTTTAGCACTTCTCCCCCTTGTTCAAGCGGACTCCATGCTTCCACAAAAATATTATGTTTTGAACAAAATTCTTTTAACTCATGTTGAGCCAGGTACGGGTGACACTCAATTTGATTTAACACAGGAGTTACTTCACATTCCTTTAATAACCGCTCTAAATGTTCAATTTCAAAGTTACAAACACCAATTGCTTTTACGCGTCCATCGTGATACAGCTTTTCTAATGCTTTATATGTATCCACATACCGATCAACCTCTGGCATCGGCCAATGGATTAAATATAAATCAACATAATCTAGCCCTAGCCTCTCTAAACTTTCGTCGTATGCTCTTAACGTATTTTCATACCCCTGATCACTATTCCAAACCTTCGTTGTAATAAACAACTCTTCACGCGGAATTCCTGACTGTTGAATTGCCTTCCCAACACCTACTTCATTTTGATAAATCATCGCAGTATCAATAGACGTGTACCCAACTTCCAACGCTTTTGAAACTGCAGCAGTTGCATGTTCATCTTCTACTTGCCAAACTCCAAAGCCTAGTTGGGGCATTTTTACACCGTTATTTAATGTTACAAAATTCATCTTATCTTTCTCCTTTATGATGTACTTTACTTTTCTAGTATAGCTATAATTTTAGCTTTATTTTCATGGTTTACTCGAGTAATCTGTCCGTCTTAATAAATTACCATCGTAACACAGACAATACAGTTCTTATCTCCCGTTTAAATAGTCATGTGACAAATAACCTAGTACTTTATAATTATTAAAATCATTCTAAAAACTTTCACATTTAACTAATATACTTTTTTTTCCAAAGTATATAATAATAGTGAAGGGAGGCAAATTTCCCCTACCATATATGAAAGGAGTGAATTTCCATGATGTCTCTAATTATGTTCGAAGATTTCTATATGATTTGTCATGATTTTTGTGAAATGGAAGTAAAAAAAGAGAAAATTATGAAGCCTGCAGCAAAAGAAATAACAAGAGATGTTGCTAAGGAAACAAAAGTTTTCCGCTTGAAACCGGTAGAAAAGCCAGATGGACCAGAATATACACCACGCCCAGCTTAAAAAAAATCAAAAAAATTGGCAGGTAATTCAAACATGAAAACTCATATTAACCAATAATTTCCCTCTTGTTAATGATGATTGTATGGAACAAGAGGGAATTTTATTTATTTCTTGTTTTGCACCTAAACTAACTTATGTCCGCAATTCGAGCAGAAATTACCACCCGTTGCTTTAGCACCACAGTTAGGACAAAAATTCACCTTTGCTTTCGATTCATTTTGTTGAGGTTCATTGTCTTGGCTCTGTTGTGGTTTTTCGGTATTTGATTTATTTTGCTCCATGTTCTTCATCATTTCCTTGGCGATGTTCATCCCCATCATCATTCCCGCCATGTCTGAAGCCGCTCCGCCTCCTTGCGTTTTTCCTGAGGCCATGCCATCAACCATTTCGACTTGCTGATACTTCCCTAAATCAGCAATCATACTGTGTGATGCTGTTTTATTAATCATTTTTTGAATTTCTTCTGGATAATTGAAGCTCATTACATTAAATCTCGTAATGGTTAGTCCGTCATCGATGATACTCATATCAAGATCTTCACGAATTCCTTTTGAAATATCAGCGGCATTTGCTTGTAAATTAAAAAGATCCTTTCCTTCTTTACTAATCCACTCCATTAACAGCTGATCTAATATTGAAGTAATTCTTATTTTTACATCCTCTATATAATAGCTATTTTTTATTCCAGCAATTTTATCAATAAGAGCAATATAATCATTTACTTTCACATTAAATGTTCCATTGGCACGGATCGGAATTCCGCCCGGCAGCTGTGGGTGAGGCATGTGAATTGCATTACGCGTTCCCCACTTCACCGTAAACTCCTTCGTATTCACAAAAAGAACTTCAGCTCTCATTCCGCTATTAAAACCAAATTTAAATCCTTTTAAAGTTGATAAAAAAGGAATAATTTGCGAATCGATATCGTATTCACCATCATCCTTAAAGATCCCTTCGATCCGACCTGAATGCATAAAAATCGCATCCTGACCAGGGCGAATGATCAACTTACTCCCTTTTTTGATCTCTCGATTGCACCACTTCCAAAAAATCATATCATCGCGAAACTCTTCCCACTCAACTACATTAGCAAATTGATTTCGAAAAAACATCATCTTCCCCCTTTGCCTTTAGAAGCGGCCTCTACTTCCGCTATGGGAGTGGCCACCACCAGTCATTCCCCCGCCAAATCCGCCGCCGCCAGAATTATTATTATTACTGGACGGTTTTTTACGTTTTGTAACCGTTGTTCTTACAAATGTATCTCTACTGCTAGTTACTGCAGAATTGCTATCATCCAAATATGTTCTCGCTGTTGTCGTTTTACGGCCTGTTGAACGGTAAGCCATTACACCAACGCTGACACCACCAACGAAAATCGAAACAAAAATCTGAAACCATAATTGATAAAAAAGATTTTCAGATTTGACACCAGGTTGAACATAGATCTGATCATTACCTGGCGAAATTGGAATCTGATTATCTTCATGTACTTCAGGCTCAATCCCCATATACTCATTCGTTAATTCAATATACGTCGTAATAGCACTGAAAAAATCGCCATTAGACAAGTAAGGGGTAATGCTCTCGCGGATGACATGTGCCCGATCATTATCTATATATTCCATTCCTTTATAAAAACCGGCAACATAAACCTCTCGATTCTCCATATCAATCGTTAAAATCACCGTATCACCAAAAGGCTGATTATAGCCTAACCCCATCTCATCATAAAAATCCTGCATGTATTTTTCGATATCTCTACCATCTGTCTGTGCTGTTGTTAAGATAATTATATCGACTTCACTTTGTTCACTATACAAATCCGCAAGCCTTTCCACTTCATCTCGCTGTTGTGCAGTTAAAAGTTCAGCAAAATCGTATACCTTTTGCTCTGTTGATGCTACTATTTGGCTTTGGATAAAACTGAACATGAGAAAGATCAGCAGCATACTTGCAGACAGTTTCCTTCTCACTAGAATCCACCCCCAAATATCAAGGCCAGTGATTTCAGCGCTACAAACGTCACTCCGGCTATTCCACCAAACCATGCGGCTACTTTTTTATAGCTAATTGGAGGTTTACCAACGATTTTCCCAGTCTGTCCGTTCATCGCAAAAATGTGCTCTGCTTTATTATAATCATAACAAACCATCCAGACTGGAATTAGTGTATAATAGGCATGCTTTTGATTCGTATCAATGTTTCTTCTCTTGATCATTGTCGTCGTATATTGAGATGTTGTTGATTTAATATATGAATCTACATACTTATCAACTCTCTGCTTAATTCTTGGGAACAGCTCTTTGTCATCATAATTATATTTTTCAGCAATATATCCCGCTAAATACGGTGTATTAAATTCTTTAAGATTTCGATAATCATATGGTTCCAGCTTATCCATCAGCATATCATCCATTTTTTCAGAGGCATCTGCCGGTACTTTCCGATAGGTTAAATCAACACCTCGGTGAACATCATAATAGCTCGTTTCGGTATAAATGTAATCCCCTCTCGTATAGGTTCGCACCTTCGTACAAACAGCGTCCACGCTTCCGGCACTATGTAAATCATACAACCAAAACGGCACGTACATCCCAGTTATACTTTTAATTCGATTGGCGGTCATAAATCCCTTCGGTGTTAGCCGTCCATTACGGCACCATGTCTTAAATGCTTCAGTCGCCTGTTCCTTACTAATTGTAAATGGCAGAACTAAAGCCGGAGCAAGGTTCCCTGATAATCTGTCTGCGAGAACGACCCCTGCACCACAAAAACTGCACTTCGTTGCAGTCGTATCCGCATCAGTTAAGATGACTGCTCCACAGTTTTTACAATGATACTCAACTGCTTCCCCTTCCGAAAATTCATTCAAAATATTCTCTTTCGGAAAGCTTTCAATATCATCTTTACGGCCACAACTGCCACATGAAAGTTTCCCTGAATTACTATCAAACACCATATCGGCACCACAATTTGGACACTTATAATGGATTACCATTTCTGTTCTACCTCCACCATTTAAATCGGGCATGAAGACAAAAGCTGTAGCTTGAAGCTACAGCTTTATTTATTATTTTTTTTCTGTAAACTTTCCTTTAAAGCTGCTAATTCATCATCTATTCCTGAATCAGTATTACTATTATTATATTTCGCCATTAAATCGTTCATGTTATCCTTTGGTGGGGAATTTAATTCAGACATCGCATTGGCACGGTCCATCGCTTGATTTGCCTTCTCTTCGATTCGGTCGAAAGCAGACTTTGAATTGTTTGCACTTCCTACAGACGATTGAATCCGATTTATTCGTTCCTGAGTTTTTGCAACTGAGAGCTTGCCTTTGATCATATTCTTACGAGATTCTAATTCTCTAATATCTGATACAAGTTTATCATGCATCTGCCTCATTTTACTCGCATTACTAGCTGCTAAGTCATACGCTTCCTTTAAACCGGTTTCTTCCTCAGCAATTGTTGCTTTACGCTCTAAAAATTTCCTCGCATCTGCATCATTACCAGCTTCTAAAGCTTTAATCGCATAATTTTGCATTTTATCCATATCTGCCTGGCATTCGTCAAGAGCCCGCTTTGCTCGTTGCTCCTCAGCCATAACCGTAGCTGTATCTGACTTTACTTTTCCTAAATCACGATTAAGATTACGCAAATATTGATCAATCAATTTTCCAGGGTCTTCTGCTTTATCTAACATTGCATGAATGTTGCTCGCCATAATATCTCTGAATCGAGTAAGAATATTCATTTCGCGCCCCCTTCTACAATTCATGTTACTTAGAATATAGCACAATAAAATTAGCCATACAATTTTATTTTTTGAAAAAAATTCCAACTATTTCACGAAGGAAAAAATTACCTATTTATTTTGGATAAAAAAAGTAAACCCGATCGTATCGAAGGGATTTACCTTTTCTATCTATTTGCCGTCTACCACTTCTTTTAAAATCTCATATGAACGTTTTTGTTTTTCCTCATCAAAAATATAAGAAACAGCCATGATTTCGTCAACATGATACACTTCTTGAAAACTCGTCAGCTGCTCTCTAATCGAATCTTTGCTTCCTAATAATGTCACACTTGACATCGCTTTTGCCGCTTCTTTTTCAGGAAGACTCCAAATTTGATCCATATCTTCAACTGGAGGTTGTAACGGTGTTTGTGTGCCACGTACAACATTTAAGAAAAATTGCTGCATTGTCGTTACTTCTTTTTGCGCTTCATCATCACTTTCACAAGCAATGACGTTAAGACAAACAATCATATACGGAGCATCTAAATATTGTGAAGGCTCAAAACGATCACGATAAATCGAAATCGCTTCATTCATATATCTCGGTGCAAAGTGAGAAGCAAAAACATACGGTAAGCCTAATTTAGCCGCTAAATATGCAGAATCTGTTGATGATCCAAGAATATAGATCGGAATATTCGTGCCCACTCCTGGATAGGCCTTAACTGGTCCTTGCTGCTCCTCAGGCCCAAAATACGTAAGTAAAGCTTGGACATCATCAGGAAACGTGTAAACAGAATCATGCTGGGACCGTCTAAGTGCACTTGCTGTTCTCATATCAGTCCCAGGTGCACGCCCAAGCCCAAGCTCCAATCGATTTGGATAAATCGTCGCCATTGTTCCAAATTGTTCAGCGACAACGAGCGGTGAATGATTTGGAAGCATAATTCCTCCAGATCCTACTCGAATGTGCTCTGTATGTTCTAACGTATGTTTAATTAAAATTGAAGTCGCTGAGCTCACTAATGTTGATGTGTTATGATGCTCAGCAATCCAATACCGAGAATAACCCATCTTTTCAGTTGCTTGTGCCAAATCGACCATCGCGTCGACCGCCTCTTTCGCTCCTTGTCCTTCGCGGATCGGAGCAAGGTTTAAAACTGATACAGGAATGTGTATAGTTGCCATTTTCCATTAGTCCTTTCTCCTTAAAGTTACATTAACTATAGTATCAGCTAACAGTCCGTAAACAAATTGATTTGCTTGGGAAGAAAAGAGCAAACCACACTTTTCCAAAATAAGGAATAAAGCGGCCGACATTTGGTAATAATCAATAACAAAGTTTACAGCTTATATGACCATTTATTACATATCGTATCCCTGTTCTGCTGAAAACAAATAAATATTATTGTGATGAAGTATTCCATTTTAATATAAGTATGAAATTTGATATGAGGTGTTAGCGTGAAGATAGAAATGGTAAACCATGCTTCCGTAATTGTAGAAAGTGAAAATATTAGATTAATAACAGACCCTTGGATCGAGGGGACAGCTTTTGATAAAGGCTGGGGACTTTTATCAGAATCAAAATTTACATTTGATGACTTTAAGAACATTACACATATATGGTTTTCTCATGAGCACCCAGACCACTTTCATCCACCCAACCTAAAAAAAATTCCTGAAGAGTACCGAAAAAAGATTACTATTCTCTTCCACGAAACCGAAGACAAAAAGGTGATTGAATTCTGTAGAAACGTCCTTGGTTTTTACGAGGTAATTGAACTAACAAAAAATAGGTGGTATGACATTCATCCCGACTTTTCTATACTAAACATCCCTTTTGGTGTTGATGATTCTTGGATATGTATTAAATCGGAAGGTACAACATTATTAAATGTAAATGATTGTGAAATTAATAATTCGAAAGACGCACAACTCATCAAAAAAATTGTCGGTGATGTCGATGTATTATTTACACAATTTTCCTATGCAGGTTGGGCCGGAAATAAAGATGAAGTCTCGTTAAGGAAAAAAAGAGCGTCAGAAAAGCTGGAAAAGGTCATGATGCAAATTGAGGTATTTAAGCCTGCATATGTCATTCCCTTCGCTAGTTATGTATGGTTTTGTCACGAGGAAAATTCCTATATGAACGACTCTGTGAACCGAATTGATGATGTGTATTTAATGCTTACAAAAACAGACGCAAGACCACTGATTTTCTATCCTGGTGATGTTTGGAATGTTAATGCAGATTACGATTCGTTACCTGCAATTGAAAACTATTTAAAAGATTACGAAAAAGTCAGCCGCAAAGAAGCACTAATTAAAACAGTACCAACTACAGAAGAAGAATTGTCCAAAAGTACCGAAAAGTTTATTAAAAAAATGAAACAACAAAATAACCTCTCTTTATTAAAGTTTTTATGGAAACCAATAAATATTTATATCACTGATTATGAAAAGTCATATAATCTCTCACTAGAGCATGGCTTAGTCGAAACCCAAGTTGACTACGATCATTGTGATATTGCATTAACATCTGAAGCATTAAATTACTGCCTAAATAATTTATGGGGTTGGAGCACGCTCCGCATCAACGGAAGATTACAAGCCCCTAGAGGCGAAGGAGCAAACTTTAATCGATTCGTGAAGTTAGGAAATGTAGCTTCATTAAATAATTCCGGACGATATTTAGGCTTTAACGGGAGGTTCCTCTCATTCGCCTTTGAATATGTTGGTCAAAACGTTTTAAGAAAACTTTCATAAACATTAATTGAAAAAAGTCATTTTGAACCATAAAATTCAAAATGACTTTTTTCTATTATTTTAATACTGCGCTTAATTCTTACTCTAAAGACGAACTACCGGAAGAGAGAAGTAGATCATTAAACGACATCCGTATTGCTATATACCAAAAAAAATCACCTTTACTCTAACAATGTAAAAGGTGACCTAACTTTTAACTTTCTATCCTTCCCCATCTTCAGCTAAAAAATTTTTCTCAACTCGTTCGATCAGCTCTTTGCGGTTATAAGTTTGATACAGCATGCTCGATAAACGGATTGGATCTCCAAAGAAATAACGTTCGTACAATGTTTGTCTTGAACCAAACGCACTCATACACGTATCCCATGCGAGACGAAAGAGCTTTACCCTGTCTTTAGCATTTTTAGTAGATGATTGTAGATACTTCTCCAAATCTACTTTTATTTCAGAATAAAAATCACGTTCTGCTGGTATTGCGACTAAACCGCTTGCCCCTAACAACTGAAGGATTTCAATTAATCTAGGATATAATCGTGGGAATGTGTTAATTGCAGCAAATAACGGAGGTAAATTAGGAAGCATGTAGCCATTTTGTTTAACTGCACCTTCTTCAGAGGCAAGTAAAAGTGCTTTCATCGTTTCAAGTGCAACAATGATTTCTGAAACTTTCTCTTGAACATGCTGATACTCACTAGAGTTAATAGCATCCACAATTAGTTGAGCGACCCCTAGAATAAATTCTACTTTTACCACTTGACGGGAAACAACTTGATGGAGGGCAAGTCGTGAAAAGGCCCCTTCTACTGATAATCTGTTTTTAACATCATCATTATCATAGTAAAAAACCCTCTCCCACGGAACAAGAACATTATCAAAAACAACGATTGCATCATTTTCCTCAAACCGAGCACCAAGAGGAGAGTCAAATGTAGATCTTGTGGTCGAAAACGGCTTTCTGCAAATAAACTTTAATCCCTTTGTATTACTTGGAATGGAAAATGAATAAGCATAAGACTTATCGAAACTCACTGGGGTAGAATAAACAATGATCTCGTCCGTCATGCCACCTTGCGTCGCTAGTAATTTTGCTCCTTTTATAACAATTCCTTCTTTATTACGGTCAACAATTTTAGCGGCAACGATTTGATCAGAAAGCTCGTCAAACATTTCAAATGAAGAACGATTCACTTGCGGGTTTATAAATGTATGCGTAAACGACCAATCGTGTTCCCTCGCCTTTTCATAAAAGGAAAGTATATGTTCTGGAAAACAGTTTTCCTTTTTTTCTAAAATGTGCCGGGATGCTAACAATGATACGAGAACTGTATTCATATAGTCTGGACTTCTTCCCATCATCCCTGCATTTGTTTTTGCCCATTCTTGGATCATTAAACGTCTCTTTCTCAAATCATCCTTTGTTGTTGGAACCAAAAAAGACATTCCAATACGATTGCCAGTCGCAGGTGAGACAAATGTCATCAAATCCTTTAAAGATTGATCATGTTGCATATTATACAGCTTAGCTTGGCTCTTCATCACACCTTTAAATGCAGCATGTTCAGATATGTTCCCTTTAACTCGCTCACCTCCGATCCAGACCTCATTGTTTAATTGATCGATTCTCTTAATATACTCCGCTCCTTTTATGGCACCCAATTTGTCACACCTCTTATATCAATTTTTCGGCACTTATATATTCATTTTTTGAGTTTGATTACAATTATCTATTACTTATTTATGATTTCTTAAGATAATTGGTGTTTAAAAACACAGACAAAGGGTATTAGGAGTGAAATAAAATCGATATACTATCCAAATATAAACACGAAAAGACAGTGATGAAATACCTTCACTGTCTTTTCGTGTTTTCTATTTTAATCAAACTCTTTTGATGGCATGATATAAGAAGGCAGTTCAATTCCTCGGGATCCTCTTAAATCAACTTCGGTTTCATGAGGATATATTATTAGAAAACTTAGTAAATTATGTTTTGCTAATTGATGCGGGATCATCTCTAATTTCGGATGCCACGCAATCCTTCCCTGGCGAGCACTAATAAGAACGACGAGATCACTTTTATGAATGTTGTCCATATGATTTGTTACGAGATCATTCCAGCTATTCACTTCTTCAAACGTCGTAGCAAACGGCAGGTTAACATTTGCGAGTGTCTTTCTGTATGATTCAACATCGCCTTTAATCACTAAACAATGCAGTGAAGCACCTAAGTGATCACTCACCTTCCCAGCCATTTCAATTGCCTCGTAAAAGCTCTCCTTGTATTTAATCAGTGGCGGTAAAAGGAGAACTATTCTAGTAATTGTATTTAAAGGGTGAACTAATTTAGCAACCAAAACATTTTGATTTGTATGCTCAAGTGTTTGATCGAGAACACTCCCAAAAATTCGTTGTGGTTTGGTTATATAACCGTTCCAACCAAAAAGGATAGTTGTTATCCGGGTATCAAAGATGGCAGAAGTAATTCCTTTGGCAATGTTTTGATCCAACCTTGTCATCACTTGGACAGGAACTTCAGCACCTGAAGCATAAACGACTGTTTTATTAAGCAAATTTTCCGCTTCAATCAATTGTAATTGCGCAGTCTTCCCATACCCAGTTACAACCTTTAACGGAAATATTGGCTCTGTGGATCTTTTGTCACGGATGATAAAGGCAAGGTCGAGCAAAGGTTCCATTGAGCTTGGGTTCGCTAGCGGGATTAACAACCGTTGTGAACCATGAACATGTTGTACATATTCTTTTTGTTCTTCGGTTACAATCAGTTTTCTCCCATATTTTTCAACAATATAAGGGCCAATAATACATGTAACAAAAATCATCAGAATAACACCATTTACAATCGCTTTATTAAAAAGGCCAAGCTCAAAGCCGACGTAGGTAGCAGCTAATGTAGCCGCAGCTTGCGGAATCGTTAAACCAAAGATCATCCAATTTTCTGCATGTTTATAGTGGAACAGTTTACAAGTGATCCAGGCAGCTATTGCTTTACCTGCAATCACTAAAGCAATCATACTTGTTGCAATCATCAATGCCACTGTATCTCCAAACAAAACACGCAAATCCATCAACATGCCAACGGAAAGGAAAAAAAACGGAATAAAAATAGTATTGCCAATAAATTTTATCCGGTTCATCAACGGCCCGTTTTGCAAGATTAGACGATTTAGTGATAGTCCTGCTAAAAAAGCGCCAATGATCGGCTCTACACCAATAGCAATCGCCATAAAAGCACAGACAAATAAAACTGACATAACAAAAACAAACTCAGTCGACCCTTCACTACTTACATTACGAAAAAACCACTTTGAAACGACTGGAACAAAAACAAAGACAACAATCATAAAGAGAAGGAGCAAAGATAAAAGTTTTACAAAAAACATCACGGTTAAGTCGCCGCTCACAGATCCGGCAATGATTGCTAACGTTAATAAGGCAAACGTGTCAGTCATGATCAAACCGCCTACAGCTGTCGTTACTGCTTTATTTTTAGAAACTCCCAGCCGGCTCGCAATTGGATAAGCCAATAACGTATGCGACCCAAGTACAGAACCTAGCAAAATAGCAGCAGTTAAACTAAGATCAATAACGATTCCTAGACATAAACCTAACAGAAATGGCAAAGTAAACGATAGACCACCGAACAAAATGCTTCGTTTTTGATACTTTTTAAAACCATCAATATCAATTTCCAAACCAGCAATGAAAATAATATAAAGCAGCCCGACTGTTCCTAAAAGGACGATTGTTGAATCCCTCTCAAGTATTCCTGCCCCATTTGGCCCTACAACAATTCCCGCAAGGATAAGCCCTATAATTCCAGGGACTTTGCATCGATTCATGATTATTGGTGCAAATAGAAAAAGCACCATGGACAAAGCAAATATCAAAACGGGATTGGTGATCGGAAGTTCAGTCATACATCCCCCTTTAGCAAACATGCATTTATCATTATCAATATATTGAGGATTAAATGGGAGTAGAACTAGACAAAGACTAATTAATGGCTATTGATCGGAAATATATAAAAAGCCTAACGTTCTTCCATTAGCCTCTTTCCAATCCCCAATCCGTGAAAGTTCTCATTCAAAACAAACCAAGCCACTCATTATGAGTGACTTGTAGACACTACTGCTATTCAATAATTCTTTTTGAAAATAAATAATTTGATGACCAGTAGCGATTTCCTAGCACATTATCGGTAATATCAACACCGAGAGAACTAGAAGCATGAATCATTCTGCCGTCTCCCATATAAATACCGACATGACCAACTCTTCCATCAGAATATAAATCATTGTTCGTAAAAAACATTAAATCTCCTGGCTTTAATTCAGTTACATACGTTCCTTTTCGAGCTTGATCACGTGATACTCGCGGAATATCAATCCCATTTTTCTTAAACACAAGCTGAGTGTATGATGAACAATCAAATAAATTTGGTGCTTCATCTAAAGTTGCTCCAAATTTATACCCAGCACCAATGTATTTTGAAGCATGATCTAACACACTTTGTCTAATGACATTTACAGATTTTGTATTATCCGGCACTTTTACTGGTTGATGTTCCTTAATTGGCGTTACTTCCTTTGGTTTACTTATAGGAATCGTTAACTTTTGACCAACTACGATATGGTTACTTCCTAAATTGTTCGTATTTTTTAATTCTTGAACAGTTATGTGGTGAGCACTAGCAATTTCCCATAACGAATCATCTTTTTGCACGAGATAAAATTGAGCCGGTTTTGTTACTTGAATAGAACCATTATCAGATTTAAAGTGGATATTCGCATTAAACAAAGCACTACTTGCATTAAGTGATATGTAAGCTGTTTGATTGATCCATCTTGGAGGTTCAATATGGATGTATTCATCACCTCTTCTAGCTAGCGTCCCCCCCATTGTTGTTCTTAATTTTGTTGAGCCGTCTGTCACTTCATACGTCAGAGTCTTATCCTCAAAAGTAATATGATTGTACCCTAACATTTTGGCTAATTGTACAAATGGAAGATGCATCTTGTCACTAATGATAATCGGATTAATTCCGTCTACTACCTTACCGTTAACAAAAACGCCTGCTGTTGGAACATCTCGGTAAGCATGAGCAAATCCAGCCCCATTCAGTATACATCCTAGTGAAACAAAAACTATGACTAACCACCTAATATTTCCTACACTTTGTTTCTTCATCTTGTATCTCCTTATCATAAGTTTCTTGTATTTTATTTCCCGTTCAATTTTCTATACAGGGAATTTGAAGAAACAAGAGTGGAATATATTAACAAGGCTTAAAATAAAACAAAAAGTAGAGGTGGTTTCCTCTACTTTTTGTTTGTTTATCAAATTTAGTACATTTCTAACCGCAATTATTCGGTTATACTTGATAATAAATTTGCAGTATACTGTTGAACCTGGTTTTTACCCGATCTCTTCGCACGATATAAGGCTTGATCTGCATATAAAATCAAATCTTCCATATCCATTTCATCAATCGGCATGATCGTAGCTAGTCCAGCACTCGCTGTAATAACATTACTTACATCAGATTTACAATGTGGAATGGTAAGCTCACGAATATACTCGAGCAGTTTTTCTACAACTAATATTGCACCTTCTGCATTCGTTTCAGGAAGAAGTACGACAAATTCTTCTCCCCCATATCTAGCAATAAAATCATCCGCTCGGTATAATCCATCTTTTAATGAACTTGCTATCTTTCTTAAACAATCATCACCTGCCAAATGACCGTAGTGATCATTGTATTCCTTAAAATAATCAATATCAATCATAATCAGTGATAATGGAGTTTGCCTTCGTTTACAACGCGTCCACTCTTTCCTGAATGCTTTATCAAAAGCACGTCGGTTAGGAATTTTTGTTAGTCCATCAACAAATGACAAGTGCTGCAATTCCTTACTCTTTGCTACTAACCTGTGTTCCTTATCCATTCTTTCCGTTATATCACGTGAAATAACTAGAATAAACTCTAGCTCTCCTTGACGATTTTCCAACCTCTTTGCAATCGTTTCAAGCCAAATATACCCTCTGTTCTTTTGTTGAAACCGATGAGTGAGCCGTAGGTAACCTAACAATTCATGGGCTTCCTCAATTAGCTTTTGCCCATGCGCTACATCTTCTGATGGAAGAAAGTCCAGTACACTTTGGCCAATGATTTCTTCTGAGCGATAGCCTAATAAAGTCAAACAGGCTGGAGAAACATAATCGTAATTTCCATTTGTTGTTAAAATAGCGATCAAATCAGTCGAGTTTTCTGTAATAAATCGATAACGCTCCTCGATTTTTAACAATTTCTCTTCTAAAGACTTACGTTCGGAAACATCTCGATATAACACTTGCATCGCTGGTTTTCCGTTATAGTAAATTGGCTTTTCTCTTGCTTCAATATCCAAAATTTTCTGATCTTTAGTTATAATCTTAAATTCATGGTCTCCATCCTCTTCCATCATATGATAGAGTTTCCAAAGTCTTTTCTTCATACTTTCATGATATTCTGGAAGAATAAAATCATAAATCGACTTTCCAATTGCCTCAGACGAGTGAATGTTAACAATTTCCCCAGCTTTCTCATTAGCAAAAACAATTATATTATCCTGATGGACGACCATAGGATCAGGTAGAAAGGTAACTAAACTTCGATACCTCTCCTGACTTTCCTTTAACGCTTTTTCCGTCTGCTTTTGCTCTGTAATATCAATCAAAAAGACCGCAAGTCCATCTCTGTTAGGATACACATGGATAAAGTACCATTTATGTAAACTTTCATAATAAAACTCAAATGCGTTCTCTTGTTGAGTATCCTTTGCTTTTATGTAATTTATATGAATTGTCGTATCAATTAAATCAGGAAATTCATCCCATAAGTTTAAGCCAACTAAATTTCTTTGGTGACCGTTTAAAATTTTTTCTGCTGTCTTATTTAGTTTAACGAATCGCCATTCATGATCAAAGGCAAAATAGGCGCTCGTAATACTATCAAGTATATTTGTCACTTGATCTTTTGCTTTGTTTGCTTGTAATTTATAGTATACTGATTGATCATATTTTTTTCCAAAAAACCATCCAACTAAGACAACAATTGGAAAACCTATTAATTCAATTATCTCTAATTGATTATTAACAGTATAGTAGTAAAAAATGTAGATCAAATGAATACAGATGATTAAGCTAGTCGTTACAACTCTCCCTTTATATCCCATTTATTTCACCCTACTTTAGTATAATTTGTTTTTATCATTTATGAATTTTATGAAGTAGGAATTTGTGAATTTTTTTGTAAAATAATTTTTTTAAAAGTATCTCTAAAAGTTAACCGCTATTCCAATTATTTTTCATGAAGTCACTCGTAGACCAATTTAATGCAAAGGGACATAACCAGTCTCATCAATAATCTTTTGTCCTTGAGAAGAAAGCATCCATTCGATAAACGATTCAACATGTGGATTATTACCGCCTGCCGTAATCACATAAAATTGATCAACAATCGGGTATGTTTCATTTTGGATATTTTCCTTTGTAGGGGCAATTCCTTCAACAGCAATGTATTTAATTTTTCCGATTTGAACCATGTCCTGTGAAAAATGTCTGAATGAAAACCCAATCGCGTTCGTTCGATTCCGATAATTTGTCGTTTCCCGAATAATGCCCCCCATTGCCGAAACAATATCTTCTGAAGGTGGATCCATTAATGGAGCACCTGCCATCACGCTAAGCAACGCCGATTGACTTCCACTTCCTTCAGGTCGCTGAAACGCTCGTATTTCTTCATTATTGCCGCCTACTTCATTCCAATTGGTAATCTCCCCAGAATAAATGCCGCGAATCTGATCCAGTGTCAAAGTATCGATTGGATTGTCACTGTGTACAAAAAACACAAATGCTTCTCTGCCTATGGGGGTAAGCATTAGCTCTCCACCCTGATTCTTTGCACTGGTCATCTGTTTCTCTGATGGGTGAGCCATAAAAATCATGTCCACATCCCTCTTTACCAAACGATCAAAGGCGTGACTCGTTTGGCTAGAAACAACCTCACTATCATATAATGGATACTCTTTCTTAGGATAGACTGCTTGAACAAAAGCTGCATACACAGGATATAAAGCTGTTGCACCATCAAGTGTTGGGAGGTTATCTTCAATTCTTAAAGTAGCTTCTTCAGCTAGTGTGACCGACTTTGTATTTTCAACAAACGGGCGATACTCATTCAAATCAACATCTTGCGTACTGACTACCTCTAGACTCTTAAGATACATTTGATATCCTTCATAGCTCAAAACAGAAACAATCGCTAAACAAACAAACACAATTGCACTTACTTTTGGTATTTTTTTCTTTACTTGTCCATAAATCGCTAGAATGATCATCACTATAACTCCTGCTGTAATTACCGGAACAAAGACAGTATAAAATTTTGCATCCCTAGAAAGAGCTGTGATGATTGTTACAAAAAATCCTATAAAACCGAACACAATGATAGTTATGATGGCGCCAAATATTTTCATTTGATCGAACCTCCTAACAATAAACAAGTAACAAATGGTAAATTGACTATTCAACATATGTTACTTTTAGACTCAACTAACATCACTGGAAAAATAAATAACATCCTCACTGATTGACGTTTCACTTTATATTTGGTCTTCGATTAGAAATTCTTCAATAAATTCCTCTGTTTCATTCATTTCATTAATATCTAAAATACTCGTATCTTCTGCAATTTTTACTAATTGAATTGAAGCTAGCGCTAAATAATGATACCCTTGTTCAACTGCAGTATAGAGGTCGGCTTCTAACTCTGGGTCATGTACTTGATTATGAATATCTGAAAAACGTCCATCTAATGTTGCAACAGCCTTATGATGAATTTCCATTGCCTCTAAATAATGCTTTCGAATAAATTCAACTTCCTTCGTTTCTAATTCAAGTCGTTTTAGGCTTCTAATCCGTTCTGGTATTGTTTTCATAAATGAACGGTAATGATAATCAACAGTAACTCTTTGTTGAACTGCCGCTAGTACATTTTTCACATAAAATGTGTAGTCTTTTGTATGCTCAGGATACTCCTTATCTTCAAGAGCCTTATAGAAACCTTCCAAGTCTTTTTTTATATCTTCTTCTATAGAAGTGACTTCAATACCTACGTTAGGCCTAGCCCCTTGGTAAATATACTTTTCAAACTCTACGTTTTCTCTCTCATTTTTGGTTGTATCGTTAGTATTCTCCTCCATATTTCGATTACCATTATCCACAATTCCATCTTCACGTTCATTTTCCTCAAAATCTATTGTTGTTGATGCAACTTGATCACTGTTTGTCTCAGCAGATTGACCACATGCATTTAAGAATACTGTTATTAATGTAATAAGTAGTATATAGTGCACTGTTTTCATTAGAACCTCCAAAATTTCCCTTGTTAATTTTTCACACATATTCTATCATACTATAATCCTCAAAAAGGTAATATAAGGAAAAGATACTAGGTCTAATTACTTAACACAAATGATCAAGCACGAGTCGATTGGCCTAAAAAGTTAACAAAAAAAAGAATGACTTTCATTCGCATTTATGAATGGAAAGTCATTCTTAAATTCGTTAATAGAGTTACCTTAAACAAGCTTTATTTACATATTTAAATCTTAATATACATCACGTTGGTAGCGATGTTCTTTTTGCATCTTCGCTAAATATGCTTCAGCATCTTCGCGCGTCATGGCTCCCTCTTTTTCAATAATATCAATAAGGGTACTGTGAACGTCCTTCGCCATATATTGCTTGTCTCCACAAACATAGAAGTATGCACCATTTTCTAGCCATTCAAACAATTCTTTACTGTTTTCTGCCATTTTAGTCTGTACATACACTTTTTTATCAGTATCACGTGAGAATGCTGCATCTAACTTTGTTAGTACACCATCTTGCTGATATTGCTCTAATTCAGTTTGATATAAGAAATCAGTTGCTGAATGCTGGTCTCCAAAGAATAACCAAGTTCTACCTGTTCCTTTGTTCACTGAACGCTCTTCAATAAACGAGCGGAACGGAGCAATGCCTGTACCAGGCCCTACCATAATAATGTCTTTGTCAGTGGACTCAGGTAAATTAAAATGTTTATTTTGTTGCACAAATACTGGGATTGTAGACCCTACAGGAAGGCGCTCAGCACATTGTACTGAACAAACTCCTTTACGTTCGCGACCGTGAGCAGTATAACGTACAGCACCAATCGTTAAATGAACTTCACCCGGATGAGCAGCAAAACTGCTAGCAATTGAATAAAGGCGCGGCATCATTTTTCTTAAAAGATTCACGATGTCCTGAGCTGAACCATTCCATGGTCCAAAGTCTCGTAGCATATCAAGTAAATCACGTCCATCGGTATAAGCTTTTAGTTCATTTACACTTTCAGCATCAACAAGATTGTGCAATTCTTCACTTTCTGTATACTGTGCTGCCTGTTGCAATATCTTTTTCGATAATGCAGTTATTTCAAAATAAGTTGTTAATGCATCCTTTAAAGAAAGTGTATCACCTTGCTTATTAATTGATACAGCTTGTTCGGCATCCCAATTCATTTCTTCAAGAATTGCGCCTACTAATTCAGGATCATTTTCAGGAAGAATCCCAAGAACATCACCTGGATCATAAGAAAGACCTGATCCTTCTAATGAAAACTCGATATGTCTTGTTTCTTTACTTGAACCTTCACCGTTTAAATTTGTATTTGCAAGAACTTTCGCATGGAAAGGATTAGTTCTTGAATATACAGTTGCTTTTTTTTCTTCTTTTAATTGATCAGAATTTTTTATTGGACTAAGTTGCATAATATCACCTCACAAAGATATGTAAAACTTATACACTACCATATAACATCAAAATATAATTTAAATTTTATCATTATTATAGAATTTTTAAAGTCCTAAAGCGACCATTTTTTGCAAAATTCTACTTATTAATAAATAAGTGCTATATAATAGTAATGATTTATCTAAAAAAACAATTATAATTAATGATATCACATTTATAGTATAATGGTTGTGTTATTAATCACAATATCCTAAATATTTTTAAATATTGTTTAAATTCGCTATTCCTATATATCAACACTAAACTACACTCGCCTTAATAATATTATTTACCTCTTTCAACAGTTCAGATACCTGCCAAAAAATAAAGTAAGACTAACACATTTGATTAGTCTTACTTTATACAGAAAACGCATTTTTAACTATGGAAATTTCAAATACTAAGCCAGCCTTGTTCTAAAATGATTTGACTTCCTTTTTTTAGTTACATTTCCCCACTGTCATGACTTAACTGCCATTCAATACCAAACTTATCTGTTAATGCACCATAACATTTACTCCAAAATGTTTCTTGCAGTTCCATCTTCACTGTTCCGTTTTCCTTTAGCTTGTTAAAATATGATTTTATTTTTTCAATATCTTCACTTATTACTGCAAGACTTATATTGTTTCCTGCAACAAAAGGGGAACCAGGAAAAGTATCTGAAAACATTACATTACTACCATTAATGTTAATTCGCGTATGCATTATTAAATTTTTTGCTTCCTCTGGAAGAGGGAAATCGGGATTGGGTGGCGCATCTCCAAAAGTCATAAATTGAGGTTGATCAGTTTCGAAAACGTTTGCATAGAACTCAACTGCTTCACGACAATTGCCATTAAAATTAAGATAAACATTAATACTCATAGCATTTGCTCCTTTAAATATATTTAACCACTGATTCAATATTATATAAAATGAAATTGTTAAAAATCAAATTTTCTTTGCAATAATTTGGTAACTACTTAGCTGCAAATGTGCTAAAATGATCTTCGAATATTTAAATAGGGAGACAAAAACATGAATTTAGTAATGAAGGAACTTAAATCCAAAAATGAATTTATTGAGGCATTTCCAATTATGAAGCAACTCCGCCCTCACCTTGATGAAAATACCTATCTAGAATTAGTACTCGATGCACAAGAAAATGATCATTATAAGATGTTTGCACTACTAGAAGACAATAAGATAATTGCTGTTACAGGTTTTAAACCAATGATTACACTCTATTATGGTAGATTTATTTGGGTGTGTGATTTAGTAACAGATACAAACAAACGTTCAAATGGATATGGTGAAAACTTACTAGATTTTGTTCATCAATGGGGAGTACAAAATAACTATGAAAGTATTGCATTATCCTCCGGGCTACAACGTACAGATGCACATCGTTTTTATGAGATGAAAATGAATTATAATAAAGTTAGTTATGTATTTAAAAAAGATTTATTATAGAGACCAGCTGACGAGCAACCACTCTCATAGTGTTATATAGTTGAAAAATATAGAAAGAGAGATTGAAGAAATATGTTCTTCAATCTCTCTTATAGAGTATTGTAATA
>NZ_JBJMAU010000016.1:0-62202 GCF_052119505.1 Anaerobacillus sp. MEB173
TAAATAAGGCGGCATAGCCAAGTGGTAAGGCACGGGTCTGCAAAACCCTTATCCCCCGGTTCGAATCCGGGTGCCGCCTCCATAAATTTTATATTGTATAGTCCTAGCCGGGGTGGTGGAATTGGCAGACACACAGGACTTAAAATCCTGCGGTAGGTGACTACCGTGCCGGTTCAAGTCCGGCCCTCGGCACCACTTTAATTAAGTTGATAATTGATAGTAATTTATTGGTTGCTATAAAATTTCAGCTGTTTTTTATTTTAAGCATAGCTTAGCTCTGATCTAGTCTTCAATAAAAATACAATATCATAATATCTGCGCCCTTAGCTCAGCTGGATAGAGTGTTTGACTACGAATCAAAAGGTCGGGAGTTCGAATCTCTCAGGGCGCGCCATTATATAGTGCCGGTGTGGCGGAATTGGCAGACGCGCACGACTCAAAATCGTGTTCCTTCTGGAGTGTCGGTTCGACCCCGACCACCGGTACCATCTACATAATTTACGTTAATTTAAAATCAATGAGATAGCTCACAAACGTTGATATATCAATGTTTGTGAGTTTTTTTGTTTTTTGAGAATACGATAGAAAACGATAAGAAATGAATTGTTTTTACACAAATTTTACACAAGGAATTTTCCTTAAAGTCGTTACTAATAGTTGTTTGGTTAGGGTTGTACTTAGTCTAAAAGAGTAAAATAAAATTTATGGTTACATATTGTTACCATCTATCGGAAGAAGGGCAGTTTGAAGTGGTGAGTATTTATCTAATTACTAGGATATCCGTCCTTCCTATACGATTAATTTATTTAGAGTCCTACCTCTACTTTTACTGAGGTTGGTTTTTTTGTTTTTCTTTAAGAGGGACCGAAGCTTCCTCCATGGTCTTCCTTGTTGTTAAAGGTATAATGCTTAGATCATTATGTGGTAAAATTTAACTAACTGAATGTTTACGTGACATTGCAGGAACTTCCTAAGTTGATTGTTCCTTTTGATTTTGAACAACGGTACTACCTCATTATAGCAATTTTTATCATATATAAATAATTATTGAAATGGAGAGTGGATGGCTTTGTCAGAGATGGAAAAGTCAAAGTTTACTAATTTTGAAGAATTAATTACGACGCATGGGAAGGAGCTTATGGGAAAGCACAAGGTATTAGTTGGGGAAGAGATTCCGGAGAAGAAATTGGCAAAGGCAATTGCCTCTTATGGTGAAGGGGTTAGTCCAAGCAATGTTCTTGTTTTGTGTGATGCCTCCGTTTTTGGAACTGGAAAAGATGGTTTTATCATTACAAAGGCTGGCTTCTATTATAAGGAGTTTACAAATAAACCAATCTATATCCCATTTGGAACCTTGATAAACGTGACCAAAGAGGAAAAGAAGATTCATCAGAAAAATAAGGATCCTAAGGTCGAGCTTCTATTACATGTTGAACTAGAGGAAGAAAAATTAGATTTCCCCATTGATCCAAGTTATCTCAATGGGAAGGCTTTTTTTGACTTTTTAACAGACGTCATCCACTTTAAAAAAACAGGGGAAGTAGATGAAACGGATAAAATTGTGATCCTCGAGGATATGTCGGACGAAGTGAAGGTAAATTACTTGAAGGTGATTGTCCAATATGTTTTATCGGAATACGGTGAAGTGGACGGGGTGTCCCTTTCGGAAATCCAAACGTTAATGACACAATTGAATTTTACGGTGGAATTAAGACACGAAGTGCGTTCCTATATTGCTAACGTTCAGAGGGAATTAGAGGAGCTTCTACTAGAAATGGAAGTGTCTATTCCAACAGGTTCGGAGGAAGCGCTACAGATCTCTCTGATTAAGGATGTTATTCGTGTAATGCGAATAAAGCAAGGGGATATCCCTGCTATTTCTGTTGAAACGGTCCGGTTTCTGGCCAAACGTTATGACTTGAATGATAGCCAAATAGAAGTGATTGAACAAGGGATTAGGAATGATGAAAAAATCATGCGGGGAGAAGTGAAAGACGATCAAATTATTAAGAATGCAAAGGATCTTGCAGCAAAAGCTGGGGCAGTAGGGGTACCAATAGCTGCCATTTATATGAGTGGAAGTGTGGTTGGTTTAAGTGCTGCTGGAATAACATCGGGCTTAGCTGCATTAGGTCTTGGGGGCGTGCTAGGGCTTTCTTCGATGGTAACTGGAATTGGTGTCTTATTAATTGTAGGTGTTGGCGTTTATAAGGGTATCCAATGGTTAACAGGGGGATCGGAACGTTCGAAGACCCAAAAAAGGGAGTTTTTCATCCAGGAAATTATTAAAAACAATCAAAAGACCATTAATAATTTAGCGGAAGATGTCAACTTTTTTGCTGAGCAGGTAGTGTCCCTTATTCATGATAAAGAGGTTAACCAGGTGAAAATAGAAAAACTGGGGAAGGAACTACAAGTTTTTACCCGAGCATTAAAAACGCTGCAAGAAAAAGGGATTAATTTAGAAGAAGTACTTCACCAGAAGGAGTAGAGCATGAAGGATATTGAAAAATCTTTATTGGTGCAGCAGGATCAACTTAAACGGAGCGAGCAAAATCTAGGGAAACTGACGTGCTTAGCAAAAGAAGTTCAAAAAGCGAACAAGGAGCAAAGTGATGACCTGGAGGAATTAGATCAACAAATGGGTGATTTATACTCTACTTTAGGAATGAACAGAGACGAACAGGATTTGGAAGAGGTGTCAGTTTCTAATAAGATGGAGCTTGCGGAAACGGAGCTCCAAGAGGTGGATTATAAGTTACCGAAGTTTCAGCCTGTGCCGATTATTGGGGGATTGAGCAGTAATGATGATTGGCAGGCGTATGGAAAAGAAATTGACATGTATATGGAGAAATACCAATTAGATTTGTCGACAGATCCGATAAAACAGATGTTAACGGTGCAGCAAATCAAAGGGGTTGAAGGGAAATTCCATCAACAGTTTGGAGATGTTCGCTGGAATAAATGGGATTATACCGTTGTGGGAATTGCTGCGTTAGTAGGGTTTTTGGTCGATTATCTTGTTGTAAAGCTCCCTGCTGGGGTGTCAGAAAAATATGTTCCTCCAGGATCTGAAAGTCCAGTAGGGAAATGGCTCAATAAATTGACGAGTACTTATTTGGACCCAGAAAACAACAGTAAGTTGAAGGATTTGGAAAAGTGGGCAAAGACACCGTACGATGCGGTAAAGGTGAAGGAGTTTGAGAGAATTATTCCTGAAACAGCAAAGATAAAGATTAATCCTAATCTCCATCGGTTAAAAACGGTCGGACATGATCCTGTATTGCAGCTAGTGTTCGGGGTGTTAGATTGTATGCGGGGTACGATGACGGTTTTTGATCAAAATGGTAACTTAGCCGTGTTAAATAACCCTGGATTCGGTAAGAGCAATCTATTTGTGGCTATTATTAAAACATTAGCCCATTTTGTAACCGACGTCGGTACAAAAAGAGGAGTAGTCCCTCCATTTTTTTCAATTACCCAAGCTATTACGGTAGATACGCCATTCGATATTAATGATCGGGGAGTTACCCGAAAAATGAAGTTAAATGAATTAGCGGAGCGTATGTACACTCATGGGGGATACAACTTCAATCATTTTTTAACGATGTCATTGGTACCATTAACCGTAGAAATGATTATTAGAGGGTACCATTGGATTACAAATCCTTCTACCGAAATGGATTTAAAGCGAGATTATAAGCTTTCAAGTATGTTAACAATGGGGCACTCCTTAACCATGTCCGGTAATGTCATTAAGCTTTGGCTGAGTGCCTGGAATCCATTAGCCTTCAATTACTCCCAAATGCTCATGTTAACTAAATCTTTCTATTCCTTATATATGGCTAAGCTCGAACGAGATCATAAAATAGAATGCACCTTACTAATCAATTGGGAAGAAATACACAACCGACTGTAAGAAAGAGGATTAAAGTACCTGACCCCCGGTACAGTAAAGTATTACTGCACTGAGGGTCAGGCACCATTTACCAATGGGCAGGTTTTTTTGAAAAGTGGTTATAAGAGAAGGGTGTCTGTGATGCAATAATGAAAGTTCTGGAAAAACAAATAAAAGCATCAAAAAAATTCTTACAAGAAGAATACGGGATTAAAAAAATTGGCATTTTTGGCTCATACGCTCGTAATGAACAACAAGATTCTAGTGATGTAGATATTCTAATAGAATCTGAGAAGGCACTCGGTTTAGAATTTTTGTCTATTAAATATTATTTAGAGGATATATTAGGTGTGAAGGTTGATTTAGCTACTGAAACAATGTTAAAACCACAATTGCGAGAGCAAATACTCAAAGAAATTGTCTACCTCTGGGATGATACTGAATAAAAGTCCTTATGATATTGTACTATTGTTCATTCTTAGTTGTTAAATTAGGATAAGGGTTGTGAAATTTGTACTTACAATTAACGGCTAGTAATCATGAATAAGAAAATCGTCTTTCTTAAATGTGTAGTAGACTCTTACTGCGCAATAAATATCTTCATTTTTAAGTGACTTTTTGAAACAATGTACTTAAGCTAACGTTCCAGTTCAGCAGAATAACAACCAGAGTAAACGTAATAAAAATTATCAGAAATCCAAGTTAAGTTTGTTTCATAAGTAATCAGTTTTATTATTACATAAATAAACGGAATGCATTTTAGTATTAAGGTGCATTTTATCTAAAAAATTATAGGTTTATGAGTTCCAGCAGCCTACAAAGACTTTTAGATAATATTTGCTGAAAATAGACATATTAGTTGTGACAAATAATCAAATCAAATGTAAATGGAGCTATAAAACATGAAGGTAGAACGATTACTTGCGATTATCATTAAGTTATTAAATAAAAATAGAATGACGGCAAAAGAACTTGCAGAAGAGTTTGAGGTCTCTGTTAGAACGGTTCAAAGAGATATCGATTCAATAAACATGGCTGGAATCCCAATTGTATCATATAAAGGATCGAATGGAGGCTACGGAATTCTTGAGGAATACAAAATTAGTACAGGTCTATTTAATGATTTAGAATATGAGTTGCTGCTTACTACATTAGAAGGTGTATATAAAACCTATGATGATAAACAGTTAAAACAAATTATTGAAAAACTTGCCTCAATAAAAGTGAATGATAGAAAACAACATTCGCCGATTTTGTTAGATTTTGGTGGTTGGGGACCGACTAAAAAAAGAACAGAAAAGGTAAATACAATCAAAAAATCGATTGAGTCAAATAAAGTAATTGCTTTTCAGTATATAGATACAAATGGAAGCTATACAGAAAGAGAAATTGAGCCCATTACCTTGATTCTTAAGGTGAATAAATGGTATGTATATTCTTTTTGTAAATTACGAAATGAATATCGCTTGTTTAAATTAGGAAGAATGCGAAACATAAAACTCACAAACCAAGATATTGAACAAAGAGAAAATACTGATGAGTATAACTTCTATCACCACGATCAAAAAAATGTCACATTAAGTCTGAAATTCACTCATCATGCCCTAAATCAGCTAGAGGATTATTTTGAATTTGATGATTTGGATTTTAGCGAAGACGGGTGGATTTATTTGACTGAAACATTTCCAGAAGATGAATGGGTTTATCGTATGATTTTAAGTCTAGGCGATCAGGTTGAAGTTCTTGAGCCCCAACATATTAGGCATATTATTAAGGAAAAAGCAAAGAAAATTTGTGAAAAATATTAACATATACGACATAATGGTGTCTGATTACTTGTGGTAGTATTACTAAAAGAATTAAATCTTATTAAAGAGGGATGAAAATGTCAGTAGTGAATCAACTAGCGTCTCAACTCGGTAGGAATGATGAAGAGCCGAATATTGAGCTGGCACATAAGCTAGCTAACGAGGAAAATCATGCAGGTATCGAAGAAATCATTGAAAACCTATCTACAAAGGATAAAAAAATTCAAAACGATTGTATTAAAGTAGCATATGAAATCGGACAAGTGAAACCAGAACTCATAAGCAAATATGCCATAATTTTCATAGAGTTGCTAAAGAGTCGTAATAATCGTTTGGTCTGGGGCGGAATGACTGCATTAGCAATGATAGCTGATGAAGCATCAGAAACCATTATGACTCATCTTGACACAATAAAAAGTGTCATGAAAATTGGTTCGGTTATTACAATAGATAAAGGTGTTCTAACTCTTGCAAAGCTAGCAGCTGTAAGTAAGGAAAACAATAATGAAATTTTTCCATTCTTACTCCATCATCTGGAGAATTGCAGACCAAAGGAAATTCCTCAGCACTCTGAAAGTACACTTTTAGCCGTAACTGATGAAAATAAAGAGGAATTTTTGGAAGTGTTACGAGCAAGAGAAAAATACCTAACAGCTGCTCAATTAAAGAGAGTTAAAAAAATCTATAAAGCATTAGAAGCTTAATGAAAGTAAATATTGAGGTGGTAGTATGAAAGAATATAAAAAATGTCAAAGCTGTGCTATGCCATTAAAGAAAACAGAAGATCGCGGTACGGAAAAGCATTTAGAGAAAAGTTCGATGTACTGTAAACATTGCTATCAAGAAGGGGAATTCTTGCAAAAACACATTTCTGTAGATGAAATGAAACAAATTGTAATAGGTAAATGCATCGAAATGGGATTTCCGAAGTTTTTAGCAAGGATGTTTGTAAAGAACCTTCATAAGTTGGAGCGGTGGAAATAGACATTACAATTCATGATAATGAAGGTTTAATTTTCTTTGAGTAACATAAATCTTGGGAAAAAGCTAAAGAGAACTTCTGAAATAAATAAAATGACTTAAAATATTGTCTTATATTTAAAGGGGGTGATCAAATGGGCTATTATGACCTTACAAAAGATGAACGAGTTCAATTTTACAGCAAAATGAAAGACGATATCTTAATTGATCTTACAGAGAATAAGCTCCATTACATTCTCCTCTATGCATCCGATAGTGATACCTATGTTCGAAAAAACACGTATCTTATTTTGGGTCGCATGTATGATTCAAACCCTTCAATTCAAAGCGAAATTATTCAAATCCTAAGGAACCTAATGAATAATGAAAATGAAAAAATTAGACAAACAGCTGTTAATTGTCTTGGTGAAATTGGTAAAAGGGATGCAGTGATTGTGCTGGAATTCTTTGAAGCAGCTCTATTTGATAAACATCATTCCGTTAGAAATGCCGTAATTGGGTCCCTAAAAAAGATGGGACAAGTTAATCCCAAACCCATTCTGTCCTTTGCAAAAAAGTTTCTACATCATCCTGAGGCGGAAATTCGAAGAGAAGTTATTCATGGGGTAGAGCTAAGGGGTAGGACGCATCCCGAGGAAGTATTACCATTACTTGAAGAAGTACAGTTTGAAAAAGTAAAACGTGTAAGAAATATGGTGATCCACGTACTTGGTCAAATCAGCTATAAAAAAGGTTGTTTAGAAACGGTAGTTCAGGCTCTTCTTAAATGGGATAACAAAGAACTTGTAAACGAGGCATTGGTGGAAATTTTGGATATCCATGTTCGTTATCAGGATTTTAGTGTTAAAACATATCAAGAAGCAAAGGAGTATATTGAAACCCATTTTAATAGAAATATTGAAGGAAAAGGATAATAGGGAACGATGCTATTTAGAAATAGTAGGGGGATCTTAAAGGCAAAACAAAGGCATTTGCTGAGCAGTACAAGGATACTTGTAATTAAATAATCATGTGAGGCGATCGCTCTTTTAGGGTGATCTTTTTTCGTATTAGACACTTACTGCGCAATAAAGCTCTTTAATTCTAGGTGACTTTGTGAAAGAATGTAATTAAGTTTTTCACCTGCGTCAAGCTCGTATAGAAAAACAAAGAGAATTATTAGCATTCATGTCCGAAAAAGGAGTTAAAGACCTTATGTGCGTTTTCAAAAAAATTCATCATAAATTGGAAGGTCAAGAAAACAAACATTAACAAGTAAATCATAAGGGGCATTTTAAGTATGAAAAAAATAGTAAAGCATATGAGCAAAGACCGTGCCACGCTGTTCCTTGCGGCAATTGTTGTAGGGCTGGCACACATTGTCGAACATTGGGTTTTTGCGCATTCAGCGTTTACAGATGTGCCGGATGTACTTTTCACGTTGTTTCAGAAAAATTTTGACGATCCCAACCTTGCGTTTTTAGTTTTCATTTCTGCGATTGTGTTCGTATGGATTTTCTCCCTGTATGGAGCGTTTCGAGGCGGACGGGCAGCGTCTATACCACTCTTTTTGTTTGGCCTGTTTCTCATAGCACAATCCTACCACCTTGTGCGGGAATGGGAGGGCGGACTCTATCACCCCGGCATAGTTACGGGGGCCATTATGGTAGGTATTGGCATTCTTCTGCTTCGGGAAGGGCTTCGCGCGCTCCGAGGCAACCAATAAATAATTAAACACCATGACTACTAAATACAAATCATTATCAGCCGCAGTGCATGAGCATTTGCCTCGAGTCCAACCAGTCTCAAAGATGTTTATACAAGTAGGGTACTTTAAGGAGTCTAGCTCCACGGGTGCGGACGTTCTACCCCGGCAACCGTAAAAATAAAACCATATTAGAAATGGTCAACCTGAAATTCTGGCTGACCTTATAATACGAAATGGTTGCTTATCTTTAATAAGAAAAACGAAAAATGTCAGAGTCATTTGTTGTGTAGTACAAGGATACTTGTTAAACAATCATTAAGGCGGTCACTTTTTTAGAGTGATCGTTTTTTCGTATTAGACTCTTACTACGCAATGATTATTACCATAATTGTGGAAAATATGAACAATAATTCGTTATCTTCTGGTATGATTTTAGTATGGAGATTTGCGACATTGTGAAATTTTTCACTTAAACTAACGGATCAGTATTGTTGAAGAAGGAAAAGATATGTTTTTGGTAAAAATAGTAGTAAAATTCCTCATATCGTTAAGCTTTACTCCAATTAGGAAGTAAAGCTTTTTTTATATTCAAGGTGTCCGCAAAAAAACTTAAATTATTTGTATACATAATCAACACTAATTCGTTTTAGTATTTGTGAAAGGAGATGAAGAAATGAGTCAGCCCTCAAATGAAGAAATAACTAGATTAACTAATGATATATATCAAAAACTTTGCTCGATGGGGGCTAATCCAGAAGATGCAAAAGATATTGTTCAAGAATCCCTATATCGTGGATTTCTAAATATCGATGGGATAAACTCTAAGGCATTTAAGTCATGGCTTTACAAGGTTGCCATCAATCAATATTACGATTTGTGTAGAAAAAATAACCGCCGTTCAATAATCGAGTTTGAGGATTATTTATTAGAATCGGAGGAAAATCATTTAGAAGATGCCATAATTAAACAAGAAACAAAAGAAGAGTATGAAAAGGTGCTAAGCAAGTTAAAACCACTTGAACGAAAGTTAATAAAAATGAAATATGATGATGAATTTTCATATAAAGAAATTTCTGAGCATCTTAAATTAAAAGAGAGTAACGTTAAGACTTATTTATATCGTGCAAGGCAAAAGCTTACAAAAATTTTTGGGAGGGATAATAATGAAAAATGAACCATTTAAGTCCAATGATATTGAAGAAATAGTTAAAAAAGCAAAAAGAAAAAGTATTATTCGAAATATAGTCATCTCTACTATATCACTGCTTATTTTAGGTGCAATATTTATAATTATTAACGGTCAGGTTGTAAATAAGGCTCATCATAAAGCAGTTGAGACAAATAGGTTATTATTTAAAATTTCAGAACCAAATATTCAAATTGGAGGAGGTAAGTTCGATTACGGGATTCTATCGGGAACGTACACCTACAATAAATATAAGTTAATTGAAGATAGAGTAGTACCGTGGGGGCAAGATACACGAACGTTTAATGCAATGGGACATAATAATAAATCGTCAGCATTAGAGGTATACGATGAGACAAGAGTAGGTAAAACCGAAGAAGAGTATCGAAGTTATAACACTACAAATGGACAGAGAACGATGCTGTTTTATCATCCTTCGTTTGAATACAAGGCTGTTCATTACGATTTAGACTTAATTCAAAATGCTCCTAATGATGCAGTAATGGAAGTAGCCATCTCTTTTGACCAACCATTTTCAGTCAGTGAAATCCAAGAATTTTTTAAGCTGAAAAATAAAATCACTTGGTATAGGGTTGACCAATATAATCAAAATGCAAAAGAAGCATTAAAAGGATTTCATGAATCGGGAGATTCTTCATCACATCTGTATGGTTTTAATGCTACTGGACTTAAAGCAGAAGGAGACGCTACGGAGACAGTAGCTCAGAATGAAGAAGATTTTATCGCTATATTAGAAGAACTAAAAAGCACAGGGAATTATGACTTCTTAATAGACCAACTTCTAGAAAGTACAAAACAAAACATGAAAGAAGGGTTAGTCCTTGGTGTTGTGGTAACTGGAACAAAAGAAGAATTATTAAAACTAAAAGAAGAAAAACACATTAGGGCAATATCTTTAGGGGCTGTTGTAAGCGAATATTAGTATTTAATAAGTATCTTCTTTTTGAACTAGCGAGGCGTATCTGGAAGACTCAGAAGGCTAAATCTCGATATGCCATATAAATATATATTAACTTTTGATGGCAAATTGTTAAGAAACGTAGAGAGATTGTGGGAAAGAACTTAATATCGGTCTTCAACGGGTGGGTTAATTCAAAGGAATTGAAGATGTTGTTATAAAATTTAATCAACTATTAAAGAACCAAGTAATGGTGGGTGTTAAATGATAGTTAAAGCAGAGATAATAAATCAACCTTATTCTGGTGAATACGAAGAAAGGATTTATGACATTCCGAGTAGTTGGAATTCTCCAGATTGGTCATGGGTTAAATTCACAAATGGTGATTTTACTGAATGGTGTGGTGAATTTCGAGGCTATCCAAGAGCCGTTGCAATATCCGCAAAATACAATATTGTCCTTGTGCTAACCTCAGATTATTTATTTGAGGTAGATTGCTTGACTGGAGAATTAAAGCAATATGATTCTGATCCTCAATATCAATGTTTAACTGTTACACCAGGAGGAGATTTTATTATTGCAGATAATTACTCAATAGAGATATTAGGTCCTACATTAAAAGATAAAAAGTTAATTAAAAGTCCCATAGAAATGGATATGATAAAGTTTCATAATTGGAATGATGATAAGCTTTTAATAACTTGCAATGAATTCTTAAATTGGGACAATCAAGTAACCCTAGAATTTAATGGTGCAACTTTTGAGATAAATGTAAGAGATAAATAACATTGATTTTTATTGAAGTAAAGGAGAGCTTATGTTGAACAAGAGAAATGATAAAAAACAGATCCAATTGCTGCATAGTACAAATATACTGTTCAATAGTAAAAGGGGATATTCAACATTAAAGGCGTAATTTGAAAAAAATAATTAAGTAAAAGCTCAGAGCAAAAATTATGCTCTGAGCTTACATTTCCTCAAAAGTATCAACGGTCTTTTGCTCATCTTCTTCACGCAATTCTTTGACAATGTGAGAATAGTATTTATGGGTAGTATCGATATCTTTGTGTCCTAATCGTTCACTCACATAATAAATGGAAACACCTTTATATAAAAGAATACTAGCGTGTGTATGCCTCAATCCATGCATTGAAATCGGCTCAATTCCTAGTTCAGTTAATGTTTTTTGTAAAATCTTATTTGCACCAGTGTTACTAATAACTTTGTACTTAGACTGTGGGCTATAAAAAACTAAATTATACATATTTGGTGGTGATGTCTCAAATAGCCTCTTAAAGACGGCCATTGTTGGTTCACCCATTCTGATTGTACGATTGGATTTTTCGTTCTTGGTGGGGCCAAATCCTTTAGGGGAGCGTTTCATGTAACCCCATGTTTTATTGATTCTTATGGTACGGTTATCGAAGTCGAAGTCCTCTCTTGTTAGTCCAACTAATTCGGCAAAACGAGCACCGGTTGCCAAAGCTAAAAAAATTAAATAGTAGCCTAAACCTTGATCTAATAGTTTTTTAACGGCTATTTTTAATTGCTTGGTTTCTATATAACTTAAATGCTTTTCGTCTGCTTTTTTTGCAGGTGTTGTCCATGATAACTTTGCTTTCCTAGTAAAATCGTGTAGGAGAATTTGTTCTTCTACTGCATCTTGTACCATTGAACGGATGTGTGCATTAACCTTCTCAACTGTTTCTCGAGATTTATTTTTTCCAAATTCATTTAAAAATAATTGGTAGTCATGTCGCTTTATTTCCTGTAATGGTTTGCTACCGAAGTGTTCTAGAATTGCCTTTAACGTGTAGTCGTAATGAAGCAATGTAGTAGTACTTAGATTTGTTTTGTATAGTTTAAACCAGTTTTCAAAATACTCGTCTATTGGTTCAGGTTTTAAATGCGGTAATATTCCCCTACTTAATTGTGCTTCAATTTCTGAGGCAGCCACTTGAGCTTCTTTTTTTGTTTTAAATCCACCTTTTCGTATTGGCTTTGAAACCCCATTTACGACGTGACTCACTGTATATTGATAGGTTTTACCTCTTTTTTGTATGCTTGCCATAGACGTCACCTCTATAGTTGTGTATTGAGTATTACCAAGCCTATTTACTTGGTAATACCGTAGATTAATAGAATCGATATGAACTGTAAAATAGTGTAACTTGAACATTTTGAAACTATTGAGAGAAGATTTGATCGAAATGTTGATCCAGGAACTTAGCCATTTTTGTTGCTTGAAATGACCATGTTTGACCCTTTGACCTTGGGTAAAAGACAAATCCGCCATGTTCTGCATCAAGGATTTTTCGAAATTTTGTCGGATAGAGAATATTTTCTTTTATCCATTCCGATTTTCTATTAACCTTTTTTTCAACGTCTTTCATAGACCAATAGACCCCAGTTAGTTCTAATTTTTTAAATTCCTCTAATTCTACCTTTGAAATAATGATTGAATCTGATGGAATAGGGATGTTTAAGTTAACTGACAGTTGTTGTCTGTTAATTCCTTCCTTTGAGCTGTAAATAAATTCATTTAAAGTTTGTCTGTTGCTTTTTTGAACCGCTATATTTACTGCCATTTTCCTTCTCCTTTCTCGATGAATTATATTTTTAGTTAAGCTGTTATCTTCATACTCTTTGCAAAGTTTTAATAAAAACTGCAGCCACATGTGGAAGCCAATGATATTGTCATATCAAAGTTACTTGGTTATCGGCAGAGTCTTTGATTTTCCGTTGGGCCAAATTATGGTAATTTTAGAAGAGAGGGTATTCTTAAGAAGAAAACAAAATACCCTTTCAAATAATGTTAAATACCTTATCCCTCAACCTATTATTCATATAGTAATAAACGCAGAGAATTATGGGAAATTAGCCAGGGGGTAGCGGCTAGGTGATAGGTATTTAGCTTTTTCTTAGCGGTAAATTATTAAACGGAGATATAAGAAACCGTCATTTTAGCGGTTCTGGATACAAGATAGATATAAAGCAGAAGATGTGTATGCACAAAGATTCGAACTTGTACGCTTGTCTGGGTATTTATTATATCCCTACACTTAACGTTTATTTTTCAAGGCTTTACGATCACTACTGATTTGGGTTTGTTAAAGAATTCGTTGAGAAACATAATGGGGCTAATATGGATTTGAAAGGTATGAATTCATGAGGGGGCTTAATTAAAATGCATGATAGCATTTCGAGTAGTATTGGAACAGTTTATGATATTGATGAATTTCACTTTATTGCTGAAATCGAAGAGTATTACTTTAAAGAACTAAAACAAGATATAGAAATTGAAATCCTTCAGGGGAAAAGTTCAACGGAAGGTTTGCTGAATTTAAAGCTTATCGATAAGCATGGGAACACCAAAATTCTAAATGACGGTGAATCGATAAAACTAATTGAACGGGTATTTGATATTGAAGTAGATGAAGTGTATGTGAATTTTGCAGCTCATATTGTTTATTTAATCGTTCTAAGGCATTTGCCTAAATTGAATAGTTGAAGAGTGGGGTTTAATCTTAATTTTTGGCGTGAAGCATATTTTATCATGAGCATTTAATTTAAGAAAATTATCCGTCGAATAGAATGATTAAGTTCTTAGGGGAAAAGTATTCAGAAAAAACTGGAATTTCCTACTGAACGTGAGCGTGTATATCCATTGTATATCCCCTAGGATATACAAGAACCATAAATCCTTCCCGAAGATAGGTTACAACTCCCAAAAATAGTCAGTAATTTAAAATGAGAAGAGTCTCATTGAGCACATGTGGAAGTAAAATAGGACGAATAACCTGTATTTGAAAATATGGACAAATCTATGTATATCTAAAGTATATCCGGTGTATATCCCAATGATTTAATGTACTTAATTTGAAACCATTATGGTTCAGGAAAAGAGCTAAGATGATTCTTAATCTTACAATTCATCATTAATTATTTCATTATTAATATTGTTATAAAGGGAATTCGTCAAGTTGCACGGTGATTTATTTAATGGAAAATCAAAAAGGATAGAGTAGGTACCCTGTATTAATGGATATCTGTCCATGGACGAAATCTAACAGAGGAGGAGTTGGATTGGTCGAATATAAAAGTCATACGTAGTGGTCATATATAAGAAATTGGTCAAATACGCTGGTCATATATACTGGTCCAATGGTATTACCACTCTATCTTACCTCTATATAGTACTCCAATGAAGAGGTTCAATACCTTGATATATAAGGACTTTTACTAATCTCCTAAAATACTATTTTCCTACCCCGACTATATTAGGGGTCTGTTCGGGTTAAATCATTCAGAAATCTTAAAAGGAAATATGAATGGAAGAAAGCTTGGAGAAATCTAGGAGAAAGTCTATAATAAAAGCAGTTAGATTTGCAGAATTAAAGGCTCCTATTTAGAATATAGGAGCTTGTTTATTAGACTCGTTTAAATGATGGTACGTAGAAGAAAAAATAGTACTTTAACATGTCATCTTCTGCTCATAAGCAATGCTATACTATTTTTCTCTAATATGCTTGAAAGTAAAGAGGAGGTTACCTTCATGAGTAAATTACCGAATTCAAATAATGATACTAAAGATCAACCACCAAGCACACCACGTTGGGTGAAGGTGTCTGCGGTCATTGTTATTATTCTGGTCCTATTGATCATCATCCTGAAACTCACTGGTATTGGTGGAAACCATGGTCCTGGTCGCCACTTCCAAGGGGGAGAATCTTACGAACAGCTTGATCAGAACGCACCAATAGGTCAATTATTGTCAAGTAACCATATGACTTCGGAAGGTGATCATTGATGAACATGACGCCGAGCATTCGAAAATTCTCGCTTACTATGCATATCACTATCTCGGTTGGCTGGGTTGGTGCAGTGATAGCTTATTTAGCACTGGCGATAATAACTCAGAAAAGCCAAGATGCTCAGATGGTACGTGCCGCCTATCTTGTCTTGGAACCTCTCACTTTTTACGTCCTTGTTCCTTTGGCCTTTGCCTCACTTTTAACTGGGCTTATCATGTCATTGGGCACCCCATGGGGGTTGTTTCGGCACTATTGGGTCATTTTTAAACTTGTGCTAACAGTGTTTGCTACCATCATCTTACTTGGATTTACACAAACACTTAGCGGGATGGTTGGCCTAGCAGCAGATCCGACAACTTCCATATCCGACCTTCGTTTAATGGGGGCAGGAATAAACCACGCTGTCGGTGGACTGGTGGTATTACTTCTGATCATGATTTTATCAGTGTACAAGCCACGAGGAATTACTCGATACGGGTGGCGTAAGCAACAGGAGAAGAAGGTTAGCAACTAAGACAATATGTTAACCAGAAAGGGATTAACGATGTTCAGTTGTTAATCAAACAGAAGGATTTAAGTGACGTAGACTTGTATAGAATTGCGATGGTTTTAGTCTTTATCATCTAGAGATTAGAGGTGGATTAATTGGATGCATGAGAGAAGGCTGTTTTAGATGAACGGACCAGAACAAAAGATGCAATCAATCATGGGATATTAACCGTTGTGAAAAGCTTTGTGTATAGTGATTCAATTGAAGAGGTAGCAAAACATACACCGTATTCGGCTGAAGAATTGGAAGCACTCCTTAAAGGATTTAGAAAATGATTTGACGAAATCTTCAAAGTTGTTTTAGGATTTGAGGGCTTTTGTCTTCACCAAGTAAGAGTGTTTATACAGTTCCAGATTTCACTGACAACCAAGCGGTATCGCCTTTTTGTATTATGTAAGAATAAAGAGGATCAATCAACTACTAAGAATTGCTGTATTTCCTCTTTAGATAGTTGGTCAGGTGTAACCCCTTTTTGTTTGCAATATTCGCCCAACGCCCGTATTTTGACTTTAGGTTCTTCTGAAGTGGGAGGAAAAGCAAAAACACCATCTGGAAATATGTCAGCTTCATCGAATTTTCCCAATTGTTTTCTTTGCATTCTTATCACGTCCTTTTATTTTAATTATACTCAATCTTCCAAGGAGAAATCATCAATCACTTCATTTCATAGGGCTTTTCCGGTAGTTTTAAACTTTATAAACTAATATTACACCACATTTAAGTATATTTTTATTAAAATAGTACAATTTAAGGTTGTAAGTTTGTTTTACTTGATAGCAACACAAAAAAACCGCTGACGGGGGAAAGGCGGTTTTTTTGCGTTCGTAATGAATTAAATTAGTTGTAAGTGTAGAATTTCGTTAAAAATTAATCAATAACTTTAAACCGTTCCTTTTTATTAAGACAAAAATAAATAACCATACTCTATTGATATATGGTTATAGGTTCACTAACTATTATTTTTTCTTTCTCTTGCAGCTTTTTTCCTTGCTTTTTTACTTTGCGTAAGCTCTGTTGCAAATTCTGTATCTCCGTTATGTACTTGGTTTCCATTCTTTTTACGATTCGCCATTATTCATCCTCCTTTAGTTTAAATACATTTCAATTGTTAATTATTTTTAAGGAAAGTCATATTTCTTACAACTACTTTTATAATGTTCTAAATGTAGGAAAATATACCCTTTTTCTTTGATGTTTAGAGTTGAAATTTCTTTTGTCTAAAGAAATTGGAGCAAATCAAAACTATTTTTAATCAGAATGAAAATACCGTAATTAATTTTTGATTTAGTGTTATGTACGGATAATAATGTCTTTACTTCTGAATTTTATGCTTAATTAGCTCTTCTCTATCCGCAGCATGAGGGGGCCTTTCCATCCATTCCTTATCAATCAAAATATTAGCCCCATCTTCTGCGTATTTACATATTTCAGCAAAAAGACGAGTATAAATTGCGGCTATATCACGTCGCTGGGTTAACGATAACGATACACCATAATTTCCAATTCCAGCAGTATTGAGAACACTGATGTGAAACATCAATAATTTATCTGAAAAGGGTGAAGTTGTTGAAGTAGTCACCTCATGGTCCCAAGTCATTGGAACTGGAAGGTCATAGGCACTAAGGTTTTTTGAAAAAATTTCAATATGCTTACTTGTGATTTCTTTTCCTCTGATAAAATAGTTAGTTAACTCTCTAGATTTAGCAACTTGGCCGAACCCCAACATTAATGCTTGAACCATTTTTGCTGTTTGAACATTCGAATAGAGATGCATAACCTCAAATCCGGTAAGTGGGCGTTGTTCACCAAACCATCCAGATAAAAAACTTTGTTTTTGGATATAATCAACTTCTCTTTCGTAAGGAATATAAGGTGGACGTATCTCTATCCCTTTAGAAAGCGAAAGTTCAGTAGACTTATTAAAAAGCTCTGATGTTGATTCAAGGCACCTTGAATAAAACTCCCTGATTTCTTTTTTTACTATATTGGGAAGTATAGCTGCATAAGTAGCAAGTGCCCCTTTAGTCATGATTTTTAGGTAATTAAGATAAAAAGTATCTTGAAATAATCGAGGTGCAGTAAGATTTACGTCCTTGTCTGAAAATCCCTTAGGAATAGGAATACCCTCTTTATTGAATACCCCATCCACGAAGTCTACGTGTTCTTTGGCAATTTTCATGGCATGTTCTAAAATTTCGCCAATTTCTGGATCGTCAATGTGTTCAAGAAAGTGTTGAAAAACACATATCGACATGCTATCAATAATGTAATTCTGCCAAAGACTCGTAATTTCAGCAGATGTTAAGCGAATTTCATGTTTTATTTCCATTTTGCATACCTCCGTTCTTACTTCAATATGGTTACCAAATTTATGGTAATAAATAACTAAAAAATTTATAATTACTTTTAGTTTTCAAGGGTGTTTACCCACTAGATTCCATTTAATGTATAAAAAGTTTATACTTTGCGTACTACTTTTAGAGTAAATAGGAGGGGACTGCCCCGATGAAATCGGAGGAATTGTTTTTAAAAGCAGAAGAATTATTTAGTCAAATTTCTCAAGATAATGAAGTTTTGAGACTATTTAAATATCATTCCTTAAGAGTAATGAATTTTTCAATTCTCCTTGGTAAAATGGTGGGCTGTTATGATGATGACCTAAAAATCGCTTCATTGTTGCACGATATTGGTAAAATAGGTTTAACGAAGGAAATATTATTGAAGCCTTCTAAAATAGAGGATTTGGAGTATCAAATTATACAAGCTCATAGTACCATCGGTAACAACATTCTGAGAAAAACGCTTAACCTACCACGCGCTGCTGTCTTTGTTCGTGATCATCACGAACGTTGGGATGGGAAAGGATATCCAAGAGGATTAGAAGGTGAGGACATTACTCTTCAAGGGAGAATTATTGGAATCTGTGATGCTTTTGATACGATGACGATTGATCGAAGAAGTTACAATCAAAGTATTTTGACATATGAAGAAGCATTAAGGGAGTTAAAACGATGTTCTTGGTCTCAATTTGACGGTAGATTAGTTGATAAATTTGAAGACCTCTTAAATATATTAAAATTGCCTTGTCCTGAAACCTGGAAAGAAAATGAACCCATGATTAGAAGTGTTTTCTCATTTGAAAATATCTAATAAATGTCAAAAAAGCTGTCAAAAATGAATGTTTTTTAATACTCTGGTAATGCTACATAGGAGGATATACGAGATTTTTGTATATCCTCTGGCTTTATTTTGATTCTATTATTGTAGATAATGAATTTTGTATCGCCATTTTCAAGCGGGTTAAAATACTTTTATAGGAGAATTTTAGATGGTCCAAATAGATGGGAAATCAGAAATAATATCAAATATTAATGAGTTAAGAACTACAATGATCAAAATTGGAGAAACAAAAGGACTAAATAACCCTGAAACAGTTGCTTGTAGTCAGGAGTTGGATAGGTTATTAATCAATTATCAAAGAAAACTTTTTAATCTCGAATAGTTGGTATGTATTATTTTAGTTATTATTGATGACTATGTACTTTTGGAATAGATAGTTTCTATTTCCATTATCTTATTGACAAACCACTTTATAAATAACCCTATTAGAAAATAAAAAGGAACAGAGAAAATGTGTTGCCAATTTGTTAGTTCATATAATCCAAGCCACTCGTAAATATTTTCCCCAACGAATGCAGCGAAAAAAGCAAATATTATGTGTGCATACACATAGCTCTTCCATTTAGCGAACCATTGATAAATAAGCATATAGATGACAGGGAGAATTGAAAAATTAGCAGGATCAAATGCTTCTACCATAAGAGGTGTTAATGTGTAGGGGTATGTCCACAAGAGTAATGAACTGCCAATTTGGTCTAAAGAAAACCCAATTAACGCAACGGTTATACCTACAAATATAATTTCTCTTAATCTCTTTTTATCAACAAGCTTCCAAAAAATAAAAAGAGGCAAGACAATCGAAATAACAATAATACACCATTCTAGGGTGAAAACGTTTACATTTAACCAATGCTCAAACCACGTCTCTTTTAATGCTTCTCGTAACATTTTAATTTCGTTTAATTTATCATCCATATTTGTAGGCCCCCTTTATGAAACTCTTCTTCGATAACTGGCGATCATAGCTTATAAAGCCTTAGACCCTAGAGTTTTGTGCCCTCTTTCCTTTAGGATAAGTTTACCATTTCGGAAGACCTATAAAAATGATAACCCAAAATAAGAGTATATGTAAATACTGTTTTATGGGGATTTACTAAGTTTCAGGTTCGAGTGTTAGGTGCATATAAGTGTTAAAAACTTTTGAGAGTAGATTTAGGGCATAAGTTCTGATAACGATCCTAGTAACAAGAAAATTTAATGAAAGGGGCGGAGTGAAACCAGTGAAATTAGGGAACGGATAATTAGAGCAAATCCAAAGGCCCCCTTATAATTAAAAATACTTACCCTTGGATTTTTTATAAAGGTAAGTAATACTGTGACCTTATTAAGCTAAATGTCATTTTAAAATTCTATGTAATCCTCAAAATCTTGGTAAAATATATGTTTTTGATTCTCGAATAACCTGATAAAAGGTTCTATTTCTGTTTCTTCTTCTACCCAAACATAATCTTCGTAATCTTCTCTATCACCTGCAACTGTCGTTAATTTATTTATATATACCGTTCCTGTAAGTATAACATCATCTTCGGTTAATTTAATTTCTAATATATTGTTATTAATATCAACGATGCCATAAGATAGATTTCGTTCTTTCATTAAACGGTGAATTTGTTTTTTTGAATACGGAGTTCTTCCTTCAGGCAGAGATTCTACGTATGAATCCTTCTGACACTTAAAACAAACAAAAAAGTCTTCTAAAACTTCTTCACAAACTACTTCACTTCCACAAAGATCACATTGGCAGATTTTTGAATCCAATATTAACACCTCAAACTGTATCAAAGTTATATCACCCCAATAGCCGACTCTCTTCAAAAAAGAGATATATTTTATTAGTATTGTCTTTTATTTGCTTTTTATTACCATTATCTTCTAGGTCAACAAATTCACTTTTTTGAAGGATAATGCTAAAAAAAACTACGCGCATAATCTGTTTAAATCCTGTTATATTAATATAGCTAAACCTACAAAATTTCTTTACTCTAATTAATCATTTTGGCTAAAGAATTCAAGAAGGTCTTCTGTGTCTTGTTTCTTTTTCTTTTTACGTTTCACTTCTTTATCCTCATTAGTAAATGGTAAATGAGTATCTTCTTGTCCGTTAAGCTGCGATGACCTACTATCTATTTCCTCTTCTTTAACTCCTCTTTCACTTCCTTCCTGTTTCTGTGCAGAGTTAACACCCGTTTCCCACGCATTGTTTTCCAATTGGTTCTCTTTTTTAAAATTTTGATTAGGTAGACCAATTTGATGATCGGCTTTATTTCCAACGTCCGAAGAGGTTTTCTCATCATAAATTGGTGCATCTACTTTGCTCTTATTTCCTAATTGGGAATCCAGTCCTTTTTTTCTACTCTCAAATGATTGTATAGCTGATGTTTGATTACCGAAGGGTATCTGACTGTCTCCTTGCTGAAAATTACTATTCACTTCTGATTGTAGTTTAAAGTATAGAGTTAGTTTTTGTTCAATTTTTAATTTAGGTAGTAATTCAAACAATTCATCAAAGGTTTGATTAAGTGCTTGTACTTCGTTTTTGACTGTATTCTCTGCTAAATCTCGTATTCCATGGGTTAAACTGTCTTTTCTAATCATGTATCGAAATGCAGATGCTAGGTTTGATTGTGCATCTAGCCAGTTCATAATTAGTGGATCCTCGTCCTTTCGTAAACGGAAATTTACCATCTTGTTTTTTTTCTTATTTTGTTCCACACTGATGCATCCTTCCATAAGACATTTTTCATTATTGTTAGGTGTATCCACATAATTCAATATCCGTACGCGTTTAATTTTATTATTTGTCTTAAATAAATGGATTATGTATTTCTGTACGCCCTAAGTTTGTACAAAGGAAGGACATAAATACTCGAAGGACATACTAAAGACATACAAAGGAGGTAATAAGGACGTACATCTATAAAGGGGGATATACAGGGGGTTAACAGAGGATTAACAGAGGATACACCACTGAAAGATGGTAACGTCTTTTAGGATAAGATTAAAAGTTCATTGAGTAATAAAATTTCGAATAGAATGATCGGATTACTATTGTCGGTTAAATTGGAAAAATTTGAGGGTTCGAATTTTTCGGTGTGTTGCCGATAACCCAAACCATAGCCAGTGAATAGATTTGATTCGGGAACTAAAATCCTAATTCAGTTCCACTTGTGCTATCCATTTCAATGAAAGGAGGAGAGAAACATGGAAGAGCATCTTACGGTTGGTGAGTTTTCTAAAAAAATAGAATGCCATAGTAATACAATCGACAATTGGTTCAAGCAGCTGGAAGACATGAAAATTCATTGTGTAAATAGATCATCCTCAACAGGAAAGAAAGTTTATGATGAGCTAGATCTAAGGATTGCGCTGCATATAAAAGATTTAAGACAGAAGAGGATTCCTCTAGAAGAGATTTTTGATGACATTGGCAACCATTGTCAACTGCGATATCCAGTTCATAATGACTCATTGGAAGAAGATGATCCTTTATCAGATGCTGAACGTTTGAAAATAGAGTTGGTCTACACTGTCCATGACGTTTTAACCGACACTTTGTGGGATGATTTCGAAGCTCTGAGAGGTAAACTTGAAAAACTAGTAAATAGTTTTCCTGATTTGAAAGAAGGGCGTTACGAAAGAATAAATGATGCCTTGATAATTAGAAAAGTGGAAGCAGAACTGCAACTCGAAGCACTACAAAAGTGGTCCACAAAACCAGTCTCTATGCGGACGAAGCGTGTATTTCTTTTAAAAAGAAAAGAGGATATTGAAGCTCGTAATCAATTTGTAAAAGAGTATATCAATCAACATCTTGAACCACGCATTCGAAAAATACTTGTTGCTGGAGAAGTTGGAGGAGGATGATTAAAGTGACTTTTACTATAGAACCGATTAGTGAAGCGGGTGAACCTACTATATATGTGTAATGAGATATTGATAGAGTACTAAAATTTGTTAATACCATTTTGATGGTAATGGGAACTATGTAGGGTCGTTATGTATACAGTAAATGTGTACAGGCAAATGTATGGCGAATAATTCTGGTATGGGAAAGAAAATACTCGTTTTCTTTATACAGTATGCCCTACATAGTTTATGTAAGGCTTAAGGCATGGCAATCCCTTTAAACATGAGGGTTCCCAAAGAACTATCATACCGCAACTAAATAGCTTAATTTCAACGTACTTTTCCAAAAAGCTATCTAGTTTAAGAATACTAAATGAAAGGAGTCGATTTTGGTGATTTTATGGAGAGGCATTCGTATTTCTAAAAAGGAAAGTGAAATATTAGAGATCCTCTATGATTTCCGTTGCTCAACGAATGAACTTTTAAGAATTTTGATTTTTGGCCATCTTAAATCCAAACCAAAGGGCCAAAAAGATAATATATCTAGATACACTTCATCTCTGAGAAAGAAGAAACTTATTCAATCTGAGAGCTGTTATCCGTATTCAAGGGAACTCATTTTTTATTTAACAGCTAAAGGTGTTGAGTTTGTAAAAGAACATTTAAATATAGATCCCAACAATAAAATGGCTGGATTTGGAAGAGAATATTATGGAGAATTTGATGCAAAAACGCTGAAACCTCCTTTAAAAAATATAGAGCATACCATGATGTTTTTGAAGTTCGTAGCTAAAAATCCAAATCAAATTCGTCATAATCTTTATGCAGTGAAAGAATATGAATATCTGCGACAAGATGCCTATCATTCTACTATTGAGAAGGGAAAAGTAAGACCAGATGGTGAATATTTGTCAGAGAATAATCGGATTTATAGCATTGAAATAGATACAGGAAGCGAGCGTACTGAAGCATTAATATCGAAATTTAACAACTATAGGAGATTATTTGATGAATATAGAACTAAAAATAAACCACTTCCCTGGGCAGGAATTCTGTTTGTATGTAAACCATCAACCTTAACAATTGAAAATGATCGACGTATTAAGTCTATTTTTGAAGCTGCAAGTAAAGGTTTACAAAGCTACTGCTGGTTAATCCCAGTAATTATTATTAACCGGACGGAGAACAAGGTGAATTTGAAGAATCTCTTGCTTCAACAAAGTGACATTATTACCAAACTAGGCATTACAATTCCGGAAAAAAACAATTTTCCTTCAAGTAATGTGCAGCAACACACAGAAATTCAGAAAAAAGAGGGAAATGATGATATAGATTTTCTTACAAAGCGTTTTGAAAGGGATGCTGAACTGAAAAAACAGCAAGAAAAAGAGAGAATCTTAAGGGAAGCAGAAGAGCAACAGAACAAACATAAAGGTTTTGGCTGGGGAGGTTTTTATTCAAAGGGGAAAAAATTATGACAAATATAAAAAAACAAATCCTATTATATATATTTAAGCTCTGCGGATTAACAAATGAACACCTAAGTTATTTAATTTACGGTCCCAATGATGGGAAGCTAAAAAATCAAAAGACAAAGATATCTAGATATATAGTTGAGCTGAGAAATGAGGGCTTTATATACTCGAATGCTTGTCTTCCGAATAATTCTAAGCTTCATTGGCTCACACAAAAAGGAATAAATTTTATAAATAAAAGCTTTCAAGTGAATCCTCGTCATCCTTTTGCTGGTTTTGATAAAATTTGTGGTGATTTTAAAGAAGGTGTTTTAAAGCCAAAAAATCACGACCTTGATAATCATATGATGTTTGTTGATATTGCAATCAAATTAATAAATTCTGGATTTTACGTAAGAAATCAATTCTATTGTGTTAAACGTTATCAAACTGTTGAAAATAATGAGCATATTCAAAAAAAGATAAAACCATATGGCGAGTTCACTAAAAGCCTAGGAAATCAATCTTTTGCGATTGAAATTGTAAGAAGTACTGTTGGAAAAGCTGAGATACTAAGTATTTTCCAAGATTACAGAGGCTATTTGGAACACCAATTGAAACAAAATAAGCCTATTCCAGTCTGCGGAATTTATATTATTACTGACATTGAAGAAAAATTACCTTACGAAAATGATCATTTTTGGCAAACGATTATTAATGCTGCTATTGAGGGATTAGGTCCTTATTGTTTTTCCATTAAGGTTGAGGGTTATAACAAACAAAGCTTACAAGAGTTATATAACAAAAATCTCCTTGAACATGAATTGATTCAAACGATGCTAAATGAGAAGGAAGGATCAACTGCTTCGAAGCAGGATTCTATTGATATAGGTACAAGTAAATATAAATCGACTGAAAATGCAGTTACAGAAGGTATGATGAAAGAAGCTGAAAGTGCAGGTACTAATCAAAGTATAGATACTAATGGACCGGTTTACACCAGCAAGTACACGCCATGGATTGAGGAGCTGTTCACAAGAGACTATAGGTTAGCAAAGGAAGCTGTAGAAAAACAAAAACAAGAGTTAGAAGAAAGTAAATTTCTCAAAAGGCCTTTAAAAGGATTGCGTAGGATATTTCCAAGAAAGTTCTAATTGAGTGCCTTATTTGATTATAGATTTTGCTCCGTATATTTTTAGTGATGATTAACGACTGCTCATGTCAATATGCAAAATTGGGAACAGCTAAGGCTGTTCCTTTGTTTTATAATAGGTATAAGGAAAATAGTTTAAGAGTAAAGAGATAATCAAATAAATAAGGCTTTGATACATAAAATGGAGAATTTTTATTATAATTGAAATCAAAACGTATATGTAGGTTTTGTTTAGAAAAATTTGATAGAGGTGCTTTTCAGATGAAACAATGGGCAAAAGATATAGAAATAGATGCTCCAATAGAACAAGTGTGGGTACTTTTTGATGGTTCTATCGAGAATATGCAAAAAATCATGCCTCAAGTAGTTGAGCATAAGCCAATTAAAATAACTGATGAAGTGGTTGGAAGTGTATATCGTCAAAAATATAAAGAAGGAAAACGCATAGAAGAGTATGATGTAGAAACATTAGAATATTCCAATGCACCTAATAAGAAAAAGCTAAAAGTAGGTTTTAAACTTGCTAATATGTTTGAAATAACAGCTTTATATGAATTAAATAAAATTAATGAGCATAAGACGTCCTTTAAATACACAGTGACCAATCGCCCTTTAAAGTGGTTTGTGAGATTATTTTTATTGTTTGCTTCTGAAAAAGTAGTGGTTAAATTTTTAGAACGTGTAAAAAAAGCAGCTGAAATTTAATGAAAACTAAAAAGATATAATGGATGGTTCAGTTACTTGAAGTAGTATTACTATGAGCCATTTTTTAAAGGAGATAATTTATGGTTGATAAGATAAGAGAGATTGAAGAGGTTAATCAGTTTATTTTGGAATTACCGGAAGATATTCAAAACATTACAGCTACTTTAAGAAATATCATTCTAAATTCTTCGCCAGAACTTAAAGAAGAGTTTAAATGGTCAATGCCTAATTATTCGTATAATGGATTAGTGTGTTATATTCAAACTGCCAAAAAGCATGTTAATCTTGGATTTCATAGAGGGAATGTACTCCAAGATAAAGATGTTAATAAGTTATTACAGGGTACAGGAAAAGCATTGAGGTACATTAGACTTAAAAAGATGGAAGAAGTTCAACCCGAAGCCTTCACTACACTAATTCAAGAAGCAATGAGGTTAAATGAGAAATAACCTTAGGAGTTGTTTTAGGAAACAATCGAAATTATACAGGTGCCAAAATGTGCTTTTTTTTAAAAATGCATATTTTGGCTTTTTGTTATTCGAGGAAACATACTGCCATATTTTACATAAATGAAATACCAAAATACCGAATGATAGACGCAAAAATAATATTGGTTTACATCTTTAACCTTCCCACAAACTATTGGAAGTAAAACACTATATACTTCTGTAAATCCCCTCCATATAATCATTATGTTAATGAAAAAAGGGAGGGAATCAGTCATATTGATCAAGCATCTGAGTAAAGTTTCACTCGTTATGACCATCATGTTAGTGATGCAGTTGTTTTCACCTTTGATTCAAGTATTCGCTGCTGAAGCAACAATACCGACAAATGTAAGAGCTACAGAAATTGTTCCTGGAGATTACCGGATTCAGTGGACTGCTGTATCGGGAGCGAGTAATCATAAGGTGTATGATATTACAAATGGGCAACAGATTTTAGTGGGTGAGACGAAATATAATGTAGTCAATGTCTATGGGTTAGAAGAAGGTACCTATCAATATGCTGTAACAGCTGTTGTAAATGGTGTGGAGTCTGGACTGTCAGATCCGGTTACAGTAGAAGTTATTTACCCAGAAATGCAGGCACCTAATGATTTAAAAGTGTCGGTTCAAAATGGAAATGAATTATATATAAGTTGGGCTAAATCAGATTATGCAACAGCTTATGATGTTTACCAAATAGTAGAGGGTCAGCAGAAGTTTTTAAAGACTGTAACTATAACACAACATGCCTTACTCAATATGCCAGAAGGGGATTATGTTTTTGAAGTTTTTGCGGTGAGCGATCGTTATGGGACATCTCTTTCATCTAGTACCGTATCACATCAACTAATCCATCCGCAAATGCAGGAACCTACAAATGCCAGAACTATTATTGAAAATGATGATGATGTAAAAGTGATATGGGATCCGGCTGAATATGCAACAAAATATTCTGTATATCAGGTGATCAATGGGGAAGATGTCTTACTTACTGAAACAATTTCAAGAAGTGTGACTGTTAGAGACTTACCGGAAGGTACACATCACTTCAAAATATATTCTTTCTCCGATCGTTTCGGACTATCACTTAATGCCGCTGAAACTAGTGCGGAAATTGTTTATCCTGGAGTGGGAACGCCCGAATTATCATTGCAATCCTTCAATGGACAAATTGCTAAATTAGTATGGGGGACCATTCGAAATGCTGATTTTTATCATTTATATGAAATAATCGATGGACAAGAAGTATTATTTACAACAACTGTTGGAAATAACATTGAACTTGATAACTTAGAAACTGGATTTCATGAGTTCGTTGTTAGAGCAGTAAGTAACTCTTTCAGAATATCTGAACCATCTAATTCTGTTTCCTTTGAAGTGCTATATGATATTAAAGCACCAGTTACAACAACTAGTTCAACCCCATCATGGACGAATAAAGATGTGACAGTTGAGCTTACGGCCACTGATGACAAGAGTGGCGTTGATAAAACGTACTATGTTCTTGGAAACGATGAAAATGCATTACCAATTGAGGGGAATACATTTACAATATCCGAAGAAGGAATAATAAATTACTCTTTTTATAGCGTCGATAAGTCAGGAAACCAGGAAAATGTGAAAACGGACATGGTCCGAATAGATAAAACGCCTCCAGTCACAACGACAAATGCAACAGATGAATGGCACGATGCGTTTACATTGCAAATGACTGGTGAAGATCATTTAAGCGGAATTTATACCACTTTTTATTCTATTAATGGAGAGAGTTACAGAGTAGGAAATTCTATTACTTTAACTCGTAAAGGAGAATACACAATTTCTTTCTATTCTGTGGACAGAGCTGGAAATAAGGAGTCTGCACAAACTGTTCAACTGAAAATAAATGGGATAGAAAAGATTGAGGAAGAAACATTGTTAGGAAATTTAGGATTACAGGGAGAAGAGATTGAACAAATCTTAGGATTTATACAGTATGACCCTGTAAAAATGGAAGAGTTAGCTCTCCTTGAAGAAAATTTCCTATTACCTATATGGGACCCTTCCAAAAAGAATGAACAGTTACCACAGTTCAAGGATTACTTGAATGGGTTAAAAGAAATTACAGCCGTAGAAGTGAAAATTTCAACGAATGAACAGATTGTATCCATTGAAGATTTAATGAAGTTGGACAAGGTTACTTCAGATATAGTAATCGAAATCCTTACTCCTGAAGGCGAGATGCTTGGAGATATCGTATTAGCTGCTGCCATACCAACAGAAAATGATACCATTGAAAATCCTGTAATAAATGAGCCAATAGAAAAACCTCTTGAAGAGTTACTGAACGAAACCACGAGTGAAGAACAGGTAGAGGGAGTCCGTGATGAGGGTTATATAGAACCTCTTCAAGCGAAGGAAGATTCTCCAAAAACTGTAAACGGAGCTAAATTGCCGGTTACAGCATCAAATATGCCACTTAATATCCTGTTGGGTATAATAATGATGTTCGTGGGGGCTTATATTTTCTTAAAGGTTACTAAAAGACCTAAAGGTGGTTATTCAAAATAGATGGGCGGTCATCAAATGAAAAAATGTTCTCTTCTATTTATAGCGATACTCCTTTTTTGCTTAGGTGTATATGTCGTAATAGGAAATACAATCAAGTTCCAAAAAGGTTTTATAATGGCTTCAGCCAGTAGTAGTGAGACTCCATCTCCAACTGAAAATGAGCTAGGGGATAAAGCGTCAATAAAAGAAAGTCTATCATCCGAGACACAAGCTCTATATTCGGAAACGCCTAAAATAGGTGAGAACATCGGTGAGTTATATATTCCAAAATTGGACTCAGCTTTACCGATTATTCACGGAACAAGTGAAGATGAATTAGAAAAAGGTGTTGGTCATTTCGCAGGAAGCGTCTTGCCAGGTCACGACGATAACTCTGTATTAGCGGGCCATCGTGACACAGTTTTTCGAAAACTAGGAGAAGTAGGGGTAAATGACGAGTTGATAGTAAAGACTTCGGCCGGAACTTTCACCTATAAAGTTCGAAAGGTAAGAATCGTTGATAGTGATGATCGAACAGTGATTGTATCTATGCCAAAAGCGACATTAACGGTATCGACATGTTACCCCTTTACCTTTATTGGTCCAGCTCCGCAAAGATATGTATTGGTAGCGGATTTAGTGTCAGTTGAATAATAAAAACCCTCTGAAGTAGATGTGAAATATCTAGAGTAGCAGGGGGGCATTGTAATTAGGAATGCTATAATTTAACTTTATTATGGTAATTTAATTTTAGAAAAATGATAATGATTTATTCAAATTAAAAGGATTACAAAAGGACTGTAGTGAATTTTTGCTACAGTTCTTTTTTCTATAAATTCCAACAACTGCATTGTTAAGGAACGTATGTTCTGATAAAATAAAAACAATACTTTTGAACTAGAGGAGAGGTAGGGATGACTGATAGATTTCGGTTAATGTTCGTAGTAAGGTTCCCGCAACAATTAGCGTACCTGAATGTTACAGGTGTAGATTTTAACACAGGCTCCTTATTTTCTGTCCTATTATATAGCCCAAATGACAAGGTCATAATTGATCACAATACCTCACATTATCCTAAGGATCTAATAAACTATTTAGATAGTCAGAAAGAATTGATAGATCAAGGCTTTTACGATATAAGGACTTGGGAAATGACAGTCTTTGACGATAAGGTAAAGGAGAGAAAGGATTTGTTGAAGGCGGACAGGGGAACAAAGAAATGGACATCATTAATGCTTCCAGAACATCGTCAAATGCTAGAACAAATGGAAATTAGTGCAGAGAAGGTTGAAAAACCAGTATTAGATGAATATGAATGCGAAGAGATTGATAGACAAATAGGAAGCAGTCTAGAAACTCATAAACCTCTTATTTTTAAAGTTTATCAAAAGGGAAACGTAAAATACCGAGGGGGGATAGTTGTTAAAGTTGATCCAATACATAAGAGAATAGAAATAAAGACAGAGCATAATAGGGTTGAAAAAATAAGTATTTCGGAAGTTGTTGGTGTTGAAGTTTTATAAGGAATTGTATAAGGACCATGTTTAACGTAAGGAGAAGATGATGGTACGATTTACTTTTGTTTTCACTGACCATGCAAGAAGACGTTGCATACTACGTAATATTGATACATCACGCCTACGACGACAGCTGCTTTCTATACCTTATGATGAAGAAAAAAACAAATTAACTCGTTGGAATATTCCTTGTACAAATTTATTTGTAGTTTTCCAAGATAAGAAATTTGAGCGAATAATTGTGACGGTTAGTTTTCGTTATATGAAGAAAGGTGAGTAAATACTTTTTATAGATAGGAAAACAAGGAGTACTAGAAAATGATAATTAGCTATAGACTGAAAATCAACGTTTATCAGTCTATAGCTTTTTTAGTCAATGATTTGATGGCGAATGGGCTGTACATTAAGGGAAAGGCACACCATGGTGATTACTATTAAACTGTTATGTTTAAAAAAATAATATTAGTTTCTCTTACTTCCCTTACATATATTCAGATACTTAGTATATTTTCTATCTGAATGGATCTTTGAATCTTCATATAGCCAATTTAACACCGTCTTGACTTGGTTTTTTCCTCTTAATTGGAGTCTTCTAATGTTGTTGCTTTTGTTTTGTGCATAAAGTTTCGCACTTGCAGGTACAGCTAATTCGGATTGTAGTATTTTACGAATGGATTCCAGAAAGTCTTGTGTGCCCTCAATATCCATAGCGTACTGATTATTTTTTGCAAGGCAGAAGGTCCCGTCTCCGTCAACGTAGCCCCTGATAAAATCACTATAAAACTTTCTATCTAGATTTTCTGGAAATGTAATTTTATGAGTTTTCTTTGGAACAACTCCAAACCTCATTAAATCTTTTGCTAATTCAGGAGAAGTAATATCTAGTGAAACCACTTCGAAATCTCCTACTCGCGTTCTGGCAATATGTTCACGAATCGGGTGCTCCGCCTCCATAGCTTCCTTAAATTTTAATATTATATCTTTGTCTTTTTTTGCAAGAGTAATAGTTAACGTTCCTTTTTTAGTAAGGCACCCATCGGCATAGACGAAACCAAGAAAGTATGCCTTTTCTCCCGTATTTATTCCAGAGAAGTAATTAAAATTGGCGCGGTACATACTGCCGATCTTTCTTCGTTCAATCCCACGAACCCTCAGTAGCTGCCTAACGTTTTGGGCACTCATATTATAATTCTGAGCCAAGTTACGAGTTGGCTCACCAGAAATATACCCTTTAAGCACATTGATTGTTCTTTCTTTTGCATGTGTTAGTCCTAGACGTTTTATTATTCGATCAGAAGTTCTGACCGAAACATTGTACTTTTCTTTGATCCAAAGCTTATCAATATGGTTTAAAAAAGATTTTGCTTTAATTTCATCTATTTGCTCTGCTGTTAATGGCATTGCTGTTCCTCTTTTCTCTTTTAATCTTTACTCCTCTAGAAAAAAGTGAATTCACAGTGTAATGATTACAGGCTGGAGTAATGTTAAAGAGATTACTTATTGGCCAATAAAGTAATTCAACCTGTATAAATTGAGATTAATAGACGAAAGGAAATTAGCCAAACTGAGTAGGGGGTAGGTAATGTAATTGAGGTATTACAAAACAAAATTTGTAAGAAATAGATAAATTATTGGCTGATCTTGTCTACTTTAGTAGAATAATTGTAAGAAGACTGGAAAGAGGCGGTATCGAAATGAAGGATAAGATGAAAAAATGGTTATCTGATTATGTAAGGGAGAGCCAGCTACCTTCTAGGAAGAAGCGGATAGATGCGCAGAGCCTTGAGGATTACATCATAAAAAATAAGTTTAAAAACCCTATAAATTATCAAGTAGAGAACGGTTATCAGATTTTTGTTCAAGTAATCAAGGAACTTAATAATGAAGGAGTAATAACGCCAGTAAAAAAAAGCGTTTTAAACGGAAGGCGACCTAGTATTCATACCCAATGGTGGCTACTGCCAGCGCCTATTGAAAGTACTTGGAATGACAGTAAAATACTCGCGTTTTCTGACCTTCTCAACCTAAATAAGTATCGGCTTCATCCAGAATGGCAAACGGAAGCAGAGTGGAATAGAGTCGAGATCATCTATCAATTTCTTAAAGCAAAAGATAAATACCAGTGGGTAACTAGAGAAGAACGAGCTTTTCAGCTATTTGGAGAAGAAAAATATTTTTCCTACGAGGGAAGAGTGCTCCTACAACGCCTGCAGCTTAGTTTAGATGACTTAAAAGCCAAGGTGTACGGGGAACCATTTGTGTTTTGGCCTTCACCAAACAGCTTGATCTCTGAAGCTAAAACGGTACTAATTGTAGAGAACTTATCCTTTTACCACACTTGCAGGCAATTGTTGAACCAAGGGAAAAGTATAAAAGGGTTACAACCTGAACTACTAATATACGGTGAAGGGAAGAAAATAGAAAAAAGCTTTAATTTTTTAAACGAAATCACAAACAAAAGCGACTTAACTATCTACTATGTGGGAGATATAGACCCTGAAGGTTGGGGGATATATGTGAGGCTGAAAGAAAGTTATCCTCAAGAAAATATTCAGATCGCCTTATCTATCTATGATTTATTATTAGAGAATGCTAGGACTAATAAGACAGAGACGGAACAAACAACCAACACTAGTTATCTAAAACATGTAATAGAAGAGTTGGAACAACATGGTCGTACAGATATGGCGACTAAGGTAAAAGAACTTTGGGAGCATAAACGGCGGATTCCTCAAGAAGCTTTATCACTAGATACGATAGAATCGTAAGGAAAAAGGGGAAAAGTATGAACGGACGATGGCAAGGGTTTGGAGAACGAATGAAGCGGTTGAATCCGATATGGAACTTAGCATCGGGAATGAAACTATCCGTACTTAATGAGTATGCACAAATGTTAGCTCTTGGTGTACTTTTAGAAGTGTTTTATCGTGAGCTAGAAAATAATCCAGAACGCAAGAAACAAGATATTACAAAGATGGCATATCAGTGCCTGGAAGATCTGCATATAAAAAACTTATTAGAAGAAGAGTTAGATGATGAGGTCATACAACGGTTTGTAGATGGACTACTGTGGAGTGGACAAGCGGATCTTCAACAGCCCTTTTCTGCTAAGTGGTTTGACGAAAAGGAACAAAAGGTCAAAGACCATCGTTTTCGTTTTTTAGTAGAGGACATGGAACTTTCTCGCTCAGAATGGGTAAAAGGGGGGAAAACCGTTTACCAATGTTCTGATGAAGCAAAAGAACTTATCTTTATGAGTAGGGAAATTCTACAAGAATTAGAAATAACGATTGATCAATTATATATTGAGCATTTAGTGAATAATGGGCATTTTCAACAAGCATTGTCAGGGTTGGATGACTTAATGGTACGTGTGAAAAGGATGATTGCTAGAGAGCTCGAGTATCGTGAAAGCATGAAACGAAATCCAAAAATCATCTTTCAGCAAGAAGCGGAGTTGCGAAGTGGCCGAGAACAAGAAGTGAAACAACAGTTTCAAGATGAGAAACAGAGGTTTCAGCAGATGCGTTCATTATTGCATCGCATTTCCGATTCCGAAAAAAATTATGAGATCTCAGAGAAATTGGAACAAACCCGGCGTATTCACGATCAATTGGCAAGTCACGTGATCGAAAATATGCGTTTAGAAATAGAATTACGTTATGAGTTTCCAAATCTATTTTGGAAGCAGCAGAAAGTTTCCTTCCAGAAAAGCTATTACCAAGATTGGATTGTTGCAGAAGGACTTCCAGAAGCGGATGATATGGCAACATTGCTTCAACCATTATTCTCCGTACAGCCTCATTTTATTTATCCCCTCGATTGGAGCTGGAATGAGCAGGAGACGGAATTACTAGTCCATGACAAAAAAGTGGATCAAGTAGAAGAAGCTGAGGAAATCATCTATAAAAAGCGCGAAGTAGATTGGGAGAAAGTTACGCGGTTATGGGAACCTTTATTTGTAGAACTCCTAGAAAATGGGGAATGCCGTTTGGCAGATTTACATGACATTCCAGCAGCATTACAAGAGAAATGGTTGGAGCAGAAGGAAGCTATCGATCTTTGGCTACTATTCCACAGTGAGTCCTTATCGGTCACTTCCATTGATCTAGATAAAGAACAAACGGATGAGAGGCTTGTTTTAATTCATCATCTAGTAGCAAGACAAAGTCGGTTTAATGCGCTAGAAGGTAAAACAATCACCTCATTTATAGATTCCGGACAACGGATGGTTCAATGGCAAGGTCTGAACATATCACCGTTTGTATTACAGTTAACCAATGTAAAGGAAGTGAAACCATGAGTATCTCAACCCAACAACTACAAGATGCCGCAAAGATATTTTTTTACTTAGTGAATAGGAAAATAGTATTAACAAATGACCCGATCTTAACTCCTTATTTTGAAGAAGATGGAGTGAGGGATGCTTTGAAAATTTTGGCTGAGGAATCTAAAACTCGGGTCATACAAACAGCTGATCGAATTCATCTTGTAGCACGACCAGAAGGCTCTATTTTTGCGACATCTTATACGCAATTTAAAAAGAAATATACGGACGTGGAAAATAAAAAGTACTTTCACTTGATAAATACAATTATCTTCGTTTTTTTATCAGAAATAGATATTCCTTCGACAACGAATCTTCGCTGGGAACATACGGGTGTTTCTTACTATTTGTTGGAGAAAAATTTGACTCAGCTTCTCGCCCAATGGAAAAAGGAGCATGAGGATACAGAGGGGAAATTTAGTGAGGCTTATGGTTTGGCTACTCGGGATATGTTCGACCTCTGGCATACAATGCCAGTAGATTCGGAAACGAATGAAGACCGAATTACTGCAACGCGAAGAACACGTATTGGACTTATTCATATGGCGATGAGATTACTTCGGGATGAAGGCCTTGTGTACATCGTGGAAGATGAGAAGAGGGTTATTCCTAAGGTGGAGTTATATGAACGATTGGAAGAGGGGTACCATCAGCAAGCTCGTTATGAAGAGATGAAAGAGCTAGTGTTAACAACTTTGGAACCTGGAGGTGAAAGTGATGCCTAGAATTGAAAAAGTGAGGATAACTGGTGTTCAGTACGATAAGATGCGAAAGCACTATGAAAATACCATCTTTGATTTTCTTAATGAGGAAGAGCCACAGCATACGTTGTTAACTTTAGTAAACGGTGGCGGTAAAGGAATGCTACTGCAAATGATTTTTCAAACGATGATGCCGTTAACAACATGGGGGAAACATGGGGAAAATCATATCGATGCGTTGTTTTATAATGAAAAATTACAGTTTGAACCATATACGTTCCATGTGGCCATCGAATGGCGGCTAGATACAGAGCCAACGGAATGGTTAGTAGCTGGTATTTGTATTACATCGGAACGGAAATTTGGCCAAGATACCGAGGAAACGGACACAGAACCTCAATACTTTCTATATACAAGTAAATATAGAAAACCATCTAAATGGAACCTTGATACGTTACCGTTCTATGAAGAAGAAACAGGGAGCGTTGTTCCTTATGAGGGTTGGGAAGAGTGGCTGAAAAAACGGAAGCAAGATTTTCAATTTTTCTCGAAATCAAAGCAATCAGCGTACTACCAATATTTATCGTCTTATGGTATTGAACGGAGCGAATGGCGCCATATGAAGGAAATCAATAGGGATGAGGGGGGAATAGAGCATTATTTTAAAAAAGGACTGGATAACTTCGGTTTGTTTCATAACCTCATCATTCCTGAAATCAGTAATTACCTTGAAGAGGATCAAGAGGAAAATTTATTTAAAATATTTAAGGACAATTCGATTATTGCTCAGAAATTGCCTTTATTACTGAAACGGGAAAGTGCGTATCAGCTGATCAATGATCAGTTGCTTCCTATCCAAAAGGTGTTGGAGGAGGGGCGATCTATTGAATTCAAGTGGATGGATCATCAAGAATACGCCAATTACCTCTATTACGGTATGGAAGAGAAGCGCCACGCCTTCATTCACGAACAGCATAAGTGGGAATTGGAACAGGAGAAAACAAAGGAAATACGAGCTGAACTTCACTGGGAGAAAGACAATCTAGACTATGCAAAAGAATGCCAGACTTTTGCTGAGGTATCGGAACAGTTGCAAGAAGCAGAAGTCAATGCAGCATCCTTAGAAGAAAAACTTAATGACTTTTCTGCACAGAAAAAAAACCTGGAAATAGATATCGCTTATCATGAATACATTCATTCTACGGATGAGCTACAGTCAATTGAAACACAAATTAAGAAATTAGAAAAAAAACAGGACATACAAGACGAGAAAGAACAAGCCGAGAAGATGGAACAGCAGCTTGCAGAGACTTGGGAGTCCGTTAAAGAAGAACTACTAGAAGATGTTGAAAAATATAATGCCCTGGAAAACTCGTATCAAAAGAAACTGGATTCCTTGAAGAAGCAAGTGGAGCAACTTGATCAAGAAGCGTTCAACCTGAAATCAAAAGTAGGGACCTATACAGATTACATTCAATCGCACAATCAAAAAGCTGTTTCGATGGTGCAAAGATACGGGGATCATATAAATCGTAACCCAGAATTTGTCTTATCTAAGCATGAAAAAAAATCTGAAGAAGTGGAACAAATATTAAAATCCATCAAGCAACAAATGGACGAGCTCTATCAAAAACAACTGAATAACAAAAAGCTAGAAGGAACTCTTGATGGAGAATATGCACGTCTCTCAGAAGGACTGAAAGAATCAACGAAAAATAAAGATGAAAGACGGAAGAAAGAACAGGAATTTCATCAGATGTGGTGCCGTTATTATAAAGAGGATAAGCCGTTTATAGTCTACTCGACAGCGGCCTGGAAAACGGCAGAAGAGCAAATGATAAGCGAAGTAAACCACTTAAGGAAAAAACTTGATAACATGAAAAAGGAGTATTGGAACCACCAACTAGATACTTCTCTTGTCAACGATAGCTATTGGATTCCAAATAATGATGTCCGTAAGGTCGTTCAAAGATTAGAAGAGCTTGGAATTCAGGCAACGTATGGTACAGAACTAATTAATGAGTTAATGGAAGAAGATAGGATATCTTATTTAGAACGTTTTCCAATGCTTGCATATGGAATTGTCATTCATGAGAAGGATTTGGAAAAGGAAATCGATCAGGCTGATTTCAAGGAAATGCTTTTCCATTCGCCAGTTCCTATTTTTATTCGGGAACGAATGAATCAGGACTTCCCGTACCCTTTTGAAATTCCCAATGATCAAGGGATTAAAATGGCTTTTAATAAAGAGAACTGGCTTCAGTGGAAAGAGACATTAGAAGAAAGAACAGATAAATTTCAAGTGGACTTACAACAGGCAGAGAGCAGGGGGAAGGAAGCAGACCATGTTTTTGATGCTATTAAGCAATTAAACCAGTTAACGTATGACGTGTATGAGGAACGAGTGGCAGAATGGGAGGGAAAACTTTCTGAGTTTGAAGAAAAACAACGAAAGTTACGTGAAGAAGATACTTTACTGAAAATGCAGCAGGAGGAACTCGTTGAGAGGGAAGGACAACTCAATCAGAAGCGGGATTCACTACAGAAGAAACTTATCGATATTCAAAACTGGGTGGAAGCTCACGAAAAATATCAGAACTATCAAAAGCTGAAAGAAGATGTAAAGAAGAATTTATCCATCATTGAAAACAGAGTTAGGGAAGAGAAGCAGGACCTTGATGATACGTCAGGTGAATTTGATCGTTGGAGGAAAATGTTTGACCGATGGAAGTATCATCGGGAACAAGAGGTGAAGGAGCTAAAAGCCGTTCTTCCTGAAATTGAGTTTCCAACGACCACAATGGTATTTACTGGTGAAAGGGTTCAACCACAATGTCGTGATACTCTCTTTAACGGTGTGAAACCTATTTTAAAAAGGTGGGAGTCTATCCAGTTAAAAATTCAAAATGCGGATAGTGAGCTTGTTAAGTGGAATACGAAACTCGATTATCAAAAAAGTGATCAACGGGAAAAGAAAGGTTCCCTATCCAGACTTTGTGCTAATTGGCACGAAAGAGAGATTCCACATATACCAAAGTCTATCTTAGAGGAGCAGTTAAAGGTAAAAACTGAGCTTGTGAAGAATACGGAAATCGAGTTGAATGATGCTAATGGAAATATCCATGGTTTTAATGGGCAATTAAAAATACTGAATCAGGCAAAACAAAGTCAAGAAAATCGTATTCTTGAGAAGCACCGTAAGCCTGCGGAAGCTTGGAAGGATATAGATCTTTCAGAAAAACAACGGGAAATTAACGAAAATCTTAAGAAAGTAAAAGAAGATTTGTTTGAACAGGAAAAAATTATTACTAAGCTAACCAATGTTCAACAGCAACTGCAAAATCAACAGCACATTTTGAAATCACATATTACCTTATTAAAACAAATTGGAGAAATCCCTGCTCAGGTGAAGGATCAAGTAAAAGATAACCCAGATCAAATGGTTCGGCAGTGGATTGAACAAAATAAACGCTTTACACAATCAAAAGAAGAGTTCCGTAAGACTTTTAAAGACCAATTAAAACAGCTGAGTCTTGTCATGCAAAATGAGCAAATGGATGCTCCTTTGCGGCAGAATATAAATCAGCTCATTCCTCAGCTAGAAAGTGATTCGATCGTTTCAAGCATTCAAATTGTTGCAAGTGTCATAGAACACATACAAAAAGAAATGCTTAAATTAAAGAATGATAAACAGAAGTCGGAAGATGCCCAAGAAGTATGGGTCAGTCGAGCGGTTTATCGCGTCATTACAATCATGCAATCGTTAAAACAAATGGTTAATAAGATGAAAATTAAAAACAAGGAAGGACACAATTTTCCGCTTGTAGAAATCGAGCGCTTAAACGAATTGTTAGGTACCGAAGAGGAAGAGTACCGCAGACTTCTTCGTGAGCACTTTACAATAACCATTGAAACATTACTAGAAAATGAAGAAGCTATTGAAAACTTAACAGATGCGCAATTAAAAAAGTACATCAACGACAGTCAGTTAGTGCTCGTTTCCTTAAGAAACCGTTATCCGACATTGAGCATTTATAAACCACAAACAACGAATGCGTTCCTTTATGAAAAACCAAGAAAGCATCACTATGCGACGTGGGAAACGTTAAACAAAGGCTCCAAAGTAGAGGCCAAAGGTAGTGGCGGACAATTGCTCGCAGCTAGAACAATTATCATGATGATGATCATGACATTTAAAAGACAAGAAAATAGTTCAAATTGGTCTGTATTAATTACTGACAACCCATTCGGACAAGCTGTATCTGCCCATGTATTAGACCCTATCTTCTCAATTGCTGATACATTAAAGTTCCAATGGGTCGTACTAGCACCACCAGAACTAATCAAACTTGATGTTAGTCGTCGTTTCCCAGTGTATTGGAAATTAGAATTACATCAACAAAAACAAGGAGAAGTGATGAAAGAAGTACTCCAGCATGGTGGAAGAACTTTTGAAGATGCAGAGTTGAGTTTGTTTTAGTTTAAACAAATCTAACGAAATAAATAATATTAACCCCCCTCTATTTGTGTAGAGGGGCTTCTTTGCGTGTTAGCTGGGAGAAGTCGCTTATTCCGTAGCAAAAAATAAAAAGCGTATGTATGTTGCTATGGTGGTATAAATCTTATTTTCTAAAGGGGAGAGGGAAGAATGAAACGTTGTAAAGTGTGTAGAAGAAAGCCAAAACTAGAAAGGAGGGTGAATTGTGAGGGGATTTTATTTTGCTCTGATGACTGTTATGAAGACTATGAGAATTCTTCTAACGATTTTAGTCACCCGTATATCGATGATTATGAAGCGGTTAGGTTTGAATACATTGAATGGATGAAAGATTACGAGGATGATCTTTATAAGTATTGGTTGTATGGTAAACCCAAAAAGGAAGATTTGATAGAAGGTATTGAGAGTGTCATTGAGGAGTTTTATGACTATTATCGTTTAGAAGGAACAGATGGTGTATTCTCACAAGAAATTTATCACTACCTACTACAACTGGAAGACTTACAAAAGGTGATTGCAAACTGGAAGGTAGACGGTAAAGAATTGAAAAAGCGCCGTAAGCAACTAGAACGAAAAAGAATGGGGATCTGATAGATGCGTAAAGGGAAGCTTTACTATGAAAATGGTAATTTAAAATATGAGGGTGATTTAATCAATAATGAACCACATGGGAGCGGTATTGGATACTGGGAAAATGGTAGTGTTATTTGGTATGAAGGTCCTTTCAAGGGTGGCAAGCCGTTTTGGAAAGGGAAATTTTATTATAAGACTGGTCAACTTCGCTACGAAGGAGAATTTGAAGGTTTGCAGTATGTAGGGCAAGGGACGGAGTATTATGAAATCGGTACTATTAAATTTACCGGTCGATATCGGAAATGTCCCTACTTCTTCTACGGAGCAAGGCTATATGTAGAAGGAAAACTATATTACAAAACAGGCCAGCTTCACTATGAAGGAACGTTTAAAGGCTTGAAAAATTATGAGTTTGATAAAGGTACGGAATATCTAGAGGATGGCAGTGTAATTATTCATGGGGGAGGACTGAACTATTAAAGGACAAGGAAAAAGATAAAGGGACAGAAATCTAAAGCCCAAAAAGCGACTGAGAAAGTGTCCCTGCGATGCGTGAAATCGTATATCTTACTTCCTGCGTTCGCTAAACTAAAGAAGCGTCACCGTGCTTCGATATTTTTATGCTTAGAGGGGCAATTAACCCAAGTTAGTTGGTATTGCCATTACAATACAGGATACTGCATTAAAATATATAAAGGTAGTAAAAGTTATCTGAAATAATATAAAATTGAAATATAGTAAAATATGGAACTTTGGTCTTGGTTAATCAGGTTTGTTACGGGGATGAGGAAGGATGTTGAAGTAATTTAATCGGGGAGGTCGATGGTAAGTTGAATGAAAAACTATTATTTAGAATTAAAGAAATATTAGTAGAGTGTGCCAAGAAGGATAGAGTAATAGAATATGGAAAATTAAGCAAAGAGTTAAACGGTGTTATTTCTCCTATTAAATTAAACGAGCCATTAGGAGAAATATCGTTAAGGTGTATAAAGAAAGGTTTTCCGCCGTTATCTGTTCTTGTTGTTAATCAAGATACCCAAAGGCCAGGGGAAGGTTTCTTCACTTGGGTTGCAGCTAAAATGGGGTACAAGAACTTACCTGGATATGAATGGGAGAGCTTTTTTGAAGAACAACTAGAAAAAGTGTTTGCATTTGATCAATGGGATGAATTTTTGTCTAACTATCAACCGGATCAACTGAACAAATCAAAAGCTGTTTTGGGAAACAAAGAAGTAAATACTTGGATTTTTCAAGGGAATCCAAGACATTTCCGAATTAATGACTACCTAAGGGACACTACCAGTATCATGTGGTCTTTGAACCAAGGACATTTTCAAAATGTAATTGGAATAGGTGACACAGTATATATATGGCGTTCGGATGGTGGGCAAAGAGGCACAGGAGGAATTATAGCAAAAGGAAAGGTTACTGGAGAACCAGTAATGAATGATGATCCAAGTCCATATTGGAATAATTCAGATGGACAAGAAAAAAAGTTACGAGTACCTATACAAATAGAAAATTGTATGTTGGATGATGGATTTATCAAACGTCAAGAATTATTGGAACATACTGCACTTAACAATATATTAATACTCCGAATGTCCAATCAGACAAACTATTTAATAAGTAAGGAACAAGCGGTAATCTTAAACAACTTGTGGAATGAAAAATTTAAGGGTAGTAACTCTAGCAGTGTAGGCTTTGATCAAGTAAAGTTTAATCGTGAACTAACTAATAAAGCGTATGTGAAAAGAAAAGAGACTCCATTTTATATTATAACAGTGAAGAAGTTCCTTGATCATTATGATAAGGGCCCATTTATTTATGAGGTTATATTATTAGAGCACCACAAAATAGTGTATAAAGCAACGGTTAAAGACGATACTTCAAAACAATTATTAACTCCTACGAAGCATAAGGGAATGGAGCTTTTATTTTCTAGAAATCCACTAGTGAGGTTGGAAGATATAAGCATGGTTCATTATAAGGAAGATAGGTTAAAGGCTGATGCATGGGAAAAGGAACCAAGCCAGAGTTTAAAGACCGTTTTTGATAAATTAAACGGGAAGAGATTGTCATATATTATCAAGCAAGATTTACAAGCAGAAAGGTCGCAAAATGCTTCATTCTATAAAGACGGAGAAGTAAAACAATACTTTGGTAACCACTATGAAAGAAAAGCGATAAATAGACTTCGGGCCATAGAAATTCATGGAACATCTTGTGTCGTATGTGAATTTAATTTTGAGCAATTTTATGGGGAGCATGGTAAAGATTTTATTGAAATTCATCATATTAAACCTTTGAGTACATTAGACGAGGTGATTGAAATTGACCCGGAAAAAGACTTAGTTCCTGTTTGTTCAAACTGCCATCGAATGTTGCACAGGAAACGTGAGAATGTTTTAAGCATTGCGGAGCTTAAAGGTTTATTAAGGAAAGGGATTTCAATTAGAAATTAGGGGGCAAGTAATATGGATTATGAATTAGTTACATCTCTAGATGAAGTAGTCCTTAATATAAAGCAATTCAATACAGATTTAAGTGAGGAACTCGATGTCATTTCGCAATTATCACAATTTAAGCACTGGTATTTTATTCCTCAAATCAATTTATTCGGACCAAGCAAATATATCGGTTATAAGAATATGAATACTTCTAGATATAACAGAGGGAGGAGTAAAACTGGAGTAGACACTGAAAAAGAGTTGAAAATATGGTTTGTTAAACTTTCTAGAGATTCGGAAAAAAGTAAAAAATTGATGACGGAACTTGAAGCGATATTGGCATGTCATAATAAAAAACCTCGAAGTAACGCGCATATCCATATTTTAAAAAATGGCATCAATTTAAAAATAGAGTAGTAGTATCGGTTTTCTTTCCTTCTTTTTTAGAGTTTAACAGTAACTATAGTAAATGCACTGGGGGGCAGGCACCACTTTCTGAAAGAGAAAGAGTTTAAAAGGTACATATGATTTTTTCTGGAGACCGATTTACGATAACGGCATGTACTATTGATTGACGTATAGGAGGAGATGGCAAATGATTGATAAAGAAAAGAAAGATAAACCACAAACAAACTATGTTCAACACTTTTCAACAAGAATTCCGTGGAAGGATAACGATTTTACTGGGCGAATTGACAATAGTCCTAGTTACAATGTAGCTGCTCAAGTAATCCCAAACATTGCATCGTTCCGGGACTTGGAGTTTGAGGAAACCAATAAAGGCAAAAGTTACGAAGAAGTAGGACCAGTAAAAATGCAAAGCTGGATTACAGAGAATGCTGCGTTCATGAGTGATACGGAGCTTAATCTGAAAATGAACCATCCATATAAAAACGGAAATGCTAAGTTCAAGCATTTCGAAGAAACAACTTTTAAGATGGACCCCTATTCTTTCTTAATGCGTCCCTTTTCATGGACTTTAAAGGATAACGCCAATGAGAAACAAAAGTATTACAATTTTTATTTTGACTTGGAAAAAACAGAACGAATGCTGACTTGGTCAAGCTCTTGGGTATCCCATGGAGAATCTCAAAAAGGGATTTTCGATTACTTCTTTTCTGGAATCAATCCGCATCATTCATTGATATTTCCCTATTACAAACAAGTTCCGTTTATCGATGATAATCGGCGTGTAATTGCGGGAATAGGAAATATAGTATCAAATGTTGAAATTCATGAATATGAGTCTGATGGAAGCAGTGACGAAAAAAACTACATTTGGGAGACAAATGTAGCACATTCAATAAGAGTTGATGGCAAGGATGGTTTCTTGATGCCATATCTTGAAATTTCTGAGTATGCAAAAAAGCATCCTGATTTTGATGTAGCGAGTGTCACATTATTTGAACCAGCAGGGTTTAGGTCTGAATTTTCATATGCAGCTGAATGGGTCAGCTACGATGCGGCTATTGATGTGCTAAATCAAGCGAAAATGGCATTGAAAAATATAGCTAAACTCAAGCTAAAAGAAGCCAATCCTGATTGGGTTCATGTTCAACTTGAATATATTGATCATCAATTAAAAAGCGTATGGAATCAACGTGGTATTTTCCCAGGATTAGGTTCGATCTTATCCGCTTTCGGTGTTAGATATGGTTTCGATGTTGCTCATCATGTGGATACTTTTGAAAACGACTTGATTTCTGAATTGAAGTTATATTTCTCAGGGGACAAAGAAACGGGCAACGAGAAACTGGATGACAGCTTAGCTGACAAAGAGGATGAGTTTTCTGGCTTACTAAGAGATGAAAACAAAACTCGATACTTCGAACTTTTGTCTCGATTGAATCTTTCTGTTGAACAAGCTCTTTTTGCTTGGGGTAACCTGAAAAATGATGCAGCTGCAATTGTTGCAAACCCATACCTATTATTCGAACTTACACGAAAAGAAAAGGACGAACACCGAGTTACTATTTCTCAAATCGACAATGCCATGTTTGTGAATCCGTTGGTGGAAAATAAGTATCCTCTTACTAAACCTACCAAAATGAGAACGGAAGGTGATAAGCGCCGATTTAGAGCTATGGTGATATTTGTTTTAGATCAAGCCACAAATCAAGGCCATACGTTACTCAGCTATGATCAAATTGTCGAAGAAATTAACAAATTGCCATTAGATCAAAGAACGGATTTTCAAACTGAAAAGATTGAAGGGGTTCTAGAGTTCTTGCAGGAAGGTGAATTGTACGTTGATGTGGAAAGTGCGTACATCAAACTGAAAGAATATCAGGATTATAAACAATTGGTAGTCGATATAGTAGATAGCCGTTTAGAAACTAGTTTAACGAGTGAACAAAACTGGAGAAAAATTATTGACGATCAATTTGGAAAACTTGAAGAAAATAATGAAGAAAACGACCAACTGGCTCGTGGTGAAAAGGCGACAGCGTTAAAGATTCTTGAATCATCTAAACTCTCTGTCTTACTGGGAAGAGCTGGGACGGGAAAAACATCAGCATTGGGGATTCTAGCTTCTTCTAAAGACATTAAAGCTGGTGGAGTATTAGCATTGACTCCCACTGGGAAAGCAAGAGTTCAACTTGAGAACTCATTTAAGAAAAATCTTGTTGAAGCTGAGTTTATGACGGTTGCACAATTTTTAATACGTTCAAAAGGTTTCAGTTGGAACACAATGGCTTATAAGATGCCAAGCAAACCTAGTTCGAGTATTGCCAAAACAGTTATTATCGATGAAAGTTCAATGCTGACTGAAGATATGTTTGCAGGCATATTAAAGCTTGTTGATTCTCATGCAGAGAGAATTATCTTTATAGGGGATCCAAATCAATTACCTCCAATAGGAGCAGGGCGCCCATTTGTCGATTTGATCAATTATTTAGAAATGGCTCATCCTGATAAGGTGGCAACGTTGAAAACTGAGATGAGACAGGGTTCAGGTGGTGATGATTTATCATTTGCTCAACTATTCTCTAATTCGAATTCAGTCGATAAAGATGTCCTTTACCGTATTCAAAGTAATCAAACAGACGAACGTCTTAAATATATTCAATACACCGATTTAGAAGAGTTAGAGAAAGTGTTCTTTGAAGAATTAGTAGAAATTGCAGAGATGAAAAATAAAGATGATATTGATGGTTTCAATAAAAGTTTGGGAGCTGCTGTGGGCAATTATACTAATTATCCAACCAGTAAAAAGATAGAAGAATGGCAAGTTCTGTCTCCTACTAAATTTATTGGAGCAGGAAGCTATTATTTGAATAATCAAGTTCACCAAAAATATCGTCAAGACATTGTCGAGCAATGGAATAAATATCCATGGTCAAAGAACAGTCCTCAATCTGTTCAAAATATTGTATTCGGAGATAAAGTCATATCAAATGTAAATGGTGAGAAGGATTACTGGGATGGTTCCTCGGGGAAAGCATATATTGCAAATGGTGAAATTGGTATTATGGTGGATTACCCAAGCCACTATGGCAAAAGTGATAGAAATACGAGTTGGTATAAATTCCGTTTTGGCTCGTTTGAAGGTAAAGTATTTTCCTATACTAAAGCTGATTTTGGTGGGGATAATAGCGATTCCAAGTTAGAACTTGCTTATGCTCTTACAGTCCACAAATCACAGGGTTCTAGCTTTGGCAAAACCATAGTAGTCATAAATGGGAACAGTTCATTTGTTTCTAAAGAACTTTTGTATACAGCATTTTCTCGTCAAAAAGGAAAACTAATTATAGTAAGTGATTTACCAATTCAAGAATTAATTCAGTATTCGAATGACTGGTATTCGGATACCAAACAACGATATACGGACTTATTTGAAGCTCCAAGCATCATTGAGATAGAGTCTAATCAACAAAAACGGTACTTTGAAGAAAAATTAATCCATAAAACAGTTCGTGGTGAAATGGTAAGATCAAAGTCCGAAGTAATCGTGGCCAACATTCTCGATAAGATGAAAATTGAGTATTCCTATGAAGAACCATTAGAGGTTAATGGCAAAACCTATATTCCTGATTTTACTCTACGCTGCCAAGGCAAAACTGCTTATTTAGAGCATCTTGGAATGCTAAGGAATAAATCATATAAAAAGCATTGGGACGAGAAAAGAGCAAATTATGAAAGAGTGGGAATTTCAGAAACTCTTGGAAATTTGATAATTACAGAGGATGGATTAGACGGAAGTTTGGATGCAACATTAATAGAGAGAAAAATTCAAACATGGATAAAAAATAGTTGATGTATACTCACCAACCAACATACAAATTTAGATAACTCGCTTTGTTCCCTCATACCTGTTATCTAACGCGAACTCAATCCATGGGGAGTGTGTAGCACAGTTTGTAAGGAATTAACACTAAAGAGTCGTATTCATTAAAAAATCGGCTCTTTTTACTATCTAATAATATTCTTGTGGAATATTTTTGTGAAACAAGATTCTTCGGGTTGTGATAGGCATCGCAAAATTATTATGGCTGAGCAGTGTTTCGATATAATTCCAGCTAAGCCGGATCGAACTCAATACTAGGTGATGAGAATGACGAGTGGGCTAGACATCAAACATAGCTGAGTAATTAATATTTCTGATATTAGAAATACCCAAAGTGGTATTTTAGCAGTTGAGCTAGAGATAGAATTTTCGGACCTTCATAGTATTCGGCAAAATTGGATGCATCCCCACAAATTCCGATATCAAATAAGGAAAAGAAGGGGTCAATCCACCTTTATAATAACCGATCAAATGATAAAGAAGCCTGAGACTTTTCGAAAGAGACAAATTACGAATTGTGACAGGCATTTTTTTATCCTTCACTCTAATTGGCAGCATTTAATCACGAATTAGATCAATAATGGGAGCCCCCTTACTAATAAACTAGAATTGGAAGGGGCTTAAGATAGGAATCATCCTGAAGTGTCCAAGGAACTTGTTCTCCACAACGTTAACTTGTTAACTAAGTGGGGCAGGTTCCTATTTTTTTGATAGCCAAAAGTAGAAGTAGTGTTTAAAATTATTAATAACTAGTTTGACAATCATAAATACTTAAAATACCATGGTATATGGAGGGATAATATGGAAAAAGAATTGTTAGCCCATTGTCCTAGATGTAGCAACAATTTAAAAGTAACCCATTTGGCTTGTAATAAGTGTGACGTTGAGTTAGTTGGTAATTTTGAACTAAGTAAATTTGATTATCTTTCTGCGGAAGAATTGGACTTCGTAGTAACTTTTTTAATGTATCACGGAAATTTTAAGGCGGTTCAGGAGAAAAAGGGTATGTCCTATCCGGCTGTTAAGAAGAGAATTTCAGAGGTTCTAATGAAATTAGGAATAGAAGATATAAAACATGAAAAAAAGGCCGAAGCAGCTAAGTCTGTAATTAATTTTTTACAAATAAAATCTAAAGATAGCCTGGTAATAGCAAGAATTAAAGCAAAGCTTAATGATTGTGGAGGAAAAACAACTATTAAGCTTTTGCAGGGTGATGATTGTGAGATATGGTTTGATTCAGATGGAAAAGGGCTAATCTCGCCAAAAATCCCACCAACAAACCAATTGGTCTGGGAAGCCTTCGATGCTGCTGTAGAAGTTATTGTTAATAATGGCGGTAAAGTAGCAAAAGGGAACGCTCGATCAGGAGCCAAGCTTGGAAGTGTTGAACTACCTATAAATTCAGTAGAAGGGTATATCGCACAAAAAGTACATGGAGTAAATGAAGGTGAAACAGCTTTTGGCCCGGGATTTGTGATTTCTGCAGTATTGGATTGGGCTGGCATTTGCAAAAATGAACGTGGTTTTTTATCTATTAGACCAGACTTTTTGGAGGAGTTTAAAAATAGGGGGAAAAACAATGGAAGTGTTCAATAACATGACTAAAATTGTAAAAGATGATTTAGAAAAAGTTATTACACCTAGAAGCCGTATTTCTATTGCTGCAGCATCCTTTTCCATTTATGCATATGAAGAATTAAAGAGCCAGCTAAATAGTATAGATTCGTTGCGATTTATTTTTACTTCCCCTACATTCATTGCTGAAAAAATTCCAAAAGAAAAACGTGAATTTTTTATTCCACGGTTAAATAGGGAAAGAAGCATTTATGGAACAGAATTTGAAGTAAAGTTAAGGAATGAATTAACTCAAAAAGCTATAGCACGAGAATGCGCGGATTGGGTTCGTAAGAAGGTTACCTTTAAATCAAATTCAACTAATGATAGCATGGGAGGATTCCTAAATGTCCAATCAGATGATAAGGAATCAACATATATGCCTTTAAACGGCTTCACAACTGTTGATATTGGTTGTGAACGAGGGAATAATATATATAACATGGTGAATAAGTTTGAAACTCCCTTTAATAAGGAGTATATCCGCCTCTTTGAATCCATATGGAAAGATGATAGTCGACTTCAAGATGTAACTGAAGAAGTGATAGAATACATATCTGCTGTTTACCAGGAAAACTCTCCAGAATTATTATATTTTTTAACTCTTTATAATATTTTCAATGAATTTCTTGATGATATTTCTGAAGACGTTCTTCCAAACGAAGCTACTGGATTTAAAGAAAGTTTAATTTGGAATAAACTTTATAACTTCCAGCAGGATGCTGCCTTAGCTATCATCAATAAACTTGAACAATTCAATGGATGCATATTGGCCGATAGTGTCGGGCTTGGTAAAACATTTACTGCCCTTGCAGTAGTAAAGTATTACGAAAATCGAAATAAAAATGTTCTGGTGCTATGTCCAAAGAAACTTAAGGACAATTGGATGACCTTTCGAGGTAATTTGGTAAATAATCCTTTAGCAAAAGATCGTCTTCGCTACGATGTTCTTTTCCATACTGATCTTTCACGAGAACGTGGTGACTCTGTAATGGGTTTACCTTTAGATCGAATTAATTGGGGGAACTATGACCTTGTTGTCATCGATGAATCTCATAATTTCCGTAATGGGGGAGCAGCGTCAGGAGAGTTTGGAGAAAAAGAAAATCGTTACTTAAAATTGTTAAATAAGGTAATTCGACCAGGTGTAAAAACTAAGGTATTAATGCTTTCCGCAACACCTGTAAACAATCGATTTACCGACTTGCGTAATCAATTGGCTTTAGCATATGAAGGACAATCTGAATTAATTAATGATAAGTTGAATACCGAAAGTGATATTGATACCATTTTTCGTCAAGCCCAAAAAGTGTACAATGCATGGAGTAAGCAACCTGCTGAACAGCGTACAACAGAATCTTTATTGAAACAAATGGACTTTGACTTTTTTGAAGTATTAGATAGTGTTACCATAGCTCGTTCACGTAAACAGATTCAAAGATATTATGATACGTCTGAAATTGGTAGTTTCCCTGAGCGAAAAAAACCAATTTCTCTACGTCCGAAACTAACTACTATGGATAATGCAATTAACTATAAGCAAGTTTATGAGCAACTTTCGCAGTTAAACTTATCAATTTATACACCAACTAATTATATCCTTCCGAGTAAATTGGATAAGTATATTGACAATGAATCAGATACTAGCAATAGTTTAACTCAAACTGGCCGTGAAGAAGGAATTCGTCGATTAATGAGTATCAACTTGCTAAAAAGAATGGAAAGCTCGGTGCATTCTTTTAAACTTACCGTCAAACGTATTTATAGTCAAATACATGATACATTAGATATTATAAACAGGTTTCAGACTGATAAAGATATCAACGTACGAGAAACTAGTGATCTCGGTGAGCTCGACTTAGATGATCAAAATATTGATATTTTTAACGTTGGAAAAAAATTTAAAATTGATTTAAGTGACATGGATTACCTATCTTGGAAGCGGGATTTGACGTCTGATTTAGAAGTGCTTGAACTCTTAATTTTAATGATTGAAGATATAAGACCAGAATTTGATTCTAAGTTAAACGAATTACTTGAGGTAATTGAGAAAAAAATTAAAAATCCGATAAACCCAAACAACAAAAAAATGATTATTTTCACTGCATTTGCGGATACAGCAGAGTATTTATTTGAAAATGTGGGTTATTTTGTGAAAGAGAAGTATGGGTTAGACAGTGCTCTTATTACAGGTACAGCTGGTAAAACAACCATTGCAAAATTCCCAAATGACATGAATACGATATTAACTTGTTTTTCGCCTGTTTCAAAAGATAAATCTCTAGTGATGCCAAATGATCATAATGAAATTGATATCTTAATTGCAACAGATTGTATTTCTGAAGGGCAGAACCTTCAGGATTGTGATTATTGTATTAATTATGATATTCACTGGAATCCAGTTCGAATTATTCAGCGTTTTGGACGGGTTGATCGTATCGGCAGTAAAAATAAAGAGATCCAGTTAGTAAATTTTTGGCCAGATTTAGCTTTGGATGATTACATTAATCTAAAAAGCAGAGTGGAAGCAAGGATGCGAATATCTGTAATGACTTCAACAGGTGATGATGACTATATAAATCAGGACGAAAATGGGGATCTTGCCTATCGCAGGCAGCAACTTGAAAAGCTTCAGAATGAAGTGGTGGACTTAGAAGAAATGACAACAGGTATTTCTATTATGGATTTGGGACTTAATGAATTTAGAATGGATTTACTTGCCTATATAAAAGAACATCCACATTTGGATCGAACTCCTTTTGGAATTCATGCAGTAGTACAGGGTGAAAAAAAAGGCGTCATTTTTGTCCTGAAAAATACGAATGAAGAGCTAGAGGCTCGACAAAACCGTCTACAACCATTTTATTTAGTCTATATTGGGGATGGTGGTGAGGTCATTTATAATCATATGGAACCTAAAGCAATTCTAGATCTATTGCGTTACCTATCTAGAGGTAAAGAACAACCTGATATGGAAGCCAGCCGTATTTTTAATCGGGAAACGAATGACGGCAGGAAAATGGAGAAAATATCAAACTTGTTACACGATGTAATATCTTCCATTATAACAGTGAATGAAGAAAATGATCTCGACAGCTTTTTTGGAGAAGGGGAAACTAGCTTTCTAACCAATGACATATCAGGTCTAGATGATTTTGAATTAATTTGCTTTATGGTGGTGATATAAGTGTTAAACTTTCCAAGTAAGGCTGCTGTGGGAAAGATTATGCCAAAAGAAGCTTTTTATAAAAGGTTGGTCCTTAGCAGTGATATTCGGAATAAATTTGTTTCAGATATCAAACGTATTACTTTGGAGTATAAACTTTCACCCGTTACATTAAATGTTGAAAAAGCTGCAGAGATATCGGAAATACTAGTTCTTTCTATCGAATTAAAAAAGAAAGAAGTGGAATATCGGATAATAGAAAACATTGCAAGGCAAAATACGCACAAACTGCTGTTTTTGTTGAAATTTGAGGATGAAGGTCAGTTGGCTCTTTATCACAATAAGCTGTACAAAACAAAGTGGAAGCTGTTCTCAGAATTTACATTGGAAACAAATGGACTGAACATGGGGACTATATGGGAAGGGTTTATTGAGCAAATTGCTCTTCAAGAAGCAGTGTCTAAAGAAGAATATCTTTCAGTTGAAGAAAAGCTAATAAAACAAGAAATTATTCTTAATTTACAAAAGGAAATTGATAATTTAGAAAAACGTTCCCGTAAAGAAAAACAACCTAAGAAGAGATTTGAGTTATTTACTCAACTTCAAAGTTTGAAGAAGCAATTAGTTGAAGAAAAAGGTGAATAAGTATGGACAGATTGAAAATGTATTCCGTGAATAAAGTTGAGGAAAATGTTAAAAAAATTGGGGAGATGTTTCCTCATACGTTAACAGAGGTCATAAAAGGGTATCGTGAGGATGGTTCTCCTATTATCGAAAATGCAATTGACTTTGAAATGTTACGTCAGGAACTTTCTGATATTGTGGTAGATGGTACAGAGGAAAGATATCAATTCACATGGCCGGATAAGAAAAAGTCAATTCTTTTGGCTAATGCTCCTATTACTAAGACTCTCAGACCTTATAAAGATGAGAGTGTGGATTTCGAAGATACTGAAAACTTATACATCGAAGGAGATAATCTAGAGGTACTAAAATTAATACAGGAAACATATTTAGGTGAGGTTAAAATGATTTATATTGACCCGCCATACAATACTGGTAATGACTTTATTTATGATGATGATTTTGCACAGAATACCGAAGAATATTTGTCAAATAGTGGACAGTACGATGATGAAGGGAATCGCCTTGTACAAAATACGGAATCTAATGGAAGATTTCATACTGATTGGCTCAACATGTTTTATCCGCGTATTAAACTTGCGAAAGACTTATTAACAGATGATGGAGTTATTTTTGTTAGTATTGATGATAACGAACTTGAAAATGCTCAAAAAATTTGTAATGAAATATTTGGTAAGCCTAATCATATTGCTACACTTGCAGTCCAATTAAACCCTCGTGGAAGGCACCTGGACAAATTCGTTGCAAGAACACATGAATCAATTCTAATTTATGGGAAAAACACTCAATTTTCTTCTACAATGAGTGGTGTTCCAAAAGAAGGCCGTATGGTTGACGAATATAATCGTGAAGATTCCATGGGTAAGTATAGAGTTCTGGGTTTAAGGAATAGGAATCAATCATTTAATCCTGTAACTAGACCAAATCTCTATTATCCCCTATATGTTAATCCACAAAACGGAGAGGTTTCTTTAATAAAGGATGAAGTTTTCGTGGACGAAGTATGGCCAGATGCTCCTGATGGTACAAAAACATGCTGGACTTGGGCAAAACAAAAAGTAAAAAATGAGAATCATTTACTTGTTGCTGAAAAGACGGGAGATGAATGGAGAATTTATAGAAAAGATTATTTTTCTGACGAAGAGGGAAATGTTGCAACTACCTTGATAAAATCTCTTTGGACTGACAAAGAAATAACCAACGATAATGGAAGAAAGGTCATTAAAGATTTATTTGGAACCAGTATTATGGACTTTCCGAAATCAGTTGATTTAATAAAAAAACTTACGATAACTGGTTCTGGTAGAGACTCGATTATCATGGACTTTTTCTCCGGATCAGCTACGACAGCTCATGCTGTTATGGAATTGAATGCGGAGGACGAAGGAAATCGTAAGTTTATCATGGTGCAACTTCCTGAAGACACCAAAGATAATTCTGCAGCTTATAAAGAAGGTCTTATAAATATTTGTGAAATTGGTAAAGAACGTATTAGACGTGCAGGCAAAAAAATACTCAAAGAATACTCTGAAGTTGCAGACAAACAAGATATTGGTTTCCGTGTATTGAAAGTTGATACTACAAATATGCAGGATGTTTTTTATACCCCTGAGGAATACAGTCAAAAAGATCTATTTGAACTTGAGGATAATATTAAACCTGATCGATCTCGAGAGGATTTACTTTTTCAGGTTATGTTAGATTTAGGAGTTCTTCTTTCAAGTAAAATTGAGGAATCTAAAATAGAGGGTAAAAAGGTGTTCAATGTAGCAAATGGTTATTTGATAGCTTGTTTCGATAATAACGTAACCAGTGAGGTTATTACCGAAATTGCCAAGCAAAAACCTTATTATGCAGTATTCCGTGACAGCAGTCTTGCAAATGACAGTGTAGTAACAAACTTTGAACAAATTTTCGAAACGTATAGCCCTACTACAGTAAGAAAGGTGCTGTAAGGGGGTGTTATGATGAAGTTTAAATTTAAAGTACAACAATACCAATCTGATGCTGTTAACAGTGTAGTGAACATATTTGAAGGACAACCCTTTTCCAGTCAAGTTAAGTACGTAAGGGATTTGGGGATTAAAGGTATCAAGCAGAATCAGCAATTATCCATGTTTGAAGATCAGGGACTCAAAGATGAAGATGTGTCGACTGGATTTAAAAATGCAGACATAATTTTATCAAAAGAACAATTGCTCCTGAATGTTCGAAATATGCAGGCAAGAAATAATATAAAGCAGTCAGAAAGTTTAATTGGCAATTTAGGTAAGTGTAGTTTAGATGTAGAAATGGAGACTGGAACTGGAAAGACTTACGTTTATATAAAATCAATCTTTGAATTAAATAAGAAATATGGCTGGAGTAAATTTATAATAGTTGTTCCATCCATAGCAATTCGTGAGGGTATTAAGAAGTCATTCGAAATTACTCAAGAGCATTTCATGGAACATTACGGAAAAAAGGCGAGATTTTTTGTTTATAATAGTAAAAATCTAACTGAAATTGACAGCTTTAGTTCAAGTTCTGGCATAAATGTCATGATAATAAATATTCAAGCTTTTAATACTACTATGAAAGAAGGGGGAAGAAGTAAAGAAGCAAGACGTATTTATGAAAAATTAGATGACTTCGGCAGTCGTAGACCAATTGATGTTATTAAGGCCAATCGTCCAATCCTCATACTTGACGAACCACAAAAGATGGGTGGGGATAAAACACAGAAGGCCTTAGCAAATTTCAACCCTTTGTTCTGCCTCAATTATTCTGCCACACATACTCAGCAGCACAATCTTGTATATGTATTAGATGCTGTGGATGCATATAATAAGCGTTTAGTTAAAAAGATTGAGGTCAAAGGCTTTGAGTTAAAAAATCTTCGAGGAACCGATAAATATCTATTCCTTGAAAGTATTATTATTTCACCGAAAAAACCCCCTATGGCAAAAATTGAGTTAGAGAAAAAATATCAAAAATCAATTAACCGCGAATCGCGTATTTTAGGTGTAGGGGATGACTTATACATTGAATCAAATAATATGGAGCAGTATAAAGGTTATTTCATTAATGAAATAGATCCTATAAGAGGTACGGTAACCTTTACAAATGGTGAAGTATTATCTCGTGGGGAGGTTGTCGGTGATGTGTCTGAAAAGGACATGCGTCGAATACAAATTCGAGAGACAATTAAATCCCATTTTGAAAAAGAAAAACATATGTTTGAGTTAGGAATTAAAACTCTTTCCCTGTTCTTTATTGATGAAGTAGCAAAGTATCGTGTATATAATGAGGATGGGGAAGAAATTAATTCCGAATATGGTGATATGTTTGAACAGGAGTATATCAATGTTTTAAATGAATATATCACACTTGAAGATACTCCGTATGGTCGATATCTCAACTCTATTGAGCCTAAAGCAACGCATACAGGTTATTTCAGTATTGATAAACAGGGACGCAAAATAGACAGCCCTACTAAACGAGGTAGTGATGAGACAGACGATATCTCAGCCTACGACTTAATTCTTAAAAATAAAGAGCGGCTGCTCAGCTTTGATGAACCCGTACGTTTTATCTTTTCTCATTCAGCCCTTCGTGAAGGATGGGATAACCCAAATGTGTTTCAAATATGTACACTAAAACATGGTGGGATTAGTCCAACACAAAAGAGACAGGAAGTTGGTCGGGGATTACGCCTTAGTGTAAATCAAAAGGGTGATCGGATGGATTTTGAAGCATGTGGTGACTCTGTCCATTCAATCAATGTACTTACAGTAATTGCTAGTGAAAGATATAAAAATTTTGTTTCTGACTTACAAACTGGAATTAAAGAAGCATTATATGACCGTCCCTCTAAAGCAACACAAGAATATTTTACAGGAAAGACCATCATAGTTGGCGAACAACCTTTTGTCCTTAGTGTAAAAGAAGCTAAAGATATTTACCGTTATCTATTAAAGAACGATTATGTTGATGATAATGATAATGTGACTGATTCATACAGGGCTGATCTGGAAAATAATTGTTTAGTTCCTCTACCTTCAAATCTTCGACCTCTAGGGGAAGGTGTACATACATTAATTCAAGGTGTATTTGATGAAAGTGTCCTAGAGAGAATGATTGAAAATGGTAATGAGACAAAAATTCAAGAGAACTCATTGAATGATAATTTTTATAAGAATGAATTTCAGACGTTATGGGGTTACATTAATCACCAATATGCATATACCGTTGAATTTGATAGCGCGGAGTTAATTCAAAAGGCAATTAAAAGCATAAATGATGACTTGCACGTTACTCAACTAAAATATACAGTCACAACCGGAAAGCAAACAATAGATTTAGACGAACATTCCATTAATCGCGGGGACAGTTTTGTAGAGGAAAATACAAAAACTGAAACGTTAAGAAATGCAGCTACCAGCCAAATTACTTATGATTTGGTTGGAAAAATTGCTGAAGGTACAAACCTAACTCGCCGAACTGTAGTTGCCATTTTATCTGGTCTTGAGAACTACAAATTTGCAATGTTTAAACAAAACCCTGAAGAATTTATTACCAAGGTTACCCGTTTGATTAAGGAACAAAAGGCTACCATGATAGTAGAGCATATATCATATGATCAAATTGAAAAACAATATGATAGCAATATTTTCACAGCTGAAAAAGGGGCTGTCGACCTAAAGAGAGCATTTCGTGCTAAAAAACATGTTCAGGACTATGTAATAACGGACGGTTTAGCCGAAAAAAGTGTGGAAAGACGTTTTGCTGAAGACATGGATCATGCAGAAGAGGTATGTGTCTATGCAAAATTGCCAAGAGGTTTCGCTATACCAACTCCGGTAGGAAATTATTCACCTGACTGGGCAATTGCATTTAATGAAGGTACTGTAAAACATATTTATTTTATAGCTGAAACAAAAGGAACAATGGATAGCATGAATATACGTCCAATTGAACAAGCAAAAATAGCTTGTGCAAAGAGGCTCTTTAATGAAATATCAACAAGTAAAGTGAAATATCATGATGTAGATAGTTATCAAAGTTTGCTTGATATAATGGGTAAGCTGTAATTTAGTAGCTAACAAACAGCATTACAAGGGAGAGGAAAGGTTTATTAGAAATACTAATGCCTGTCTTTCCCTTTATTTATTTTGTGTTTAAATATCAATAATCCCCATTAATAGATTTTCAAACATATTGACCTTATTGATATCTAGTTATCGTGTACCTTAAGCGGATACGGTTATTTTATATGACCTTTGGTGGAATCCAGCGAAGGAAGTATTTCATTATTTCTTTCATAGTTTGAATTTTATTAATGATTCAGTAACCTATAGAACGAAATTATTGTACAATTGTAATTGTAGGTATAATGTGTTTACCTAAAACAAAGAGGGGCAACATATCAGCTATATTTCCGAATTGTCAATAATTTTACTATTAATGGAGTGAACAAATGATTCAAGTAAATTTACCGGTGTATGAAAAAGTCATTTATAAAAAAACAGGAAGTAGAAATGTAATTAAACAAATGATTTCTAACAAGATTAATATAAATGGTGAAATAATAGAAATAAATAAAAAGTATTTTATACTAGAATGTGAAAATAGCAGATATTGCTTTACTACCGATAATAAATACTTTGATGAAGGTGTTCCTTATATACTACTCATAAATAAGATTAATTTAACAGAAGATCTAGAGCATAACAGTATTGAAGTGAAACGATGGTTGAAGCATCCAGAAGATGAAATTGATTTTTCAAATGAAGAAATTGTTTCAAGTTGGAGAGGTCAATTCAATTTTAAAGAAGAAAACATCGAACGCGGAATTAATGGGTTAAGAAGACCTCAAATTGCTGCACTATATTCAATTCTTAGTCATATGAAAATCTCTAAAGAGCTTTCGACTGTAGTAATGCCAACAGGTACAGGAAAAACAGAAACAATGATGTCTACTATGATTGCAGCTCAATGCGAACGTTTATTAGTTACGGTACCCAGTGATGCCCTTAGAACACAGATATCTGAAAAATTTATTACATTAGGGCTGCTGAAAAGTTTTGGGATAGTTGGTCCTCAGGCAAAATACCCCAAAATTGGTATCATGTATGAAGGATTTAAAGAAAAAGAAGAATTGGAGTCTTTTTTAAGAGATTGTAATGTGGTTATTACTACAATGCAACTACTTACATTAATGGATGATGAAAAGAAAAATATATTTTCTACTATGTGTACGAATGTTTTTATTGATGAGGCTCACCACGTAAAAGCACGATCATGGGAATCATTCCGGAAAATATTCGATAATGAAAAAGTAATTCAATTTACAGCTACGCCTTTTAGAAATGACGGGAAAAATTTAGATGGAAAAATTATTTTCAATTTTCCACTTAGTGAAGCACAAAAAGATGGTTATTTTACAAAAATAGAGTTTATTCCAATTAGGGAATATAATAGTCAAAAAGCTGATCGATTAATTGCAGAAGTAGCTGTTAAGAGATTAGAGGAAGATATTGATAAAGGTCTACCACATATTTTGATGGCTAGATGTGCTAACAAGAGTAGAGCAGATTCGATTTTTCAAATTTATACAAAATATAAACACTTGAATCCAACAGTCATTTATTCAAAAATACAAAATGAAAAAATGATATATGAAAGTATATTACAAAAAAAGCATAGAATCATAGTTTGTGTAGATATGTTAGGTGAAGGATTTGATTTACCCGAATTAAAAATAGCAGCCATGCACGATGTGAAAAAAAGTTTACCAATCACACTACAATTTACTGGGCGATTTACTAGAACTAAGCATGATAGTGAGCTTGGAACAGCAGCATTTATTGCTAATATTGCTGATCTAAATGTATCTGGTGCACTTGATGATTTATATAGCAGTGATGCAGATTGGAATGAACTTTTATCAAATTTCAGTAGTTCTAGTATAGAAAATGAAGTCATATATAAAGACTTCTTAGATGGTTTTTGCGATTTGAATGCATCTAATTTTTCATTTCAAAATATTAAACCTAAGCTAAGTACGGTAGTATATAAAAGTAATACAGACAAGTGGTTTCCGAAATCAATAAAAAGTCGATATTATGAAAATCCAAATTATGAATATGCATTCTTTGATGTAAATGAAAATGAAAATGTAGCTGTTATAGTATATGCTAAAAAAAATCGGTTAGATTGGCTAAGTGATAAGAATGCTTATAATCTAATCTGGAGTTTATTGATTTTCATTTGGGATCCAGTGAATAAATTGTTATATATAAACAGCTCTGATAATGAGAGTCTATATAAAGATTTGGCAGAAATTATTGTGCCGAATCCAGTTTTGATTAATAAAATGGATGTTTTTAAAGCCTTAAACAATATTAAACGTATCAAATTACAGAATGTAGGATTGAAATTATTTTTAGGTAAAGATATACGTTATAGGATGAGTGTAGGAAGTGATATTGGTGAAGCATTACCACTAACTGAAAAACAAAGAAGTCAAAAGGCATATGTAGTAGGAGCAGGATTTGAAAATGGTAATCCTGTAAATATTGGATGTTCTTATAAGGGGAGGATTTGGACTAAGTTACAAGGTAATATAAAGAACCTAAAAGACTGGTGTATGAATGTAGGAGAAAAATTAATTAATCCAATCATTGACGCAAATGAAATTTTAAAAGAATGTTTGGTTCCAACGATGATTTCTGAAACGCCTAACAAGGTACCAATTAGTGTCGATTGGGATTATGAGATTTATAACGAAGCCGAAACTAGATGTCAATTTATATTTGGAAATCTTACTTATAATTTATCTGAAGTAGAGCTGAAAATTGACAAATTTGAGATTAATTCTGAAATTAATATGGTCCTTAAATCAGAACTATACGATTTACCAATTCGTTTTACTGTATTCCAAAAAAATGATTCAGAGCCTGCGTATCCTGATTATAGATTTGAAATCTTATCAAATGAAGATGTGATAGTGAAATATGGAACCAAAAAATATTCATTGGTAGAGTTTTTAGAAATCTATACACCGACTATTTGGTTTGCTGATGGTTCAGCACTCACTGGTAATGAATACATTCAATTAAAACATACTATTAACTTGTATGGTAAAGAATTACTAATAACTCATGACTGGTCCAATACTGATATAGCTAAAGAGTCACAACAAGTAAAGCCAAAAAGGTCTAATTCAATTCAATATCAATTTATTAATAAACTCAAGTCAGAGGGTTATCATATTATATATGATGACGACGGTAGTGGTGAAATTGCAGATATAGTTACTATTAAAGAAGAAGATCATATCATTAAGATTCAAATGTATCATTTAAAATATGCAAAAGATGGAAAAGTTTCTAATAGTGTTGGAAACCTATATGAAGTTTGTGGACAAGCTCAAAAATCCACACAGTGGAAATATAAAGATGGGAAAGAATTTTTTAATCATTTGTTAAGAAGAAAAGTGAAGACCTATAATAAAGTCTCATGTAGTCGAATAGAGCAAGGTTCAGAGGGAGAATTAGAAATCTTAAAAGATAAAGCTAAAAAAAGGATACCTATGACCTTTGAGATTTTTATTGTTCAGCCGAGTATCTCTAAGAGTATTGTTAGCGAAGAAATATTAAATTTACTTGGTGTTACAGAAAATTATATAAAAGAAACTACTGGAATTGATTTAAAGGTTATTTGCAGTAAGTAAGATATCTTTCATTAAAACCTCTGGTTAGATATTTTTACACACCAAGATATTTTTTACACAAATTTTACACTTCACTTTTCCAACACCTTATTAACTCAATAACTATTAACCTATTTCGACCCCGACCACCGGTACCATACATAGTTATATCAAGGGTTTCGAGAAGTTACGAAAGTTTATATTACCCTTGTAATAATGTAAGTCGTGTGAACTAAAAAATTTCTTTTTAGGTTAACACGATTGGTATTAAAAAAAGCATATAACTCCTTTTGCAGTATCTACTGTGAGAGGAGTTTTTTTTGTTGGGGAAAATTATACGATTTGAAGCAGAGGAAAAAACATGGATGGAGGTATTAGAAGAGTTTCTTTATTTAAAACAAGCACAAGGTTTGAGTAAAGCTACGATTACAGGGTATAAAAATCATGTTCAGCATTTTTTTCAAAGATCCCTGATAGTTGGCAGTCTTCGGAATTAAAAAAGGCTATTTATGATCATATGTCTGATGATA
>NZ_JBJMAU010000017.1:0-61238 GCF_052119505.1 Anaerobacillus sp. MEB173
AAATAATGATGACAAATCATTAAGAATCACACAGTTATCCATGCTGCACTCACTTTTCAAACACCCCTATATTTTTTCTAAGCTTTGGAACATACATCCATAAAAACAAAGAACGTGCCAACATAAATAAAATAAATGCAAGCCATAATCCATTGTTTTCGTAGAGTGGGATAAACAACCAGTTAGCTGTAAAGAAGACAAGTAATGCAAGAATAATCGAGTTCCGGATAAACTTTGCCTCTGTTGCACCTGAAAAAATTCCCTCTAATTGAGCATACCAAAATCCGACAAATGGAAAAATTATCATCCATATTAGGAGACTGACTGTTATCTCTTTGACAATAGATATAGTCGTAAATAATGAAACAACATATTCACCCAATATTGAGATACAAATTGAAAGAACGATTGCAGATAAAATTCCCCATTGTGCAGATAAGGTAAATGCTCTTTTATACAAGTCTTCATCTTTACTGCCAATTGCACGACCAACAAGAATACTGGAGGCATTAGCAAATCCGCCAAAAAAGTATGCTAAAAGGTAATGAATTTGCAAAAGTATAGCATTTGCTGCTAATGTTACCTCTCCCATACTTGCTCCTTTAGCTGTAAAAATTACAGTCATCGTCAGGAGACAAACCGTTCGTAAAAACAAATCACGATTTACTTTTAACATTTTCATAAGAGGGGCAGTTTCTAATATCATGTTTACTTTTATTTTTGAAATATGTAATTGTTGTGCACGATAGATCATCAATAGCCCAAATAATACTGCACTTATTTCAGAAATTAACGTTGCACTGGCGACTCCTGCTACACCAAACCCAAATCCTAATACAAAAATAAGATCAAGAATAATGTTTAACACATTCATAAATATTTGCGTAGTTAATGATAAACGAACCTTCCCAAGTCCCACTAGCCAACCAATAATGACATAACTAAGTAATGTAAAGGGGGCACCCCAAATTCGAATTGAAAAATACGTCTCTGCATGATTCGTAACCGCCTCACTAGCTCCTACTAAATAACAAGCTGCCTGTAGAATCGGATACTGCACAGCTATAAAAAATATGCCAAACAAGACCGCAATGACCATAGGCCGTAAAAAAGATAAGGTCATTTCCATTTCATTGTTTGATCCTTGAGCTTGTGATGTAAAGCCCGTTGTACTAACTCGAAGAAAGCCAAGTAACCAATACATTGTATTAAAGATTAGCGTACCAACTGCAACTCCACCGATAAAAGACGGATCAGGCATTCGACCAACGACAGCCGTGTCCACTGCACCTAAAACAGGTGTTGATATTCCCGCTACAATGAGTGGTATAGCAAGAGTTAAATATTCCTTATTTGAAAAGGGTGACTTGCTTTGTATCTTTATAGATTCCGTTTCTAGTTTCATAATCTTTCACCTTTTTTCAATACGTAATGAACAGGCATAGATCACCATTCAAATAGCCATGTATTTTTAATGGATAAAGATATTTAAATAATGATTTGAATATCTTATTTTTTGTAAATTCATATTCCTTCTCTTTTAACACAAAAAAGGTCACACATAATGATATGTTGTGACACTATTTTTTCATTTTTTCCGGACCCACAGGTTCACCCTAGCAAAAGTGAACGAAACCGTGGATGCTCTGCAAGAATGGATTCTCTCATTCGTAAAACATTAGGGTTTTTTGAGGAAAAAAATTGCTCTTTCGAATCATAAAGCTCGATCAACTCTCCTTTTTCCAGTACACCTAATGTATCAGAGATTGAAAAGGCAGCTTTAATATCATGGGTAATAAAGAGATAAGATAAGCCGAAGTCATCTTTTAATTCTCTTAATAAGTCTAAAGTTAAGCTTTGTGTAACCATATCTAAACTACTGACCGATTCGTCCAGGACGATTAACTTTGGTTTAAGAGAGATTGCTCTAGCAATATTAATTCTTTGCAATTGTCCGCCGCTAAATTGATGCGGGTATTTTTTTAAATCCTTCTCACTCAACCCTACTCGTTCCAAAAGCGAAATGATCGTTCTTCTCCGCTCATCTATAGTTAAATTTTCATAGTTCTCTAACGGTTCGCTTATAATACGCTCAGCCGTCATACGGGGATTAACAGATGAATATGAATCCTGAAAAACAACTTGCAGATCACGGCGTATTTTTCGTTGAGTCATTTTATCCGAATTATAAATATCGTATCCTTGAAACAAAACCTGGCCTTGATGCGGACGTTGTATGCCAAGAATCACTTTCCCTAAGGTACTTTTACCAGCCCCACTCGTCCCGAGTAATCCTAGACAGGTTCCTTCCTCAATTGAAAAGGAAATATCAGTAAGTGCATTATTTGACTGTTTTCTCCATGTAAAAAGCTTTTTAGAATTGTAGCTATGAGTTACTTCTTTTACCTGTAATAAGCTCATTGGTTTCACCTCTTTGCAAAATGCATTCTATCGATCACAACAACATATGGGTGATAGACTGTTGTTCAACTTGTAAGGTAGGCCTTGTGGTTAACAGCTTCTTTGTGTACTCATGTTGTGGATGATCAAATAATTGAAATACATTTGCTTTTTCGACAATCCTGCCATGTTGCATCACAATTACATCATCAGCCATTTCTGCAATTACCCCAAGATCATGGGAAATCAGTAAAATCGATGTTCCGTATTCTGAACGAATTTTATCTAATAGACGAAGGACTAATAGTTGGTTATGAAGATCAAGTGCTGTTGTTGGCTCATCAGCAATAATTACTGCAGGATGTAAGCATGCTGCCATGGCAATCATTACACGCTGAAGCATTCCTCCACTTAATTGAAAAGGATATTTTTTTAATAACTTATCAGGATGTGGTAAATTTACACTTTCCATTATATCAATCGCAAGCTCCTTTGCTTGCTTCTTATTTAATGTAGTATGCGACCTAATCGTTTCAACAAATTGGTGACCAACCGTAAAAACAGGCGTAAAGGCATTCATCGGATTTTGCATAATAAAGGCAATATCCTTCCCTCGAATTTGCCGCATTTCTTTGTTTTTTAACCCATTTAATTCTTGCCCTCTAAGTGTAATGCTTCCCTCTATTTTCATGTTTTTTCGATCAAGCAGTTGTAAGATAGACATACTTGTGACTGTTTTACCACTGCCACTTTCCCCAACAAGTCCCAGTACCTTTCCTTTTTCAATTCCGAAATTAATGTCTTGAACAAGTGTGGAAAGGACATTTTTTGTTTTTACTTGTACATGTAAGTCACTGACTTGTAAAATATTTCTCTCTTTTGGTTCCATTATTTTATCAGTCCTTCTTTATTATCGACGTTTAATCCCAAAACGTTCTGATAGTGATTCGCCTAATAAATTAAAGGTAACGACAACAAGCATAATCATTAGACCAGGATAAATCATTAATGATGGATTTGTCCTGATATATGATTTCCCTTCGTGTATCATGGCTCCCCACTCTGGTGTAGGGGGTTGCACACCTAAACCTAAAAATGACATGGAAGATAAATGCATGATAGCCCAACCCATTTCTAATGTTCCCATTACTGCTAGTGGTGGAAGGACATTAGGAATGATATGGTTCTTCATAATCTTCCATTGAGAAGAACCACTTATTTTTGCAGCGGTAATATAGTTCTGTTCTTTCAGGCTTAGAACTACTCCTCTTATGACCCTTGCGTAATAGACCCATTGTACAAAAATTAAAGCAATTACTACTTGTTTAAGGCCAGCCCCCCATATACCAATTAACCCAAGAACTAGCAAAAGGTCTGGAAATGACATCACACCATCACCAAATCTCATTAACGCTTGATCTACCCAACCACCTTTATAACCTGCAATAAGTCCGATGATCAAACCGATGCTTAAAGAAGAAATAAAAATCAAAGTAGCAAACCCCAGTGAAACACGAGCGCCATATAAGATACGTGATAACGTACATCTGCCTAAGTGATCTGTTCCTAATGGGTAATTCAAGGAAGGGCCCTGAAGTTTGTGAGCAAAATTAACTAAAGTGGGGTCATTAGGTGTAAGCCATGGAGCAAAGATCATGATAAAAAATAATATGCATAATATTAGAGAACATAAAACAATTACTTTTTGAGTTTTTACTATATCACCTAAACTTGCAATCATTGGAACTGCCTACCTTTTCTTGAAATACGTGGGTCAATGTACATTTGAATAAGGTCAACGATTAAGTTGCTAATAAGAAATAAACCTGCAGCTAACAGTACATAGCATTGAATAACAGGAATATCCCGGTTAAAAATTGCCTCGATAAAATACCGCCCAAATCCTGGCCATGAAAATACTGCCTCTACAATGATAGCACCTGTCATCAGCTTTCCTAAATTAATACCAAGACCAGTAACCATAGGGGATATGGCAATTCTTAATACATGTTTTCCCATTATTTTTTTTTCATGAATTCCTCTCGTTCGGGCGAAAAGCACATAAGGCTCTTCTAAGTTTTCAAGCACGCTTGCACGTAATAATCGGGTATATAAAGCGATTAATGGTAAAGCCAAAGTTATAGCGGGTAAAACCAGATGTTTCCAAGTTCCTATACCTTCTACTGGGAATAGGTCTAGTTTTACAGAAAAGAAAAAGATCAACAAATATCCAAACCAAAAGGAAGGTATGGATGCCCCGAAAAAAGAGAGAAATCGACTAAAATGGTCGATTCCACTGTTTTTCTTTATACCTGCCAAAAACCCAAGTGGGATACTGACTAGAACCGCTATGATGAGGCTCCCTACAGTCAACTGAATGGTTGCTGATATTCGAGAAGATATCTCTTCCCATACAGGTTTATTCGTTACATAAGATACCCCAAAGTTAAATTGGGATATCTGAATAACGGAGTTTACATACTGTACAAGAAGAGGTTTATCTAAGCCAAATTCGTGTCTTACTTGGGCCAATAGCTCTTCTGTTGGCTGGATATGCGCAGCAGCTAAGTACGCTTCAGCAGGATCTACTGGTGATAGGTGAATCATTCCAAATGTTAGCAAAGTAGCTACTAGAAAAATTGGAATTATAGTCATAATTCGTTTCAAAATATAAGTACCCATTAGAAAACTCCTGTCACTTACTCCTCGATACTAATACTTGTAAAAGGATGCTCATCCCGATTAGCAGGGAATGTAAAATTAGAAACACCTTTTTGATAGATTGCAATTTGCTTAATATAAGAAATCGGTACAATTGCACCTTGCTCTTGTAAAGAACCTAAAATGGATGTGTATAGTTCCTGACGCTCATTTTCGTCAGTTGTTTGTTGGACAGCAGCAATTTGGCTCAACAACTCATCTTTGTTAGGATAAGATGATATAGCTTCTCTAAACCCAAATCCTTCTGTTGAAACTACGTTTACGAAAGCATGCGGGTCATATGGAGCACCATAGTTACTGTAGAAATTCATATCAAATTCATTCTTACCGAATCTTTCCACTTGAGTAGGAAGTTCAACTCCGTCAATGTTTAATTTCACACCAATTTTCGCCCACTCTGATTGTAATGCTTCTGCCATCGTTTTTTGAATAGATTCAGCAGAATTATACATTAACTCGATTTCAAGTGATTTCCCGTCTTTTTCACGAATATCTTTTCCTTCTGGTAACTTCCATCCTGCATCGTCTAATAATTGCTCAGCTTTATTAACATCATAATCAACCGTTTTTACATCAATATTTGAAGTGTATGGAAGATTTGTTGATAAAATATAGTCGGCCTCTTCTTCCAATCCAGATGTTACACCCTCGACGATTGCTTGTTTATTAAACCCATAATGTAAAGCCTGACGCACCTGGATATCTGAAAGCGTCTCCCTATTCGTATTCATTACTAGTATTCTAGTTGCAACTGGTTCAGAAATACTACTCTCATATGAACCTGTAGATTTTAATTGATTAAAAGCATCTATATTAATAACACCTTCACCATATATAAGGTCTAATTCACCTTTCTCAAAAGCTAGTACGCGTGTTTCCGCATCAGGCATGATATTGACTTTAATTCGCTCTACACTTGGGAGTTCACCCCAATAATTTTCATTACGTTTAAAAATAGCATATTGATCTACTTTATGTTCTTCCAAAACCCACGGACCTGTACCGATTGGTTGTTCTACACCTTTTGAAGTGTCACCATTTTCAGGGAATCCCGCCTCTCCTAAGAAACGTACTGGACGAACAACAGCTAATTCCTGAATTGTAGGGTAATATGATTCCTTTAAAGTAAACTTAAATGTATGTTCATCTATGACCTCAGTATTATCAATTAACGAAATAAATCTTAACCAACCATGTCTTTCTCTGTGGTCTAAAATAGTATCAAAGTTCTTTTTCACAATCTCAGCATTGAAACTTGAGCCATCAGAAAATTTCACACCTTGACGTAAATTGAATACATATTCTTTCCCATCCTCAGAAATCTCCCAGGATTCTGCTAATTGTGGTTTTAACTCTCCTCCATCTTGGTAACTAACTAACGTTTCATAAACCATAGATTGAGCAAACATTTGAGATGGATTGTAGACATGTGGATTCATTTCTCCGACATCTCTAGGCCAAGCAAAAGTAATCATATTGCTACTTTCACTAGTAGAAGCTGAATTTTCTACTGATTCACTTGAACCTGAACAACCAAGTAAAGTCATAGATAAAATAAGAATTAATGCAGACATAAATAAAAATCGTTTTTTATGTATTTGGTTTGCCATAAAACTTGTTCCTCCCAATTGATATTGAAAACTATTATCAATAGTAAGGTACGAACATCTAATTGTCAATAAAATTTAAATATTTAACGGGGGCTTAATGTTTATATGTTTTTTAATAAATTACTGGTTGTAATTAGAATTGAAAGGAAGTTCATTCACCTTAACGGATTCAGCTCTTCTAGATATTTAAAAGCTATTAAATTTTTGCTTAATCAATCGTCGTTGTTTTTATCATTTTTTCAATTGTTAATTCTTATGTTTTTATACAAATTTAAATAAAATAGCTTTACAATAATAATCGTAACAATTACGATTAACTATTTATAATCTACGGAAAACGAAAGAAGGTAATTTATTTGAAGAGTACTACCGTTGATATTTTTATTCTTAGTGGCTTTTTAGGTAGCGGAAAAAGTACATTACTAGCAAAAATAATAGAATATGAGCAGCAGCAAGGTAGAAAAATTGGCATTATTATGAATGAAATGGGACAAGTAAGCATTGATTCGGATTTTATCCCCGATGAAACTCCATTCAAAGAATTATCAAATGGTTGTATTTGCTGTAATTTACAGGGAGAATTAAGTTTACAATTAAAACAGTTAATTGAAGAATATCAGCTTGATGCGATCTATATTGAATCAACAGGTGCTGCCCACCTACTTGATGTCATTGACGCATGTACCCATCCAACTTTACTTCATGGTGTAAAATTGAAAAGTATTATTACGGTAGTTAATGCAAAGCAATGGCAAGAAGGTAAAATGAGCATTAAACTAAAAAAACTGTTAATGGAGCAAATCAAGTATGCAGATATTATCGTCTTGAATAAATTGGATACGATTGAGAAAAGAGACGTAGATTCGTTAAGCAATAGTATAAGAGAGATTAATCCCGATGGACAGATTATCCCGACTTCTTATGCGGAAATCGACTTATCATTATTAACATCAACCATGATCAATTCAATAACAGTTACCAACGAAGACGATAATGAACATGCCCATTTTCATTTAAAAACCTTTACGTTCTCGATACATCATCCGATAAGTAGAATTGAATTAGAGAACTATCTCCAAATATGCTCAGGACAATTATATCGAGTAAAAGGGTTTATCAAAATCAAAGAAACACCTGGGATTTTCCTATTTAACTACGCTTATGGGTATCCAATATTTGAACGCTGCAAGCCTAATAAACAATACGAACCTGTACTCGTTTTTATCGGCGAAAATTTAGATGGACTGGAAATTGAATCAGCATTATTAAAATTGCAAAATGACTAACAACGAGAATAGGAAGTGTGCTTTATAATGACACTTCCTTTTTATCTAAGGATAGATATACGGATCAAGAGGCAAATCAATTTCTTCCCAGCTGTCTACTTTTATTATCGGTATCAGCAATTCATCTTCCTTTTGTACATCCAATTTCCCTATTAATCGTATCCATGAATTTTCTTTCATTCCAAGACTAAAGCCATCTTCAATTACTAATCCGGCAGCATGGGCATCTGCCACACAATGAGTGACAAGAAACCTCGTTATCACCATGCGTTTTGTATTGACATGAAAATCATCCTCTAAAATAAATCCAGCCAATTCAATTGATTTTCCAACAAAGCCTTCTGGATACGTCGTTATTGCGGTAAGATAGTTTGCATAGTTAATGTTGTCAAAATTAAGGACTGGCTCGTCAATTATTTTAAGAATATCTTTCTCTTGAGGGAAAAATTCATGATCTCTAAGCTCACCATGGTCATGATGAACTGAATAGCTAACTCCTCTTTTTTGAGCTTCTGCTGCACCAAAATCTTTATAAGGAAGAACAAAACCGGTCACTAATGGTACGATGATAATGCCATAACCTATGATTGCCCGTAGTGATAATCTCCCAACATTTCCATGATCATGATTACAGCCCCAAGGACCACATTGACTATGGTCATGTTCAAGCGAAGTAAAAATTCGCGTTACTTGAATAAAAAATAGAAACAAAAAAAGCACTGACGCAATCTGACTAAAATAAATATAATTTGGATTGATGAACCGGCTAATCTCCCCCGTCTCATGTAAAACAAAAATAAAAACAGCAAACAATAATAATACGAACGCCTTAAATAGTTGTCTTAGTTGTATGCGTATGATCGTTTCTCCCCCCTTTTAGATCCACGGATGTACAAATAGTAAAATCCCTAGTACAGTTGTTGTGATAATGATCATTAGTACAATAACAAAGCGAATGTTAAAAACGGCCATCATCATAATCGTATTTTTTAAATCAAGCATTGGTCCATAAATTAAAAATCCTAGCAATGACGTTTGTGGAAACAAATGGCGGAAAGATGCTGCGATAAATGCGTCTGCTTCGGAACATAACGATAGTAAATACGCAAGTCCCATCATAACAAGTGTGGAAGCAAAAACCCCTTCTCCCAGCCCCAAAACGGTTTTCGTTGATACGTATGTCTGTACAAATGCGGCTAAAATCGCGCCGATAATTAAAAATTTCCCCATATCAAAAAATTCATCTATCGCGTGCTCAAACATTGATTTTACACGAAAACCTAAAGGTTGATTGATGGTTGAATGTGATTCTACGGATAGTAATTGTTTACTTCTTTTTAACTGGTTTCTTTTAAACAGAATAGAGATGCTGCCAGTGATAATTATCGCGATCACTAAACCGAGCCCCATTCTTAATAAGGCAATCTTCAAATTTTCACCAAATGCCATATACGTTGAGAAAATAACAATCGGGTTAATCAGAGGACCTGTAAGCAGAAAGCCTACCCCTGCAAATAAGGGAACTCCCTTTGCGACTAAACGACGCACAATTGGAACAATTCCACATTCGCAAGCTGGAAACAACGCACCTATAAAACAACTCATAATCACAGCTAGGAATTTATTTTGGGGAATTAACCTTTTCAAGTGCTCCTCCGTGACAAAAACCTGAATCATCCCCGCAATAAATACCCCGATTAATACAAACGGAATAGCTTCAATCAAAATACTTAAAAAAATCATATTAAAGGTTAAGAACGAATCCGGTATATAGAAAGTAGTGATTGTCAATTGGTTGCTAAATAATATGAAGAGTGCAGCAACGGCTAAGAGGAGAAATCCTATCATTTCAGCTAGACGATCGTTTATTTGCATATCTATATTGCCTCCAACATTTTCTTTAATTCACTATATGCGGACAAGGACCATTCCATGATACAATTCGTAATGATTACGATTTAAATGTTTTTAGTCAAAAAAATAAACGTTAAAATTTGGTTAGAATCTTAACGTTTTAATTTCAATTATGCTTTTGTTTTTTGGATCATATGCTCCCATTCCTTCCAAATTTCTTCTTTAGGAAGGTCTATTCCAATTAGAACTAAATAATGGTCACCGCTATAATCTGTACGTTCCCAACTCATACGTTTCATCACAAGCTGAATAAGATATGTACCATCGCCGAGGAAAACGTAGCCTTTTGCTCGAAGCAAATTAGACTTCCATTTTTTTAGGAAGGTCTCAATTTCCCTTTTGCTTGTTTTCGCCAAAATCGGTAGTGAAATACTTTTTATGCGCGAGTATGAGTGATGGTGTGTGTGATGATTCGACTCGTGCTGAATACCTTTAATTTTATACATAACCCGATTTGGGTTCGAAAACTTAAATAGCTTTGAAACATCAATGTTACTGTAGTTCACAAAAGAAATGGTTGCGTCTGGATTATACTTGATTAGAAGTTTATTGATTTTTGCTTTTATAGCTTCCGACACTAAATCAATTTTATTAACAATCAGCTTGTCAGCTACTTCAATTTGTCTCCTTGTCGTTCGAACGAGCTCACGATCAGATTCAAAAACGCTATTATAAGAAAGGATATACTCTGCATCAATGAGTGTAATGACCTTTTCAAGATAAACTCGATGAAGTAATTCAGGTTCAGTTAATGAATCAGCAACCTCTTCTGGATTAGCGACTCCAGTAAGCTCAATAAAAATTATGTCCGGATTTAATGTAAGAAGTTTTTCTATCGACTGAGTGACTTCACTTTTTTTATTACAGCAAATGCACCCATCCAAAAGCTTCTCGATGATCTGACTTTTACTAGAGATGCTTTTTCCATCGGTATCGGTTTCTCCTATTTCGTTCATTAATACAGCCGGAGTAAGCTTTTTATGTGAGCATTCATTAAGAAACCTCTGTAACAAGGTTGTCTTCCCACTTCCTAAAAAGCCAGATAATATAATTACAGGTATCTTCTTCATTTGTCCCCCTCCTTTTTTTACTTTTATATGTATTGTATATAAATCGTAATTATTCCTATTTATTTCTTGGAGAGTAAAATAAGAAAATGAAATAATACTGCATATGAGATTATTTAGTAAACGGGCGACTACATCATGTTCATGACGGGCACGGACCAGTGGAGTTAGTAACTATTAATTAATCAAAAGAAGGCATGAGTAATTTACCACCCATACCTTTTCGTTGTTTACTCAGTTTCAATAAACGGCGGAAGTTCGTCAATAAACGTTGACCAATCCATATACATTTCTTCATCAGTAAGTAAACATCGATCAAGAGACTCTTCCACTTCTTGACGATTCATTTCTAGACCTATCATCGCAATTTCGGTCATGCGATCACCGTATAGTTGGTCCCATCTTTCCAGCAGTTCAGGCTCTTCTTGAAGCGTTCGCGCTTTTTCTTCCTCAGGATAGGCAGCTACCCACTCTCCTGCACCTTGAATCGTTAATGAAGGACCTGCCTGTGAGAGCAAACCAGCCATATGATTCCTAGTTGCCAACCAAAAAAATCCTTTTGCCCGAACGACATCAATCGGCCAGTCTTCTAGCCACTTTCTCCACCTTTCCGGGTGAAACGGACGTCTTCGTTGATAGACAAACGATGAAATTCCATATTCCTCTGTTTCAGGTGTATGCTCTTGATTTAACTCTTTAATCCAGCCAGCTCCTTGACTTGCTTTTTCAAAATCAAACAAGTCTGTATGTAAAACATCATCAAGAGATACCTGTGAGAAGGAGCTTTTAATAACTTTCGCGTCCGGATTTAACTTTTGTAAAACCGCCAGTAATTCTGTGGTATCTTCTTCACCGATCAAATCTGTTTTATTCAGGATAATCACATTCGCAAATTCGATTTGATCAATTAACAAATCAACGACTTCCCTTTGATCAGCTTCATCAGTTGCCTGTTTTCGCTCAAGTAAAGTTTCCCCAGAGGAAAAGTCATGCCAAAAGCGATTTCCATCGACTACCGTAACCATCGTATCTAGTGTACAAATTTCTGTTAAATTAATGCCTAGCTCCTCATCGATATACGTAAATGTTTGCGCTACTGGAATCGGTTCTGAAATCCCTGTTGATTCAATCACGATATATTCAATATCACCGGCCTTGACTAATTTTTCGACCTCAATCATGAGATCTTCACGCAGCGTACAGCAAATGCAGCCATTTTGAAGCTCGACCATTTTTTCTTCTGTTCTCGAAAAGCCGCCTTGCTTGATCATTGTCGCATCAATGTTTACTTCACTCATGTCATTGACAATCACAGCAATTTTTTTGTTTTCTTTATTGGCTAATATATGATTTAATAATGTCGTTTTTCCTGAACCTAAATATCCGCTTAACACAGTAACTGGAATTTTGCTTTTCATAGGTTTCACGCTCCTTTATGTTTAATAGTTGATAGAAGTTGATAGTTGACTGTCAATGGTGATAACCAATATCATTCCGTTTTATTTTGTATAGCTTAATACGATTTTTCTTGCGGCCATTCTAGCTCCTGAAATATTTCTGGAAACTGGACCAATTTCTAATTCAGCAAGTGATCCAGTTACATATAAATGACGACACCATTCTAACGATTCGCTGACAATTGGGAATCCACAGTTGGCGCATTGTAAGTTTTGTTCGGTTATTAGTTTTTGAAGCCATCGTTGTCCTTGCGGTACGGCTTGAAATCCTGTCGCTAAAATGATGGTGTTTGTACTCATTTTCTTCTTATTATTTTTCAGATTCAATTCGATACAATTTCGATTTACAGCTGCCGAAATAATTTCGTCTGTAATAATCGTTAGTTTTTCTTCTTTCTCTAGCTTACGTAACTTACGATGTAGTTCTTTTGGAATCGAGCCTTTGTTTCTCGCTTGTTGAATCATTTCTCTTCGTTCATCATAATCTTTGATCATTTTAAACAATTGTAGATGCTTTGGTCCTAACCAGCCTGGGTGACTATCAAAGGGATGCACTCGGAACTCATGACGTTTTAAAAGTGTCACTTTACCAGGAAACAACGCACTTAATGTAATGGAAACATGAGCCGCAGTGATGCCGCCACCTACGACTGTAATTGGAGGGGTCAGTTGATGAAGGTCAGCAAGTCTTTCATTAAAAACATGATAAATCTGGTCTGGAACTTTCCTTTTTATACTATCAATCCACTCAGGAATATATTGTTCACTCGTATTGAAAGCGATGACGATATTTTTTCCGAAAAATGATTGAGACTCGCTAGTTTCGACTCTCCACCCCTCTAGATGTTTCGTTACATCAGTGACCATTCCCTTATGCCATGCTTGATCGATACCAGCTTCTTTTAGCACCGCTTCACAATGTTCATTAAACAGTTGTAATGATGGACGCATGTAATAGCCATAAAACCCTTTTTCCTTTATCGGCTTCCCGTATTTCTCTAAACTAAAAGGATTTACGTCAATATGATGGACGGAAGGTGAGCGCAAGTACTCCATTCCGATCAAATCTGTATTCCGTTTCCAATTAAAAAGTGGTTCATCGTTTGGATCAATGATAAGAAGATTATCAACATCTACCTTACCACTTTTAATTAAAAAAGTAGCCACTGTACAGCCATGAATTCCTCCACCGATAATTATCCAATCATACAAATTCTCACTTCTCCTTTTAAATCGTAATAATTACTATTTACACTTTATTATATTTTATAATGCGAATCAAGAACAAAATGATAGGGTCTATTTCTCTATAGTAAAATGGAGCATTTTGTTTTTCATTCCAGTGTATTGATATTATAATATTTAAATCGTAATCATTCTTATTTTTGAAAAGGAGAGCATCAATGAAAATAAAAACTTTACCCTCTAAACAAGAACGTCACAAAAGGTTTGGTTCAGTACCCCCTGTTATAGGAAATAAGCCTTTAAATAAAGAGGACATGACTGATCTTCAAAACATACCAAATGATTTTCTATTCGCAATTGAATCGGTCGGAATTTGTAATGTTAAACACCCTATTCTTATTCAATCTGATTACAAACCAAAAAACCATACAACAGTTGGAACATTTTCCTTAACGACAAGCCTACAACAAAATACTAAAGGAATTAATATGAGTCGCCTTACTGAGTTGCTTCAAGAATATCACCTTGAAGGATTCGTAGTTAATGTAGAACAGCTTTATTCTTTTACAAAAGATTTAACAGAACGTATGGAACAAAAGAGTGCCCACATTAATGTTCACTTCCCTTGGTTTTTTGAGCGAACTAGTCCAATATTAAAGAAAGCTGGTTTAGCACATGCGGATGCTCGCATGAACGTAAATTACGATCAAGAGAAAGGGTTTACTCATGAAGTTGAGCTAACCGTCGCTGTCACTACTCTATGTCCTTGCTCTAAAGAGATAAGCGAATATAGTGCACATAATCAACGGGGTTATGTCACAATAAAAGCTGAGTTTTTCAATCCGCTAAATTTAATCAAAGACTGGAAAGTTATATTACTCAAAGCAGCGGAATCAAATGCTAGTTCGATGCTATATCCAATCTTGAAAAGGCCTGATGAAAAGTCTGTGACGGAACGAGCATATGAAAACCCTCGCTTTGTGGAGGATATGGTTCGCTTAGTTGCTGCCGACTTATTTGAAAATGAAACAATCAAATCATTTACTGTTGAGTGTCGAAATGAAGAATCCATCCATATGCATGATGCAATAGCAAAACTGTCCTATACAAAGGAAGACTAAACGAAGTAACGGGTTACAAATAAATCTAAGTGAACGCCTCGTTTACAAAAATGTTTTTTTACACTTCAATAAATAACATATTTTTACTCGTACTTTACTTCATTTTATTTTTCCTTTATTATATTTGTAAATCGTAATGATTTCGATTTACAAATATGAAAGGTGGATTACAATGGCAAAAAAATCAAAAGTAGCAAAAGAAATAAAACGACAAGAACTAGTTACTCGTTATGCTGAAAAAAGAAGAGAATTAAAAGAAAAAGGAGACTATGTAGGTTTAAGCAAACTTCCAAGAGACTCCGCTCCTAGCCGATTAACAAGAAGATGTGAGATGACTGGAAGACCTCGTGGTGTCCTACGCAAATTTAAGCTGTCTAGAATAGCATTTAGAGAACTAGCTCATAAAGGGCAAATCCCAGGTGTAAAGAAATCGAGCTGGTAAGATTTATTCGTAAAGGGATGTGTGAAGATTGGAAAAGCAACTACCTCTTACCGTTTTAACTGGCTTCTCTACAAGGGATCGATGTCTGTTTATGAAAAGAATCCAAACAAGGCAACAAAAAAGAGTAATGAAAATTCTTTTTCGGCAAACAAATATTAAATTAACGGAAAAAGTAGAAGATCCCTTTAACCATACAACCATAATAGGGGAGACCATTCATGATATAGAGTTAAATACGATATCCAATCTATATACAATACTAACAAGAGACAATATTGCTACAGATTTCGATGAGATTGTATTAGATGTTTATCCGCTCTCAGAGACACCAATCCTTATAGAAGCATTGATCTCTAAAAGGAAGGATACGAATTGGTTCCTTAAATCCCACATACATCTTATTGATGCAAGGGAATTTTGGTTTTCCTATTTTTCAGAGCATGAAATATCTGTTCGTGCTGCCGATTCAAATGTAACAATGGAATATACAGTAGGAGAAATGCTAATTAATCAGTTAGAAACTGCGGATACAATTGTCATATGTCACACCAATAGGTTATCTCATGAACGACTTGGTGAATTATTTTCTTTTATTAGGAGCTTGCAGCCAAAAGCAACGGTCGTCACAATGGAAGAGTTCTTTCAGTTAGATGATAAAAGAAAGGCTTCTAATGACATCCATACAGCACCTTCCCTCTATACTCACCAAATGAATTTATTTGAGTCAAGAAATCACCTAAAGGTCTTAGGTCAATATGGTATTTGTACGTATGTGTATAGAAGTCATTTTCCCATTACACTTTCTCGATTAGAACATTTTTTTCATGAGTTCCCTAATGAAGTTTTTCGAATGAAAGGACAATGCTACAGCCCTTTTAGTCAAGAACTTTATGTTGTGTCCCAAGTTGGCTCGTCTATTCAAGTAGATACCATTGAAATGCCCACATGGTCATCCAATGTCTTATCTGAATTTTTGTTTATTGGAGAGGAACTTGATCATAAGGACATTCAAAAGAAACTAGATGCTTGTTTCGAACATCCTAGCTCGTTAGGTTCGTAACTAAAAGTATCAATGAAAAAGACATTCCTTTCAGTATGGAATGTCTTTTTACTATCATTTATAATAAGTACAAGTCTATTTGTTAAAATGAACCCATTCATGGGAATAATTACGGTTTAAGAATTTTAAAATTTTTTTGATACCTTCTTTACCATTCCCTCATCTTTGTAAACACCTAGAACCGTTCCCTCATTTGGTATAAAACATTCTCCATTATAGTAATGACTCACCTTGTCTTCAATAGAACTCCCTTTTAGTAGTGATTCAACCAACTGAGGTGCATCCCTACCTGTCATCTCTTTATACCAATGACCATCTGGATAGGTAATTAGGACACATTTATCGTGACACCTTCCATTGCAAAGGGTTCTTGATGTGTGTATGACAGAATCTAACCTTTTAGCCATGATTTCATTTCTAACGGATTGGGTTAATTCTTCTGCCCCTGCTTTTTTACAACTACTTCCATTACAAATAAGGATGTGATGTTTTGTAGTTGATAAATTCCATGTTGCCATTTTCTACCTACCTCCCTGTTTTAATTCATGCTATACATAAGATCCTTTAAGAAAAACCATATAAGTAATAATAATCACTCGTCATTTATTCCACATCATAAATCGTAATGATTACGATTTATGATAAATGATTTTATATAAATAGTCAATTTTTAACTTCTATGATATTTTATGTATTTGGAAATTGAAGTCAGAAGTTTAAATTCAGTAAGCAAATAGATGTTTTAAAGCAACGTTAAGGACGTAAATTATCCTGTAGCTGATATGTTCATGATATTTGAAAGATTATCAGGAGAATGTTGAAGCTATAATGCTGAAATTAATAGGCTAGTTCGCATAAAAATAAACTGCAATTGAAAAAAAGAGGCTTCACATAAGTTTGTTAAATTAATGTGAAGCTTCCTAATTAATTACACTATGATAGGTTAGAGCATGATCAAATTGACAAACTTTTCGTCCTTTCATTCTTTGTTTCTGTTGTAATACCACATATGCTCTTAAGTTTTGTCTGTAATCGAGGGGTATATAATCCTAAAAACAAGGTGCGTCCTAAACTAAATGAAATGAATGACAGCCATAGGCCATGGTTTCCTAACGTAGGATAACTTATTACATAAACTAGAAAAAACAATAATAGAGCAAGCATAGTGGAGTTTCTAATTGGAATACCTTCAGTAGCTCCGGTAAACATCCCATATAACAATAATCCCCAAAACGTTACAAATGGATATAGTAATATCCAAAAATAATAATCAATCGCTATCTCTCTCAAACTCTCTAATGTCGTAAATACTGCTATTAACGGATCTTTAAATAGTAAAAGAATAACAAAAATGCAAGTTGACAAAACCAATCCGCCAATAAAAGACAATTTCAGCATCTGTTTATACAGAGGATAATGACGTTGCCCGATAGCTTTTCCAGTTAGAATACTATTTGCTCCGGCAAGACCATCATACATATAAGCAACTAAATAATGGATCTGGAATAAAATCGCATTGGCAGCTAATATATCAACGCCCAATGCTGATCCCCTTGCGGTAAAAAATCCAAAAACAGTTAAGAGACAAATCGTACGAATAAATAAATCGCGGTTCATTTTTAACATTGCCATAAATTTTACTTTATCGAACATGATCCTAGACTTAAAATATTCGAAAGAAAAAACATCGAACTTTTTTAAAAAGTATAAACCAATCATGACTGTACTTATTTCCGCAAAAAGTGTCGCGAACGCTACACCTTTCACACCAAAATTAAAAACAAGAACGAATAAAATACTCAGGATAATATTGATAAAATTCATATATAGTTGTAGTGCAAGCGAGAGCTTTACTCTAGCCGATCCGATTAACCAACCAAAAATACAGTAACCTAGCAGAGCAAACGGTGCTCCCCAAATACGTATTGCATAATATTCTGATGCCAACTGACCTACTAATGGCGTTGCCTCAATTAATAAGAAGGCTGCTTTTTCAATCGGAACTTGTAAAAGAATGAACAAAACACCAAAGCATACCGCTAAAAACGCCGGTCTAATAAATGCTAAAATTAATTCCTGTTGATTTTGGTTTCCGCTTGCTTGAGCGGTAAATCCCGATGTACCTACTTTCAAAAAGCCAAGAAGCCAATAAATTGTATTAAATATTAATGTGCCAATTGCAACACCACCTATGTAGGCTGGATCAGGCATCCTCCCGACGACCGCTGTATCAACAGCTCCTAATAGAGGTGTTGATACAGCAGCCAGCGTGATCGGGATCACTAATAACAAATACTGTTTCCATGTCAGACTGGCATTTGAATTTAAAGCCTCTTTTTCCATAAACAATCTCCAATCTTATTTAATTCATTATCCCTCCATCACATTCTAAATCCATATTTTCTATTACCACTACAATCGATGAGGCATTAAAATCTTCAACATGGACTCCCCATAAATTTCGTTAAACTATTGAGAAGCCTTGACATTCAATCAATGGAAGCAGCTTTGATCAACGCTTTTGTATACGGGTGACGATTACTATCGTAAAGCTCATCTATACCAAACTGGTCAACAATCGAACCATCTTTTAGGACAATGATCTTCTCACATAGAAAAGCTACGGCTCTGATATCATGCGAGATAAATAGAATCGTCATCTTCGTCTGCCTTTGAATATCCTTTAATAGATTCAATATTTGTACTTGGACCGTAACATCCAGACTAGCTGTTGGTTCATCACAAACAATCAATGATGGCTCAATGCTTAACGCCCTAGCAATACTAACCCTTTGCTTTTGTCCCCCACTTAATTCCCCGGGGTACCTGTTGACCATTCCTTTGTCTAACCCGACCATTTCTAAAAGCTTTTCGGCAATCTCTTTTTGTGTAAGACCTTTTTCTGTTATATAGGAAGGAGTTATTTCCTTAAAATTGTTCAAGGGCTCTAATAGACTTTTCCATATTGGTAACTTTGGATTCAATGTACTCGATGTGTCTTGAAAGATCATTTGAACATCTTTTCGATACTGACGAAATCGCGATCTTTTTTTCGGTGGGATTGACTCACCGTTCAACGTCATTTGTCCTTCCTTAGAAAGCTCTAAACCTAATAAAATTTTGGCAAGCGTACTTTTCCCACTGCCACTTTCACCAACAATTCCAATGCTTTCTCCTTTACAAGCCTGAAAGGAAATATTGCTTAATGCTTGAACATGTTTACTGTATTTTTTTGATAGGCTATCAACGACTAATAAACTCATAGAGCAGTCACTCTTTCATTCGTTATGATTCCCTTCTCTCCAGGGAGTGATAGTAAACAAGAACATAGCTTCTTTGTATATGGATGCTGATGATGACAACGAATCTGTTCCGGATCGCCTTCTTCTACGATTTGTCCCCGATGCATCACATACATTCGATCCGTCCGCTTATAAGCCTGGACCAAATCATGAGTGATCATTAAAACTGCACAGCCTGTGTCCCTACGAACTTGATCGATATAATTCAACACCTTTTCACCATTCATTACATCTAGTGCCGTTGTTACCTCATCACATATAAGTAAAGCTGGCTTTAAGGCAAGAGCCATAGCGATGGCCGCGCGTTGAACCTGTCCGCCACTTAATTGAAACGGATAACTCTGGTACACACGATTTGCATCTAACCCCATTTCTTCAAGAACCTGAAAAGCTATGTTTTTTGCTTCTTTTTTGCGAATGGGAAGATGTGTGCAAATTGTTTCTACTATTTGCTTTCCAATTTTGATATACGGGGTAAAACTCCCACGATAATCTTGAAAAATAATGCCTATCTCTTTTCCAAGTAGCTTCCGGTGTTCTTTTGCTGACATTGATACTATATTTTTATTTTGAAATAAAATCTGACCTTGCACCTTCATCGTAGAAGGGAGAAGACCCAAAATGGCTTTTGCTGTTATACTTTTTCCGCTACCGCTTTCACCAATTAGCCCAACAATCTCACCTTTTTTAACTTGTATATTTACTTTTTTTAAAATGGAATCCTTTCTCCCACTACTTTCAATATACAAGTCTTCTATAGAAATCAAAGGTTCACTCACATAAATTCCCTCCCTTTGCGAATATCGAAGTAACTTTTCAAGCCATCTCCTAATAAATTACAACAGAGGACTGTTACCATAATTGCAAGTCCTGGGTAAATCATAAGGGAAGGTACAACTTGAAAATACCCGCGTCCATCATTAAGCATTGCGCCCCACTCCGGGATTGGTGGTTGTGCGCCCAAACCAATATAGGAAAAAGCGGAAATAAGTAATATTACTTTTCCAACATCGATAGCCGCCATCACAATAATGTCCGGCATTATTTGCGGAAGCAGATGCATACGAATCGTTTTAGATGTACTAGAATGAGAGATCTTTGACACCAAAACATATTCTTTCTCCTTTTCCGCTAAAACTAATCCGCGAACTACGCGAGCATAGACAATCCACCTGACTAAAACGATAGCAATAACAATATTCGTTAAGCTCGGTCCTAAAATTCCGGCAATTGCAATCGCCAAAATGAAATCCGGAAACGCTAAAATCCCATCAATCATTCTCATGAAAAATGCATCAATTTTTCCACCAATATAGCCGGAAACAAGTCCAATTGGAACACCAATACACAATGCCATTAAAATCGCAAAAATGCCTAAACCAATCGTTAATTTAGCTCCATATATAATTCGCGAAAACACATCACGACCTAACTGATCGGTTCCTAACCAATGAACTGATGAAGCACCTTGAAGTCTGTTTCCCATATCAATTTGAAAAGGATCATGCGGAACTAAAGCCCCTCCAATGAAAGTAACACCAACAAGAAAAAGAGCAAGGATCATACCAAACATCATACTAGGATTACGAATTAATCTTGATCTACTAATTACTGTTGTTGCTTCCATTAGACAAGCTCCTTTCCTTGCTTTATTTGAGGATTAATCACTAAATATAGTAAGTCTACGACAAGATTTGTAAAAACAACGAGGACGCCTACAATTAGAATATAACCTTGTATAACAGGATAATCACGTTGCATGACAGACTGAACAATCAACTCACCCATGCCAGGCCATGAAAAGAGGATTTCGATCACTGTTATTCCGCCTAGAAGACTGCCGATACTCAATCCGAACATGGTAACTAACGGAATAAGACTACCTCTAAGAGCATGAAAAATTAAGATTCTCTCTTTTTTCAACCCTCTTGCCTTAGCCGCTTCAATATAAGAACTCTGAAGCGTTGAAATCAGTCGTTCTCGTAAAAGCCGAATATATAAAGGAGCCATTGCAACACCAAGTGTAATAGAAGGTAATACAAAATGAGCGAGTGTCCCGGTCCCCATAACTGGAAGTAATTTTAATTTCAATGATAAAAAGTAAATTAATAATAGCCCTAGCCAGAAGCTTGGGATCGAAGCTCCAACTAACGCAAACCAACGACTGATATAATCAGGCCACCGGTTTTCGTATACAGCCCCTAACATTCCAAGAGGGACTGAAATGACAAACAGTACCATTAGCCCTCCGAATGACAAAGCAATCGTAGCAGGTAATCGGCTCATAATCAGATCCAGAACTGGCCGGTTAGAAATGATCGATTCTCCTAAATCTAACTTTACAACCCCCGATAACCACTTACTATATTGAATGTAAATCGGTTGATTAAAGCCATATTCTTCTCTTAACTTTTCTTCTTCCGCTGATGTTGTAATGACATCATCTACTTTTAAAATAGTTCTTATCGGATCTCCTGGTGTGACCTTCATTAACAAAAAGGTCACAAAAGATAGGACTAGAACCATTAGGACTAACTGAAGTATTCGAGACCCTATTACTGATAAAACTCTTTTCATGGTACTCACCTGCCATAATTTTGATTAAGACAAAAACTCCCATCGATTTAGAAAATCTGTAGCTGCAAGTTGCTGCTTGTCTACTTAAATGAATACGAAAAGTGAAAGTGCCTAAAGACACTTTCACTCCCAATTACTCCACATCCATTTTATTAGTAATTAGATAGTATTCCTCCGAACCGGGACTCCAGTTCTTTACACGCTCGTTTACACCAACAATAATATGAGGATGTAAAATAAACGAGTGTGGAACCTCCTCTTGAATGATGTCTACCGCTTTCTTTTGTAAAGAAATTCGTTCGTTAAGATCTGATGTAACATTTAATTGTTTCGTTATTTCATTTAATTCGGGAATGTTAATTTGACCGGGATTTAATGAACCTTCTGGTAAATACGATACATTTAAAAAGTATCCGCCATCTCCTCGAGGTGCACTCAATAGGCTATATGTGGCTATATCCCATTCATCTTGCTGATCCCATAAATAACTATCAATACTCTCAACCATTACAATATTTAGTTCAATTCCTAAATTTGCAGCTTCGGCCTGTAAATATTGTGCCATTAACGGAAGCTCTGGTCGCCCTTGAAATGTTGACAATGTTAGCTGAAGTACCTCTCCATCTTTTTCTAACTTGCCATCGCTATTTTTTTCATACCCTGCTTCTCTTAATAATACTTCTGCCTTTTCTGGATCATAACTTTCAGACTCTTCCTCTTTGGCAAAAGCAAAATCTGAATGGAACGGCCCATTGGCAACTGTAGCATGGCCATTCATGATCTCTTTAACTGCAACAGGGCGATTGACAAGTAGGTCTAGTGCCTTTCGAACGTTTACGTCCTGTAACGCTGGTTTTGCCAAATTATATAGAAGGAAATGAACACGTAAACTTGAAACTGATTCAACACGAAGATGTTCATCCATCTCAATTGGTTCAAGTGCTTCTGGAGGTAAATGATAAGCAATATCTGCTTCTCCAGATTGAAGTGCAAGAGCTCGAACATTTGCATCAGAATTGAACTTGACCGTCACTTCGCTTACATTGGCAGCTCCATCCCAGTAACCGTCATATCTTTCTAGCTTAATTTCTGATTCAGGTGTAAAACCAACCACTTGGAATGGTCCTGTTGCAATCGGTCTTTCGCTAATATTATCAGAGTCTACTTTAATAATAGAAGCATTTACATGGACCAGTTCAGAAGGAAATACAGGGTACTCTTCTGTTGTGATAAAGGTAATCTCATGACCGTTTGCTTCCATAGACTCAATTTTCAACGTAGATGCCATCGCAGGATTCACCTCAAGAAGACGTTCAAATGATGCCTTTACTGCTTCAGCATCAACTGGTGTCCCATCGTGAAACGTAATTCCATCTCTAATCGAAAATTCCCACGTTCTCTCATCAATCTGTTCCCATGATTCTGCTAACCACGGTTGGATTTGTAAATCTTCATCAATTTTCACTAGTGTTTCTGCTATACCTGCACGAACTCCCATCCAATCTTGATGAGGATCTATCGTTTTGGAGGCAAAGCTAAATAGTAGTGTTACAGACTTAGCCTCTGTCTCAGAAGAGTCAATTGTAGCATCTCCTGTAGTAGAACTGTCATCACTTTTGCTGCCGCACCCCATAACAAAAGCGAGAAGTAAGATAATAATGCTGTAAAAAAAGATCCCCTTTTTATTAAACAACTTGTTTCCACTCCTTCACGTCTTTAGAAATATTTTACTTAGACAACCTTAATTATTATATAAAACGTAACGATTACGATTTATATCATATACTATTTAAATTTAGTTGTAAATTAATATTTCTCTCAACGGATGAATATAAACAAAGCTGAATAAAATTACACTCACACTATGTTATTTATTTTTTCTTCCTCTCTTTATAAACCTGTTTTAGCTCAATAATCACTCCAAATAACAGTAGGATTAAAAAAGAGACTTCTCAATAGTTTGGTCAACTAATGAGAAGTCTCTTAAATTACTTACATTATCAAGCATGAACACCTGATTTGACATAGTTGCATAATTTACCGATCTGCTCTACTTCAACAACTACAATATCTCCTGACTTCATTGGACAACTTCCTGAAGGTGAACCAGTTGCAAGTATGTCCCCTGGCTCCAATGTCATAACCTGTGAAATCCAACTAATAAGGAAAGGAATTGAAAGTGACATCTGATTGGTATTACCATCTTGTACGACTTTGCCGTTTAATGATGTAACTATTCGTAAATTAGTCGGATCTAGACCTTTCACAATACACGGCCCCAACGGACCAAAAGTATCAAAACCCTTACCTCTTGTAAACTGGGGATCAGTTTTGGTAAGATCCCTTGCAGTCACATCATTAAATATCGTACAACCGAATACGTAATCCAATGCTTCTGCTTCTTTTACATTTTTGCAGCGTTTCCCAATAACAAGTGCCACTTCCCCCTCCATTTCCACCTGTTTAGATAAATCACTTGACGGGAGAATAATTTCCGATTGATTCGGGATTAAGGAAGACGTTGGTTTTAAAAACAAAAACGGCTCTCTTAAATTGGCCTTGCCACCAGTTTCTTTTGCGTGTTCCGCATATGTCCAGCCAAAATTAACGATTTTCGAAGGTACTACCGGTTCCAAAATCTTTACATCACTGAAGTTAACTTTTGAACCATCATATTTTAAATCATCGTTTAAAACATCAGTAAAAGTACTAGATAATTGTAAAATCTCATCATCTTCAACAATTCCGTAATATACTTTACCATCATGTCGTTGATAACGAACTATCGTTTGCGTCCTTTGTAGTACCTGCATGATCACACCCACTCCATCGATTACTTGATAAATCTTACCTGCTCACTAATTAACGCGTATTGTTCTTCCTTCTTTTTATTGAACTCCACCTTATTTTCTTCATAGATATTATTTCCTTCCGCATCAATGGAAACAATAAGAGGGCCAAATTCATACACTTCACACACCCAAAGAGATTCAGGCATTCCAAGATCCTTCCAGTGGACTTCTTTGATTTGTTCAACCTTCTGTGCTGCATAAACGGCATTCCCTGCTGGAAAGACTAGATGAAGCGCTTTATGAGTCTTACATCCTTCTTCCGTGTTCTTCCCCATTCCACCTTTTCCAACAATGAGTTTAACACCTGTTTCTTCAATAAATTCCTTCTCGAACTTTTCCATTCTCATACTCGTAGTGGGACCAACAGAAACAATCTCGTATTTCTCATTTCCCAGGTCTCTAACGATAGGACCAGCATGAAAAATTGCTTTCCCTCTTAGGTCTACAGGCAGAGGGATTTTTTCTTCAATTAATCTTCTGTGAGCAACATCCCTGCAAGTAACGATCGTACCAGTTAGATAGATAATGTCCCCAACCCGTATATCTTTAAGGTCCTCATCTTTTATAGGTGTTGTTAAAACCTTTTTACTCATAGTGTTACCCCCTCGTGAGTACTAATTTCATAGTTTAAGTTACTATCAAAGGTGATCTTTCCTCTTCTATGTGACCAGCATCCTGTATTTACCGCAACACCAATAGTAGAAGGATGCCTTGCCGTATTCACCACATTTACACCCATGACTGATTTAGAGCCCTTAAGTCCTTGAGGTCCAAGCCCAATCGCATTGATTCCATCCTCAAGAAGTCTTTCCATCTTAGCAGCATTTTCATTTTCATTATGACTTCCAACAGGTCTCATAAGAGCTTTTTTTGAATTTAACGCTGCAGTTTCAACAGAAGTACCAACGCCTACACCTACTAGAAGTGGTGGACAGGCGTTAATTCCATAACTTGTCATTCGATCAAGTACAAACTTTACCACACCTTCATATCCTTCACCGGGCATTAGAACCGTCGCCACTCCAGGAAGCGTACACCCTCCACCTGCCATATAAGTATAGATTTCTACTTTATCACTATCTTCTTCAATTTCCCAAAAGATGCTTGGTGATCCGTCACCGATGTTCTTCCCTGTGTTGTATTCATCGAAGGTTTCTACAGAATTATGACGTAAAGGAGTTTCTTTCGTTGACTTATACACACATTCTTTTAGGATACTGTCCAACTGTCCAATCAAAGGAAAATTCTGACCACATTTAACAAAAAACTGAAGAACACCTGTATCCTGACATGAAGGTCTCTTTAACTCATAAGCTAGCTTCTGGTTTTCTTCCATTGTTTTGTAAATGATTTTTGCAAGCGGATTATTTTCTTCTTCACTTAACTCTCGTAGTTTATTTTCCACATCATCCGGAAGTTTGTAGCTTACAAGGGATACAAACTTGGACATTAGATCGGTCATTTTTTCTATTTCCTGTTTTTTACTTACCAGTATTTTATCCATAACAACTCTCCTCGTCTTTATTCTTCATTTCCATGACTCAATCATAATTAACGTATACGTTATTGTCAATATTTTTCTGATAATTCATAATCAAAGACTTATAAACTACTAATTATAAGAGGTTTATAAATATATAAATAAAATTTTCTGAAAAATGAATTGACATTAACGTATTCATTATTGTACCATTCAGGTAAGAATCCGAACTAAACACCACTCAAACAATCCTTATTGAAAACGGTAACAAAGTGACGGATTAGAATTAAATTAGGAGGGGAACGTATGATGACTAACGCGAGGGAATTTTGGAATCAAATGTGGAGGTGGAATGATCAAGTAAAACAAGTAACCAAAAGTTTATTAGGAATTCAAATGATGGCAAACCTTTCAACAGCTCGAAAGCATGCACCTTCATCTAATCGAAGCACTACTACAAGTGGAAATAACCCTAGCCCTAAAAAAAGAGAATATAGTAAACCTCAACTTATCGGCCTTATTACTGGACCTGCCTTATTCATCTTGATTAATTTGTTAGTTTCCCCCCAAGGTATGACCAACGAAGCCGTTACCGTTCTAGCTATTGTATCTTGGATTGCCACATGGTGGGTTACCGAAGCAATTCCGATCCCACTCACTTCCTTATTACCATTAGTCTTATTTCCATTAATGGAGATAATGAGCATGGGAGATGTTTCAGCGTCTTATGGGGATCCACTTATTTTTCTTTTTGTTGGAAGTTTCATGATCGCATTAACGATGGAAAAGTGGAACTTACATAGACGGATTGCGATTGGTATCATCGCCTTTATCGGAACAAATCCTAATATGATTATTCTTGGTTTTATGAGTGCAACTGCATTCTTATCTATGTGGATATCAAATACAGCTACAACAATGATGATGATCCCAATGGCCCTGGCTGTTACAAAACATGTAGCCGATTCGATGAAAAAGAATGACCCTACTGTTTCTACAACTCCTGGTGATTTTCGGTTTGGTACAGCATTAATGTTAGGTACAGCCTACGCGGCATCTATCGGTGGCTTTGGAACATTAATCGGAGCACCAGCCAACACAATTTTAGCAGCAACTGTCAATAACTTATATAATGTTCAGATCTCGTTTGCTCATTGGATGCTCTTCGGCGTACCACTAGTCGTCTTACTCGTACCACTTGTTTGGTTATATCTAGTAAAGTTTGCGTTTCCTATGAATACTAAGAATATATCTGGAGGACGCAACATTATTAAGGACGAGCAAAAAGCACTAGGGAAAATTAGTTACGAAGAGAAAATTGTACTAACTGTTTTTACCTTGATTGCCATTGCGTGGATTACACGAAGTTTCATACTCCAAAGTTTCATACCTGGAATTAATGACACAATTATTGCTTTAATTGGAGCGTTCATTTTATTTTTAATTCCCGCTAAAAACAAAGAAGGTAAACTACTAGATTGGGATACTGTAAAAAAACTTCCTTGGGGTATTTTGTGGTTATTCGGAGGAGGCTTGGCAATTGCCGCAGGAATCTCACACTCAGAGTTAGACCAATGGATTGGTAGTCAACTTGTAAACTTTACTGAAGTTCCTCTTTGGTTAACACTTGCATTGATTATTGGTGTTATTACGATCCTTACTGAATTCACATCAAATACAGCAACATCAACTATGGTCTATCCAATTGTCGCAGCAGGTGCAACTGCATTAGGAATGGACCCTATCATATTAATGGTTGCCGCATGTATGGGTGCAACATTTGCTTTTATGCTCCCCGTTGCAGCGCCGCCAAATGCAATCGCCTTTGCATCAGGTTATATTAAAATGAGTACAATGGCTAAAACAGGTGTTTGGTTGAATCTATTAGCAATTCTGTTTTCAGTTATTATTGTTTCCCTTTTAGTTCCGCTTATTTTTGATGGGTTAATGTAAAAGAAAGCCAGTATCCGAAATTCTAGGATACTGGCTTTCTAATGTTTTACCTCATTTTCTAATTCGTTTATAATCCCAATCGCATCTATTATTTCATTACGCGCTCTATTTCGGTGTGATTGCATCACCATCCGAGCAGCTGCACCATCTCCAGCTTTCATACAAGCAATAATGGCTTTATGCTCTATTATTGATTTATTTGGCATTGGGCGGTGATTTATTGTAAATAAACGAGCACGATATAGTTGGTCTGAATAAATATCAATCACAGAATTAAGACGCTTGTTCCTCGCAAATTTTATAATAAGGTTGTGAAATTGATCGTCTAACATTGCCCATTTTTTCAAATTAGTTTCTTTAAGCATCATTTCCTGTTGTTCAATTAATTGTTCAAGTTGAATAATTTCATTACCGTGTATTTCTTCAGTCGCTTTTTCAACCGCCAAACCATCCATTGTTTCAACAATTTCATAGATCTCCATAAGATCATCTTTCGCAATAGGCTCAACAATAAACCCTCTCCTAGGGACAAGACGAACCATCCCCTCTGTTTCCAAACGAACAAGCGCCTCTCGCACAGGCGTCCGACTCATTTCTAAGGTTTCAGCCATTTCGCGCTCAAGTATAGTCCTTCCTGGTGCTAGAATTAAATCACGTATAGCCAGTCTAATAATATGGTAGGCACGTTGAGGTAATCGATAATTGTCTAGGTCCTTAAGGGTTGCTATATAAAGTTCCAGTTCTTTATTTAATTCTGACTGATCTAAATATTGTTTGTCTCTTTCCATCTCTACACCTATCTACCCTTTATAAATTTTAAATATAAATTATTATGATCTTCACCTATACTTTAAGTAAAACTATTACTGTATATATTTTATCAAGTATGATGTAGATCTTAAAGTTTTATGACTTTTATCATTACTCGTTAAACTGGTATAGAACTAGGAGAAGTCATGGAAAGAACAGTCACCACGCAGAAGATCAATAAACCTATTCAAGCTACTTCACTCTTCTAGCCGCTTGCTGAATAGGGTCCCATACTCCATTGTATGGAGGGGCATATGCAAGATCTAAATCAAGCAGCTCATCGGTTGTCATCGAATGGAAGATTGCCGTTGCCAGTACATCGATTCGTTTGTCGACCCCATTTTCTCCAATGATTTGCCCGCCATGAACTTTAAATGTCTCTTTATGATAGACAAGTTTTAATTTCATTTTTTTATCATCAGGATAGTAACCAGCGATATCAGTTGCTGTTATTGTTACTGAGCCACAAGGAATGTGGAGCATTTTAGCTTCTGTTTCTGATATCCCTGTTCTTCCCAAAGTTAAATCGAAAAACTTTATGATTGAAGTGCCAACAACACCTTTAAATGTTTTATGTATATTAACAATGTTTAACCCAGCAATTTGACCTTGTTTATTGGCATGTGTCCCCAATGGAATATGATCATCCTTTTCTTTGACTCGATGATATTGTGTTGCACAATCTCCTGCAGCATAAATATCTTCAATACTTGTTTGCATATATGCATTGACTTGAATCGCACCATTAACACTCGTTTTAATTCCGGTCCCTTCCAAAAATGCGGTATTTGGCTTTACACCCACTGCAACTAATACTAAATCTGTGTCATACTTCCCTTTATCGGTTTTCACATATTCAACACGCTCACCACCGCCGAATGCTTCAACAGATTCACCCATTTTTAACACAATGTTGTGCTTCACCGCTTCTTCATGAATTAGTTCTGCCATTTCCTTATCAAATATTTTTGCTAATTGCTCATTTCTTTCAATGATCGTTACCTTCTTGCCAAGCTCTGCAAAGCTTTCAGCCATTTCAAGGCCAATGTAGCCGCCGCCAATTACCGTCACATTTTTTATATCTTTCTCTAGATAATCCATGATTGCCTTTGCATCAGGTATTGTCTTTAATGCAAAAACACCTGGAAGTTTCACACCCTCCCACTTTGGAATAACCGATCCTACGCCGGTTGCAATAAGAAGGCGGTCATATGGTAAGCTAAACATTTCACCATTACTATGGTTAATTCCACTCACTATTTTATTTTCCGCGTCTACCTTTTGGACTTCATGAAATACTCGTGCATCAATTCCATATTTCTCTTTGAAAGTGGACTGTGAACGGGCAATTAACTTATCTGTTGACTCAATCTTCCCGCTGATCACATAAGGCAGGCCGCATTGTCCGTACGAATACACGCCGCCCTTTTCTAAAACAGTGATTTCATGTCCAGAGCTGTTCCGAACGATTTGCATGGCAGCACTCATGCCTGCTGCATCTCCACCAATAATAAGTACTTTCATATTATCCCTCCTCTCTTTATTTTCCATTTGTTTCTGATTTTTAAACATGAAGTCTAATATACGAGGACAAGAAAAGTATATTGTCATTATTGACCTTTTATTCAAGGGGTTGAGCGGCTATTACATCATCGCCCAAGGTGAGAGTTTGTAACATCTTTAACGGCATTTATTATTAAGTTATCAAATCAAACACTTACGAAAAAGGTGCCCAAAGTTTATTCAGACACCTTACTAATTGACCATTATCCCCTTTATTATTTAACATTTCAAACCTTGATGACAAATTCCCATCGTTATTCTTTATTTTTTAATTCGGATTGAGTGGATGCGCCTGCAGCAATTTGCTTAGCAGCTTTCTTCATCGTATTTGCTATTTCTTTTAAAGGTTTTGTTATCCTTCTTGAAATAATAGTTGAAACAAAAATGGATGCAAGAATAATTAAAAATGAACTTATTATTAAAGGTATAATAATAGCTTCAGCTTTTTGCTTAAAGTCATCAACAAACACTATGCCTAAGATACTCCACCCTGTCTTTTCATTTTTACTAAACCCAATCAGTGCATCTTGACCGTCTATGTTATGACTAATCATTCCTACTCGATTCTCTTTCTCAATCTCATTATAATAAGTCAGTTGAGTAATATCAGAACCAATTTGTTCTTGCATCGGATGGGCGATAATCTTTCCATTACGATCAATGACCGTCGCATAACCTGTATCACCAATATTGATACTATCAATCATTGTAACTAAAACACTTAGAGAAATATCCATGGAAATAACACCAATGACCCGTCCCTCGTTAATGACTTTACTAGCGGTACTAATAATGTACTCACCAGTTACAGATTGATATACATCAGTCCAAGCAATCGAATTCGATTTAATTCCATCCAAATACCATGGTCGAGATCTTGGATCATAATCATCAGGAAGTTCCATTTCGGGGTACATATAGTATTCCCCTTGTTCTGTTCCAAGGTATAGATCAGTAACTTCTGGAGTAGCTTCTACAAATAATTTAAATATACGATGTATTTCTGCTTCATCCAAGCTAATAACTTCTTCTCTCTTTGATAGAACTTTCAGTGATTCTTCATAGGTTTGAAAAAAATTATTAAAAGCTGTATTAGTATCCTTAATCCTGTTCATTGTATCTTCAGAAGAGTCATCGACCATTGTGTTTAAAGAGATTTGATAGCTAATGAATGCTGAAGTTACAATCGCAATAACAATCAGTGTAATAAATGGTACTAATATTTGTCTGCCAACACTTTTTTTAATAAAGTTCATGTATACCTCCATTCAAAAAAATTAAATAAATAAAAATTTTTATAAAAGACGTTAAATCTTTTAATATAGCAAAAAGCGTGCCACATAATAAATGCTTATATAGGTAGTAATAATTAAAAAATTCAAAATATTAGATGTTTGTTTGTAAAAAAAATTTTACACCTATAAATTAGATTTTTACAATTAAAAAACTTTCATTTGCATAGGAGGGTATGAATAACAAAGCAGTCCAAAAGCGCGTGAATAAAGTGCTAAAAGCTAAGTCTCAAGTAAAATTTATACCTCAAATGTTCAGTCGGATTAAATTTACTGAATTTTCTCAATTGTTTTGTAATCATGATTGTGTTATAATCATGATTAATCACTTAGATGGATACTGTTAAACCTCTGGGATAAGATTCTTAGTGAAATGAACAAATCAAACTCATTGTTGAAGCTTAGGTTATATTTTGCTTTTTTGCCTTTGAACGTAAGTAATTAAAGCTTGTTTATTGAAAAGGAGGGTTTGTATGTTTAGATTAAAAAACAAAGTGGTGATTATTACAGGCGCTGGAACTGGTTTAGGAAAACAAATGGCCCTGGGATTTGCGAAAGAAGGAGCAAAGGTAGCCATTTGTAGCCGCAAAAAAGCAAATATGGATCTGATGAAGCAACAGCTTTTATCAATTACTTCAGAAGAATTTATCTTAGTTCAAACGGCAGATGTATCCGTTGAATCACAAGTAAAGCGCTTTATTCAATCCATTTATGAGAAGTTTGGTAGAATTGATATTTTGATTAATAATGCAGCAATTTTTGAACAATATTCTATTGCAGATACCTCTTTAGATACGTGGAATGCACATATTGAAAATAATGTTACTTCTGTTTTTTTAATGATGAGAGAGTGCATAAATGTGATGAGAAGTCAAAAGTCTGGTAAGATTATCAATTTTACTACAAGCCTAACCAAAGAAGGTGCAGCAGGTTTTGGTCCTTATAGTGCAAGTAAAGCAGCTGTGGAAACATTATCTTACTCAGTAGACGATGAAGAAGCGAAAAATGGTATTCATGTACATGTGGTTAATCCTGGAGTAATGAAGAATGGCTTACATGCAATTGGAGAAGATCCTGCTAATGTTGTGCCGTATCTATTTCACCTGGCAGTATCAAGCATCCCAGTAGAAAGACATCCTATTCAAATTGAAGATCTGCATATTCAAGTGCAATGATCTTTTATCACGTTTTTTAGAAGTTACTAAGACTCCCTACTTAAAATATAGAAGTTTTGTAGAATTTTAAGGCTGGAAGTTTAAATAATCTTAGTGACAATAAAATCATTATTATTTACTTACTTTAAGCCACTCTTTGTTTTTGAAATTATTGTGAGGTGATGAATATGAAACTTACTGAATTAAGAAAATCTGAACATACAAAAAAAGAAAATGATGTCTCGATCACATATTCAAGACAAAATCCATTCCAATCGAAAGTTCTGAAAAACATTAATTTAAATGGGCCTAATTCTAACAAAGAAACGAGACATATTGAGTTATCCTTAGAGGGATCTGGCCTTTCCTTTGTTCCAGGTGATTGCGTTGGTATTATCCCTGAAAATGACCCAGAACTTGTAGATTCCCTCCTTGAGGAAATGAAGTGGAATGAAAACGAATCTGTCACAATTAACAAGCAAGGCGATACACTTCCACTTAAGGAAGCATTGACCACTTATTTTGAAATTACATTATTGACAAAAAAAATGATGCAGCAAGCGGCAGAATTCACAGAAAACATTGAGTTACAAAACCTTGTATCCGTTGAAAATATAAATCAACTGAAAGAATATATCGACGCACGTGATTTACTTGATTTGTTACGTGATTTTGGACCATGGAATGCTTCAGCACAAGACATTTTGTCTTTTTTAAGAAAAATGCCGCCCCGCCTATATTCAATTGCAAGCAGCATGAACGCTTATCCTGGTGAAGTACATCTAACAATTGGTGCGGTGCGCTACACAGCTCATGGACGCGAACGAAAAGGGGTTTGTTCAGTTTTATGTGCGGAACGTCTTCATGAAGGGGATACACTTCTCTTGTTTATCCAAAAAAATAAACACTTTAATCTTCCTGAATCTTTAGATAAAGATATAATTATGGTTGGTCCAGGGACAGGTATTGCACCATTCCGATCATTTATTCAGGAACGTGCAGTAAATGGAGGAACAGGTAGATCGTGGCTATTCTTTGGAGACCAATATTCAGCTACGGACTTTCTATATCAAAACGAGTTAGAATACTATCAAAATGATGGGATACTTACAAGAATTGAAACTGCGTTCTCCCGTGATACCACACAAAAAGTATATGTACAGCATAAAATGTTGGATAACAGCAAAGAATTATTTGAATGGATAGAAAAAGGTGCATATTTTTACGTTTGTGGAGATAAGCAATATATGGCTAATGATGTCCATGAAACACTTATTAACATTATTAAGAGAGAAGGTTCAATGGGCCGTATTGAAGCTGAAGCATATCTAAATGATATGAAAGAGCAAAAGCGTTATCAACGTGATGTGTATTAATGAAAAATGGATCATTATTATTAGCACTTTCAGGTAATGTTTCCTAGTAAACGGCTATTTTTGCATAGAATGTTGATATTTAAAAATAGTAACCAAGTTTAAATTTCCAATTCTTCCTCTTAGAACTCAAGCGGGTTAACCCGCTTGAGTTCTAACCACTTGTCGCCACAGAATTTTCTTTCGTAGTCTTTCAAAACTCTTTATCCCGTAAGACATACGTTTAATAACTTTTGTTGTATTATTTACACCTTTAATACAGCCGTTATTATACGGATACCTTAGGTGAGAGTGTGTTATATCTTACACGTCGTGTGCAAAAAGTGCAGTATTATCAAGGTTTTCCTAAATATTATCTGTAACACCTTTAACTTGATTTTACCGTTGTTCACTGGAATGCGTTAGCAAAATGTTAGCAACATTCCTATACACGATTTATACCACTTGTTTTGATAGTAATTCTACAATAGTTTTTACACTTGTTTCAGGACTGGTTAAAATCGGGATACTCCTTGATTCTAGAGCATCCAATACTCTGGCCATTGAAAATTGAGCTAATAAAATAACTTCATTATCAACGGATAATTTTGCAATTTCATTCTTTATAAGCTCGTCATGCTTATGGATATTTCCATTTTGGATTGCTTCAAATGCCTCTGAAATAACGACGGTTTGAATAGAAACTGTTTTGTTAGATTTTTCGGCATATTCTTGTAACAGTTTTGTCGTTGTTGGTCCTGCCGCTTCAACGGTTGCAATTACACCAATTCGAGTGGCATTTTCCACCGCTAGCTCTAACATACTCTGATCGGAACTTAGTACAGGAATATTAAATAGTTCACTTACTTTTGGTATATAAGGTGAAAAAGATGAACAAGTAAATAAGATAGCATCCACCTTACTTTTTTCTGCTTGACCAGCTAAATATACAAGCCGTCTTATCATATCTGGTGTAATAATTCCTGTTTCATTTAATTCTGCCAGAAGTCCCTCATCCATAAAATTTAGTAAATTAACTTCAGGTGCGAAAGTATTAAATGCCTTTAAGATTGGCTGAACGGAATTCATTGTTGCATGTACCAGTCCTATACGATACGTTTTATTAACCATTTTCCCCCTCCTTTTACTTTCAAGTGTTCTTACATGAAGTTAGACTATTGCCCTTTAGTAAGGTCTTTTAAATGATCAATTGATTTTGCAAGAAATTCAGTTTTACCAAAACTACCGGACTTTAATACAATTAACATTTCATTACCTATTGCCAAACCAGAAGGTAAACCTGGTTCAATTTCTTTTAAAACATAATTGCCTTCGATTCCAAGTTTCCTGCAGATTGTTCCTGATGTGTCTCCACCGGCAATAACTAACCTTTTTAACCCTGTCTGGTTCACGATTTGATACGATGCTTCTGCTAATTTAGCAGAAACTAACTTACTTATTGTTAGAGGGTCTAGATTGTATTCTTTGAAGCCGATTTCTTTAGTTTGAAAAACAATTTCATCTCGATTGTCAGCCATAACAAGTACGTCGGTTCCATTTAAAATACTACTTTTTGCCTCATTAACTATTCTATTAATTTCAGTTTGAGCATCTACCTCGTTAAAGACTTTACGAGAATCGAGAACAGAAACTTTTATCCCATTATTAATTATATACTTTGTTTGTTCCTTTGTTTGCGGAGTTAGACTTCCTGACACTACCAAAACGCCGTTGTTATCTTCAATGTCTAAATTCTTTAAAACATGATTATTATTTTTTGCTGGCCAAAACTTAGGAAGTTCTTCGGCAATTGCTGAGCTACCACAAATGACTGGAAAATCACGAATGGCTTCGGCTACAATTGTCAGGTCATTTTGATTTTCAGAGTCAATAATACAATAATTAGCAACCTTTCTCGACTCACTAATAGCTTTTTTCAAGGTTTCAGCACCTTGCCTTACAACATCAAGTTTGATGAGCATAACTTTACGATTTGTTTGTTCCTGTAATATATCTACTAGGTTTGATTGATGCATTGGATGAACAGGATCATGTGCAAAATTTGAGTTTTCTAGTAATACACCATGTACAGAATGAATTCCATTAACCGTTTGTCTGCCGTTTTTCGGAAAAGCAAGACTAATGACTGCAAAATCCTCTTCAAGTGCATCTAACATCGCATCAAATTCATGCCCAATATTTCCTCGAAATACAGAACAAGTTTTATTAAAATATAAAGCACATCCCATTTCCTTCAGGCTTTTTGTAGCATTAAACACTTTTTCATAACTGAGTTCCCGGTGATCCAATCTGCTATCCGTATCTACAATTAAAACATCCGAATCAATCTCAAAATGAGCCTTTTCTTGATAAGGCAGGATTTTAACAGAATACTCGTTATTGCTAAACATCACTCCTATATCATTTGCTCCGGTTGTATCATCAGCAACTACTCCAATCACTCATATCCCTCCTACCTAGTACTCTTTTACTTAGTTATTTTCATTTAATATTTTTCGCGGTTTATATAAAGAGTTTTCCAGAAAATCTTCTACTACTTTATCAGGAATTTTTACTAATTGAATGTTAGCTTTCTTAGCTTCTAGTATCATACGGCAAGCCATTTCCAAAGTTTCTAACCTCATCAATGCCTCTGACATCGAATCATCAAATACAATTACTCCATGGTTTTTCATTATTATGACATTAGCTCCTAATGATTGTTCAGCAACTGCTTCACCTAGCTCTTGTGATCCTGGGTGGTAGTAATCTACATAAGCAACATGTTCAAGGTAATACATTGTTTCGATAAACAATTCAGACGAAATCATGATCTCATTACTACATGAAAATAATGTTGTATAAAACGGACTTGAGTGCAATATCGCTTTTGCATCCTTACGATTTTTATAAATTCCGGAATGCATGGGTGTTTCTTTAGAAGCTTTTCGTTCCCCTACTTTTTCAGCAGTATGAACATTAAATATAACAAAATCATCTTTTTTTAAGTCACTCATTTTTGTACCAGAAGCAGTGATAAGCATATGGTCCTCATCAATTTTCATACTTAAATTTCCTGAGGTTCCCCAAGCTAACTGATTATCTACCAAATATTTTCCGGCATGTATTAGTTCTGCTGTTTCAGAAAAATTCATTTGTTTCACCCTTAGTTACTTTCTTTTACTTTCAGTCTAGCAATAATTGCCTCTGCAAATGACGAGGTTGTCTCTTTCCCACCTAAGTCAGGAGTTGTCACACTATCTTCCATTGTTTTAAAAATTGCCGTTTCAATTAATTCTGCTAACTCAAATAAATTCTTATCATTATGGCGGTTGCCAAGCCATTGTAAAAGCATTACCGTAGATAACATAATACCTACTGGGTTTGCAATGTTTTTCCCTGCAATATCCGGTGCTGAACCATGTGCAGCTTGAGCCATTACTTGGTTGTCATTTGTATTAATTGAAGGTGATAACCCAAGGCTTCCTGCAAGCTCTCCAGTTAAGTCTGAAAGTATATCTCCATACATGTTTTCAGTTACAATTACATCAAAGTGGTTAATTCTCCTAACTAAGTGAGCAGTCATTGCATCGATATGATAATCATCTACTTCTACTTCCGGAAACTCTTTTGCTACTTCTAAACAAACATTTTTAAATAATCCCGTTCCTAATTTAATAACGTTCGCTTTGTGAACGATTGTTACTTTTTTACGACGCTCCATTGCCATTTTAAATGCTGCACGAGCAATCCTTTCAATCGCCTTTCTTGTAAAAACACCAGTAGAAACAACAACATCTGGAGTAATTTGCCACTCGCCAGTACCTACATACATATTTCTGTCTGTATAAAACCCCTCAGTATTTTCACGGTAAATAACTAAGTCAGCATGTTCACCGACTACACTCTTAATTCCTGGCATCGATTTTGTCGGACGAATGTTTGCATATAAATCAAAAAAGTGACGAAGTTCCCCACTCGGATTACGGTTTTCTTTATGCTCTGGTGGATATGCTGCAGAATCATGTGGGCCCATAATCCAACCATCAGCTTTTGCTAACTTTTCCTTTGTGGTGTCAGGTACCGGATTATTAAATTCTTCTATTGCAGGCCACCCCATCGGTAACGATTCTAAGTCAAATTTTGCTAATCCAGTAACTTCTGTTGCCGCTTTCAGTAAATCAACAGTTGCTTTTACTATTTCAGGCCCTATCCCATCTCCATAAAGAACTCCCAATTTATAAACTGTCATCTACCATCACTTTCCTTTCTTGTTTTCTATTTAAACTGTAATATAATAGAAGGAATAAATAAAATATTTACTTTTTATTAAATTCAATAGAATTTTTCTATACCTTATTAACTTATGGGAGGCTCCTGTGGACGACAAAGACTGGATCATACTTAAAACACTCTATGAAGAAAAAAATATTACAAAAACAGCTAATCAATTATTTTTATCGCAACCTTCCTTAACTTACCGCCTCAAACAAATTGAAAAAGAATTGGGAATTACGATTATTAACCGTGGACGAAGAGGTGTTGAATTTACAGAACAAGGTGAATATCTTGTAAAATATGCAAATGACATGTTAGTAAAGTTGAGCAATCTTAAGGAAAGTTTGTGGAATATCGCCAGTGAAGTACGTGGTACATTAAGATTGGGAGTGGCAAGAGCTGTTGCTATCTATAAACTGCCTAGAATCTTAAAGGAGTTTAATACACTACATCCTGGAGTAGAATTTATTGTAAATACAGGTCTAAACTTAGACCTTATAAATTCTGTTTATAAGCAAGAAACACATATTGGAATTGTTCGAGGAAACCACCATTGGTCTGACCAAAAAATTATTCTTGATGAAGAAAAAGTTTGTGCCATTTCCAATAATAAAATAAATATTGAACTGCTACCTGAAATTCCAAGAATTGATTACAATACCGATCCTGCTTTAATCATGTTAATCGATAATTGGTGGAAAGAAAATTTTTCAAAGCCACCAAAAGTGATGATGATGGTTGATAATATGGAAATTGCCAAAAGAATGGCTGCTAATGGGCTAGGTTATACAATTGTTCCTGATATTGTATTAGAAGCGAACGATAACTTTTTTTCTTATAACCTAAAAGATCCAAACGGCCAAGATCTAAAATGGATTACATGGGTACTTTTTCGAAAAGAGTACCTTAACTTATCAACCGTTAAAGAATTTGTAAAGTTTATCAAATCTAACTATTAACACTAAATTACTACATTTAAAATGTGGTAATTTTTTTTAATTTAAAAAGCATAGATTTTGGACTTTAAAAATTCCTGCAATTAAATTTTTTACATAACCATTAGATTTTTTTATCGTTAGACATAAACTATTTAAATTTTATTAATATTTTTTAATCTCTATAATTAAAGTAACGACATATTCTTTTTAGGAGGCTCTTATTATGACTGAAATAATTAATCAATTTGAAAAAATTCCAACTACTTGTATTTCTGACGCTTTGCAAGGATTGACAAACATGGATGTTTCTATAAAACCACTTAAAGAAGATTACAGAATGGCAGGAAGAGCTTTTACTGTTAAAGTACCAGTAGGTGATAATCTACTAGTGCTTAAAGCGATGAAAGAGGCTAAGCCTGGTGATGTTTTAGTTATTGACATTCACGGTGACACAACTCGTGCTATAGCCGGCGATTTTGTTTTAGGAATGGCACAAACCCTAGGAATTACAGGAGTTGTAACGAATGGTGTCATTCGTGATATTCAAGGAATAAAAGCATTAAATTTCCCGGTCTTTTGCCAAGGAACAACGCTAGCAGCCGGTGGAAAAGCAGGATTTGGAGATATGAATATACCTATTTCATTAGGTGGAACAACCGTTAATCCAGGTGATATCATTGTAGGAGATGCAGATGGTGTTGTAGTTGTTCAACAGCATATTGAAGAAGAAATCTTAACAAAGTCCTTAGAAAAGCTACAAAGAGATGAAACTAGAGAAAAAAATATATCTGAGAATATTGAAGCTATACACAAATACATTGATGATATGCTTTCAAAATAATATAGAGGCTAAGGCTTTGAAGCCTTACCTTCTTTTGCATTACTTTATAATCAATAACTTCTTATAGCCCAATAAAAATTAAATAGCAAAAAAGCTTGTCGGTCATGTTTGAAATTCAAAATGATCGACAAGCTTTTTAAATGTTACTTATTGATTATATTATCCTTGAACATTATTATCTCTTGTACTATTAAAGTAACGAACTAGTTTAAAGATAATAGGTAATATTATTATCGATAAAATAATTGTTGTTAATACAATTGAGATAGGACGAGCTACAAAGATTCCTAAACTACCATCTGAAATAATCAGTGATTGTAATAATGAATTTTCGGCCATTGAACCTAAAACTAAGGCAAGTACTACCGCAGCGGGAGAGTAACCATACAGTTTCATACAAAAACCGATTAAGCCCATCCCTAATAGAAGCCAAGTTTCGATCATACTAGCATGTAAAGTATAAGTACCAATAACACATAGAATGACGATTACAGGAATGATATATCGATAAGGTATATCCAAGAACTTTACAAATAAAGGTATTGCAATAATATTCAATACTACTAAGATTACATTTCCAAGGTACATACTTCCAATTAGTCCCCAAGCAAATTCAGGATTAGTCTCCATTAACATTGGACCTGGTTGTAGTCCCCAAATCATTAAAGCTCCTAATAAGACAGCTGTTGCACCTGAACCTGGGATACCAAGAGAGAGTAATGGAACCATTGCGCCCGATGAAGCTGCGTTATTGGCTGCTTCAGGTGCAACAAGACCTCGCATTTCACCTTTACCAAATTTCTCAGAGTCTTTAGCTATCTTTTTTTCAATTGAGTACCCCATAATTGAACCAATGGTTGCACCTGAACCTGGTAATACTCCTGCCACAAACCCAATAATTGATCCTCTAAGTACGGTAAACTTTGATTCTAGATAATCCTTTGTGCTTGGCCAAAAATCTTTTGATCGAAACGTTAATCTAATTCTTTCCACTTGCCTTTTGTGTTGACCAGTATAGATACAATATAATAGTTCACCAATTCCAAATAAACCAATGGCGACTGGTACGAAATAAATACCACCGATTAATTCTGGCGAGCCAAACGTAAATCGCTGAGCACCACTGATTACGTCTACTCCTACCATCGCGATCGCAAAACCGAATAAAGCAGAAATCACACCATTTAACTTATTTTCACCCATCATTGTCGTTAACAATAATAACCCAAATAGAATGATTAAAAAATATTCAACTGGTCCAAAGGAAGATGCAAAGTTTGCTAGCATTGGAGCTAATGAACAGATTAATATAACCCCGATTGTTCCCCCAATAAATGACGCTAACGCTTGCATTACTAGTGCTGGACAAGCTCTTCCCTTCCTAGCTAATGGATAACCGTCAAGAGTTGATGCTACAGTTGCCGCTTCTCCTGGCGTATTTATTAGTATTGAAGTAATTGTTCCACCATACATTGAACCATAGTAGATACCAGCAAGCATGATGATAGCTGTAGTAGGTTCTAAACCAAATGTCATCGGAATAAGAATTGCTATCCCTGCTGCTGGGCCAAATCCTGGGAAAAGGCCTACTATCATCCCAACTAGCGCCCCTATTATCAAAAAGAGAATATTAATGGGCGTTATAGCAACTGATAAGCCGAGTCCTAGGTTTGCTATTAGATCCGTCATAAACTTTCCTCCTAAATATTCTCCTTTTTCCTCCTATTAAAAACCAAAGATACCTTTTGGGAGACCGGCCTGTAACCAAACATCAAACAACAAATATAAGCCGATTGGGAACAGGATGCTATAAATTGTGTTCTTCACTATTTTCCCCCTGTTAAATTTCCATAACAGTACAAACATAAAAAGCATCATTGTTACTAATCCACCCAAAGTAGTTAAAACAGCAATAAACCCGAAAATTAAGAAAATCATCCACACTGTGTCTTTTTTATATTTAGTAGTAATGTCCTCGTCTTTCTCTTCTAACGATATTGAGTCTATTTCTTTTACATCTATGTTTTCCGAAGTCGCATTTACTTCTTTTGATTGTTTTCTAGCTTTAAAGTCCTTTATACAATTTACTCCTGTACAGATAATTAAACCAACACCAATGATTAAAGGAAAATAGCCTGGTCCTGGTCTGCCTGCTGAAGTCAAAAAGGATAGTGTTTGCAAACCATATAGTGTATATAAAATTGATGCTACAAAAAATCCTATCGAAAACCACAATCGCATTTTTATCACCCTAGTGTTAGTTTTAATGGGAGTAGGGGTTTAACCTACTCCCGCCGTTAATTATTCAATTGCACCAGTTTCTCTTAAAATTCTTTCAAAGTCAGAATTTGTTTGCTCTAGGTACTCTTTAAAGTCATCACCCCAAAGGTTAAAGCCAAGAATTCCATTTTGTTCAAGATATTCTGCCCATTCAGGTGCTTCTATTGCTTCTTTTAGTGCATCAATCCACCATTCTTGAACTTCAGTAGAAACATTCGGAGGAAGCACGATTCCTCGAGGTAAAGCAAATGAAAACTCATAACCTTGTTCCATAAACGTTGGTACATCTGGATAGCTTTCATTTCGCTTTTCCGCAGAAAAAGCCAACGCTACTAAATTTCCAGCTGTTAATTGTCCTCCAACCTCAGCTGGATTAGATACAATTGCATCTACACTGCCAGATGTTAAAGCTGTTACCATTTGACCCGCATCATTGAAAGGTACATATTCAAAATCTATATCAGCTTCTTCCGCAAATAGACCAGCGACTACCCGGCTTGGTCCAGCAGCACCAGTTCCACCAATGATTAATCTTTCTGCCTTTGCAACTTCAACAAATTTATCAACTGTATCAAATTCAGTATCTGCACGAACTACTAAAAACATTGCGTCTTGAGCTAATAAGCCTACAGGTGTAAAATCAGCATAATTCCAGTCAGTATCTGAAATAAGAGGTGTAGAAATAAAGTTACCACTTGTAGAAGTAGCGACATACTCGTTACCTTCTTGGTTTTTCACATAACTCCAACCGATAGCACCACTTCCACCTTCTCGGTTCTCAACAACAATATTATTGCCGTATATATCGTATTTTTGAAGTATATCTGCTAGAGTACGAGAGATAAGATCATTACCTCCCCCTGGTCCGAATGCAACAATCATATTTAATTGCTTTTCTGGATAATTAAATTCTGCTATTTCCTGTTCTGAGCTGGTATCATTTGATGAACTAGGATTTGAAGTCCCCCCACTATTTCCACAAGCTACAAGTACTGATAGAAATGAAATGAATAAGATTGATCGAAATAATAGTTTTGTAATCTTCATAACGTCCCCCTAAAATTTAGTTTGTTTTTCGGACTTTTCTCGCTACTTTACCCAGTTCTTAATTCACCCCTTCCCTAAAAAAATGTAAACGCTTTATCTACTTAAATTATATCTTTTAATTCTCCATTGAAAAAATATCGATTATTTATACTTAGGTATAACTATTTTAAATTGTATGGCAATTTAAAAAGTAAAAAATGACTCCAGACCGAATGCTGAAGCCACCTTTTATATCAAGAGATCATTTTATTTTTGATTTAAGGGATTTTCTTTAATAAAACTAACAAAAGCTGAAACTATATTCATATTTAGGAAATCTTGATAATAATATAACCAAGTATTAATCATTATCGGCTGCCCAAAATTATCCTTTAAGACAACTTTCTTTATTTCTTCTGCATTATTTAAAATGATATTAGGTAAAATTGCATACCCTAAACCATTTTTCACTACTTCTTTACAAGTATTCTCTCTATCAACTTCCATCCCGATTAGCGGAGGCTTGGAGAAATGAGCCTCCCACCAGTTATCAACTAGTGCTTTTACATATATTTCGGCCTCATAGTCAATTCTAGATAACCTTGGAAGGTCATTTATATGGACTTCATCTTTGGAAGCAATACATAAAGGGTCTTCAAGTATTAAATGCTTTTGGTGCTGCCAATTATCATCGCCACTTACAATGGCAAGATGTACTTTTTGATTGGTTAATAATTGAATGATGTCTTTACTCCAACCAGTGATAACTTCTAATTCTACATTCGGATATTGCACTTTAAATTCTTTTAATAAATCCGGCAATTTATACTTTGTAAAATGATTGGACACACCTAATTTTAGTGTACCAATAACCTTATTTTTCATATCTGCAACATTTTTTCGGATTTCTTCCATCTTCATTATCATTCTATCAGCACTTTTTGCTAAAAACTCACCCTTTGGAGTAAATCTAACCCCCCATACTCCTCGTTCGACAATTTCAAATCCAAACTCCTCTTCAATTTGACGTAAACGTATCGTAAGTGAAGATTGGGAAACATATAAACTTTCCGCAGTTTTTGTAATATTTTTATGAATGTATAATGTTTTAAGAATGTGCCAGTCCCGATCTTCCACTACATCTCTCTCCTAAGTCAAATAGTTTACTGTATATTGTACTATTAAAACTTTTCTATAACAAATCACGTAAAATACGTCGAAAACTAATGTACTGGACCCTTCTCAACATAAAAAAGCATAGACAATTTGCCTATGCTTTAAAATACAGATCCATCTATTTAAAAAATTTACTGATCTATTAATTGCTTTAATACAGTTTGCATTATACCACCATTTCGATAATATTCTACTTCTACAACACTATCGAGACGTACTAAACCATCGAATGTAAAGCTACTTCCATCTTCTTTTGTTACTTTGACAGTAATGGTTTGGCCAGGTTTTAATTCATTATTAATTCCTAAAATATCATACGTTTCTAAACCAGTTAAACCAAAAATTTCTGCATTCGTACCTTCAACAAATTGTAATGGTAATACCCCCATTCCAACTAAATTACTTCGATGAATTCTCTCAAAACTTTCAGCAATAATTGCCTTTACACCAAGTAGGTAAGGACCTTTAGCTGCCCAATCGCGCGAACTTCCCGTACCATACTCTTTGCCCGCAATGATAACAAGGTTCGTTTGATCTTCTTTATACTTAAGAGAAGCATCATACATCGACATGATTTCACCAGTAGGAGTGTACTTCGTATATCCACCTTCAATTCCCGGAACAATTTGGTTACGAATACGGTGATTGGCAAGCGCACCACGAATCATAACTTCATGATTTCCTCGACGCGATGGATATGAATTATAATACTCTTTTTCTACTCCTTTTACTGCTAGGTATTGTCCTGCAACACTGTCTACTTTTATTGCTCCAGATGGTGAAAGATGGTCCGTTGTAACAGAATCTCCTAATAAAGCTAAAGCTCTGGCATCAACAATATTGGTTAAATTTTCCACTTCTTTTGTAAGCCCTTTTAAAAATGGAGGTTCTTGAATATAAGTCGAATTTCCATCCCAATCAAACAATTGTCCATCTGGAACATCAACGCTATCCCATCGCTTATTTAAAGTTAAGACATTTTGATATCGCTCATTGAACAACTCTGGACGAATATACTTTTCGATAACATCTTCAATTTCCTTCGATGTAGGCCAAATATCTTTTAAATATACCGGTTTGTTAGTATTGTCATAGCCTATTGGATCATTCGTTAAATCAATATTGACCGTACCAGCTAAGGCATATGCGACAACTAATGGTGGGGAAGCAAGATAATTAGCCTTAATTTGAGGGTGAATACGTCCCTCAAAATTTCTATTACCTGAAACGACCGATGCAACTGTCAAATCATGATCAGCAATCAGATTACTTATTTCATCAGGTAGAGGACCTGAGTTTCCAATACATGTTGCACATCCATAACCTGCTACATGAAACCCATATGCTTCTAATGGCGCGATTAAACCTGCTGATTGTAAATAATCCGTTACAACACGTGAACCCGGTGTAAGAGAACTCTTAACATAACTTGGTTTTTTTAATCCTTTTTCCAGTGCTTTTTTGGCTAGTAACCCAGCACCAATTAAAACATTAGGATTAGATGTATTCGTACAGCTAGTTATCGCTGCTAAAACAACATCTCCCGTTCTAAGCTTGATCTTTGTTTCCCCTTCCCCTGCTGAAACTTCTTTTTTCATTTCCTCTTTTGTTAGTCCAAATCCCCCTTGATTAATAGGCGCTTGGAAATCCTTAAGATATGCTTGCTTCATTTTATCTAGATCAATCCGATCTTGTGGACGTTTTGGACCTGCTAAACAAGGTACAACCGAGGATAAATCTAGCTCAATATAGTCTGAATAAACAGGTTCAGCACTGTTCTCTGAATAAAACATACCTTGAGTTTTGTAGTAGGTTTCGACAAGTCTTATTTGTTCCTCACTACGGCCAATATACTCCAGATAATTTAAAACCTCTTGATCAACAGGGAATAATCCCATTGTTGCCCCATATTCTGGTGCCATATTAGAAATTGTTGAACGTTCAAAAACAGTTAAATGTTTAATACCCGGGCCATAAAATTCGACGAACTTCCCGATAACACCCTTCTTACGTAGCATATTCGTAATTGTCAAAGCAAGATCAGTAGCTGTACTTCCTTCATTCAGCTTACCAGTTAATTTAAAACCAACAACCTCTGGAGTTACTGTATAGATTGGTTGTCCTAGCATGCCAGCTTCCGCTTCAATTCCGCCTACACCGTAACCAACGATACCAAGCCCGTTAATCATTGTCGTATGAGAATCCGTACCTACTAACGAGTCTGGGTAAATAACTGTTTCACCATTTACCTCCTTTATAGAAGCTACTGTAGCTAGAAATTCTAAGTTAATTTGATGCATAATCCCTGTAGATGGTGGGAAAACACGGAAATTATTAAAACTAGACTGAGCCCATCGCAAAAATCGAAAACGTTCTTCATTTCGATCAAATTCAACCTTTTCATTTAATTCCTTTGCTTTTTCACTTCCAAAATAATCAACCGTCACTGAGTGGTCAACAATTAAATCAACAGGAATTAGCGGGTTTATTTTTGAAACATCACCGCCGACTCTATACATTGCTTCTCTTAACGCAGCTAAATCAACAATTGCAGGAACACCCGTTGTGTCATGCAATAAAACACGTCCTGGTTTAAACGGAACTTCCTGATTTGGGTTTCGTTCATTAGCCCAATTTGCTAATTGAAAAATATGTTCTTTTGTAATCGCTTTCCCATCAAACTCACGTAAAGCAGATTCTAAAATAACTTTAATTGAATAAGGAAGTTTAGAAGTTTCACCGATTTCAAGATCTTCTAGTTCTTTTATTCCATAGTACGTATAATTTTTGTTATTAAATTGGAGCGATGATTTAGCTTTTAAAATATTCTGTTCTGTTTTTACCATCATGATTTCCTCCTACCCCTACTAAAATAGCTAACTAAAAATTATGAATAATTATTGTATTTTTCTATTTTTATTGTAGTTGAATTTTTATTACCGAAAAAATATATATAATGAATACTTAGGAATGAAAAATTTGAATGATTATTAAAATTCAATTGGATAAGAAAAAAGTGTTGTCGACTTGACAACACTTTCTAAAGAAAGGTTATTTATTATTTAATACTTATTTTTGCGGAATTGTTAAATTGGTTATTCTCTATAAATTGAACAAACTCTTTTACCATATTTAAGTTCGATGTTTGTTCCTTATACAACATATAAGATCTTCTTAGAATTGGATTACCTTGCTGGTCTTTGATATCTACTTTATTTAGCTGCATGTCATCATTTATCACTAAACTGGGGAGAATCGCATAACCTAAATTATTTAAAACCATTTCTTTACACGTGTCTGTTCCATCCACAATCATCGCTATTTGGGGAGGCTGTTGATAATTCTCTTCCCACCATTTATCAATTAAAGTCCGTAACTTTCCATCTGTTTGATAATCTACCCGAGGCAAATTAGGCAAGTTTGCAAGATCCACTTTTTCCTTAGATACAATACAAATTGTTTCTTCAAATAATAAATGTTTTTTATCCTGCCAACCATAATCACCACGGATAAAGCTGATATGTACATCATTGTTATACACTAACTTATACATATCTTTACTCCAACCAGTCGTAATTTTAAAATCGACATTAGGAAATTGGGACTTAAAAGAATTAATGATTCCAAAAAGCATATACCTTGTTATGAAATTAGAAACGCCTATTTTTAGCGTACCAATTAATTCGCTATCCATGTTCCATGTTTGTTCTTTAATTTTTTCATACTCTTTTAATACTTCTTTTGCACTTTTAGCCAAATATTCACCTTCAGGAGTAAAATTTACACCCCTTCTCCCACGGAACACGATTTGAACCTGAAAGTCAGATTCGATTTGCTTCAATCTTTTTGTTAAAGCAGGTTGCGTCATATATAAACTTTCTGCTGTTTTAGTAATATTTTTGTATTGGTAAAGTTTATGTAGAATTTCCCAATCGCGATTGTCCATAATACCTCCACCCATGGTATTTTAATACTTTATTTAAATTCAATGGATAACTAATATCATAAATTATATGGTATTTTTTGACTTGAAGCAAAGATGAATCTTTTGATAACTAAAAAAAGCCGCCCGATATCGGACGTAATTAAGTAAAATATATTTTCAGAAAAAACGGTACATACATAGAATATCTTTATCCATACAGATAACTTTTTTCTATCTCTCTAATTACATAAAACATTGTATACTTGTTGCATTAAGGTTATTACCAGTCGATAGGAGTGAAGAGTTATCAAAAATACAATAGATTTAGATGGCGTTATCGATTTACATATTCATTCAGCACCAGATATCCGTGAGCGCTCTCATGATGATCTTGAATTAGCCAAACAAGCAAAAGAAATTGGAGTTCGAGCAGTTGTCATCAAGTCCCATTATGTACCAACAATGGACAGAGCTTATTTAGTGAATAAAGTTGAACCGAGTGTTCGTATGTTTGGCAGTATTACTCTAAATCCCTCAGTAGGAGGTATTAACCCCTTTGCAGTAGAGGCGGCGCTTAGCCTTAGAGCTAAAGTAGTATGGATGCCTACAATCTTTTCAATAAAACATAGACAACTAGAGGGAAAAAGTGGTGGGGTAGAAACAGTCAGAGATAATCAAGTAATACCTGAGCTAAAAAATGTCCTTAAACTAATCGCCGATAACAAAGCGATTTTGGCAACTGGTCATCTTTCCCCTGAAGAGATATTTATTGTTGTAGAGGAAGCCAGAAAACAAGGTGTCGAAAATATAGTGATAACACACCCTGAATTCCATGTTGTCAATTTATCCATTCCAGAACAAATAAAGTTGGTCAATGACTATCAAGTTTTTCTTGAACGGACATACGCACAACCAATAGGTGGAGGAAAATATAAGTCTAATCTCCTAACCAATTTAAAAGCGATTGAAGAAGTCGGTTATAAATCAACGATCGTTTCAACCGATGGTGGACAAGTTGAAAATCCAATGTGGAAGGATGTATTAAGAGAATATATACAATATCTTGTCGATAACGGCATTTCAACCAAAGCGATTCATACGATGACACGAGAAAATCCTGCAAAGTTACTTGGTATATAGCGTTAAAGCCCCTGTTACTTGAGTCTTAACTAAGTATTAAGGGGCTTTTTTTAACAATGTAACGATTGTATTTAATTGTAAGATTGTTTTATGAATTTGAAATGTAACTAAAATATTTATTTTTCAACTGTTTCTCCCTTATCAATATTGCCAAACCTTGTGACCCACTTTAGTAATAGAGGTAAAATTAATAAAATTGTCATCACTCTCATTATTTGTAAACTCGCTACAAGAGCTGGGGCTAAATTCAGTGCAGTAGCCGTTGAAGACATTTCAGGGGCTCCTGCAGGAACAGTACCTAAAAGACTGATAAAGAAACTTGCAGGCGTTAATATGTAGAAAAGAATAGAGACGGCTATACTCATAATTAAATATACAACTATTATCTTTATACTAATAGGGCCAAGGGATTTTAATTGTTCTAAACTTTCTCTATCAAACCTCATCCCAATCAAGGCACCTATTAAAGCCTGACCTATTCCAGTTACATATCTTGGCATTCCATTTACCCCAATTAACAAGGTACCTACTAGAAATCCCAGCAACATTGAAACAAGAAGAATTCCACCTGGTATTTTTATATTTTTTGAAATAAATACAGCCGAACAAAGGATAAGCAAGAATATTGCCAATTTTGATGGGGTTAAAGCAATCTCGTTCTGTTCTGTAATAATCTCTATATTTCCTCTATTGAATATTCCTACTATAAAAGGGATAGTCAAAACAAAAAAGGTTATTCTTCCCGTGTGAAAAGCTGCAACTATCCTTTGATCAGCACCATAATCCTTACTAATTGCAATCGCTTCAGAAGCCCCTCCAGGTAAACAACAAAAGAAAGCTGTATTTGCATCTAGAAAGGAATTTTGTCTCAAGTATATTCCCAGTAACAGTGCATATAAGATCGTAATGAAAATTGTAATTATTAATGGGAATATAAAACTCTTCATTTCTGAAAATATTGTTGGTTGCATCATAAAACCTATGTTTGTTCCAACTATGCCAAGCACAAACTTAAAAATTATATCTGGGAATATAAGTTTTTTTATAAAAAGGCTACAGAAAATACCAGTGAGAAGTGAGCCAAGTAGCCAACCGGCTGGAACGCTAAGTAGCACAAAAATGTAACCAACTAACACTGCTAAGATTAAATAAGCAACTTTTTGAACTAGTTCTTTCATTATTCATTCCTTTTTAATTCAAGTTTTAAAAACATTCAAAGACATATAATAAATGAGATGAACTAGAGTAGGCTAATGCAAAGTCCACCTAATTTAAATGTAATGGCAAATCCTCAAAAATTAAAATAGAAATTAATGATGGCTAGCTATAAAAAATTTGAAACACAATAAAAAAGAAGCTTCCTATATGTTTCATCTACTTGTGAGAAGCCTCCGCTAATTTTCCTCTTTATTAGCAAAATGTTAGTATATGTAACAAACATTCCTATACCACGTTTTAAATTACTTTTATTTGTAAATTAATCCTCAGTTATTTTTTCCTTCGAATTAAATGATGCCGTCATGATTAACAATCCTGAAATATAAAAAACACTCGCTATACCACCAACAGCTGAAATACCACCTAATAATACAGGCATTATTACCTGAGTCAACTTATTAATAGATAGCCTCAGTCCAAGACCTTCTCCCACTCTTTCTTTCGGTAAAGAATTTATTGTAATGGATATAGAAAGTGGTTGACCAATTCCTAAGCTTAATCCAAGAATAAATGAAATAACACCTAACACAAAAACATTAGACAATAATGGGGTTATTGTAAAAATTAATCCTGCACTTAAAATTGAACTTGCTATTATTAAACTCCTACTATATCTTTTTACGAAATATGGCAGGAGTAAACGGACAAGAATTCCCGCCACAGCATTTATTGAGATAATTAATCCAATTACTGAAGCAGTCAATCCCTTATCCATTGCAAGTAACGGAAAAAAAGCTAGATAAATATCCTTTGCCAACAAAACAATTGCACTTACTAAAAATGCTTTTCGTAAATCTGAAATAAAAAGCAAGTCGAACGACTTATTTTTTTCTTTCGGTAATTTTTCTTTTTGCAATGCTTTACTTTTTCCATTTTTAAGAAAAAAGATAAAAGGAAAAGTAACAATTATTATGACTCCTAACATAGCTAATGTATTAGAATAGCCAATACTATCTGTCAGAAAACCACTAGCTAATGGTCCTGTAAAACTCCCGATTGCCACTCCAATACTAAAAATTGCTATATAGTAATCCCTTATTTTCGTTTTTGAAAATTCCCCTAAATAACTTTGCATAGCAAGTACAAAAATTAACTGGGAAAGACCTGCTAGGATTTGAGAAGCGTATAACCCAACAAGAGCATTAAAATAATAAGGGATTATTAATGATATACTCCCTACCATAACACCTAAACTTAAAGGTATCCTACTACCTAATTTATCAATTATTTTACCAAATGGAATGGCCATAAATAATGGCAATAATGAAAATAGAGCAATAATTAGTCCAATTTGAAAATTATTTGCTCCTAAAAAACTTGAATATACTGGTATTAAAGGTCTACTCCCTACAAGGCTAAACATAAATAAAGAAGTACAAATCACAATCAAAAATCTGTTTGTATTTCTTTTCATTGAACTGACCTCTTTCCTTCAAACACCCTATTTAAGCATGTAATTTTTATTACATAATTTAACTTGTAAGGAATATTCCTTTCCTTAAATATGTATGTTATCATTCTATTAATCATTTGTAAATGTTACTTTGCTGCAGCGAAAATAATTATTTCATAGGAGGTAATGATGAAAACAATTAACTTAAACCAAGAAGAAATAGATCGGTTAACCTGGAGTGAAATTACACAAAAAATATATGATATTCAATATAAAGATTTAATCACATATTTCTACAAGCAAAAAAGCAAAGGGGATAACGGTTTATTTGTACAAAAGTTATTAAACGATCTATCTGAAGAAGAACAATCAATAAGCGACGAAATAATTAAAGTATTTAATAAAAATATGTTAGACTCCGAACAATGGAATAAACCCTCACAAAAAATATTAGAAGAAGTAAAAGTTGCAACTAACTCTATTGCTAATTCTTCTAATGAAAAACTAGCAATAAGGTGCTTTTTATTGCTTACGTTACACTATGTATTTACTGCATATTCAAGAAAAGATTTTAGACAGTTCATCGGTTTTAAAAAAGAAAGCTTCTTTAAATTCTTCAGGAAAAAGTCCAAATAAAGAAATATAAAAATCCGTGGATTAAAACCACGGATTTTTTAGTTCCTATGCTATTTCTTTGTTCTTTTTTGAATCACGAATGAACGGAGTAACAAAAGTTAATACAGCTACTATCAACAAAACCGCTGATATTGGTCGAGTAAAGAAGATTGTCCAATCATTTTGAGAGATTAGCATGGACTGACTTAAACTTGTTTCAGCCTTAGGTCCTAATATTAACGCTAATACAATTGGAGCCAACGGGAATCCATATCTTCGTAAAATAAATCCTAATAGACCAAACGCAAGCATAATCCAGATATCATAATAATTGTTATGAATAGCATAAGACCCTACAATACTTAGTATTAAAATAATCGGTCCTAAAACGATCGGTTTAACAACCAATACTTTCGAAAAGGCTTTAGCACCTGCAATACCTATAATTATTACTAATATATTAGCAATAAATAAACTAAAGAAAAGAGCATAGACAATATGTCCACTGTGAACAAATAATTCTGCTCCCGGTCTTAACCCATGAATTAATAAACCACCTAAAAATACTGCTGATACCGCGTTACCCGGAATGCCTAGAGACAACAACGGGATTAATGACCCCCCAGTAACCGCATTATTAGATGATTCTGGAGCAACTAACCCATGAACTGACCCTTTTCCGAATTGATCTTTTTCTTTTGACCAACGTTTTGCTTCATTATAAGCAATAAAGGCTGCCGGATCCGTACCGACCCCTGGAATAATTCCAATTGCAGTACCTATGATAGATGAACGTCCCATATTAGGGAATAGTTTAAGTAGATCTTTGAAATTCGGTAACATCCTTCCAGATACAGTTGGTATGTCTGATTCTTCAGTTGATTTATTACCTTTAGAGTTTTTAGAAGAAATCATTAAACTAAATGCTTGGGAAGCAGAGAATAGCCCTATCAGCACTGGTATTAATGTAAATCCTTCTAAGAGAACCGGACTACCGAATGTATACCTTGGAAAGCCTAGTATCGGGTCCATCCCAACTGTTGCTAAAAAGATACCTAAAGCACCGGCAAGGAGACCTTTATACGGATTTTTTCCAGCTAAACTAGAGATTATCGTTAAACCAAATACAGCTAGCGCAAAATACTCTGGTGGACCAAATCGTAATGATTGGAGTGCTAAAAACGGTGCAACTGTTGATAATAAAACTACACTAACTATTCCTCCGAAACCCGAGGCAATTGCTGATAACCCTAGTGCCTTAGCACTTAACCCTTTTTTGGTCATTTCATACCCGTCTAATACTGTTGCAGCTGCGGATGGTGTACCAGGGGTATTAAGTAAAATTGCAGAAATTGAACCTGCATATACTGAGGCCGAGTAAACAGCCCCTAATAGTATTAGACCTGTTGCAGGATCCATTGAAAATGTAAATGGTATAATAATAGCCAGAGCCATTGTTGAACTCAATCCTGGTAGCGCACCTGTAAAAATACCAAACAGAACACCACAGAGGATTGCCAAAATATTTGTAAGTGTAAAAACACTAACAATAGCTCCCAACCAAAGTTCCAACATAATCTTTCACCTCAATTATAAAAAGTTTTGAAATACCCCCTGCGGCAACGGAACATTTAACAGAAACTGGAATATTATTGTGATAACTACAGAACTAATTATAGAAATTAGCATTACTTTTTTGAGATATCTATAACCTAAATACCATAAAAGACCACCAATAAGAAAAATAGTTAAAATACTAAATCCGACGATATTTAATAAAAACATATAAATAATGATCGTACCAGTTATTAACGCTAAAATTTTAAATTCGTAACCTGTAATGGATGCTTCACTCGCATCTTCTCGATTTGGGTTTTTGAATGTATCAATTATTAACCCAATAGCGAGTAAAATAAGAACAATTGAAAATAACCGCGGCCAAAATATTGAACCTTCAGGGAACCTGAAACTCCATAGGAAAGTAAAAGTAGCAAATAATATAAAAACACTAGCTAAAATTCTATTTGTTTTAACCATACTGTCCTCCTTATAACAAAAAGGAAAGGGCTAGCTTTCCTTTTTGTTTATTTTTCTGCAAATTTCATGTACTTATTGTAAGTATCTGCAATAATTGCTTTAAATTCCTCTGGGCTTCTGTACGTGATACCAATACCTGAATTTATCATTTGATCTTGGTATTCTTGTTTTTCTGTTGTTACTTTAAATGCTTCGTGAAGATATTCAATTATTTCTGGATCTGTTCCCGCTGGTACTGCAATACCTCTCCATGAACCTGAAATGATGTCTATTCCTGATTCCTGGGCAGTTGGTACATCCGATGCAAGCTCAGATCTTTCACTATCAAAAAGCAATATAGGTTTTAAAGTTCCACTATTTACTTGACTTTCAATTCCAGAAAAGTTCCCAATAAGTGCTTGAATATGGCCACCAGCTGCCGCGGCTACTGCTAACGCTTCTCCATCAAAAGGAACTGTTGTCAACTCAATACCTGTTTTTTCTGTGAGCTCTTTGGCTGTAAAAGCTGGCACTGTCTGTGAACCAGAGACACCAATACTAATTTCACCCGGGTTTTCTTTTGCATATTCTAAAAATGAATCGGCATCATCAAACGGAGCATCTTTACTAACTACTAAGAAAAATGGATCGTTTACCGTCATAATAACCGGCTCAAAAGATTCATGTGTATAACTAACTTCATTAAAAATAGGATTACTCACGATGGATGAAGTAATTAGTGTCAAAGTATATCCATCTGGATTTGCTGATGCTCCTGCAGTTTGTCCAATTGATCCCCCGCCGCCATCTCGATTTTCTATAATCATTGATTCTCCAACAAACTCTTCAGCGTGGTGAGCTAAAATTCTAGAAGTATTATCTGCAGGCCCACCAGCCGAGAAAGGGTTGATAATTTTGATTGGTTTAGTTGGGTAATTTAGAGCTGTGTCCGATGTGCTCTCTCCATTAGCTTTTTCATTTGTTGAAGAGTCTTGTCCACACCCTGCTAAAGTAAGCAGAGAAGCCATAGTTAATGCCATTAAACCTTTAAATAGATTTGTTTTCTTCATTTTTTAATCCCCCTTTAATTTGTAAACCTATTTTTAAAAACTATCCAGTCTACTTTCTTCCATAGCATCAATTACTTGTGACCAAGAATTTGGTGTTTTCCCTTGGAATTTTTCTTTAAAATTAAATTCCCCAAGACGTTGGAGTTTTTCACAAGCTCCTTTTGACATTAAATGATCTAATTTTTCTGTTTCTAACATTTTAATTGTACCTTGTAATTCCACAGATCTTCTAAGCGCATGAATAGATGTTCCCGTAACCAGCCTATTCATCGTCTCTTCAAAAGTCTTACTATCCATAGTCTCGCTAATTGACTTAATCACTAGTTCTTCCACATTAAATTTCCGAGCAGCAACAAGCATTTCAATTAGCAAAGATGGTAGCCCTTTCATGAATATACTTCGGATTAACTTTACAGCGGAAGCTTCTCCAGCAGTATCACTTACCTTATTAATGTTCATGTTGTAAGAAGACATCATATCAATAAACTTATCTGTTCCATTACCACTGGAAAGCATTGGAACCTGATGCTTATAAACAGGTAATGGTCCCATCATTGCTGCATCCACAAAACTTGTACCTTTTTCATTGAGGCATTGACTTATTTCTAGTTTTACATCCGGTGTTGAAGCAGATACATCAACATAAATACTTTCCACTTTTAAATTAGGCAGCAACGATTGACTAACTGCCAATGCTTTATCAGCTGGTACTGCTACAATTACCACATCTACCGTACTTACAACTTCATCTGGAGCTTCCTTAAGAATTACCTCTGCATTATTAGCACGTTCTTGAATTAACTGTCCAAATTTTTTGTCATTCCATAATGGATCAAAAGCTACTACATTTTTAAGACCCTCACCTTTTAATCCCATGGACATTTCAAATGCGGCCTCTCCAAACCCTATAAATCCTAATTTCATTTTCTACTCCTCCAACAGGCTTTTATTTAAACGACTCGATTTTCTCTTTTAACCAAGTTGGCTCAATACTACCTTCTATTTTTCCCGCTTTACGACTTTCTTCGTATTTTGCGATCACTTCAACTCTATTATTTTCATATTCTAATTTTTTTTCTGCTTTTAATAGAGCTGTTTCAATTTGATCTTTCGGAACTACCACAACACCATCATCATCACCAATGATTAAATCCCCTGGTTGAACCGAAACACCTCCACAAGATATCAATGTATTAATTTGACCCGGGCCATCTTTAAGAGGTCCATTTGGTATAAAACCTGTTGCAAAAATCGGAAAATCTAATTGACCGAGAACATCTTTATCTCGTACTAAACCATCAATAATCATTCCTTCAATCCCTCTGGCTTTAGCAGCAAATGCCATTAACTCACCTAGGTAAGCATTTTGGGTATGACCCTTACCGTCAGCAACAATAACATATCCTTCTTCACCAATATGAATGGCTTGATGCAAAAATAGATTATCTCCTGGTCTTAAATCTACAGTGAGGGCCGTCCCCACTACCTTTACTGTATTCGTCACAGGTTTTATTTTGTAATCCATGGAACCAGTACATCCCATTGCATCAGATAAAAGTGTCGTATTTAACTTTTTCGCTCTTTCAATAGTATCCGTTGATAATAACGGTGGTAAATTACTCACTACTACCCTCTCCTTCCATTTTTCATTTGACTTAAATAAAACTATTTATCTTGGTCTGACTATACAAACATTATTTACTATTTAACTTAATGAAGTTAGCTTTACTTTTACTTATACAAACGCTTTCAAAAGTAGTTGATTTATAAAAACTGAGGTAACTTCATTAAATAAATAGCCATTATATATTTGTAAGTTCATATTTTTTGTAGTATTTATTACACCCAAATAATGTAATGTAATATTTATTACTACGTTAAGATCATATTAACATCGCCTCACTTTTATGTAAACCCTTTAAAAAATAAACTTTAAAATTTTTTAAATAATTAAGTTATTTTATTGTTAGTGAATTAAACTAAAAAAAGTTGAAGGAAAAAGTATAAAACCTTTTCCTTCAACCTTTTTAATTACTTTTGTAATGATAATTAATTTCAGTTAACACATCATTCATTTTATCTAGACGAACTTTTGTCTTTTCTGGATAATTTATAGCAATAGAGCTAATCAGATAATCCGCAACAACCATAGAAGCAATTGGAGAGTTGTGGAAAGCTAAACTGCCTGAATTACAAGGTAAAACGATATCTGAGTACTTAATTAGAGGAGATGAATAACCATCCGTAATCGTAATTATTTTAACATCACTCTCTTTTGCTTGAGTTACAAAATCAACAATTCTTTTAGCATATCGCGGGAAACTTGTTGCAATAACTAAATCATTAGAATTTAGGTTTAAAAGCAAATCTACCCAATCACTTTGATCGGCAATAATCAACTCACAGTTTCCTAATAATCGATTTAATCCAAAAGTCAAATATTGTCCAACTGGCAGACCACTTTTGGCACTTGCACAATAAATTCGGTTAGAAGAAGTAATCAAATCTAAAACTTTTTCCAATGTATCATTAGAGATCATTTCTTTTGTTTTGTTTATATTGCTAATTTGATTTTCTACACAGCGAGCCCATAAATCACTCTCTGGTACATCCTTCAAATTGGCCTCTAGCCTTGTATGTGGTGCAGCTTGATTGCGTAATAGTTCTTGTAGCTCCTTTTGAAATTCAGTATAGCCACTATACTTTAAATTAAAAGCAAGTCTCATAATGGTTGTAGTACTTGTACCAACTAAACCAGCCAACTGGTCAACTGTTAAAAATGCAACTTCCATTGGATTTTTGATTATATAATCTGCAACCTTCCGTTGTGAAGCTGTTAAATTTGGTATTTGTTCTGTTAACTTTAATATTGGATCATTCATTGTTATCACCATTTTTCAATTTAAAATGTATTAAATATAACATTTACTTACAAAAATGTATTAATTACTACATAAAAATATTAACACTAAAATCTATAAATGTTAACACCTTATTTAAAATATGAGTTATAACAAGTTTCTTAAATAATCACTTAGAGTTACTTCAATAGGTTTTTTCTTAAAAAACGAAATATGTCCTTTTTCTTCTAACGATTTTATTTCTTTGTTGATATAATAATCTGTTTTCCCCTGTTGATATTGTAATTCCTTTTTAGATATACCTGTACCTTTTATCCCAAAAATAAAATGTTGACCAATAATATATAGTGTTTCTTTCTCTCCATCACTTAAATCTAAAGAATTAATTCGTTCTTGTAATATATCAATTTTTTCTTTTTTCTTTGACAGGTCCTCAATAACTATTCCCTGTGCATCATTAATTATCTTAAAGAAAACTTCACAGAAATACGATAATTCCCCTTTGTTTTTTCTATCATTTGAAACTGAAAATGCATCATAATATATTTTCTTTGAATTATTTGTAGAGTACGAAAGTGTTAGAGCTGTAGTTGTATCTAATTCATTTATTAAATACATACTACTCATGTATCTAGAAGTTCTTCCGTTTCCATCATAAAATGGATGAATGTAACCAAATAAATAATGAGCTATAGCAATTTTATATAGCATTGGAGATGCATCATTATTTAAATAGTCCAGTAGATTTGTTAAATAGGCTTTAATTCTTGATTCTGGTGATATACCTCTATGAACAACTTTTCCATTAGAAGTAACTCCCTCTACAGTATCATTTCTAAAGAGATTGCCATCAAGTTTGTCATCAATATTTATTTCATCACTGACCAATAAATCATAAATCTCTCTAATTTCATTTACATTTGTTATCGAAGATTTATTTTCATTAATTAAATTAAAGTAAGTTTTCATTAAACTTAAATGTCTTACTTTCTTTGTAGACTCTTCTTTTTTAACTACGATTTCTATAACTGTTTCCATTTCTCTTCTTGTACTATAAACGCCTTCAATTTCGTTTGTACTTAAAAGTTCGTCAACTAGTTTTGACTTTACATATTGGCTTAACCCAATAGGAGGAATATCTCTCTCCAGCTTCTGAATTAGTTTACTTTGTTTTAAAATTTGATCATGCAGTTGATCAAGCACAGAATGATTAACATAAAAGCATGAAAATTCTTCTGTGTAATTAAATGGTTTTATCGTAAAAGGTAATTTAACTGTACCGTAACTGTTAATTCTTTTTTCATACTCTTCTCTATACTTCATTTGGTCTTTATAGTACAATTTCACAAGATGTTCATACATATTGTCACCTACATTTATAAAAATTACCGGTTTTTTAATTTTATTAATAATATTATATCCAAGAAAACGGAAAAACAACTTCTTTTTTTATTCTTAATAACAAAAAAGACGCTGCCCCCCACTAAAGGGATGCAACGTCCTATTTTCATACCAAGGGTATTTACTAAACGTTATTATTTATTGCACTTATATAAAGATTTAATGAATCTTCTACTTCACCCACGACTAACTTAATAAAATCATCATATTCTTTTTGTGTATGTGCTTTATCTAATGCTTCGTAATAAGCTAGGCGATTTTCTACTTTAATAACAATTGGTGGAAAACCATCTTTCATGAGTTCTAAATTTAACAACAAGCGTGATGTCCGGCCATTGCCATCAATAAATGGGTGAATTCCAACAAAAATAGCATGTAACATTGCGCCACGAGCAACCGGATGCATTTTTTCCGTTTCTGCTTGTTCATACCAAGCCATCAACTGCTCCATCTCTTCTTTTA
>NZ_JBJMAU010000018.1:0-60256 GCF_052119505.1 Anaerobacillus sp. MEB173
CAAAAAAGGTCTAATCATTTTGATTAGGCCTTTTTTTTATCTTGTTTTGTTTGGATAGAACGGTTAGAACTTCTTCAAATTCAAGTAAACCCTGCATAAGAAGCTAAAATTAAAAACGTTTGTTTCCACACACGAGTCATGTGGAGTGTATCTCGCAACTCATTTTAAAAGAAGACAACTAACCCTTTGGGCGTTGCCTTTTTACGTTTTTTGCAATGGATTAACGAAGCTGTATTGAATACGGACACTACCGTCATGCTCACAAGTGACCTTTTCAACGAGTGAGTGCAGGTGTAGTTCTTTAAGAAGTTGGTTCTTTTTTACGTTTAATTTGTTCAATAACGAATTCATAAAACTGTCTTCTCGCATAGAATTGAATAGAGCTTTGAGATCTTCAAGGATAATGTGCTTTAACTCTTTTTCTTTTACAGCAACGTTGTTTACACAAAAGGTTTCACCATGTCTAATGTTGCCGCCGCAACGATAGCCTTTTTGATTAGGTTTGAACCACATACCTTTTTGACACTCTTCACAGTACAGTACATTTGTGAATAAATGCTTCTTAGGGGCAGTTGCGGTTCTTGTTCGGGTTGCCATCATCTCTTGAACAGCTTTAAACGTTTCTTTTGGAATGATCGCTTCATGTGTATCTTCCATAATAATTAAGTCCTCTGGGTTTATTTCACGCCTTTTGGCAGATGTAACTGTTATCGTCTCTGTTTTGCTTTGAACAAGGTCGCCACAGTAGTGATTGTTATTTAAGAGCACTTTAATACTTGAAGCGTGCCACAAAGGTGAAGCATTTGATTTATTAGCCACTTGAGAAGGAGTAGGAACTTTCTCCGAAGTTAAGTCTCTAGCAATGGAATCCATACCCTTTCCGCTTAAATATTCCTCAAAGATACGTTTAACAATTTTAGGTGTATCGTCATTTCTTAACTTTTAGTATACCTTCTTCCGATAGATAACCGTACGGAGGATTTGAACCGACAAATAGACCACGTTGCGCTTTGACTCTTTTTGCTTGTTTGTTACGACGACTGCTGTTTGCTGATTCGTTTTCATATAACCAAGCAAACAAACCGAAGTTTTGAACGTTCCCTGTTAAAGTATTTATTGAGTTATCTAAACACACAATATGGACGTTGCTAAACTAACAAATATCTCTTAGTTCATACGAGAGCCTTCCATTACGAGCTAAACGAGATAACTCTTTTGCCAAGATTACATCGAACCCGAACAGATGGTACGGTGCGATGGGCAAGTTGTCCGTTGAACACTCGGAAGATTATTTTAGACCCATGATAACCCTCGGTGCCACAGAATATAAAAACATAAGTTGTATCGTTGTTCGGACCATAGAAGGTCTTTCTCCAAGCAGATCTTTTTCTGCCAAGTCCCACGTAAACCGGCTCCCGAGCTCGAGACCGTCTAGGATTCGATCCCCGGCTTCTAGAAAATCGGGGCCCCATTCCTTTCGGCCCTTGAAGATGCCACCCAGCCAGCTACGGCCCTTGTGTGCCAGTGGGGATCCGAAACTGGCATTAGGTTCTTTAGACGGCTACGCCTCTTTGAATAGGCTGGGAGCCAGGAACGGATGATCAACATCCCCGTTGAATGGACGATGGCATCAAACTCTTCGTCTCTTCTCCTCCAAAGCAAAATATACTACTAATTACTACGTCCGGATTCGTCAGTTGCTCTGCTTGAAATGGCGTTATAGATGTCGTTTCATTCCCATGTACCAACAAATGGTATTCTGCGTGTTAAAGGAGTTTCCATGGAAAAGCTCTTCTAATATCCACGCTGATAAAGGCACCGGATCGATCCGGTGCCTTTATCTTATGCTTTTATCGACTATATCTCATTGGCGCCTGATCATTAGCCGCAACTTTCAGAACATCGTTTGCCACCTGTCTGCCTAAAGCTAAACCGACATCGATGTCAGAACGAAAGTGGACTCCGACCAACAAGCGGGAGAAGCCCGATTCTAGAGCCTTCGCTTCTATGACGTCCGCATCCTGCGGGAAGAATTGCTTTAAAACGCCGCTGGCTGCCCCGGCCACGCATGAATGACCGGACGGGTATGCGGGATGCTGTGGAACAGCAATGGCAGCCGTCAAATTTGGATCAAGGTCCGTAGGCTGAGGCCTGAGATAATCATACTTATTATTCCAGCAGGCGATCGTTGCAATGTTCACCGCTTCACTTACACTTACGAGCGCATGAATCCGGGCAGAAGCAGGGGGGCTTATCTTGTATAATTTCCCCATGTCATCGGTCAAATCATCCCAATGGGTTAAAGGACCTTTCTGACCGCTAACCCAGTAATTGATTATATCCAAGTCGCTCTGCGTCCGATTGGCTGCCATCTGCTCCAACTCGGCAAGCTCATTCTTGGTTTGTTGGCTGTCGTTGGCTGGCGGATCGGGGACCCTATAAGTCACGAATTTGCAACGCAAGGCGCTCGTGACGCCTACTAACATACTTTCGCGCTCTTAGGGCAGCACCCTCACGAAACCGAACATGCGATCATTGACAAAATGGGGAAAGACCCCGCAGATCACCAGATACGTTCCCGGTTTGGCGAAATGCACTACTTCCACACGGTCGCGTGGTTGCAGGCTCGGATCCAGTCCTCTGTATATTCTTCTATTGGGATCGTTGATCAGCAGCGGCGCTGGTACCGCCGTCGGAGGAACAGTTAATGACGTATTGATGTCCTCAGGCTGAGTCCCATCATCGTAAACGTTTATGATATGGAACCCTGCGACGATGAAATTGACCGTGCCACCCGCCTTAATAGTGGCTACATTGGGTATCAATTCGTGATGGTTCGCTGTTGCCGGTGAGACGTTGGGGAATCTGTCGACAGGCGTCATCCACTCGCCGAAGCTGACGGTGGCATTGCTGAGCGGGCTGTTGGAAGCATTCTTTGGACTCAAAATAACATCCTCTCCTTTGAATATTGGATAATAAAGCATGCTACATTTGTATGAAGTACCGCATGTACTTTATTCCTTGAAACAATGTCTGTTTCTGAAGCAGATGATTTCGAAAGAAATTTATTGCCAATCTGATACTCGGACTTAACAAATTGTATGTGGTGGAAGTGGAAGATAATAAAGGTATTTTAGGTGAGCAAAATTTCTACTCAGTTTGATTCGTGGAATGACATGCAACAAAAAGCAGTTTTTGAATGGACCGCTGATAAGTTAGGATTCTAAAATAATAAATCATTTTTCATTAGAGCAGGACCAAAAAGTTTAAATTGGTTTTGCTCTTTTTTGTGATAGTTAATTATTAATAGCCTATTAGTTTATAAAGGTATACTTTTAGGACATATCTTAACTTTGGAGAGTTTGAGCAAGGATCAACTCCATTTAATAAAAGTCAATTATGATAAATGGTTTAATGCAAGTTTATCTTTAATGTTAATTAGCAGCCTTTAGGCTGTTTTTTCTTTAGAAATAGTTATTATACTTTATGTGGTAACTATTTCTTGTTTTTTTATAAATGGTGTTGTTGTCTAACAATTATAACTCACTGTATAGTAAGTTATAATTATACGATGGTAAAATTCAACGTCTATTGAAGTAACGAGTTTAGTTCAAGAACAAATTGTGGTAAATTATAAAAAATATTACTTGGAGGTATAAATTGTGAGAACAATGCAAGCACATTCAACATTTAAATTAATAGAAGCAAATGAGGTACCTTATAGTGAGGCAAACGGAGGACCTAAACTAACAAAGGGAAACTTTGAAATGGAATATATCGGAGAGCTTCAAGGTAAAGGTGAGTTACAAGAGATAAAATGTTATATGACAGATGGTTCAGCCACAGTGTATGGATTTGAACGAATTACAGGTAATATTGGTGATAAAGTAGGGAGTTTTGTTTTGGAGCACGTCGGGAAATACGAAAATGGTGTACTCACATCGAAGAGGACTGTTGTAAAAGGTTCTGGAACGGGAGAATTAACTGGTGTCTTAGGTGATATAAATTTTGAGTCTGGAAGTGCTGAAGAGTTCAAAATCACCTTAAATTACTATTTTGAGTAAGAACTTCCTTTATTGTAACGGGATGCGTTAATAAAATTATGATTTGCAATGTTGCACATAGCTTACTATTAAAGCAAAAAAAAGCTCTTCGGAAAAGTTTGAAATGAGAGATAAAAAGTAGCGGGAACAAACTATTTCTACTAGGAGTGTTGAAAGGATTAAAAACAAGAAATACCTTTACTGATCGATAGCTATCTTTTTAGTTATCATTATCCACAATTTGCCATTCCCACATGGTAGGCCATTAGCCGAGGCTATTTTGGTAAGTCTAAATGTCCTATATCGTTTTTTGGGAGGATTCCATTATGTGGGGATTTTTTCTCTCCTTCTAGTAATCGTTAGTTTGTTCTTACTGTCAAGCTCGTTGAAAAAATATAGAGGGCGATTTGTTCTCATCGGATTTGTAGTTATAATGGGTGGTCCAGTCTTTTTAGTTAGTATCTTTCAACAAACAGTGGCAACGGGCATTTATGCTATTTCTTATGATCGCCAGGCAAGTAACCTGTAATTTTACGATGTTTGACGATGAAACATTAGTAGGTTCTTGTAAGCTTCCATTTGTAAATCATAGTAGAAAACCAGTTGAATTCACAGTTGAGTTTTATGATCAATTTCGTTTTGAGGATGCCCCCCAATGCTCACTCTAATGAATCATCACGGGATACATGAAATTACTCTTTCTGGGAAGCAAAGAAAAACTGTTTTTCTAGAAACCGAGATTGACATCTTAACATTGGAAAACCATATTTGGGGCGGAACAGCTAACAGCGTTAACATCATTCTGAAGTCTGGGAAAAGTAGATTTCTAGCATATCAACAACTTCCCATTTTGTTTTTCATATTATTACTGCTAAGAATTTATTTTTTTTCATTATTACCACCTCATTAGATAACCTTCCCAAAAATAGAGTAATTATCTAATTGTGCTAAACTGCATCGTTAACACAATAAACAATAGGAGCTGCCATCGACAACTCCTTGTTCCACTTTTGAATCCGTTTGTTTAAATCCTTTTCTTCACAAGCAGTTATTCCTGGACTAGTTTACTATTTTATAACTCTCAGGAAGGGGAATAAGTTTTAATATTCCAGTAGGGTGCAAAGCTTATTGCATTAACGGGAGCTTTAATTCATGGGAGAGCGATGAAGACCGATTAGTACCAAAAAAAGGTCGCTTACTATTATTACATAGTAAAGCGACAAATAAGATATTTCTATATTCAAAAACAGTAATGAATCAATTGACTAGAATTCAGTTATTAATTTCGGATAAGGTAATCAAACGCTCCTAAAGCAGCAGTCGCCCCAGATCCCATTGAAATAATGATTTGATTATAAGCACTATCTGTACAATCACCTGCAGCAAACAATCCAGGTACAGTAGTAGATCCATGCTTATCGACAATGATCTCACCAATACGATTACGTTTAACAATTCCTTCTAACCAATCCGTATTTGGTACAAGCCCGATTTGGACAAACACACCTTGTAAATCGATATGTTTTTCTACTTCTGTGTCACGTTCAATATACGTAATTCCGTTTACACTATCTGTACCGGTAATTTCTTTTGTTTGAACGTTTTTCAAAACAGTTACGTTAGGAAGACTGTAGAGTCGCTTTTGCAATACATCATCAGCTTTTAGCTCCGGCATAAACTCAAGAACAGTCACATGCTTTACAATGCCAGCAAGATCAATGGCTGCCTCAATACCAGAATTACCACCGCCGATAACGGCTACATGTTTCCCTTCAAACAATGGCCCATCACAATGAGGGCAGTAGGCTACCCCTTTATTTTTGAACTCGTGCTCACCAGGGACACCAACATTACGCCATCTGGCACCTGTTGATATGATGACGCTTTTACTCTTTAGAACAGCACCATTTTCGAGCTCAAGTTCAAAAAGATCCTTTTTCTCTATACTTTTGGCACGTTGCAGATTCATGACATCAATATCGTAATCCTTTACATGCTCTTCAAGGCTGGCCGCAAGTTTTTGTCCCTCTGTTTGTTTCGTACCGATAAAGTTCTCAATCGTCATCGTATCTAGTACTTGACCACCGAAACGTTCGGCAACTATCCCTGTACGGATTCCTTTTCGAGAGGCATAAATGGCTGCACTTGCACCGGCTGGACCGCCTCCAACAACAAGGACATCATACGGATCTTTATTAGAAAGCTCAGATGCATCCGGACCAGTACCCATTTTGGTAAGGATTTCTTCGAGTGTCATACGGCCACCGCCAAAGAATTCAGCATTTAAATAGACAGCTGGTACGGACATGACATTCTTGCTATCGACTTCATCTTTGTATGCTGCCCCATCAATCATCGTGTGAGTAATGCCGGGGTTAAGAACACTCATCGTGTTTAATGCTTGTACCACGTCAGGGCAGTTATGACAGCTTAAGCTGACATACGTTTCAAAGTGATATTCACCGCTAATGTTTTTTATTTGATCAATTAACTGCTGATCAACTTTAGGTGGTCTGCCACTAACTTGCAGGAGAGCTAACACTAATGAAGTAAACTCGTGCCCCAATGGAACACCTGCAAAGATAACACCTGTATCTTCCCCGGCTCGGTTCACACTAAAACTTGGTGTTCTTGTCAGTTCTGCTTCCTGAACAGTAATGTTTGGTGACATAGAAGCCAGCTCGTTGACGAGAGCCAGCATCTCAGTAGATGTTTTATCGGAACCTGCACTAACTTTAAGTACTACATCGCCTTCCATTAATTGAAGGTATTGGTTTAATTGCGCCTTAATATCTGCGTCAAGCACCATTTATCGCACTCCTTAGATTTTTCCGACAAGGTCAATACTTGGCTTAAGTGTTTCGCCGCCTTCTTGCCATTTAGCAGGGCAAACCTCGCCTGGATTATTTCGAACGTATTGTGCTGCTTTAACTTTGTTAACTAGAATACTTGCATCACGTCCGATGCCTCCTGCATTTATTTCAACAGCTTGGATAACACCATCTGGATCGATGATAAACGTACCACGGTCAGCAAGGCCTGACTCTTCGTTTAATACTTCGAAATTACGAGAAATCTTTTGCGAAGGGTCACCGATCATCGCATACGTAATTTTTCCGATTGCTTCTGAGTGATCGTGCCATGCTTTGTGAGTAAAGTGAGTATCTGTTGAAATAGAGTACACTTCAACTCCTAGTTCCTGTAGAGCAGCATATTCGTTTTGTAGATCCTCAAGTTCAGTAGGGCACACGAATGTGAAGTCTGCTGGATAAAAGCAAAAAATACTCCACTGACCTTTTAGGTCTTCGCTCGTAACATCGATAAACTCACCGTTTTTGTAAGCTTTTGCGTTGAATGGTAATACTTCTTGTCCAATTAATGCCATAATTCATCTTCCTCCTAAATGTTATATAGAATTTTACGATTTTAAACTAAATGATAATTCCCAATGCACAGGAACAAGAACTGATTTGCTCCTGTGCTTCGGTATTAGCGTTGACATGAATATATTACCATTATAAAAAAATCTTATCAAGAAATTAAGAAAAACTTATATAATTTCATAATTAATATAAATAATAGAAATAAAAAAGTGAACTGTTTTAATCGTTCAGTTCACTTGAAGACTATAATTGGATTATCACTTTTTACGTATCAAAAGGAGGCTGCCTATATATCAAACCGGATCTTAACTATGAATTAGCATATGTCATGACAAAATGTAAGACAGTTTCCTTGTCCGTCGGGTTGCTATATGCGTGTTTTCTACCACCATCAAACTTGATCGAATCGTATTGATATAAGTGATAGAAATCATCGTCTATTTGTATTTTTAATTCACCTTCCATCACCGTTACATATTCGATTACACCTGACTGATGAGCACCGGGAGAGTACGTACTATTCGGCTTTAAAAAAGCTCGGTGAATTTCCAACGACCCATAATTGGCGGCATCGAACATTGGTTCAAGGGTACATGCTTCATTCGTGCTCAATATTTTATTGCCTTTGTTTTTTCGTGAAATAATGACTTCTTGTTTCTCTTGAAGTAACGCTGAGATTGGGATGGTTAAGCCATTTGCAATTTTCCAAATGACTGTGAGGGATGGGTTCCCTTCACCTCTTTCTATATTGCCTAACGTTAATTTGCTAACGCCAGTGATATTGGCTAAATCTTGAAGACTCATCCCTTTTTCTTTTCTTATTTTCCGAAGTGTTTCCCCAATTTGTTTCGCTATTTTTTCTGCATCATTAAAGTTTGTCATTACGTAGCCCCCTCTATATTATGTTATACCATGATGATTGGATAAAAAATAATAAAATTACGATAATTTTCATCCCTTTTTCTACTTTTCTGATATAATATAATAATTCAAAAATATATTTTATTATACTAAGAGTTTAGAAGGATGTGTGATAGATGAAGGAAATAGGTATCGGCATCTTAGCATCAGTCTTTTTTGCGGTTACATTTATTTTAAATCGCTCGATGGAGTTGGCAGGAGGAAGTTGGTTTTGGAGTTCGTCATTGCGATTTGTTTTTATGCTGCCATTTTTATTTCTAATCGTTCTTTATAGAAGAAATGCAAGGCAAGTCATTGAGGAAATGAGAAAACATCCGTTTCAATGGTTATGCTGGAGTTTTTTCGGGTTTGTCTTGTTTTACGGTCCTTTAACCTATGCAGCCGCTTATGGTCCAGGCTGGTTAGTGGCTGGGACGTGGCAATTAACGATTGTTGCGGGGGTTTTACTTGGCCCTTTGTTTTATCAAACTATCCAAACGAAAGAAGGACCATTAAAAGTAAGAAATAAGCTGCAAACGAGAGCGCTTTTCATTTCGTTTCTTATTTTATGTGGGGTAGCTCTGATCCAGGTTCAGAACGCTAACCAATTAACATTAACTGAAGTCATGGTTGGTGTGTTACCCGTTATGATTGCAGCATTTGCTTATCCATTAGGAAACCGCAAAATGATGGAAGTGTGCGGGGGGAGGTTGGATACGTTTCAAAGGGTATTTGGTATGACATTAGCAAGTATGCCATTTTGGATCGTCATTGGTGCTTTTGGATTTATTAAGGTAGGCGCCCCTTCATCGGATCAATTGCTGCAAACATTCATCGTTGCGATTAGTTCAGGGGTTATTGCAACAACGCTATTCTTTATTGCGACCGATCGTGTCAGGGGGCATCAAGGGAAGTTAGCGGCTGTAGAGGCTACACAATCAACGCAAGTGTTGTTTGTTATTATCGGTGAGGTTGTTTTGTTATCAACACCGTGGCCGAGTGGCTTAGCGATGGCAGGTATTATGATCATTGTAATCGGGATGCTCCTTCACAGCTATTTTACGCAAAAGATCAGTATGAAGCGAAATGTCAATGTGCTTTCACTAAAACGTAAAGAGCAGAATATGTGAGAGAGTTTAGAGTTGAAAAATAAAAAGGGATATTGCGTTTCGCAATATCCCTTTTAGCTTACTTTATAACTAACTCTAAACTCTAAATTCTCAACTATTATTGTTCATCGTTAAATAAGATTTTGCAATCCCGCGAACTTCAGGTGTCCATCTTCGTTTTGAAGTTGCTAATGCTTTGTCGACATTTTCGATGCCTTCTTCATCCCACATACTTAGGAGCATCGCGGATTCTTTGTGGTTGGTAAATTCTTTAATTTTAGCCATCGCTTCGTTTGCATCATTTCCAGTAGCTTGAACAATAAATTTATCGCCGATGCTTGCTGTTAAGAATACTCCCATAATTCCAAGAACACTCTTAGCATTATATTTTCCGTTGTTCTTTAGTAGATAAATCTCACTCTCGAACGTACTGTTTAACCTTACAAACTCAAGAATTTTACGGACAGTGAACCCTTTTGGAAAGTAAAATACCTCACTCTTCACCATGTTAAGTTCCTCCATTCGTTTTATAGTAAGATCTATCTTTATCTGTAGTATAGAGAATAAAAACCGTTCATCTCAATAAATTTGATACATTATATACCAAACTAACTGAAAGTATTGTTAGAAAATATGACATAGTCTGGTGCGATGTTGACGTTTGAGGCTAATTTTTTTTGTGTAAATTTATAATTCATACAAAAAAAATTAGCCTCAAACGTCAACGCAATAAATTATCTTATAGAAGCAATGATAAAACTGTGTTAGCTTTCCTTACATGATTATAGAAACTGAAAATTCAAAATGTATAATAAAAACTAAGTTAACATTAGTTGTTAGTTAAAGTAACGCTAATAAAAGTACAATAACATTTTGAAAGGGGAGCATTACAGATGGATACGATATTTTTAATGAACAACCTTTGGGTCATGGTTTGTGCCGTGTTGGTACTGCTAATGCAAGGAGGATTTATTTTACTTGAAGCGGGTTCGACTCGAATGAAAAATGCCGGTCATATTGCTGGTAAGACAATTTTTACAGTAGGGATTGCTTCTATCGTGTTTTGGGCTGTTGGATATGGATTTATATATGGTGAAAGTAATGGTTTTATCGGTTTTTCAGACTTTTTCTTTGGAGATTTTACAACAATGTTTGATGGGTTGGCAGGATCAGTTGATTTCTTCTTTCAATTAGTATTTGCAGCAATTGCCTTAACGATTGCATTTGGGGGCTTTGCTGAACGAGCAAAGTTATCAGCATACTTAATCTTCGCAGTATTGTTCTCAGCGTTTGTTTATCCGGTCGTTGCACACTGGATTTGGGGAGGCGGATGGTTAGGTGGTTTAGGTAAACAAGACTTTGCTGGTTCAACAGTTGTCCATTTAACTGGAGCGATGGCAGCACTTGCAGCAACACTTATTTTAAAGCCAAGATTAGGTAAGTACAATAAAGACGGTTCTGCCAATGATTTAGCAGGTCATAACCAAGTCTATACAGCTTTAGGTGTGCTCGTTCTATGGGTAGGTTGGTTTGGATTTAACGCAGGTAGTACATTTGGAGTAGCAGATGCCTTCTTTGGATATGTAGCATTAAATACACAATTAGCTGCAGCGGCAGGAGCGATCGGAGCGTTACTTGTGGCATGGGCGATCCTAGGGAAAGCAGATGTTCCAACTATGCTAAATGGAGCTCTTGCAGGACTAGTAGCGATTACGGCATCGTGTGCATTTGTAGCACCTTGGGCAGCAGTCATTATCGGTTTAATTGGTGGTTTAATTGTATTCTTTAGTATGAAATTTTTCGATAAAGCAAAAATTGATGATCCAATCTTCGCATTATCTGTTCACGGTGTAGCCGGGGTTTGGGGTACTCTTTCAACAGGATTTTTTGCAACACCAGAACTTGCAGCAATGAATGGTGGTCTTCCAGGGTTATTTTACGGTGGTGGAATAACACAATTAGGAGTTCAATCAATTGGTGTTGTAGCCTCAGGAATCTATGCGTTTGTCGTATCCTTCATCATTCTGCTAGGCATGAAAGCAGTGATGAACGGAATACGTGTCACAGAAGAGGAAGAAGTTATTGGATTAGACTTAAGCGAACATGGAAGCTATGGCTATCCAGAAAGCATGCCAACTCATAAAGAGAAAACAGGTGCATAAGAAATGGGTTTAATTCACCCTCTATCAAAAGCAATTATTAATCGATATTCAACTTATCATGAATTAATAGAATGGCGCAGACAAAATATTAGTAAAGTTGCTTTGATTCATGAGAAGCTTAATGAATTTCATGATATGTTAATTCAACGAGCAGTAGAGGTAGCTGTAAGAAAAATAGAGAGTGAGCGGGGCCCTGCACCTGCTCGCTTTACCTTCTTTATGATGGGAAGTGCTGCCAGGTTTGAACAGTCGGTTTGGAGCGATCAGGACCATGGAATGATTTATGGACAATGTGATGATGAAGGGAAACAATACTTTCAATCATTAGGAGAAGAAATCACGTTTGGACTTACTCAAGTAGGGTATGAGCCGTGTGATGGAAAAGTCATGTCATCAAACCCTAAGTGGTGTAAATCATTGAATGAATGGAAAGAACAACTGAAAGGTTGGATGGAAGAAGAAAGCTGGGAATCAATTCGCTATTTGTTAACTTTCTTCGATTCCAGAAGTTTTTTGGGAGAAGAACACTTTTTGAAAGAGTTAAAGGATTTGATTTTCTCTCATATTGATGAACATCCCTATTTGATGAGGAGAATGCTCGAGAACGTAGGTCATACGAGGAGGGGGATTGGGGTATTTGGACAATTTTTAGTGGAAACACACGGGAAACACTCGGGGTGTATTCATGTGAAAAATCGAATACTGTTTCCTTATGTTAATTCATTACGGCTTCTCGCACTGAAAGAAAAAATTGAACAACCGCAGACAGTACTCAGGTTTGACGAACTACCCTCTTACTATCAACAAATTAAAAAGTATAAACCGGCCTTTAGTAAGCTGTTGAGCTTACGGTTGAAATTTCAGCAACACGAGGAGAGTTATGAAACGATTCACTATTTGAAAGTAAGTCACTTAAGTCATCAAGAAAAAAAGGATTTAAAAGATATTACAAGATCAGGGTATAAGCTATACCAGGAAACGAAGAAGTTGATTGAAAAAGGGTGTCCAAAATGGTCATGAATCATATGGTTCAATTGATGAAACAGTTATCGGGCAAGATTGGCTCGAATGTGTATACTGCCGTTCAAGGGCAGACAGGAGCGGCACAGGTTGCATTTTTACGGCAATTACAACGTGAAATTAAAAAAGAGAACGTTCTGGAAAAACCATTAGATGAATTAAATGTTGTTGTATTTGATTTAGAAACAACAGGTTTTTTTCCAAACAAAGGTGATCAGATTTTGTCAATTGGTGCTGTGAAAATGTGTGGTGAGGTTGTCATCGAGGATGAAAGTTTCTATTCATTAGTCTATAGCGAAAAAGAGCCTTCAGAGGAAATTACTCAGTTAACAGGGATAACTCCTAAGGATGTTCAAGATGCTCCAAAGCTGAAGGACGTATTGGAACAATTTTATAAATTTGTTAACAGCGATACGTTGGTTGCTCACCATGCACATCATGAAAAATCATTCATGCAGCATGCAACTTGGACGATGTTACGGACTCATTTTCAGCATCGAGTTCTTGATACCTCATTTTTAACAAAAGTCGTGAATCCGGGGTTGGATTTGGTAACTTTAGATGATTGGTTGAATCATTTTGGAATTGAATGTAACGGAAGGCATCATGCTTTGCAGGATGCATTAATGACCGCAAAGCTGTGGTCAAAAAATATTTATGAAGCGAAGGAAAAAGGCTTTTCACACTTAACGGATGTTTACACCCATATCGCAAAAATGAGATAACAATTTGAAATGATTGTTTATTGAAGGAGGGGTGAGGGGGTGAAAAAGGAATTACAACGGGACATTGCCGTTTTTCCGATTAGTGTTGTTGAGGAAATGACGGATTTAACAGCCAGGCAAATTCGTTACTATGAGGATCAAGGGTTAATCACACCGGCCCGAAATGAAGGAAATCAACGAATATTTTCTTTAAATGATATTGATCGTTTTTTGGAAATTAAATCCCTAATAAATAAAGGTTTAAACATTGCTGGAGTGAAGACGGTTTTGTCCTCTAGAACCGATAAAGAGAATGCCTTACCAACTGAAAACGAAACAAGACTTAAACTTTCTGAGGAAGAATGGAGACAAATAGCAGAAATTGTTCAAAGAAAAATGAACAAATAGAATAGAAAATTTGAGCGGATTCCTGAATGAAGGGCCGCTTTATTTAGTTTGTTCGAAATCCGAAATGTTCTTTATAAACTAACAATTGATATACTCAATACTAGAAAATAATGTATAATAGATGTATTATTACACTAATAACCATATGAACTTTATGAACTTTATGACCAAAAAGGACAATGATAGAAGTCTAAAGGTTGAGAGAAAGTGGTGGAGCGAGATGTCTTTTCAAGAGTGCCTGAATAGTGGTAATGAAATAGTTGTAAATACTTGGCTAAGAAAAGTTGACAAGGCATACCCAAATCAATATAACCTAGTGGAATTACATAATAAAGGGTATATATATTTTGATTTATTAAAAGATCTTCATATTCCATTAGAAACACATCCATCATTTGATGTTGTTTCAGAGGTAGCTCGTTACCATGTGACAAAGCATACCCCATTTGAAAACGTTTTACACATTACTCAACTTTGGCGGGAAAGTTTTGTTGAGTATATTTATGATGGTTATGATGTACTGTTGTCATCATCTTATGAAAGTAACAAGGAATCAATTTTGCAATTACACAAACGAATAGATGATGTCCAACGATATATGAGCAGGGTCTATTGGGAAAATGCCTCATCACTGATCGAAAAACGGGATCGGATGATTAATGAACTTCATACTGACCGGCTTAATATTTTAGGGAAAATGGCGGCATCAATGGCTCATGAACTAAAGAATCCGCTTTTTGCTATTGAAGGTTTTATGAAGTTAATTCGCCAAGAAATCATTCCAATGTCACAAAAGAATATTGAACGGTATATGGATATTGTTGAACAGGAATTTGAAGGCTTATACGGACAGATTTCCAGCTTTTTAAGTTTTTCCAAAAATGAAACTGTAGATGGTGAGCCGTTTGTTCAGTGTGATTTGAAACAATTGATTGACTCTGCCATTAATTTGGTTCGTCCCAGAATGCTTGATGAAAATATTAATATTCAAGTGTTATGTGGTAAGAACCCATCAATCTCACTGCAAAAAACAGCCATTCAGCAAGTGTTAATAAATTTAATTCATAATAGTGCTGATGCACTAAAAGATGTTTCATATCCTAAGTTCATTAAGCTTGAAAGTAAAGAAGAGGGCGACTATTCTTATATTCAGGTGACTGATAATGGACCAGGGATCCCTGAGGAAATTAAAAAGACGATATTTGATCCATTTGTTACTGGGAAAAAGCAGGGTACAGGTCTTGGTCTTTCGATCTGCAAACAAATTATGGAGAAAAATAACGGACAATTGTCATTTTCATCTGTCGAAGGTGAAACCGTTTTCACACTTGCCTTTCTAAAAAATAAATCAGAGATGGAACTAGAGCAAAAAAATTACTGTATATAATAAAAACCCCTAGTTATTTCTATAACAAGGGATTTTTTATTCAACTATACGCTTTGCACTTATAAATAATTTTTTCCACTTTTTCTTAAATGGTGTAACAGCAACCTTGCCATGGCTTCGGGAAGTATGAAGAAGTTTGTTTTGCCCAATGTAGACTGCTACGTGACCAATTTTTTCGCTTCCCTTACGATGCCGTCTTCTTTTTGTCGTGAAAAATACTAGGTCGCCCTTCTTAAGTGAATGCCGTGGTATCGTCTGGCCAACACGATATTGCTGTCTTGATGTTCTAGGTAAGTTTATACCATTCAATCGATAGATATGTTGGACAAAGGAGCTGCAGTCAAAAGTCTTTGTTTGAAACGGCGAAGCACCGAATTGATATGGTGTACCTATATACGATAATCCACTAATAATAATTTTTGTTGTTTTCATGTTTTGCTCCTGGTTATTTAGAATATGAAGAAATTGTGCACAAAAGGAGCTGCAGCTAGGCATGAGTTCTCGAACATTCTCTCTTCTAATTTCATAGTATGTAATAGTGAAGATTAATGCTTGGACATATGCTGACGGTAAGTGACCATTTATCAAATGATTTGATATAAGAAAGCCACCATATCACAGATGATATGATGGCTTTGTTCATATATTTTGGTAATATGCTTAATTGGCTAATGATTTATTAGACTGTTTCTTGTAGTACACGTGGAAACAGAATGTTGTTTTCTAAATGAATGTGTTCAAATAGATCAGATTCTAATTCCTCAAGGCGATTAAATGTTAATGTGTATGTTCTGCAAGCGCCAGGTGGTAGCAGATAATCATTTGTAATTTCTCGTAATTCTTTTAGAATTGCACCAGCATCGTCATGCTCGCTTTCAAGGGCATCAATCACGCGGGATGCATTAGCTAAGTTTTCTGCCGTTCGCTCTTCATCAAATTTCTTAATAAGAGGGAAGGATTGATTCTCTTCTTTGATTAGATGTTGTTCCAGCTCAGTTTTTAAATCATGATAAAGTTGGTGAACACGTAATAATTCTGGATGGCTATCGCCGTGAACGCGAGCAATTTTTGTTACATACATGCTTAGCTCAGGAAGCTCTTCCGTTAAATAAGCGTGATGCTTATTTACAATATGATCAATTAATTCGCTATAGCCGACCTCATCCCACTTCACTACATTTTGACTATATGCTTCAGCATCATAATAGGCTTGATTTAACTTTGCAAGCACTTCTTCCTCATTTAATTTTCTTTCTTCAATTGCTTCGCTTAAAGCTCTATTTCCACCGCAGCAAAAATCAATGCGATAAGATTTTAAAATATCACTCGCTTTTGGTAATTTTGTAACAATATCACTTACTTTTGATGTACTGAAAAATACTGGTCCCATCATTTGTTGCCTCCATTTCATATAAGAGTCTAACCAAAATATATCGAATATCCTATTGAATGTCGGTGATAAGAATCACAGTTAAACATAGAACGAACATTGTTAATATGAAAAATGTTCATTGTATAGGAAAAAACTTTTATATCATAATAAGAAAGCGTGAAGATTTAAGTTGGGGGATAGGACATGGAAGAAAAGAAGACGTGGGATTTGATTTCGATTGCATCAATTCCACTTGTGATGACATTAGGGAATTCGATGTTAATTCCTGTTTTGCCAGCTATTCAAAGTGAATTAAATATTTCTTCACTACAAGTAAGCATGATTATTACGATCTATTCTATTGTCGCGATTATTCTTATACCGATTGCTGGTTTTTTATCTGATCGAATCGGCAGAAAAAAAGTCATTATTCCAAGCTTGGTAATTGCCGGAATAGGTGGGTTAGTATCGGGATGGGCATCGTGGCAATTAGAAGAAGCATATACAGTTATTTTAGTCGGAAGGTTTTTACAGGGAATCGGGGCAGCCGGTGCATCACCGATTGTCCTGCCTTTAGTAGGTGATATTTTTAAACAAGAAAGTGATGTGAGTGCAGGATTAGGGGTGATTGAAACGTCAAACACATTTGGTAAAGTTGTCAGTCCTATTTTGGGTGCAGCTCTCGCCACTGTTGTCTGGTTTCTTCCGTTCTTTGCATTCCCCGTCTTTTGCCTAATCTCGATTGGGATGATGTTTTTTTTAGTGAAATCACCATCCAAGATGGAAAAGCCAAAAGCATTTAAAGATTTTGTACAATCGATTAAGATGATCTTTCATAAAGATGGTCGCTGGTTGTATTCAATATTTGCAATTGGCTGTATTTGTATGTTTGTTATTTTCGGTGTCTTGTTTTACTTATCAACAATGCTTGAAGATGAACATGGGATCGATGGGATTAAAAAAGGGATTATTCTTGCTATTCCATTAGCAGCTCTTTGTTTGTCTTCCTATATTACTGGAAAAGGAATTGGTGAAGAAAAACAACGGATGAAATGGGTTATTTTTCTTGGATTGATTGTGCTGACGATCTCAAACTTCTCAATTGGCTTTTCGAGAGATATCTATGTACTGCTGACTGCTCTTTTTGCAAGTGGTATCGGCATCGGTGCTGCCCTCCCAAGCTTAGATGCTCTTGTAACGAACGGAATTGAAAAAGAACAGAGAGGAACGATTACTTCCATTTTTAGCAGTATGCGATTTGTAGGAGTTGCTTCAGGGCCTCCATTATTTGCCATATTAATGAAGTTTTCTCATGAGGTGTTATTTTTCACGGTGACATTTGTATGTATTGTTGCTGCTTTAATTAGTTTATTTGCCATAAAGCCACCGGAAGAAAGTTACGAATAATTGGACAAATGTTCCGGTTCTTTACTAAAATAGAGGTAGGCGAATGTGCAAAGGGAATTGAATGATAAAAAATAAACTAGTTGGAGTTCAAAAGATGATGAATACACTAGCATTTCCTGATTATTATAACAATACAGTACGATTATCGTTATCAGTTGCCCCATTTTCAACTGAACCAAAACATGTGTGGATTATTTGTCGTTATAACAACCAGTGGCTCTTAACATCTCATCCTAGACGAGGTCTTGAATTTCCCGGCGGAAAAGTTGAAGATGGAGAAACTCCAGAGGAGGCTGCAGTCCGCGAAGTATATGAAGAAACAGGTGGGATCGTTCGTTCATTACATTATATCGGGCAATATGAAGTGCATGGACAAGCTGATCAGCTGATTAAAAATATTTATTTTGCGGAAATAGAAGAGATTGATCGTAAAATTAACTATCTTGAAACGGATGGTCCAAGACTTATTCCCGAAATGCCTGATAATATCAAACATGACCCGACATACAGTTTTATCATGAAAGACGATGTTTTAACGGTTAGTCTAGAGGAAATTAAACAGCGGTTTAATGCAATGTTTACCGTTTAGTCATTTGTCTATAAGTGAACCGTTGAAGATACTTCTCCAACGGTTCATTCTTTTTGTGATTAATGATGTTTAATAAGTTTACGTTCGAGCCATTCGACCCCTTGGTACATGACAGTGGCAAGAACCGCAATAACTAGCAGACTCATTAATACGAGGGTGAAGTTAAAGACTTGGAATCCGTAAATAATCATATAGCCTAGCCCTTGTTTAGAGACGAGAAATTCTCCGACAATCACCCCTACCCATGACAAACCAACATTAACTTTCAGTGTTGAAATAATTGTTGGAAAAGACGCAGGTAAAATAACGTGTAAAAATGATTGTTTTTTTGTACCGCCAAACGTTTGAATGACCTTTAAATAATTTGGATCGACCTCTTTAAAGGCAGTGTAGACGACAATCGTTGTAATAATAACGGAAATCAAAGCGCCCATTGCAATGATTGACGTATATCCCGGTCCGAGTCCTACAATGAGGATTGGACCAAGAGCGATTTTTGGCATCGAATTGAGAACGACAAGATAAGGATCAAGTACCCTTGATAAAAACGGTGACCACCATAATGTAGCAGCAAGTATTGTTCCAATCATCGTACCTAACAGAAAACCTAAGACGGTTTCAAAGAGGGTAACATACGTATGGCTTAGCAGACTGCCATCTGCTGCTTTTTCTAAAAAAAGTTTCCACACTCTTGATGGGGTACTGAATAATAAAGGATCAACCCATCTTTTTGTTCCGGCAACCTCCCAAGCTGCAAAGAAGAAGATAAGAATGCTTAATTGACTTACTCGAACTTTAAGCTTATCGGACTTCAGCTTATTTAAATATTCCTGATGTTTATTTATAATCTCTTTGTTCAAGGCTCTCCAACTCCTTCCATATCGTTTGAAAGAGTCGATTAAAGTCAGGATGATTACGAGCATCAAACGGGGTAAGTTTTTTTAACGATGTAGGAACGGCAAAGGTTTTGGCAATCCGTCCTGGATTTGCTCCCAACAATACAATCCGATCCGACATGGCAATGGCTTCACCAATATCATGGGTTACGAGTATAGCGGTTTTTTGATGTTCTTTTAATGTTGTAAATACGAGATCCTCGAGCTTTAACTTTGTTTGATAATCAAGAGCGGAAAAAGGTTCATCAAGCAAGAGGATTTTTGGCTGGGTTGCCAGCATTCTGACCAGTGCTACACGTTGCCGCATTCCACCAGATAATTGACTTGGATAATGGTCTTTTTTATCAGCCAAATCCATATCGGCTAATAAAGATAGGGCATAACTCTGACTTTGTTCAGTAAGAGCCTTCATTGTTTTTAAACCAAACGTAATATTATCTTTAATTGTTAACCACGGAAACAGATAGTCTTGCTGCAGCATGTAGCCAATTTTTGCGTTCGGCTTTGTTATTCGTTGCTGTTCAACAGTAATCTTACCCGTTGTGGGCTGCAGGAGTCCGGCGACTAAGGAAAGTAGTGTTGTTTTTCCGCAGCCGCTAGGGCCGAGGAGGGAAACAAATTCTCCCTCCTCAACCGCTAGTGAAATGTCTTCAAGGGCGGTCGTTGCAGATTTTTTTGTAAAATACGTCATACAAACATCATCTATAGTAAGAAATGTCACAACTCATTGCCTCCCTTATACAAATTTTTCTTCTTATAGGCTTATTGTCTGATTACACTTTCAGCAATTTCTGTATTGACGAGAATTGAGTAATCGATCCGCTTTGGAAGCTCACCAGCCTGATCCATAATATCCTGTAAATTATTCCAAGCAGATTCTTTTAATAGTGGTTCTGTAGCATAGGACCCTTGGCTCTTATAACGATCAACAACCTGTTCAATCACCTCGATTGGTGTATCATCAAAGAATGGCTTAATTGATTGTGCGATTTGTTCAACTGAGCTTGTTTCTACCCACTGTTGGCCTTTATAAAGTGCTTTTGTAAAACGTTCAACAAGATCTTTGTTTTTCTTTAGATAACTTTCTTTTGCCATAAATACGGTATAAGGGACTTCGCCAGATTCTTCTCCGAATGAAGCGACGATATGACCGATTCCTTCATTTTCAAAAAGTGTTGCTTGTGGTTCAAATAACTGAACATAATCACCAGTACCAGAAGCAAAGGCACTCGGGATATTGCCAAAGTCAATATGTTGAAGGAGATTTAAGTCGTTATGCGGATTAATTCCATGCAGTTTGAGTACATGTTCACCAACCATTTGCGGCATACCGCCTTTACGTTGTCCAAGGAATGTACTTCCTTTCAATTGATCCCATGAAAAGTCTTCAACTTTTTCCCGTGAAACAAGAAATGTGCCGTCAGTTTGAGTAAGTTGTGCAAAATTAATTGCTGGATCATTTGCCTCTTGGGCATGGACATAGATTGACGTTTCAGCACCAACTAAAGCAATATCCGCTCCACCTGAAAGTAAAGAGGTCATTGTCTTATCGCCACCCCAAGCTGTTGTTAGCTCTAGGTTTATTCCTTCCTCCTCAAAAAAGCCTTCAGAAATAGCTACATATTGTGGAGCATAAAAAATAGATCGTGTCACTTCTGCAACCCGTATTTCATCACCTTTATTTTTGGAAGAGCAACCGACAATGGCAGCCATCGTTACTAGCAGGATAAACAAAAGTGATAATGCCTTACCTATACTTTTCATCTGAATCCCACCTTAATTTTTATATTTGTTATTGTTGTGATAGTGTATGAACAGAGATGAAAATGTGTGTTAGCCTAAAATGAGTTAAAAGTTAAAAGTTAAAAGTTGAAAGTTAAGGGGGGATCTTTTTGGAGGGAGAGATCATTCTTAAAAAACGAATTCCTTCACCACATCCAAAAATTTTGTTGTTTGAAGTAACGTATGTCAGTCAGGGGTTAAAAGTAAAGGGATTACTTGCTGAACCGCAATGGGCAGAACAATTTCCTGGATTTCTTTATTTACGCGGGGGGATAAAAAATGTGGGCATGGTACGGATAGCGCGGATTATTCAATTTGCCTCAGAAGGCTTCGTTGTAATGGCACCTTACTATCGTGGAAATAAAGGGGGAGAGGGGAGAGAGGATTTTGCCGGGGAAGACCGCAATGATGCATATTCAGCCTTTCAATTGCTAGAAGTGCATCCGAAAGTCATCACATCGCAAATTCATGTTTTTGGTTTCTCGCGAGGTGGCGTAATGGCCTTATTCACAGGGATGAAATTTCCGATCATTCAATCGGTCGTTTGTTGGGGCGGGGTGTCAGATATGTTTTTATGCTACGAAGAGCGTGTTGATTTACGTAAGATGCTAAAGCGTGTCATTGGAGGAACCCCAAATAAAATGAAAGACCAATATGAATGGCGGACACCGTTACAAAACATCGAAGAGATTACAATGCCGGTCTTACTCATACATGGAGCCAAAGATAAGAATGTCAGTGTCGAGCATACATATCGTTTAGAAAAAGCATTAAATGAAAATGGAAAAGACGTAACGACCTGGATTTTCGAAGATTACGATCACTTTTTCCCATTAGCAGAGAATCGAAAAGTGGTGGAGGAGTTGTGTGAGTGGTTGAGGAAAGGCAATTTATAATTAATAATTTATAATTAATAATTGTTTGATGGTAAAGAAGATTTAGAGTATGGCTTCGAAGTTCTAAAAAAAAAAGAGTCTCGTTATTGAGACTCTTTTAATTATTAATTATTAATTTTTAATTAAACACGTGGTCCTGCGTTTTTGATTTCGTCTGATACGTTGTCAAACTTCGTGAAGTTTTCTTTGAATTGTAATGCAAGCTCAGTTGCTTTTTGGTCGTAATCTTCTGGGTTAGCCCATGTTTGCTTAGGTAATAGTACTTCATCAGGTACACCTGGGCAATGTTGTGGTACATGTAAACCGAAGATCGGATCAACAACAGTTTCAACGTTGTTAAGTTCGCCTTGAAGTGCCGCTTGAACCATTGCACGAGTGTAAGAAAGGTTCATACGTTTACCTTCACCGTAAGCACCACCAGACCAACCAGTGTTCACTAAGAATACTTGAGCATCATGCTGTGTAATTTTTTCTCCAAGCATTTCAGCATAACGGTATGCATGAAGAGGTAAGAACGGTGAACCGAAACATGTTGAGAATGTTGCTTCAGGTGATGTAATACCACGCTCAGTACCAGCTAATTTACTAGTATAACCTGATAAGAAGTGATACATCGCTTGTTCTTTTGTTAATTTACTGATTGGAGGTAAAACTCCGAAAGCATCAGCAGTTAAGAAAATAATTGTGTTTGGATGTCCGGCAACACTTGGAATGACAGCATTTGGAATTGCGTCAATAGGATATGCAGCACGGGTATTTTCAGTTAATGAAACGTCGTCATAATCAGCTAATCCAGTTTTGTCATCAATTACGACATTTTCTAATACAGATCCAAAGCGGATAGCGTCCCAAATTTGCGGTTCTTTTTCATATGTTAAGTTTACGCACTTTGCGTAACAGCCGCCTTCAATATTAAATACACCAGTAGGGGACCAGCCATGCTCGTCATCACCAATTAAGTTACGGTTAGGATCAGCAGAAAGTGTTGTTTTACCTGTCCCTGAAAGACCGAAGAATAAAGCAACATCACCTTCGTGGCCAACGTTAGCAGAGCAGTGCATTGAAAGAATATCTTGCTCTGGTAACAGGTAGTTCATGATTGAGAAGATCGATTTCTTAATCTCACCGGCATATTCAGTACCACCAATAAGAACCGTACGCTTCTCGAATGAAATAATAATAAATGTTTCTGATTTTGTTCCATCGATTTCAGGATTTGCTTTAAATCCTGGTGCAGAAATAACTGTGAATTCTGCTTTATGATTTTCAAGCTCTTCTTGAGTTGGACGAATAAATAATTGATGAGCAAATAGATTATGCCAAGCAAACTCATTAATGACTTGAATTGGTAGTTGATAGTTTTTATCTCCACCTGCATATGCTTGAGTAACAAAGATTTCATCACGTTCTTTTAAGTAGTTAAGAACCTTTTTATATAGATTTTCAAAAACCTGAGAGCTAATTGGCTGGTTAACGGAACCCCAATTGATTTTATCGCGTACTGAAAGTTCATCTACTATAAATTTATCTTTAGGTGAACGACCTGTATATTTTCCAGTTGTTGCAAGAAGGGCTCCAGTAGCAGTTAGCTTTCCTTCTTTTCTCATTAAAGATTTTTCAACTAATTGAGATATTGGAAGATTTAAATTTGTATTCTTCCCATTTAAAAGATGATCTAATTCAGTATCAAAGCTGATAGTACTCATTCGCAACAAAACCCTTCCTTAGTTAATTTATATATGTTTATCATATGCATTCGATTTGTTGTTTGATTTAAAAATAGTATAACACATTATTTTAATTAGTCTATACTAATGATCAATTTTTTTCATTTTGTTTATAATGATTACAGAACAAGACCAACTATGATGAATAGCTTCATTATTATAATGTACTAATTAAGCCAAATAAATCTTTTACTAAACCTTAATAAAAAAACGTAAATTTCAGACATTTCTTCTGGCAATTTCATAGTTTCATTTTTTGCCAAAGCCGCATAGGATATGTTAGGAAAAAGAGGAGCTGATCTTAATGTTAGAATTTGGCATGTTTGATTTAGCGACTATAGCAGCCGTCGTTGCAGCCCTTGTTACAGTTGTAGGGAATGCTTTTAATATTGATAAAAAATATCGCGCCTTGCTTGCAGTAGGCTTTGCTTGCATTATTATCTTTGTTCCGCAAGAATGGAGCAATCAAGTACTAACTGCTCTCGTTATTGGTCTCACCGCTAGTGGTGTGTATAGTCAAGTGAAACCGAGAGAGTTTGAGGAAAAGTTACCGAATGAAACACAACAGCAATCGACAACAAACCGTCATGATGATACGCCGTACTGATGTTGAAAGTTGAAAGTTAAAGGATCTCGATTTTCGAGATCCTTTTTTATGTCTATGCTTTGAAGACCACAATACCCTCCTCTAAATCCACAAAATCAACTTTTAACTTTTAACCAACTCTAAAATAGAAAAAGTTGACATCTTTTTCTAACTGCGATATGATATGACGCGAACGGATACTCTTATCCCGAGTCGGTGGAGGGACAGGCCCGAAGAAACCCAGCAACCAACACCTGATGGTGAAAAGGTGCTAACCTGCAAGACAGATGTCTTGAATGATAAGAGGCGAAAGGCAATCGAGTAAACACCTTTTCCTCCAATTGGAAAAGGGTTTTTTTAATGTCGGCGAAGCATACTACAACTAAGGCATTAATATATAAATGAAGGTCTTTACGTTTAACTCACGTAGGTGTGAGGGAAATGAGTACCGTATCAATTTTTGGCATATCCTAATGAATAGATATGCAAGGGAGGTACATATAAAATGGCAGAAATGAAAACTCGACGATTATTTACGTCGGAATCAGTAACTGAAGGACATCCAGATAAAATTTGTGATCAAATTTCAGATGCAATCCTCGATGCGATTTTAACAAATGATCCAAATGCTCGTGTTGCTTGTGAAACGTCTGTAACGACGGGGCTTGTACTAGTAGCTGGAGAAATCTCAACATCTACGTATGTCGATATTCCCAAAATTGTTCGTGAAACCGTGAAGGGTATTGGCTATACTCGCGCAAAATATGGATTTGACTATGAAACGTGTGCAGTATTAACTTCGATTGATGAGCAATCTCCTGATATAGCTCAAGGTGTAGACCGGGCATTAGAAGCACGTGAAGGGCAAATGACTGAAGCGGAAATTGATGCAATTGGAGCTGGTGACCAAGGTCTTATGTTTGGTTATGCGGATAATCAAACACCTGATTTAATGCCATTACCAATTTCTTTAGCTCATAAATTAGCGCGTCGTTTAACAGAAGTACGTAAAGAAGAGATTCTTCCTTACTTACGACCTGATGGCAAAACACAAGTAACAGTAGAGTACGATGAAAATGGGCAACCGCTGCGTATCGATACAATTGTTATTTCAACGCAACATCATCCTGAAATTACGCTTGAGCAAATTCAACGTAATATAAAAGAACATGTTATTCTACCAGTGGTACCTAAACAGTTAATTGATGAAGATACAAAATATTTTATCAATCCGACTGGACGTTTTGTCATTGGTGGTCCACAAGGTGATGCAGGACTTACAGGTCGTAAAATTATTGTTGATACGTACGGTGGATACGCTCGTCACGGCGGCGGGGCATTCTCTGGTAAGGATGCAACAAAAGTTGACCGTTCAGCAGCATATGCCGCTCGTTATGTAGCGAAAAATATTGTTGCCGCTGGCCTTGCAGACCGTTGTGAAGTTCAACTTGCTTATGCGATTGGTGTTGCGAAGCCTGTATCGATTTCAGTTGATACATTTGGAACAGGCAAAGTGTCTGAAGAGGTTCTAGTGGAAGTTATCCGCAGTAACTTTGATCTTCGCCCTGCTGGAATTATTAAAATGTTGAACTTGCGTCGCCCGATTTTTAAGCAAACAGCAGCATACGGCCATTTTGGACGTACTGATGTTGACTTGCCATGGGAGCGTACTGATAAAGCGGAAGCATTGAAACAACAGGCGTTGTCTTAATCATAGAAAAAAGTTGAAAGTTAAAACTTAATAGGGTTTGTAATCTCTTAGAAGAAACAAACATAACAAAAAGCAAAGGTCACCGGCCTTTGCTTTTTGTTTCAACTTTCAACATTCAACTTATAATAACTTTCATGACTATACTCATATACTAAGTAGTAGAGGATGTTACTTATTTTGAAGCGACTTGTAATATTGTCCCTTCTCAACATACTCTCTTCTTACACGTGCCATATCTTTTAGATCAGCTTCATTTAAATCTCTCACCACTTTTGCCGGACGACCGAATGCCATCGAATTTGGTGGTATTTTCATTCCTTGAGGAACGAGGCTGCCTGCACCAATAAATGCTCCTTCACCTACTTCTGCACCGTCTAATACGATTGAACCCATTCCGATTAAGGCATTTTTTCGAATGGTGCAGCTATGAAGGACGACCTGGTGGCCAACTGTCACATCATCTTCTAAAATTAACGGGTAAGCTGGGCTTTGATGTAGGGTAGAATTATCTTGTACATTCACTCGGTCTCCAATAATCGTTGGTGAAACGTCGCCACGAATAACAGTATTAAACCAAATGCTTGATTCTTCACCAATTGTTACATCGCCAGTAATCGTTACATAATCAGCGATAAATGCACTATCAGCAATTTTAGGTGTTTTTCCTTTATATGGGTATACCATGTTTTCATCCATCCTTTTGTCTATATGTTTTACATTAGTTTAGCAAAAATTACATATTGTGAGTAGTGTTGGACATTTTCAATGAATGAAGTTTGTAATTAAAGGGGGAAAATAGAAATATGTGGAAGTGGGAAAGTGATGATCCAAGAGGGGTATTTATTATTGTTCATGGTGCAGGTGAATATCATGTCCGATATGAATGGTTAAAAACTAAACTAGTAAATGAAGGTTTTCACGTGATTCTCGGTGATTTGCCAGGGCAAGGGAAAACAAGAGGAATAAGAGGGCACATTAAAACGTTTGATCAGTATATTGAAACGATTGAAAGTTGGTATGAAGAAGCAAAGAAATACAAATTACCCATTTTTTTATTAGGACACAGTATGGGTGGATTGTCTGTGATTAGAACATTGATGGAAAAAAAATTAGCGATTAAAGCTGCCATCCTTTCGTCACCTTGCTTAGGTCTCGTGAATCCCCCTGGAAAAGCAAAAGGGGCATTTGTTAAAGCTTTAAATATCGTAACTCCTTCTGTTCGCTTTAACTCTGGACTGCCACCGGGATCAGGGACAAGGAGTGAAGAGATGCGACAAAGAGATTTAAAAGACCCACTCTTAGTTAAAAAAGTGTCTGTTCGCTGGTATGCAGAACTTTCGAAAGCAATGAAACTTAGTCATCAGCATGTAGAAAAGTTTCCGAACGTACCATTACTCGTACTGCAAGGCGGAGAAGATTTAATTGTAAAAAAAGAGGAGGTTAAAAACTGGTTTAATCATTTACGTATCGACGAAAAAATGTATAAAGAATGGCCAGGACTCTATCACGAAGTATTCAATGAGCCAGAGCAGGAAAAAGTATTCCAATATCTACGCTACTTTGTTGATTTACAACTTCATCAATTTTAAATTTTCAAAAAAGGGGGTGAGTTGTTGAAGGTACCAAATCGTCCGTTATCATTAATGATGGGGATTTATCGTCAAGTATTGCCTGCTGTACATGAGTATTTATATCAATGGAAAGAAAAAGCACGTTTAATTCCTAATGAAGAGCTCCGTTCACAAGCATTAATGAGCATTGAGACAAAGACCTTTCATTGTGAAGGTGGAGGTGTCTACGGCTTATTAGCTGGAAAGGAGTTACCTAAGGTTATTGAATTTATTGTTGCTTATCAAACGATTAGTGATTATTTAGATAATTTATGTGACCGAAGTACATCGCTTAATCCAACAGATTTTCGTGCGTTACATGCTTCAATGCTCCATGCATTAAAGCCGGGTGCACAAACAGAAAATTATTATCGCTACCGTAATGATCAAAATGATGGTGGTTATTTAGAAAAACTTGTTAAGACATGTCAATCTATACTTATGACTCTTCCTTCCTATGAAAAAATTGCCCCTGCACTGCTTGAATTGGCTCAATATTACTGTGATTTACAAGTACATAAGCACGTGAGTTATGAAGAGAGGGTACCACGCTTAGAAGCATGGTTTCAAGAATATGAAGACAATTTGCCGAAGATGAACTGGTATGAATTTTCTGCTTGTACAGGTTCTACACTAGGTATCTTTTGTCTTGTTGCCTATGCAACGGCAGAAACTCTCTCAAATGAAGATGTAGCAAAAGTAAAAGATGGATATTTTCCATGGGTTCAAGGTTTACATATTCTATTGGATTATTTTATTGATCAGGAAGAAGACCGTTTAGGCGGTGACTTGAATTTCTGTTTTTACTATAGAGATAGAGCCCATTTAGTTGAGCGGTTAGAACATTTTACAGAAAAAGCAGATGAAAGCATTCGCAACTTACCGGACGCAAGCTTTCACTATATGATCAATAAAGGTTTACTCGGGATCTATTTAGCAGATGAAAAAGTCCGTAGTCAAAAGGAAGTTAGAAAGATTGCTAAGCGAATTCTTCGACTTGGAGGAGGAGCAACATTATTTTTTTATTTTAATGGCTGGTTGTACAGAAGAAAAAAAAGTAGCTAAAGGGCAGAGCGATTTCTGCCAGTTAGCTACTTTTTATTAACTGATCATCTTTTAAAACCACATCTAATTTTCCGGTTTCAGGGCAAATGACTAATCCGTGCACAGGAACTCCTTCAGGAAGAAGCGGGTGATTTTTCACCATATTGACACTATGACGTACGCTTTCCTCAACACACTTAAATCCAGTTAACCATTTTTTCGTATCAATACCTGAGAACTCAAGTGTATCGAGCTTCTCCTGCGAGACTCCACGCTCTTTTACTTTCTCTAAGATCGAACTGGACTCAAGACCAGCCATTCCGCAGCCGTGGTGGCCGATAATACAAACTTCATCAGCTTTTAGCTCATAAATAGCAACTAGTATACTGCGCATTATACTTCCAAATGGGTGAGAGATAATAGCACCAGCATTTTTTATAATTTTGACATCTCCGTTTTTTACATTCATTGAACGTGGGAGTAATTCTACTAATCGTGTGTCCATGCATGTTAAGATGACCATTTTCTTGTCAGGGAATTTCGTTGTACGATATTGTTCGTATTTTCGTTCGCGGACAAATTCTTCATTGAATTCCAAAATTTCATCAATAATTGACATACAGTCCCTCCGTTTACTGCCATGTTGGCAATTTCTCCATCCCATGATATTCTCTCTGTGAAATTTTATATTTTTTAAAAATTTAAAAAATACCTTAATTTATTTTTATGTCAATCATCGAGCAATGTCAAGTGACGATTATCTTTTTTCAACAGCAATAATAAATGGAGGATTATTTGTTTGATTAATAAATTGATAGTTTAATACATGAACCAACTTTTGATCGAGTGACGTTACATAGTCAAGTAATTGGTCACGCTCTATTTGTCCTTCAGGATGACCGTGGTAAATGACAAGTACGAGAATACCTTCCGGAGCCATCATCTCTATAATTTGCTCCACGGCAGAAATCGTTGAGACTGGTGTTGTCACAATTTCTTTATTGCCTCCTGGTAAATAACCGAGATTAAAGATCGCGCCCTTTATTTTTCCATGATAAGGAGAAGGGATGAGCGACTTGGCTTGGTCATGACTAGTTTGGAATAATGTAACTTGGTCAGAAAATCCTTCATTTGTTAAACGCTCTTTTGTATTGGCAATCGCCTGTTCCTGGATATCGAATCCAAAAACACGGCCATTGTCTCCAACTATTTTTGCAAGATAAAGCGTATCGTGACCATTTCCTACAGTTCCGTCAATCGCAATGTCTCCTTCTGAAACAGCTGCGTCAATAAGTTGTCTTGCAAAGGGTAAGATTCCTTTTAGTTTCATAATTGATCGATCACTTCTTTTTGATAAAATTTGCCTTGCCAGCTGTTGCGTCGCTTCAATTCTGCTTCAATTCCATTTAGAATTTCCCACTTTTTCATGCTCCACATTGGTCCAATTAAGAGGTCAGCAGGTCCGTCTCCTGTTAGACGGTGAATAATCATATGTGGAGGGATGAACTCAAGCTGGTCGACAACGAGGTTAATGTACGTATCCATGTCCATGAATTGAAGAAGTCCTTTTTCGTATTGCTTCACCATTGGTGTTCGCTTCAACAAATGGAGCAAGTGAATTTTCACACCTTGAACATCTAATTTTGCCACTTCTTTCGCAGTTTCAAGCATCATCTCAGGGGTTTCCGTTGGCAGCCCGTTAATGATATGAGAACAGATACGGATATTATGCTTTCTTAATTTTTCAACACCTTCTTTATAACAATTAAAATCATGGGCACGATTAATAAGTTGGGCAGTTTTTTCATGAACTGTCTGTAACCCTAATTCAACCCATAAATATGTCCTTTCATTTAACTCGGCTAAATATTCAACAACATCATCAGGCAAACAATCTGGGCGAGTTGCGATCGATAAACCGACAACACCATCTTGTTCAAGAATTACTTCATACATTTCTTTTAGTTGTTCGACAGGTGCATATGTGTTGGTATACGCTTGAAAATAACCGAGATATCTCCCGTTGGGCCATTTTTGATGCATTTTCTCTTTGATCGTATTGAATTGCGTAATTAAATCATCTTTGCGGTCACCGGCAAAGTCACCAGACCCTCGTTCGCTGCAAAATGTACAGCCGCCGCTTGCGACCTTCCCATCACGGTTTGGACAATCGAATCCAGCATCTAAAGGGATTTTAAAGATCTTTTCACCGAACTGTTGTCGTAAATGGTGGCTCCAGGAGTGATAGCGTTTATCGCCGAATAGTAAAGGAACAGTTTCTTGTTCGCAAGTCATAGTAAGCTCCTTTCATGGAAATGTAAAATGTAAAATTGAAAGAACAAAACCTTCTTATACAGAGACTTTTTCTGTATTGTTCTTTACGATTGATTGAACAATGTCGATCACTTTGTCTATCTGGTTTCGATTAACATCATAATGAGTCGTAAATCGAATTGTGTAGGGTCCAAAGGAGACTGCAAGGACGCCTTCTTTTTTTAATAGCTCGATAAATTGGGCAGAAGTTAAACCGAGCTGTTCCACATTTACTAAGACAATGTTTGTTTCAAGTTTATTTTCGAGCGTTATTCCATCACAGTCACGTAGTCCTTGAGCAAGAATTTGAGCATGCTCATGATCGATAGCTAAACGCTCGACCATTGTTTCTAAGGCAATCAGTGCAGGAGCGGCTAGTATTCCAGCTTGACGTAGTCCGCCCCCTAGACGTTTTCGCCATTTTCTTGCCTTATCTACAAATGACTGGCTTCCGGCAATTAGAGAGCCAACTGGCGCACCGAGCCCCTTTGATAAGCAAACTTGCACAGTATCTGTTTGGGCAGCAAACTCGTGAACTGGTGTATTCGTTGCAACAGCGGCATTAAATAATCTTGCTCCATCTAGATGTACTGGGATGTTGTGTTCTTGTGCCACTTTATAAATTGTTGCCATATTCGATAAAGGAATAATCGCACCACCAGCACGGTTATGCGTATTTTCTAAGCAAATTAACCCTGTTTCCGGAAAATGAATATCTTCTGTCCGTACTGCCTCTTCAATAGCTGTTGGATTCATGGCGCCACGCACGCTTTCGATCGTTCTCGTTTGCACTCCTGCAAATGCCGATATCGCTCCGCCTTCATAATAGAAAATATGGGAATCCTTTTCTAAAATTACTTCATCTCCACGCTTACAATGGGTTAAAACAGCAATTTGGTTCCCTTGTGTACCGCTCGTTACAAATAATGCAGCTTCTTTTCCTAAAAGTTCCGCAGCTTTTTCCTCTAATCTATTTAAAGTTGGATCTTCTATATAGACATCATCACCAACTTCAGCTTCAAACATTGCTTTACGCATTTCAGCGGTTGGCTTTGTCACTGTATCACTTCGTAAATCAATCACTATTCCCGACTCCTTTCAGACAATATTCTACAAGTCTTTAACTTTATCATGGTATCACAAAACTTCATATTAAACATGTAGTTCTCATTTCCATTTTGTTGATAAAAGTATCGTTAAAGTTTAATGTTCATTTTTGGCTCGTTTAATCGAAAGTATTGAAAGACCTCGTAAAGAGAACATAACTTTTCTCTTTACGAGGTCTTTCAATACTTTCGAACCTTTCAGTACCTGAAAGGCGTGTGAATGAATAATTCACACGAACGAGCCAAAAATGAACATTAAACTTTAACTAAGTTTTAAAAGTAAGAGTTATTTTTGAATGATTATGCGTATTTTTTTAAAAAAAATTGGCTAAAATGTGTTAAGAGTCTTGACATAATATCGACAAATTTCATACAATACCAATTAATGAAACATTTTTTGAAAGACTGTTCAGTCGGTTTGTGTAGATGTGAACAATAGTGAAATTTTGGTAAAAGCAATGATGAGGAATAGTAATGGAATTTCGTGTTTAGAGAGTTGACGGTTGGTGCAAGTCAATCATTGGAATCCATGAACTCGCCTTTAAGTTGCAAGGGTGAACATTGAGTAACTCTTGCCGTACTCCGCGTTAAGGAACTAGAGTGAGTGTAGAATTTCTGCACTAATTTTGGGTGGTACCGCGGGAAATATCAATTTGTGATCAACCTCTCGTCCCTAACGATAACGCTAGGGGTGGGAGGTTTTTATATTTAAAAAACAAATTTAGAATTTAGAATGTATAATGTAGAATTGTTTGGGCGAAATCGTGGAAGTTTTTAAATAAACTTCTTAGGAATTGCTAGCAAGTAATTCTAAATTCTAAATTCTAAATTCTAAATTAAGTCTTGGAGGGTTTACATATGGCGTTTTCTCATAAGGAGATTGAATTGAAATGGCAGAAGTACTGGGATGAAAACAAAACATTTAAAACGGATGAGGATTACACGAAAGAAAAGTTTTATGCGCTTGATATGTTTCCGTATCCATCAGGTGCTGGTTTACACGTAGGGCACCCTGAAGGGTATACTGCAACAGATATTTTATCTCGTATGAAGAGAATGCAAGGGTATAACGTTCTTCATCCAATGGGTTGGGATGCATTTGGACTGCCTGCAGAGCAGTATGCCCTAGATACAGGGAAGCACCCTCGTGAATTTACGCAACTAAACATTGATAATTTCCGTCGTCAAATTAAATCATTAGGATTTTCATATGACTGGGATCGTGAAGTCGATACAACAGATCCAAAGTATTACAAGTGGACGCAATGGATTTTCTTACAACTCTATAAAAAGGGACTCGCTTATGTTGATGAAGTGGCTGTAAACTGGTGTCCGGCCCTTGGAACAGTTCTTGCAAATGAAGAGGTTATTGACGGAAAAAGTGAGCGTGGGGGACACCCGGTAGAACGACGTCCAATGAAGCAATGGATATTGAAAATTACTGAATATGCTGATCGTTTACTAGAGGATCTTGAAGAATTAGATTGGCCTGAAAGTATTAAAGATATGCAACGCAACTGGATTGGCCGCTCTGAAGGTGCTGAAGTTGTCTTTGACGTAGACGGCCATGATGAAAAGATTACGGTATTTACAACACGACCTGATACATTATTTGGCGCTACATATGCTGTTCTTGCACCTGAACATAAGCTTGTTGACAAAATTGCAACAGCAGAGCAAAAAGAAGCGGTTGAAGCATATAAGAAAAAAGTAGCAACGAAAAGTGATTTAGAGCGTACCGAGTTAGCAAAAGAAAAAACAGGGGTATTTACAGGGGCGTATGTCATTAACCCTGTAAGTAATGAAAAGTTACCGATTTGGATTGCAGACTATGTATTAGTAAGCTATGGATCAGGGGCAATTATGGCTGTACCTGCTCATGATGAGCGTGACTATGAATTTGCAAAAACATTTGATCTTCCAATTACTGAAGTCGTTTCAGGCGGAAATATTGCGGAAGAGGCTTACACTGGTGATGGCACATTAGTAAACTCGGGATTCCTGAATGGTTTAAACAAACAACAAGCCATTTCAAAAATGATTGACTGGCTAGAAGAGAATGGCAAAGGTAATAAAAAGATTACGTATCGTCTTCGTGATTGGCTCTTCAGTCGTCAGCGTTACTGGGGTGAGCCGATTCCAATTATCCATTTAGAAGATGGTACGATGAAACCAGTTCCAGAGGAAGAGTTACCGCTGGTTCTTCCGGAAATGGATGAAATTAAGCCATCAGGAACAGGGGAATCACCGCTTGCCAATGATGAAGAATGGCTCAATATTATTGATAAGGAAACAGGATTAAAAGGCCGCCGTGAAACAAACACAATGCCGCAATGGGCAGGCAGCTGCTGGTATTACCTGCGTTACATTGACCCGCATAATGACAACGCACTGGCTGATCGTGAAAAATTAAAGCATTGGCTACCGGTTGATATTTATATTGGTGGGGCAGAGCATGCTGTTCTTCACTTACTGTATGCAAGATTCTGGCATAAAGTCCTTTATGATTTAGGTATCGTACCGACAAAAGAGCCGTTCCAAAAGCTTTATAACCAAGGAATGATTCTTGGCGAAAACAATGAGAAAATGAGTAAATCAAAAGGTAATGTTGTCAACCCTGATGATATTATTGAAAGTCATGGTGCGGATACATTACGTTTATATGAAATGTTCATGGGACCGCTTGATGCTTCGATTGCATGGTCAGAAAACGGCCTTGATGGGGCGCGTCGCTTCCTAGATCGTATTTGGCGTTTATTCGTAACAGATGAAGGTACATTAAACCCAGCAATCACAGCGGACAATGGTGACGATGCGTTTGTTAGAGTGTATCACCAAACAGTGAAGAAAGTGTCTGAAGATTTTGCAGGTCTCCGCTTTAACGTAGGAATTTCCCAATTAATGGTCTTTATCAATGAAGGTTACAAACAAAAGCAGTTGCCAAAAGAAATGATGGAAGGCTTTGTGAAGCTCATTGCTCCAGTTGCCCCGCATATTGCTGAAGAACTGTGGGAGAAGCTAGGTCACACAACGACGATTTCCTATGAGGCATGGCCTGCATTTGATGAAAGTTACCTTGTGGAAGATGAAATTGAAATTGTTGTTCAATTAAATGGTAAGGTGAAGGCAAAGCTTGTTATTCCTAAGGATGCTTCAAAGGACCAAATGGAGGCCATCGCAATGGCTGATGATAAGGTGAAAGCAGAGCTTGACGGAAAAACAATTCGCAAAGTGATTGCTGTTCCTGGCAAACTAGTTAATATTGTTGCAAACTAATAAAGAGAAAATTTTGAAAAACACCCCGAATGCTAGAAATACTAAAAATTCGGGGTGCTTTTTCTTTTGTGTATAAAAATTATAAAAATCAGAAATATTAAACAACAGACTGTGTATAAAACTGTGGATAACTATGATTATTGTGGATATACTTGTGTGTAACTATAATATTTACCCACAGTGCAATAAAAATATCGTAAAAAACCTTTAAATACGACAAAAAATATTCACAACTTGTACATATTTTTATCCACAGGTTGTGTACAAGATTGTTGATTATTGTGACATTACTTGCATGCCCGCAGAGTGCCCAGCTGTATACCCTGTTGAAAACGCAACTGTAATATTAAAACCGCCAGTATAACCATGAATATCAAGGACTTCTCCACAGAAATAGAGGCCAGCTTTTTTCTTCGATTCCATTCTCTGTGGAAAAATCTCCTTCACAGATACCCCGCCACCAGTAACGAAAGCGTCTTCGATTGATAATGTTCCATTTGCGGAAAGTGTGAAGTTCTTAAGACTGCTGGCGAACTGCCGTATCGCCTCATGAGAAAGGTTTGGATAAATCGTTGTTGGATCTAGGTTAATCTTATCAAGTAAAAAAGTGAGTAGTCGTTCTGGCACATAGCCTTTTAGAACATTTTTAATCGATTTTTTTGGTTCTGCTTCGGCCATTTTTTTCACTTCTTGAAAAATCATGTCCTCAGATTTTGCTGGCAAGATATCAATATTCATGATGATACTGTCTGTGGAAAACTTTTGTAAAGCTTTCACAACAAATTGACTGCAGCGTAATACCGCAGGACCTGAAATACCAAAGTGGGTGAAAATCATATCGCCTTCATGAGTGATAATCGTTTTTCCTTTAGGATTGATTACTGATAATTCTATATTGCGAAGTGATAGCCCCTGTAATGTCTTTTTCTTAATAAACTCTTCATTAGAGGTAATCGGAACTTCAGTCGGATAGAGCTCTGTAATTGTATGCCCTGCTTTTTTTGCCCAAGGATATCCGTCACCGGTAGAGCCGGTGTGTGGAACACTCTTGCCGCCAACAGCGACAATGATGGCTTTGGCATTGATGTTATCCCCATTTTTCAATGTTACCCCCAATACTTTTTCATCATCATAACGTAATGTTTCCACAGCTGTATTTGTCTTGATCGTTACCCCTAGTTCCCGAACTTTATTAAGAAGCGTATCAACGACCGTTTTTGCTTTATCACTTACTGGGAACATTCGGCCGCGGTCTTCTTCTTTTAACTTAATTCCAAGACCTTCAAAAAATCGAATAATATCCTCATTATTAAATGTCGCGAATGGACTGTGCATAAAGCGGCCGTTCCCGGGAATATGCTTAATCAGTTCATTGACATCCATTCGATTTGTGACATTACATCTGCCACCCCCTGAGATTGCTAGTTTTCTGCCTAATTTATCACCTTTATCAATTAAAAGGACCTTTGCTCCTTGCTCTGCAGCAGCAATTGAAGCCATTAATCCAGAAGGACCTCCACCGATAACAATCACGTCAATATTTTTCATTTCTTACCACCAACTTCTAAAATAGTTACACTTATTAAGATAGCATGCTCACCTTCAAAAGGAAAATAAACCTCATGGGAGAATTTTCTAGGTTTTTTTTGTTAAAATAATGAAAGAAAGAGTAAGGAGCTGGTAGTTTTGGTAAAAAAGTATGAACCGACGATATCGGAAGGGGTTTATCCAAGTGATGGAGGATGGTCAAAGGATAATGGCCGGGATATTTTAATTCTATCGATCCCTGAGTTTGCTGATCTAATGAATATCGAGTATAACAGTTATCATTATGCATGGCTGTACGATAAAAATCTCAATGCGTATATTTTTTGCTTTCGACTTGATCATGGTGAGGAAAGAGCCGTTATTTTCCATGCTGAACATGCAGGAGTTCTATTAACAGAAGAAATGGCATATCAGTCATTTCAGATAGCGATTACAGATGCTTCATTTGAAAATCTAACAGAAAAGACAAGTTATTTACTTTTGAATGAAATTGAATTACAGCGGGAGTTAGCTGCTGGGTGGTAAAAATAAATAAATGAGGTGAGCAAAAATGTTAGTTAGAATGGGTATAAAAACAACAAAAAGAGATGAAATGATCGATATTACATCTGAGATACTGCAAGCGATTAATGAGCAGCATGTTGAAAATGGGATTGCTGTTGTTTATTGTCCTCATACAACGGCCGGAATTACGATTAATGAAAATGCAGATCCAGATGTGAAACGCGATATGATTAGAAGGTTTGATGAAATTTACCCATGGTATCACCAAGAGGACCGTCATGCAGAAGGGAATACTGCCGCACATTTAAAAGCAAGTACGGTCGGTTCCTCGCAAATGGTTATTATTCAGGAAGGAGAGCTTGTTTTAGGTACGTGGCAAGGGATTTACTTTTGTGAATTCGATGGGCCGAGAAACAGAAATTTTTACGTTAAAATTATACAGGACTAGGACTTGCATTTTTCTAATTCTTTTAATTGAAGTCCTTTTATATCCTACATCAGATAATTTGTGGTAAAATGCTTAAGGAATTTAGAATTTAGAATTAAGAATTAAGAATTTAGAATTGGCTCTAGCTAGTCAACGAAGTATTTGACATCATTGAAACTCTTACAAATAATTCTACATTCTAAATTCTCAATTCTAAATTAATATAAAGAAGGTAGGATTATGTCCGATTCAAAATTAGTAAGAGGCACGTTAATTCTAACGGCTGCCATTTTTATTTCAAAAATTTTGGGATTAATTTATATATTCCCGTTTAAAGCGATTGTCGGCTTAGAAGGATTGGCATTATATAGTTATGGATATATCCCTTATACTGTATTGTTAAGTGTTGCGACATTAGGGGTACCATTAGCTGTTTCAAAGTTTGTCTCTAAATATAATGCATTAGGAGACTATCATACCGGAAGACGATTGTTTAAATCTGGTCTTGTTGTGATGTCTGTGACCGGGGTCATTGCCTTCCTCATCCTTTTCTCATTAGCACCACTGATTGCAAATTATGTGATTGATGGGAAGGAGTTGCATGGCAATACGATAGAGGATGTTATTTTTACGATTCGGATGGTGAGTACGGCTTTACTTGTTGTGCCGATTATGTCACTGATCCGCGGTTATTTTCAAGGCTTTCAATCAATGGGGCCTACAGCCGTTTCACAGGTTGTTGAACAAATTGTCCGTATTGTTTTTATTTTGCTGTTAACATTTATAATTGTGAAAGTGTATGAAGGCAGTTTAGGAATTGCTGTTGGGTTTGCGACATTCGGTGCTTTTGTTGGTGCACTTGGCGGTTTGGCTGTCTTGCTAATTTATTGGTACAAGCGAAAAAGTGGTTTGGATCAACAACTGCAGCAGAGTACTGTTGACAACAAAATCCCACTGTCTAAAATGTACCGTGAACTTATTTCCTATGCTCTGCCACTATCCTTTGTAGGATTGGCGATACCACTATACCAGTTAATCGATATGTCAACGTTTAATAAAGCACTAATGAATATAGGTTACAGTCAAATTGAAGCAGAAAATGCATTTGGGGCATTTACACAGGCTGCTCATAAATTAATCTTAATTCCTGTAGCACTGGCAACTGCCTTTTCATTAACATTGTTGCCTACGATAACGAAATCATTTATTGAGGATAATTTTAAGAAACTGCAAACGCAAATAACACAAACGTATCAGATTATTTTATTTCTAACTGTACCAGCAGCAATCGGTCTTTCCATACTGGCCTATCCTGCGTATGGAACGTTATATGGTTTAGAAGATATGGATGTTGGTGCAAACATTTTACGTTACTATGCTCCAGTGGCGATTTTCTTTTCGTTATTTACAGTAACTGCCGCTATATTACAAGGATTGAATCAGCAAAAATTTGCCGTAATTTCCTTGATAGCAGGATTAGTGATGAAACTAGCATGTAACAGCTTACTCATTGGGCAAATGGGGGCAACTGGTGCTGCTGTAGCAACGGGTGTTGGATATGTAACGTCGATTGTCATTAACGTTTGGGCGATAGGGAAATATGCAAACTATCAATATAAGTTTATCGTCAAGCGTTTTTTCTTAATTATGATTTTTGCTTTATGTATGACGATCATTGTTATTGTAACGAATATAGGGATTCAAGCGCAGTTCCCATTAACGAATCGCTTGAATGCAACGATAAGTTTAATCATCTCAGTTCTAATTGGGGCTGGTTTCTATATGTATGTTAGTATTCGTTCGCACTTAGCCGGACAAATTTTAGGAAACCGGTTTAAGTTTTTAAAGCGGAAAAGGAAAAAAGAAGGTTCATAATGGAACCTTCTTTCTTTTGCCTTAAAAGTCATCTTCAGTAGTCCAGCCACCAAATCCTAATCGCTGTTCAACACGACGAAGACGGCGGTTTAAACGATTTAAACGGCGTGTATTTTGTTCTACTTGTCTTTCTAACCGTTCAACACGACGCTCTAATCTTCTATCTGCTCCAGGACCACCCGGGAAACCAGGACCACCAGGGAAACCCGGTCCACCGCCAGGTCCTCCAGGAAAGCCAGGGAAACCAGGAAAACCTTGTCTGTAATAGTCTAATTCGTTGTTATACATATGATAAGATCGCTCCTTACTCTAGGTTAATTACTTACGTTTTTAGTCTATGTAAGAAGGGGGCGGAATGGATGGGTGAGGGCCCAGGGAATTAAAAATGTAAAATTTAAAATGTAAAATGGGTTTAGAGTTTAGAGTTAAAAGTTGAAAGTTAGTTGAACAAAAAAACTCCAGCTGGGGCTGGAGTTTTTGGGTTAGCTTTCTTGTAATTTTCTGATGCGTTCTTCAAGTGGTGGGTGACTTGCAAATAAGGAGGCTTTTTTGGCACCACTGATTTTCATTGATGCATAAGCTGTGTCGTCTTCTTTAATAAGATTTGTCGTGCGTTGGAGTGATTGCAGGGCGTGGATCATTTTGTCTTTTCCAGCAAGATCAGCTCCGCCTTTGTCTGCGTGATACTCACGGTAACGCGAGTAGGCCATGACAAGAATACTTCCTAAGATTGAGAAAACAATTTGGAAGACAATAATCGCAACGAAATGAACAATATGAGCGATTTCTTCACGTACAAATCGTGCTACGACAAATGCAGCGATACGAGCAAAGAAAACAACAAATGTATTGATAATACCTTGTACAAGGGTCATCGTCACCATGTCACCATTGGTAATATGTGCGACTTCATGGGCAACAACACCTTCAACAGCATCTTCATCCATTGTTTGTAATAGTCCTCTCGAAACGGCAACAAGTGAACGCTTCTTACTCGGTCCTGTAGCAAAGGCATTTACCTCATTAGATTCATAGATACCAACTTCTGGCATATGAGTTAATCCAGCACTGCGAGATAAACGATGGACCATTTCTACTAATCTAGCTTCTTCAGAATTTAAGTGGCCTTTGTTTGGATCTAATACACGTACTTTCATCATCCATTTGGCAATGATGCGTGAAAGGGCCAATGATATAAATGAACCGGAAAAACCAACGATAGCTGAGAAAACAAGCAATGATGCTAAGTCAATCGTACCCGCTTGAAGATTCGTTCCAGTAGTAACTCCAAATACAGTCATGGCGATCATAATTGTTGTTAATACTAAGATGTTTACGCCAATAAATAATAAAATTCTTTTACCCATTTTCCATATCAACCTCCTAAAATGATCATTCAATATATAATTTTATCTCATTTTCATGCATAAATACAACTATTATGATCAAGATAATGAAGATTGATAGATAAATATGCCTAACTCTTTATTATTCTCGTTTCTGAATTCATCTCTCTTCCTCTCTATTATTCGGTTTGTTATAATAGAAGTTAGATTCATTTTTAAAAACAAATAATTAGAAGGCTTACATTTATATGGAGGGGCCATGAAAAATATGATCACCAAAAATAATGACTGGATTTTAATAATAAGTACTCTATTATTGTGTGCTTTCGGCCTTATAATGGTATATAGTTCCAGTTATGTGTTGGCTTATGATAAGTTTGATAATTATCGTTATTTTTTTGATCGACAATTACAATGGCTTGTGCTTTCATTACTAATGTTTTTTTTCCTTATGTTTTTTCCATATCGGGTTTATAAAAAGCTTTCCCCGCTCATTATTTTATTATCGATATTTGCGCTTATATTAGTATTAATTCCTGGAATCGGGATTGAGCGAAACTTCTCACAACGTTGGATTGGGATAGGACCATTGACGATTCAGCCTTCTGAACTCGTAAAGCTAGGAATGATCATTTATCTTGCACAAGTGTATTCACAAAAGCAAGCGTATATTGGGGACTTTACTCGTGGTGTTATGCCGCCGCTCATTATTGTTGGCTTTGTGTTTTCATTAATTATTTTGCAACCGGATTTAGGGACCGCGACTTCGATTTTACTAGTAGCAGGACTGATGGTGTTTTGTTCAGGTGCACGTATGATTCACTTAATCGGACTTGGTTTGGTTGGTGGCTCAGTCTTTACGATTTTAGCAATCTCTGCACCATATCGCTTGGAGCGGTTAACGTCATTTAGCGATCCGTTTGATGATGTTTATGGTTCAGGACATCAATTAATTAATTCTTATATTGCGATTGCCCATGGGGGATTGTCAGGGACTGGATTTGGACAAAGTGTTCAAAAGTTGCTCTATTTACCTGAGCCACATACTGACTTTATATTAGCTGTGATCTCCGAAGAGTTAGGGATATTTGGTGTCTTATTTGTATTCGGATGCTTATCGATTATTTTCTTTCGGGGTATTGTGATTGGAACACGTTGTAAAGATGCCTTTGGCAGCTTATTAGCGTTTGGAATTGTTTTTCAGTTGGCAATTCAAGTTGTTTTTAATGTTGGAGCGGTCTCAGGATTACTGCCAATTACAGGGATAACGTTACCGCTTGTAAGCTACGGGGGCTCGTCGCTGCTCATTACGATGATGTCCATCGCCATTTTGGCTAATATTTCAAAATATAACATGATACAAAGAGCGAAGAAAACAACTGCAGAAAATGTACCTCTATGATTACATCAAGTACATAGAGGTTTTTTTCTTTACTAATAATTTCTTTTGTTAACACAAATGAACTATGCTAACATAAGTAAGGTTACAATTAATAATTAAAAATTAATAATTAATAATTATTAAAGTATGTTTCAATTGATCTAGGTAAAGAAAACTACAGTGAATTTACTAAAACAATTATAAATTATTAATTCTAAATTGCTTTTCGTCGGAGGAACAAACATGGAGGAGCGGAAATCATATTTTCAACAATTAGACTATACGCTGTTGTTTTTGTTGTTTTTATTAATGTGTATTAGTTTATTAGCGATATATAGTGGTTCGGGTCAGTATTTTTCCAGTGATCCAACCTATTTTGTAAAAAGACAGATTATTTGGTTTATCATTGGTGTTTTTCTCATGGTTTGCGCGATGCTCATTGATTATGATCTGTTTAAAAGCTTTTCAATCCCGTTATATATAATAGGCATTGTGCTGTTACTTGCTGTAAAGTTTTTTGGAATAGAAAAAAATGGTTCCCAACGGTGGATCGGGCATGAACAGTACTTTTTGTTTCAGCCTTCAGAATTTGTTAAAATCTTTGTCGTTATTATCCTTGCTCATTTGGTTTATCGAATGACAATGGAACAGAGGGAAAAGAGCTTTAGAGACGACTGCATTGTTGTTGGTAAAGTATTTGCTGTTGGTTTTCCACCATTTTTCCTAATTCTTGATCAGCCAGATCTTGGTACAGCGTTAGTTATAGCTAGCATCATGCTAACAATGGTCCTTATGTCAGGGGTTACATGGCGAATGATCGGTGCAATCGGTCTTAGTGGTATTGCCGGTATCCTCGGTTTAATATGGCTTCATAATCATAATTTTGCTCTTTTTAGCAAAATTATTAAAGCTCACCAAATGGAACGTATTTATGGTTGGTTAATGCCGCGTGAATTTCAGGATGGATATGGATATCAGTTAGTTCAAGCGATGCGAGGGATTGGATCAGGTCAATTGTATGGCAGTGGCTATATGCAAGGGGTGCAATCACAAAGTGATCGAGTCCCGGAAATTCATACTGACTTTATTTTCACAATCATTGGGGAAGAATTTGGATTTATTGGAGCGACGATCTTAATTATTATTTATTTTCTTTTGTTCTATCGAATGATTTTAATTGCCTTTAGCTGTAATAACTTATTTGGCAGTTATTTAGTTGCCGGTGTCATAGGTTTACTTGTCTTTCAAATTTTCCAAAACATCTCAATGACTATTGGCTTAATGCCGATTACTGGTCTGGCATTGCCGTTTGTCAGTTATGGTGGTAGTGCCCTATTGACGAACATGATTGCTATTGGAATTGTCCTTAATGTTAATATAAGGACACGACACTATATGTTCGGTACAGAGGAGTAATAAAATTCAGTGAATGACGGAGGTAAATGATGCGTATTGACAAACTACTGGCAAATAGTGGCTATGGAACGAGAAAAGAAGTAAAACAACTGTTAAAAAAAGGAGTAGTTTGTGTTGAAGGAGTTCCTGTAAAGGATGGAAAAACTCATGTGGAACCAACAAATCAAAGCGTAACAGTTCATGGTGAAGAAGTGCATTATCGTGAATTTATCTATTTAATGATGAATAAGCCGCAGGGTGTGATTTCTGCTACAGAAGATACAAGAGATGAGACTGTTATTGACCTTTTAGAAATTGAGGATGCTGTCTTTGAACCATTTCCAATCGGTCGCCTTGATAAGGATACAGAGGGGTTCTTATTAATCAGCAATGATGGAAAACTTGCCCATCAGTTACTGTCACCGAAAAAACATGTACCTAAAACGTATATTGCAACAGTGCGAGGTGAGGTTACAGAAGCTGATGTTGAACGGTTTAAAGTAGGTGTTACGCTAGATGATGGCTATGTAACAAAGCCCGCTGTTCTTGTCATTAAGGAATCCGGTCCCATTTCACAAATTGAACTCACGATTACCGAAGGAAAGTTCCATCAGGTGAAGCGAATGTTTGAAGCTGTTGGAAAAAAGGTTACGTATTTAAAGCGAATAAGTATGGGACCACTGGCTCTAGATGAAACGTTAGAGCTTGGAGAATATCGGGAGTTAACCGATGAGGAAATTGAATTGTTAACGAGCTTATATTAAGCTTGCACCAAAAAAATCCCACAGAAGCTTCTCTGTGGGATTATATTATATAGACGTTTTTTATGTTTATTTATAGTTTTTTGCTTATGATATCTTTGTTTTTTTGTCAGTCACGGCCCAATGACCTCTGCTTGGACTATGAACTAGATTATTAAAGTCTAGCACATTAAGATCTCTTTGGATCGTCCTCTGTGTGATCCCAAATTCTTCAACTAATTCATTCGTTGTGACGGTCCCCCTTTTTTTAATATATAGGTAAATGGACTTGATACGGGTCAGCATACGATCAGTTGAAGGTTTCAAAAAATCACTCCTTAAATTGATTTCTAGAGTAGACCATACTCTAAGATTGTTAGTACAAGACTAAGTTGTGATTGCTTTGTTACTTAACAATTTGTATATCTTATGTTCGATTAGGGGCGAGTATTAACATGAAAATAATTTGTACCTTTTCCAATATTTTCACATTAATTACCTCCTCATGTTTTATTGTACAATAATTCTCTCTTTTTGGCAAAGCCGTGTCGAAAAAAAACATGCCTATGATGATAAATCATAGACATGCATTCCAAAGGTATACTATGCTTTTTACTTATTTTCAAAGCTAAACAGATCTGTTGATAAGTACCGTTCACCAGTGTCACAAGCGATACAAACGACAACATCGTCTTTGGAAAGTCGTTTTGCCACTTCAATGGCTGCAAATGCTGCCGCACCCGATGAAGGACCGACTAAAATCCCTTCTTCTCTAGCTAAGCGTCTGGTAATATCGTATGCTTGTTCATCTTTGATCGCTAGAATTTCCCCGTAGACATTCACGTTTAGGATCGGTGGCACAAATCCAGGGCTTGTTCCTACAAGCTTATGTGGCCCAGGTTTTCCACCAGATAGAACAGGAGAACCAGCTGGCTCGACGACGTGTATTGTTACATCAGGATAGAACTCTTTTAATGCCTCGCCTGTCCCGGTAATTGTTCCACCGGTTCCTGAAGCAGCTACAAAAGCACTTAGTTTTTTGCCCAGTTGGTCCATCGCTTCTTTAATCTCTACAGCAGTCGTGTGGCGATGAGCATCAGGATTGGCGTCATTTTCAAATTGCATCGGCATGAAGCTATTCGGGATTTCCTTCACGAGTTCATGGGCTTTATCAATGGCACCGGGCATTTTTAAATCACCTGGTGTTAAGACAACCTCCGCACCATAAGCTTTTAAAATATTAATCCGTTCTTCAGACATTGTGTCTGGCATAACAAGGATGGCCTTGTAACCACGTGCAGCGGCGTTCATTGCTAACCCTATCCCGGTGTTACCTGAAGTCGGTTCAATAATTGTTGCACCTTCCTTAATTAGTCCATCCTTTTCCGCTTGGATGATCATGTTAAAAGCAGCTCTATCCTTTACACTTCCGCTTGGATTGAACATTTCTAATTTAAAATAGACGGTAGCTCCATTTGGATCGGGGGTATGATTAAGTTTTACAAGTGGAGTATTACCAATTAGTTCAGCAATATTATTAACTACGCGCATGACAACACTTCCTTTATTAATAATTGTATATAGTTTACCATAGGTAATAGCATTAATCCTATCTTTTAAATTGGTTATCATTTTTGACATGAAATTTTGGATAGGTACGATATAATGAGCTGTAAGAATAGTATAAGCGGAATAATCACTTGTTAGTAAAGGAAAAGGGGGAGTAATATGGTTACAAAATATCAAGGAATTTTATTTGATATGGATAATACGATATTATCTTCAAAAATAGATTTTAAGCAAATGAAACAAGACTGTATCTCTGTCTTAGAAAAATATGGAATGCTAGAGTATCTAAATCACTGCAAGCACAGCACGACAGCTCAATTATTAGAGCTTGGAAAAGAAATTGAGCGAAATAAGGGGGAACAAGGAATCGTTCGTGATATGCTAGCTTTAATAGAGAAATGTGAACGAGATGGAATGAAAGATGCAAATTTAGAGAATGGTGCCGTAACAATTGTGGAACAACTAGCTAAAGAAAAAACGGTAATTATTGTGACAAACAATGCCACCGCACCGGCTCGTTATGCTCTGGAGAAGACAGGGATCCTTTCATATTTCAATGATGTGTTTGGACGTGATCGGTTGCAAGCGTTAAAGCCATCCCCACTCTCAATTGAAACAGTACTGTCGTTGTACCCCTCAATCGAAAAATCAAAGTGGGTAATGGTTGGTGATTCTTGGATTGATGGGAAAGCAGCCAATGAAGCTGGGATTGATTTTATAGCCTATCAAAGTAACGAAGACATGTTAAAGGAAAAAAAGGTGACTCCAATCGCAACGATTGATCATCTTGCAAAATTATTAGACCGAAATTGAGGAAATATAATGAATGACGGATAAGAAAAGTAAAGAGGGATGTAGTATGTCAAAAACGCATTATTTTCTAGCTTTGCCCCTTTCAGTAGAGGTTAGACAAACAGTAGCGCACTGGACAAATGAATTAAATCAAAAGTTAGCATTTAAAAGTTGGGTTCATCCAAGCGATTACCATATTACATTATTTTTTTTAGGTGATGCCGAGTTTCAGGTCCTTCAAACATTGAAGCGACAGCTAAAAGCAGTCGTTCAATATCAAGCGCCATTTGAATTACAAATCAATCAATTTGGAGTGTTTGGAAATGAGAGCAGTCCGCGGATTTTTTGGGCTGGTCTTGAAGAAAATGAACATCTGAAATCGTTTCAAAAGGTAGTGGCCGACATATGTCATGAAGCTGGTTTCAGAATCGAAGACCGCCCATATCGACCGCATATTACAATCGCCAGAAAATGGATTGGTGAATCGGCATTCCCTTCGCAATCCGTGAAAGAAATAAACGTTTCTCGGCACGAACAAGTCTCTTGGGCTGTAAAGGAAGCGGTATTGTATCAAACGCACTTGCGCAGAACTCCAAAATACCAACCTTTATCAGTATTTCCATTTCAGTAAAGTTAATTAGTAGCATTGGCTTCGTCTAATTATGTAAAGGCGAAGTCATTTGTGGTTTTGTTTGACTATAAATCGAGAGAAGGGTACGTATGAAAGTCTTGAAAATCATGTTACAAATCGGAATTCTTTATTGCTTTTATCTAATTGGAACATGGATACAAGCCGTGTTCTATTTAATTATTCCAGGCAGTATTATCGGAATGCTTCTCCTGCTATTATTCCTAGCTACAAAAATCGTAAAGACCCAATGGTTAGAATCAGGTGCAAGTCTCCTATTACAGCATATGCCCTTATTATTTCTGCCGGTGACAGTGGGGATATTAAATTATGTTGATGTATTTCGAGGGAAAGGGTTTTTACTAGTTATTATTTGTCTCATAAGTACGCTGATTGTCATGATCAGCTCAGCCTATACAAGTCAGTATCTTGCCAGCCGGAAGGAGGATCATTAAATGGGGTATATTGCGATATCGCTGATTACTATTATTGTAACTCTAGTGATCTATCATTTTTCTAAGAAATTGTATATGAGATTCCAATCACCTTTTTTACTTCCGTTATTAGTTGGTACAATCGCCATCATTCTTTTATTAGTTGTCCTTGATATTTCGTATGAAACGTATATGACGGGAGGACAATGGATTGAAAAACTATTAGGACCTGCTGTTGTTGCGTTGGCCTATCCGCTCTATAAACAGTGGACATTACTGAAGAAATACTTTATCCCAATCATTGCAGGAGTGACGGTTGGTGCAGTTATTGGTGTTACAAGCGGGTTTACGTTTTCGGTTTGGATGGGGATAGAAGAATTAACGGTTTATTCTTTAGTGCCGAAATCAGTTACAACGCCAGTAGCCATGGATATTGCGCATTCCTTAGGCGGCGCTCCGCCACTTGCATCTGTTTTTGTCATGATTGCAGGAATTGGTGGGGTAGTATTTGGACCTACGTTGTTAAAATGGTGTCGGATTCATCATTTTTTAGGAAAAGGGATTGGGTTTGGAAGTGCGTCTCATGCGATAGGTACGTCAAAAGCACTTGAGGATGGTGAGAAGGAAGGGGCAATTAGTTCAATCGCAATGACATTAAGTGCAATTGTCGTCTCAATTATCGGACCAGTAATTGTCTTACTTTTAAAATAGTAGGACAGAGTAAAGTATGCTATATTATAGAAAATGAAGACGTGACTGTTTGTATGGAGGTAGGACTGTGGCCCACTTAATAAAACTAGATGACTATGTCTCTCGCTATCAATTTGATATTTACCGTTACCCTAGTCAATATACGCGGTTAAAAAAAGAGCGTTGGGAACGACTTAAAGGAGAGTGGGAGAATGCTCATCAGCTTCCTAAAGTAGAAAAAGCAATCATTGGTGATCAAGTTGATTGGTCTGAGCAAAAGGAAGGTTTTTTTAAACGGACATTAAATAAATTAAAAAAGATTTCAAAGAAAAATAGATTAGAAGATTCTGCTAATGATGTGGAGTCTTATCGGTTTAAGTTTAAATCTATGGAAGAAGTTAAGAAGGTGTTTCTTGAAGAGTTGTTTGAATTTCAATTAAAATGGGCAAGTTCGTCAGTAGTTGAAATTTCACATATTGATCCTCGTTATTATGTGGATGAACAATTAAAATTCTTTGCGCAGAGAATTCCTGATAATTACTTTCTTTTGTATTGCCCGGTATTTAAAGTGAAAAATGCCCCGGTCGAATTGGATATTATTATAGTTGGACCAACAGAGATATGGTGTATTACAATACTGGAAGGAAGTGAACACAGTATTTTTCAAGGATCATCTGACCGTTTCTGGTTGGAGTTTGTTGGCGAGGAACAAAAACGCTTATTAAGTCCACTTGTTGCAGTGAATCGAATGTCATCGATTATTCAGCCTATCATTAAAGCGGCTGAACTAGAGATACCGATAAAAAGGGCGGTTGTTTCGCCGCAGTGTTTAATCGATTGTCAAACACAAGGGCTGGCAGTACAGTTTATTGATAAGCGGAATTTTCAAGAGTGGGTAGAGAAACTTGTTAAAAACCCAACACCAATAAAGCATGTTCAGTTAAAAGCTGCGCAACTTCTTTTAAGTCATTGTCAAACAACCGGCTATCGCCGCAGTGAGTTTTCCGATGAAAAACATGTTAGTGAATAGCAACGATTGAATTGTTCTTGAAAGAAGGGTATAATAAAGTATTGTGAGTTATAATAAGTTGAAAGTTGAATAAAGCAAAATAAATCCCCTCTAAATTTTTTTATATAGAGGGGATTGTATATGTAAATAAAGAAATCAGTTGAAGGGGAGATACGATGGAATGGAAAAAAAGTGTCGAATCAATGCCCCCTCTAACATCGTATACATGGTTGGTTCGGAAACAATTTGATTGGTGCGGCGGAATGGAATATTCCATAGAACTAAAAGAATTGGAAGGCTGCGTAAGCTATGGGTATACGATTGCAGAGGCAAAAAAAGGTTTACTCGATTCAGTAAAGGTATGGCTAAATGGTCATAACAATACTTTACCGGCGGCAAAGAATGAAACACATATTATTGTCATTGAACCAGATATGCATAAAGAAGAGTTTGATTACATCAATCATTCACTTCAACAATTAAAAGAAACCATCGAAGTAACACAATAATTGTTCCTTCGATGGTTTTTTGTATTTGTGAACAAACCGATTGTGTTTTCTTAGGAGAAGACGATCGTTTTGTTGCCGTGAACGAGAACTTTGTCTTCTGTAAACCAGGCAACTGCTCTAGCTAGTGCAATTCGCTCAACATTTCTGCCGGCAATCTTTAACTGTTCTGGAGTGTAGCGGTGATTTACTCTTAATACATCTTGTTCAATAATCGGACCTTCATCCAAATCATTTGTTACAAAGTGTGCTGTTGCTCCGATTAATTTTACACCACGATCGAAGGCCTTTTGATATGGATTTGCACCGATAAATGCAGGTAAAAATGAATGATGGATATTAATGATCTTCTTTGGAAATTGCTCAACAAAATTTGCAGATAAAATTTGCATGTAACGAGCAAGGACAATAAAGTCAATATTATTTTCTTTAATTAACTGGATCGCAGCATTTTCTGCTTCAAACTTTGATTCTTTCGTAACCGGAATATGGTAAAATGGAAGACCATAAGATTCAACAGCATCACGCAAATCATTATGATTGCTAATTACCATGGCAACATCTACAAGTATTTCTTCTGATTGCCATTTCCATAATAGATCCTGAAGACAATGATCCTCTTTTGAAACAAAGATAGCCATCCTCTTAATTTTCTTTACACTTGAAAAGTTCCATTCCATAGAAAATTGTTCAGCAATTTCAATGAAGCTTTGTTTTATTTTTTCAAAGTCTTCGTCAAAGTTGATAAGATCAAACTCTACTCTCATATAAAACATGCCACCCTGAGGGTCTGTTGTATATTGATCAGATTGGACAATGTTAGCGTGGTTCTCTGCCAAAAAAGTTGAGACAGCAGAAACAATTCCAGGTCTGTCCAAGCATGAAATTAATAGTCGGGCTCTATTTTGATTTCTAAGATTAAATGTCATAATGTAACATCCTCCGAGTTTATCTAATATTTTTACTAATACTCAATATATATAAAATTTCACAAAATAAAAAGAGTTAACTGCATTTATTTTTATATTTATTATAGTTTAATGCTTACGTCTTGTATTTTTTCGTATGATCTTTGTATAATTTACGCTATACTAATAATGGTAGCGGAAATTATGGTGAATTCCATTAATATAATGGATAGGCTCATGAAGAAATGAAGGAATCGAGGGTGACATCGTGGAATTTTTTTTGGGTGATGGTTGGCAGATAAGCCCAGCCGGTGGTGCGACTGGAGAGGCTTATATAGCACAACAAGGAGAGCAAAAGCTGTTTATTAAACGTAACTCATCACCGTTTCTTGCTGTTCTTTCGGCAGAGGGAATTGTCCCAAAGCTGTTATGGACGAAGCGGTTAGAAAATGGTGATGTGATCACAGCGCAACGGTGGGTAAAAGGTCGAGAATTAAAACCTTTTGAGATGCAGGAAGAACCAATCGCCAAGCTTCTAGGGAAAATTCATCGTTCAGTAGAACTCCTCGAAATGTTTAAAAAAATAGGGAATGTCCCGTTGACACCAAGTCATATTATAGAGGATTTATTAAAGCTCCTTATGGTTGGTCCTGTTAGAAACGATCTTGTTGATCAAGCTATGACTTTATTAATGGAACAATATAAAGACATTGAAACGGGTGAAATGGTCGTATGTCATTGTGATGTGAATCATAATAACTGGATTTTAAGCGAGAAAGACGAATTATATCTTATTGACTGGGATGGAGCAAGAGTTGCTGATCGAGCGCTTGATCTAGGGCTTTTGTTATATTGGTACATTCCAAGAGACAAATGGGAAGAGTGGCTTCATAGCTACGGGATACCGTTAACAAATGGGCTATTAAAGAAAATGCATTGGTATGTTGTCTCTGAAACACTCTATGTCATTATTTGGCATAATAAACGAAAACAATATAAAGAAATGAAATATTGGATGGAGTACTTGCATGACTTAGTAAACAATAAATCATAAGGAAAACGGACCCATTGGAAATTTTGGTCCGTTTTTTTATGTGCAATGTTTTGTTGATATTCGAAATGTGACGATTCAGCTACACATATTGGTTGTTGACTCTTATGAAAGGCACATTTGAGCAGTATTTGCTGTTCTTCGCCAACTCTCGGCAATGACAAGTCTGTTTGAGAAATATTTCCTGGGGAATCAGCTAGAATTTTGTATAGTGAACAGTTTTCTTCTGTTACTGCATTATTTCGTTTCTTCAATCATTGTAATCCAATTGTCAAAGACAACGTCATCTTGAACCATACTTGTCCCTTGGTTTGAATATTGTTCGATACTCATTAATGTTTGTTTAAGGTTAGGGTCAATACTTTCATTATTAATTAATGATTCGGTTAAACGTTGAATTTGATTATACTCATCACTCGTGCCGTAATGTTCATACTTTTGATTCTTGAGAATATCAATTAATAGCGAAAGCTGGTGTTGATAATCCATAGCACCTTTCACATCCTTTTTTAAATGAAATCAGTCTTACTATATCGTTAGTTAGGATGTGTACAAAAAAGGAAATTATCCCCTCGATCTAAACGAATCAACAAAAAAAAGCAGACACTTTATATGTCTACTTTGATGATGGATTTCCTCGTATTGCTTCTGGTAATTCCCAGTTCGCGATAGCATTTAGATGTACAGCTGTTACATATTGATCGTATTCAAGGTTTTTAAAGATTTTTTCAGCAATTTTTTGCCGGTGCTGTGGGGAAGTGAATTTCATTTTTTTTGTTGTTTTTAGTAATTGCTCCAGTTCTACGAATAATCGTCCATAATATGGCTGTAATAAAGCTTTGTATTTTTTGTAGTTTGTTTCGTCTACATGGTATAAATAAAACATTTTATTGAGTAGATACAATCCCAATTCATGATTGTACGGGCTTACTTTTTTAAGACTAGGCAGTGTTGTGGGAGTTTTCAAAATGTCGTTCATAATTTCTGCTTCCCGTTGAATGATTCGGTAACTCTTCCTGATCAGGCGTTTTCCTATAACAATGTCTTCTAACGTTTGCTGAAGATCATCGATAAAAACTTTTATAAGTTCCGGGGTTTGGTGAAGATAAAGATAACGTTTGAACTTCTCTCGGTCAAATAAGTGAATTCGCTCTAATTCCGTAGCAATAGCCATATCCATAATTTCATTTGAATATTCTTTTATATCCTTTGTTCCTGCAATAATAATTGCTCTATGACTGTCAAACAATGTTGAAGTTGCTTCACCATATGTAGCAGCAATAGGATGGAGGTTGCCACTAATAATTGTAATTGGCAACTTTGCTTGAGCTTGTAAAAAACTCTCATATGTTTTTTCGGAAATAAATAATTCAAGACTTTCTCCATAATTTGTTACATAATAGGGGATTGTATAACTGAAAACAGGTTGTGGTTGGTTTAGCATACGAACACTCCATTTACAAAGGTATAGTTAAACGATAGCAAAATTTTAACAATAAGGAAAGTTAGTCGTGAACTTATCGTTACCTTGGGTCATAAATTGTAGAAAAACATTGTTATATGTCTATTTGACGCTTACGCTTTTTTACTTTTCATGGTAAAATATCTACGGTTAACAGTAAGAGGGGGAGAGGAATTTGTCAATATTCACAGATGAAATTATTGAGCAAATTTATCTGGATACAAAAAATAGTGTAAATGATGTAGTGATTAATAAAATTGAATTAAAACAGGAAATTTTAATGTTTGACTCAGCTATGCAGCATGTGAAAGATCATCCATGGAGAGAAACGAAAGTAACGAAAGCAATCAAAGATACGACAAGCCGTTTATATAAAAATATCCATAAATCCTTTGTTGGCCCTGATCCAGAAGAAGATTATAAAGATGTCATTGTCTGGTCTGTTGCTGATAAGCTTTATGTGACAGCTGCAATCGACCATAACCCTGATCTTAGCGTGAAGTGGGATGTTGTCGTGTATGATCAAGAGCAAGAAATTTGAAAATGAACCTTAGAAGAGGAAGTGAGTCGTTTGCGTTTGCGAAATAAACCAGGGGCAAAGCAAGAAATTCTGGCAAATCCTGATGTTGTGATTGCTAACCCTGAAGAATATCGTGGAAAATGGTCCGCAATATTTGGGAATTCAAATCCCATCCATATCGAAGTAGGTACAGGAAAAGGAAAATTTGTAACGGAGATGGGACAAGCTCATCCATCGATCAATTATATAGGGATTGAAAAGTATGATAGTGTCATTATTACAGCGATGGAACGTGTCAAAGAAAGTGGAGTACAAAATGTCAAATTGCTAAATGAAGACGTTAGCAATTTAGCTGAATATTTCGCTGATGAGGAAATATCACGCGTATATATTAATTTTACTGATCCGTGGCCGAAGAATCGCCACGAAAAACGCAGACTTACGTATAAAGACTTTGTCTCGTTATATGAGAAAGTACTAATAGAACAAGGCGAAATTCACTTTAAAACGGATAATCAAGGATTATTCGAATACTCTCTTCATAGTTTCTCAAAGTATGGTCTAATATTAAATAACGTAAGTCTGGATCTTCATAATAGTGATTATGAAGGCAATATTATGACAGAATACGAGCAGAAGTTTTCAGGAAAAGGAATGCGCATTTATCGCCTTGAGGCACAGTTTCGCCCAAAAGGGTAAAGAGAATTAATAAAAGGACAAGAGAGCACTTCAATATGAAAGGCTCTCTTGTTGTTTGTTATCAATTAATTTGACTGCGAAGTTAACTCTAAAATTGTTCCAGTAGCGGCATCGACGACAAAATCAAATTGAACATCTTCTTGACCTTGTGTGCTAGAAATTCCCCCGCGGTAAACGGTATATTCTAGTTGATCCTTTGTTAATGTTTCTGGAATCATATGAATCCATGACCCATCAATTGTTACACGAGTTTTTAATTTCTCTTTAACAATTCGTAATGCTTTTTCAGGGGAGACTGTTTCTTTCGTGATGCTTGAACGTACGACAAGACCAGCAATAAAACCGATACCGATTCCAAATGCAATTCGTTTTAAGCCCATAGCTCTTCCGCCTTTCACCTAACGTAATGATACTCTTAGTATACAAAAGAATAATCCAATTTCCAAACCTTTCCCTTTTGTTTGGACGTTTGATTTGTTATGATATTAATGATTATTTTGAGGGTTCGTAATTCCCACCCCTCAGAAAACAAAACTAGGGAGCGTGAAATCTATAAACTTGTCATTGGTGCAAGACTCCCAGGACGAAATGGGAGCTTTTTTCCTGTCTAGCTCCGGCGCCTGTGTTTTTCTTGTTTCGCGTCTATCCCCATAATGGAATATCATCTTAGGAAGGGGAAATTCAAGTGGAATTTCAAATACCAAAAAAAGTAGAAAAAATTGATGAAGATATACAGCGTCACGAATTAAAATATCATCACAAACGTGTCGGCATAACTAAAGAATTTACGTTTGATGCGGCACACCACCTTCATTGTTATGATGGAAAGTGCAAAAACCTCCATGGTCATACGTATAAATTGGTCATTACAATAAGTGGTTATGTGAATGATATCGGAATTTCAGTTGATTTTGGTGACGTAAAAAGAATATATAATGAAGTAGTAAAAGCACAGCTTGATCATCGCTATCTAAATGAAGTTCTGCCTAATATGAATACAACAGCAGAAAATATGATTGTCTGGATTTGGGAAGAGCTGGATAAGCGTCTTGTTGAAGAAGGACTAAAGAAACTAGGTCATCGAATTGAAGAATTAGTTCTCTATGAAACACCTACGAGTTATGCAACGATGAAAAGAGAATGGATGGAAATTGATGAGTAATTGGACGGAATTTAAAGAATCAGATTACTTAGACTGGAAGCTGCCCATGGTTGAAATCTTTGAAACGGTTGAAGGTGAAGGAAGTGCTGCCGGTCTGCCAACGATTTTTGTACGTGTTTTTCATTGTAATCTCCGTTGTACTTGGTGTGATACACCATACAGCTATGCACCGGCAAAGCCTGAGTATGAAGCAACCATTGCTGAAATTATTGATCGAATTAAGCAATATTCGAGTAGACGAATTTGTTTTACAGGTGGAGAACCGCTAATTCATGGCGAAAAATCGGCAGCCTTGCTGTTAGCGATGGCTCACCTAGAACATATTGTTGATATTCATGTTGAAACGAATGGTGCGATTGACCTGGAGCCATTTACAAAACTTCGTGAGGACATCCCGGCTCTAAACAAGAAAGTCCGCTATGTGATGGACTTTAAGTTGCCAGGTTCAGATGAAATGGATAGGATGATCGTAACGAATTTTAACTTTTTGGGTGAAAAGGATGAAATAAAATTTGTAATAGCTGATGACGAAGACTTTCAGGCAGCAGTGATTGTTGTCCGGAGCAATGTTAAAAAAGGACAAGTTCTCTTTAGTCCAGTTTGGGAGACTATGCCGCCTAAGAAACTCGTTGGAAAAGTGTTAGCTGAGAAACTCGTTGATGTAAAAGTAAGCTTGCAGTTACACAAAATTATTTGGGATCCAGAAGAAAGAGGGGTATAGCGATGAAGAAAGCTGTTGTTGTGTTAAGTGGGGGCTTGGATAGTACAACATGTATGGGAATTGCTAAAGAGCAAGGGTATGACCTTTACCCGATTACCTTTCAATATGGTCAGCGTCATGATCGGGAAGTTGAGCAGGCGCGAAAAATTGGTCAATACTATAAGGTAAAGGATCACCGTTTTGTTGATATTAGTTTTCTTAATCAAATTGGCGGCAGTGCCCTAACGGATCAATCGATTGAAGTCCCTACAGAGGGTGAAGGAGACGAAATTCCAGCTACTTATGTACCGGCTAGAAATATGATTTTCCTCGCCTTAGCCAGTGCTTATGCTGAAGTCATTGGGGCTGAAGCAATTTATATAGGTGTATCAGCTGTGGATTATAGTGGGTACCCTGATTGTCGTCCAGAATTTATTGAGAGTATGAACAAAACTGTGCAATTGGCGACAAAGGCTGGAGCGACAGGGAATACATTAAAAATTGAAACGCCACTTATTGATTTAACGAAATCAGAAACTGTAAAAGAAGGCTTGCGCTTAGAGGTTCCATATCACCTGACTACTTCTTGTTACCTGGGTGATGAAGAAGCTTGTGGAAAGTGCGACAGCTGTCAGTTGCGTATTAAAGGATTTAAAGAGGCAAACTCCAAGGATCCAATACCTTATCAAATTCCAATTGAATGGTTCTAAATATAAGAGCAGTCAACTATATCTAGAGAGTTGGCTGCTTTTTATTTATACTTGAAAAGTGGTATCTTTATATAGATTTGAGTAGAATAGGTAATGATACATAGACAAAGAAAACAGGAAGGGGTTACATATGAATCAGGAGACACTGCAATTATTTAAAACATTAACCGAATTACCAGGAGCACCTGGATTTGAACATGAAGTACGTCGTTTTGTTCGAGGTGAGTTAGAAAAATATAGTGATGAAGTGATTCAAGATAATCTTGGCAGTATCTTTGGTGTGAAAAAAGGTGCGGAAGACTCTCCGAAAGTTATGGTTGCCGGACATATGGATGAAGTTGGATTTATGGTCAAGAATATAACCGATAAAGGTATGATACAATTTCAAACATTAGGCGGTTGGTGGAGCCAAGTATTACTCGCCCAGCGCGTGCAAGTAATTACTGATAAGGGACCAGTTATTGGCGTTGTAGGTTCAATTCCCCCCCATCTATTAGAAGAACCACAGCAGAAAAAACCAATGGAGATTAAAAATATGTTTATCGATATTGGTGCTGATGATAAAGAAGATGCCAAACGAATTGGAATAAAGCCTGGCCAACAAATTGTTCCAATCTGTCCTTTTACTCCAATGGCAAATGAAAAGAAAATCATGGCGAAAGCTTGGGATAACCGTTACGGTGTTGGTTTAGCCATTGAGTTGCTTAAAGAATTGAAGAGCGAAACACTGCCAAATACACTCTATTCAGGAGCAACTGTTCAAGAAGAGGTAGGTTTACGAGGCTCTGCAACATCAGCAAACATGATAAAGCCAGACATTTTTTACGCGCTTGATGCTAGTCCTGCAAATGATGCAACAGGAGATAAGGACGCATTTGGAAAGCTTGGAAAAGGGGCATTACTACGTATTTTTGATCGAACAATGGTAACACATCGTGGTATGCGTGACTTTGTTTTGGATACAGCAGAGTCAAACGATATTTCCTATCAATATTTTATTTCACCAGGTGGAACAGATGCTGGCCGTGTTCATATGTCAGGAAACGGTGTACCATCGGCAGTCATTGGTATTTGTTCACGTTATATTCATACAGCCGCTTCCATCATTCATATTGATGATTACGCTGCGGCAAAAGAGTTGCTTATCAAGTTAGTGAAGTCTACAAATAAATCAACTGTGGATAGTATAATTGGTAATGCTTAACTTACATGGTGTGATGATAAAGAAGATCCCATTGACGGATCTTCTTTTTTATATATGTACGAGATTAAGTTTACATTGTAATCTGATTAAAATTTTGTAACAAAAACAAACAAAACGTCACAAAAACACACTAAAGTATGTAAAAGTGTGAAATGAGTCTAGTAAATTGTCGGAACGAATAGACGCTACGTTAGTTACTTGGTATGATCCTTTACATACAAAAAGTACAGCTAGAAATGTATTGAGGTGTATAACAATGGAGATGTATTCCAAGTTACCTAAAAGCATATTGCAATCAAATCAATTAGAAGAACGAGTAGCTAAAATTCAATCAGGCGATGAAAGATTACGAACAAAGGTATTAGAGCAATATCAACCTTTTATAAAAAAAATTACATCTAAAGTATGTAAAAAATATATTGATCAAAACATGGATGAGTATAGTGAAGCATTGTACGCATTTAATATTGCTATTGATAAATATAACCATAATGTAGGTGTTCGTTTTCTCTCATTTGCCTCAGTAGTCATTAGGCAAAAGGTGATTGACTATATCCGTAAGGAAACAAGACAAGTTAAAGTTACATTTTTTGATCAAAGAGATAAAATGGATGTCAATGATGGGGAACCGTCGTTTATTGAACAACAGATTTCTATCGAGAAATATGAACAGCAAATACAAAATGAGCAGCTAGCTCATGAGATCGAAGAATATAGTAAGTTATTGAACGATTATGGCATTACGTTCCAAACACTCACCAAAAAATGTCCGAAGCATAAGGATGCCATAAGAAATATGAAAAATATTACGAGTCTTATAGTAGAGGACCCGGAATTATCTAGAATATTACTAGAAAAAAAACAGCTTCCAATCAATGACCTATTAAAGCATGCATCGTGTAGCCGGAAAACAATCGAGCGTAATCGAAAATATATTATCGCCTTAGCATTAATTTCATTAGGAGGATTTCAACAATTGAAATCTTATATTAATTAGTTTAAAGAAAAGCAATGGTCCACAGGGCCATTGCTTTTTTTGACATTATGATTAAAACTTTCATATTTCGATAAAAAATATTCTTAGTTTGGTAATAGTTTGATCATATTTATTGTTTAAAGTTAAGGACAAGCAATAATAATCACTATTGCTAGCTTCTAAGAAGGGAGGTTATGAGATTATAGTATAACTAAAAAAATGAATAATGGCAGATGATAGATAAATTCTTTTTATAAATGAGGAGGAAGAAAAAATGGTAAAAAAACGAGAAATAAAATCAAATAAAGCAGGTGTCTCTAAAAAGGTTTTACCTTTAGTTCTCTCTACGTCAATGTTAGCCAGTACATTTATAGCAGCGGGTGCTCCAGTTTTAGCAGATGAATTGGAAATAGCTGAAAAAAATCATGGTCAAATTGTGTCAGAAGCAGCTTCCTCAATTCCAGGATCTTTTGAAAAAGGAAAAATTATAAGTGAACTTGCAAAAAGCAATAAAGACCAGTCAAGTGTGATAGAAGATGGCCTAGAAGATGAAGGAACAGAAGCAGAAGAAGATGTCTTAGAAGATGAA